>NZ_CP094972.1:2652746-3315933 GCF_025985425.1 Entomomonas sp. E2T0
AGAATCTCCTGTTATCTATAACTTATAAACATGACAAGCAGTAATAAAATGTATAAAATAAAGGAATGCGACATTTTGTCCATATAAGTAATAAGCCATATGTGAGAAAATGTCGCATATAAAATATTAACATTTTATTTCGCT
Source organism: Entomomonas sp. E2T0 (assembly GCF_025985425.1). Lineage (GTDB taxonomy): Bacteria > Pseudomonadota > Gammaproteobacteria > Pseudomonadales > Pseudomonadaceae > Entomomonas. The sequence goes on from NZ_CP094972.1 coordinate 2,652,891, forward strand.
GGAGGAGTACAGTGTTTAAACGCAAGGCATTAAAGCGTTTTAACATTTACTTGGGCTTGTTTGCCATATTACTGATTACAATTTGTCCAGTAATTACTCAAACGATCGCTCTATTAGGCGAGTCATCTCAAAATACACCTAATCATGCACCTTCATTAAACCATTTTGAATGTGCCTCTCAGTTTTACAAAGAGAATCATCTAAACCCTAGTGATTTTTTAGAGACTAAAACAGAACCACCTCTTTTCTCAAAGGATACCTCTAACAATACAGAAGACAGCAATAACATTGTAAATTGTGGTTATTGTGATTTATTGCATACTGCCTCAATATTAGTAGCATTTTATACAACCATATTTACCCCCCCAAAACAACAACCTATTATTAGGGTTACTGATCCTTACCTTCTTTCCCTTAACTACTGGTCCATTCTTAGTAGAGCTCCTCCTTCAACCAAAGCAATTGTTTAGTAAGAATTTTCATATTCTCAACGTTATTTTTATAGTTAATTAATAAATTTGTTGTTTGTTTAATTGATAGAAAGTTTGTGCCATGTTTTGCACTGTAGCATTTCTGCCTACATAAGCTTTCATAAATTAAAAGCACCGTGATTGTTAATTACATACTCGATTGGAGAGTTTTGATGAAAAATCGAGAACAATGGTTTCCACCATTAAGCAAACATTTGCTTTTAATCGTAATTATAAAAGTACTGATACTTTATTGTCTCTGGTACAGACTGGTTCGTCTTTATAAAGTGAAATTTAATGTTCACGATATTTATAACGTGCAATCAGGTCAGTTTTTATCAGAAGGAGCTAAATCATGATAGACGGTAGTGCTGTTGATCTTGCCAGATTGCAGTTTGCAATCACTGGGATGTATCACTTTATCTTTGTACCCTTAACGCTAGGGTTGGTATGGATTCTAGTTATTATGGAATCTGTTTATGTTATTACTGGTAAAGAAATTTATAAGGAGATGACCAAATTCTGGGGAAAACTCTTCGGGATTAACTTTGCTCTAGGAGTGACTACTGGTATTACTATGGAATTCCAGTTTGGTACTAACTGGGCTTATTACTCTCATTATGTGGGTGATATCTTTGGTGCACCACTTGCTATTGAAGGTTTAATGGCATTCTTCTTAGAGTCTACCATGATTGGCCTATTCTTCTTTGGCTGGAATAGACTATCCAAAGGTAAACACTTATTGGTCACAATCTTATTAGCACTAGGCTCCAACCTCTCTGCTGTATTGATTCTGATTGCCAACGGCTGGATGCAAGACCCTCTTGGCGCGCATTTTAACCCTATTACTATGCGTATGGAGTTAAATAGTTTTGCTGATATCGTCTTTAACCCAATGGCACAAGAGAAATTTGTTCATACTGTTTCTGCAGGTTATGTAACAGGCTCAATGTTTGTGCTTGGTATTTCTGGTTGGTATTTATTAAAAGGCAAATATATAGACTTTGCTAAACGCTCTTTCTGTGTAGCAGCTGCCTTTGGTATTGCCTCAGCTTTCAGTGTGGTGATATTAGGTGACGAATCGGGTTACTCTGTTACTCAATCTCAAAAATCTAAATTAGCAGCATTAGAAGGTATGTGGGAAAGTGAAGAAGCTCCTGCTGGCTTTACTCTATTTGCTATTCCTGATGAAGAAGCAGAGACTAACCACTATGAAATTAGAATTCCATATGTATTAGGTATCATTACTACACGTTCTTTTGATACTAAACTACCTGGTATTAAAGATATTCGCGCTCAAAATGAGCAACGTATTACTAGTGGTATTCAAGCAGTTTTAGCACTAAATATTCTAAAAGATAAAACTAGAACAGCTGAGCATGATGCGGCAATGCAACAATTACAAGCGCATCAAGCAGATTTAGGCTATGGTCTACTTGTTCACCAATACGTTGAAAAAGTTGAGGATGCTACACCTGCCATTATCAAACAGGCTGCTCACAATAGTGTACCTAAAGTGGCTCCACTATTCTGGTCATTCCGTGTAATGGTTGCCTTAGGCTTCCTCTTTATCTTCATGTTTATCTATGCATTCCGTCTTTCAATTAAAGATACCATGCAAGAAAAACGTTGGTTCCTTAAAGTTTGCTTATACTCCATCCCATTACCATGGATTGCCATCATGTGCGGTTGGTTCCTAGCTGAATATGGTCGTCAACCTTGGACTGTATTTGGTGTATTACCTACTTATCTGTCACCTTCCTCTGTTGGTGCAGGTTCTGTACTAGCATCATTAATTGGCTTTATTGTGTTCTATACAGGTTTACTAATAGCGGAAATGTATTTGATGTTTAAATATGCTCGCTTAGGCCCTGTTGTGCTAACTGAACCAGTTAAGTAGGATGCAAGGAGATAAATCATGTTAGATTATGAAATACTAAAACTTATCTGGTGGCTAATAATCGGTGTTGTTTTATTCGGTTTTGCCATCATGGATGGACACGATATGGGTGTTGGTACATTGCTTCCTTTCTTAGGAAAAAATGATAAAGAACGCCGTATTATAATTAATAGTGTGGCACCACACTGGGATGGTAACCAAGTCTGGTTTATTACTGCAGGTGCAGGTGTATTTGCGGCATGGCCAGTGGTTTATTCCATTGCCTTCTCTGGTCTTTATTGGGCTATGTTACTTTTATTAGCTGCCTTATTCTTTAGACCTGTTGGCTTTGAATACCGCTCTAAAATAGCCAGCGATAGATGGCGTAAAAATTGGGACTGGGGTATTTTCGTAGGTAGTGCTATTCCTTCATTATTATTTGGGGTGGCTTTTGGTAACCTATTATTAGGTATTCCATTCCACTTAGATGATAATATGCGTTCTTTCTATGATGGTAACTTCTTCCAATTATTACATCCATTTGCTCTTGTTTGTGGTGTAGTAAGTTTGACGTTATTAACCTTACAAGGTGCTACCTTCTTGGCACATCGTACTGAAGGTGCATTACAAGCTCGTGTAATTAAAGCAGCACGCATAGCAGGTCTTGTTATGTTGATTTGCTTTAGTATTGCAGGCATTTGGGTATTCTTTCTGAAAGGAATAGTAATTGATACTATGCCTGATCCTAAAGAAATTATTAACCCATTAATGAAAACAGCTCATGTTGAAGAGGGTGCATGGTTAAATAACTATAAAGCAATACCTGCTCTATGGATTATACCTGTACTAGTTTATGTAATGGTGCTTACCACATTAGGCTTACAAGCGATGAAACGTACCTTATTAGCCTTTGTAACTTCATCTTTAGCTGTAGCTTGTACTATCCTAACAGCCGCTGTTGCTCTATTCCCATTTGTACTTCCATCTGCGGTTGACCCTAGTATGAGTATTACATTATGGGATGGTACATCAAGCTATTACACCTTAGTCGTTATGTTAATCGTGGTAATTATCTTTGTACCTATGATTCTTACTTATACCGCATGGTCTTACTACGTAATGCGTGGTAAATTAAATGTTGAGTATATCGAAGCAAACGACAAAACTTTATATTAAGGAGAACCATTATGTGGTATTTTGCTTGGTTTTTAGGTGTTGGCTTCGCTGTACTATTAGCTGTAGTCAATGCATTATGGTATGAATCACGTCTTGAAGGTAAAAATACTGACAAGAAAGATTAGTAACTAATAAAAAATAGGGTCTTATCATTTAAGGCCCTATTTTTATTTTAATTATAATAATTATTTATATTACTAACCTTTTCCATCTATAGCTAAAAAAAATATTAAGTCAAACCATTTAATCTTAATAACATCTGTTAAATCTAAAGCCAATATGTATCCTTACTCAAGAGTACGATAATTAGGATGGTTAGCCGCTTCTAACATCTGCTTATCCCCCTCTGAATCACCATAGGCATAAAGCTCATAATGGGATAAATCACCTAACAATTTCTGTAAACGGTTTACTTTCTCTTGGCAACGGCAGTTAGCTCCCTGCAACTTACCAGTAAATATATCGTCTTGTTCTTCTAGGGTTGTACAAAGCAAATCATCAAAACCTAAATCTTTTGCAGCTTTTTCTAAATAAAGATTCAATGACGCACTCACCATTACCAAACGATGCCCTTGTTCTTTATGCCATTTAATACGTTTAAGTGCCTTGGGTCTAATCAAAGGAGTGAAAGAACTCGCATAGCCCGCTCCTAATACTTTTAGGTGCTTAACCGATTGATTAGTAAACAATGCTGCTACTATTTTTTCTTTAAAAAAATCACGATTAGATAGCTTTAAAACAACTTTAACTGCTTCAGGTAGTAATTTAATAAATACTTTATAAACTTTCACTTTACCAAATGCCCAGTAAAGAAAGGGAACAAAGGTGTCTTTTGTTGTAATAGTAACATCAAAATCAAAGGCAGCAACAACTGGCTTATCTGTCATTAAATTATCCTTAAAATATAAAGTTAATAGCCAAAACAACAAAAGGTTCAAATAATTGAACCTTTTATCCAGTATTAATATTACTATTTACGTGTTAGCGCGATAAACTCTTTAGCAAACTCATCCACTTTTTGCCAATTAGTATAATTATATTCCTTACTTAAATCTTGTTTTTCACCATCCATCCACATAATAAACTTAATTAAAATCTTATCGTACCAAGTATAACGTGGATAACGTAAAGAACCTGCAAAAACACCTTTTAAAGTGGGTTTCCATGGTGTTTTTGCTAAAAATCTACGAGCATAACCATTGGTTTCAGGTGTATCTTTTCCTGGCTTTCTAGCTGTCAAATTAACACAAAAGAAAGCCGAGTTTTTTTCATTCAATGTTTTATAGTTCTTTTCAATAAAATCCAAAAAAGGTTTATCAAATTTGTTATAGCGAATTGCTGCCCCCATTAGAATTGTAGAGTATTCATTCAAATCTAACTCTGGCATTTTCCATAAATCATAAACTTCATGTTCAATATCTTCAGCTTCTTCAGTCATGCGTAAAACTATTTTAGAGATGATTGCAAATGTCTGACCATCGATGGTTGAATACAGCAACAATGCTTTCTTTTTCATAGTGAGCTAACTCTTAACATGTCGTATTACATAGTTAATAAATGCTGAACAGTATATTAAGATAAGCTATTAATATCAATTACTATTAATATTTATAATTATGTAAAAATAACTACAAAATAGTGACAAAATACAAGATATTATTATATTACACTTGTTATAATATGTTACATGTTCATGGATAAAACAGGTAAGTTAGTTATGATGAATAAAAATACGTTACAAATTAATAAACAAGATGGATCACTAACAATAAAGAATTACCCTATAGTACTTAAAAAAGGGACTACTAGAGAAGAAATAGGTACCGTTTTAACACACCTCTATCGTTCTAATATTGACTATAAAAATGGCACTGAATGGATGTTTTTTGAAGAAATAGAGTTTAGTGAATGCCCTTGTACACTGGGCTTATATATTGATCATGGCGTTCTAACTGAAGCAAAAATCACTATTGTTCCAGTTCACTCAGATCGTTCTGCAGCTGGTTGGTCATCTAATGCAACTGTTGATGAAGCTGTTTTATTGGCTTTAATTGAATACAGAATTCAACTATCACGTCCTTTTAAAGAAGGCACAGAGTTTTTTGATTGGGGTGAAGTTTGGTGCTTGCCAGACTACAAACGCTCTGAAATGAACTCAGGCATCAAATATAAATAAGATTATCCCTTAGCTTATAAAGCTAAGGGATAATTTATTAATCATTATTTTGTTTACCAATTGCTTCCAATACATATTGTGGTAAAGCAAAAGCGGCATAATGCATAGCAGGATTATAATAACGAGTTTTAATATTTGCTTTATTAAAACGAGCCTTTAACTCATCAAGGGATGTATAGCGTAATTCTTTGTCTTTACTCCCCCAAGCAAAAGTCATATCACCACCAATATAAGTAGGCACCGCTGCACGATAAAAATGCCAATCCGCAAACAAGCCTTGCATTTTATTAGCTGTACTCTTTACTTCATCTAATTGCATAAAAGGTGTGCCATTCTGAGTAACCAATACACCTTTTTCAGTTAAACAACGATGACAAGCTTGATAAAAATTCTCAGTAAATAAGACTTCTGCTGGCCCAATAGGATCTGTAGAGTCTGAAATAATTACATCATATTTTTGTGACGTATTAGCCACAAACTCCATACCATCGCCAATCACAAGCTCTAATCTAGGATCTTGATAAGCGCCAGCTGAATGATTAGGTAAATATTTAGTACAAAGGTCAATAACCCCTCTATCAATTTCTACCATAGTAATTTTTTCTATGGTTGCATGGCGACATACCTCACGCAGCATTCCCCCATCACCACCACCAATAATTAATACACTTTTCACATTACCATGTGCCATAATGGGAAGGTGAGCCATCATTTCATGGTAAATAAATTCATCAGCTTCTGTAGTTTGAATAACACCATCTAAGGCCATTACAGTGCCCATTTTTCCATTACGGAAAATGACTAATTTCTGATGGTCTGTTTGGGTTTCAAATAACATTTCATCAATACTAAAACGTTGACCATAATCAGGATACAGGGTTTCTAAATAATCACTCATTACTCTTTCCACAATATCAAATTAAATTTATTGGCTGCAATTAGGGCAACTGATTTTACCTGTGCGACGATGATAGATCACTTCTGTTCCCTCATCTACTGGCTCACCACAATGATCACATACAGTAGCACAAGTTAATACTTCTTTATCAAATGATTCTAAGTCAACAAACTCATCACCTACTTTAATGGGCCATGGTTTATCCTTTACTACATCAGGTCGGAATTTTTCTTCATACTGGTGCCAAACATGGCGTTGCTCATCCGTTAAACCATGGTCTTTGAAGGTATCATCTAAAATAACACGACGATGATCCATTAAATCATCTGAAATCACCATCCAATGATGTAAATTACGAGGACGTTGACCAAAATGAACATGTTCACGAGTAAACAAATACTTCATAAAAGAAAATTGTTTTTCAACTAAACGTGTTTTACTCACATTAGCAAAAAAAGGAGCTAAGCGTTCATCCTCATAAACTCGATCATAAAAATCGATCAATACAGTCCTAACTTTCGCACCATCATCTAACTGATGCCACACCTCTAAATTTGGTTCTGGGTCTGGCTTTTCTTCCGTTAGCCACATCGGTATTTGTTGTGAATAAGGGCCACGAATTTGAATCATTGTATCTGGCTGTAATTCACCTTGTAGCCAAGTTAATGTTGCAGGGGCTGTATCAGCTAATAACTCAACAGTAAGCACCCACTCACCATCAGTTTCTACTACTTTAACTACCGCCTCATCAGTTGTACCATCAATGATTTTAAAGGTATCCCCTACTTCAAACTTACGACTTCTACCTAACTCAATCGTAAAACGATATTTAGGCTGTGCTGCTGTCGGCTGCTCTACAGCCATTAAGAAAGCATCTGTGATAACATCATCAGGACTTAATGGTGCAATGGTCATATCTGTTGTTGGAATACAACGACAAGTCAATACATAGCCTTTTTCTTTTTGGTAATCTGACAAGCCAAGTTGTGCTTCTGCAGGGATATCACCCTCTAAACAACGCACAGCACAAGTTTGACAAGAACCACCACGACACGAAAAAGGTATTGAAACGCCACTACGAATAAAACCATCTAATACAGTTTCATCAGGCTTAATTTCTACTACATTCGTTTCAAAATAAACACGCTTATTTGACATTATTACTATTTCCATACAAAAACTAGTGCTATTGTACAGGTTAATAACTAAAAATTAAGCTATTAGTTTATAATTTATTTAATGTTTCCTTTAAAACAGTTAAGTTAGCGTCCCTTACTTTCTTAATAAACTTATGAAAAGGCACATCCGTAATAGCTACTAATCCCATATGGCCATTTTCACCATCCAGTAAACGTCCCGTAATAGGTTCATCTATATACTGAAACCAATGTAATCCCACCATATGCGGATCTTCAAAAGCACCTTCAACAAACTGCTGATAACTATCGCCACGCGCTTTATCATCTGTGACAGCCACAGGACCAGCCCATAAAGCCCCTGTAGCCTTAGAACCAAAAGTAAACTCAGTAATCATAATAGGCTTATCTAAACTGGCCACTAGTTTAGTATCATAGCCTTGCTTAGCTAATAATGTGTAAGTATTAAAACTAATTACGTCACAATATTTGGCACAAGAGGTTATTACTTCAGGTAACTTCACTGCAAAACGATTACCTAAAAATAAATGGTTAGGATCATATTTAGTGAGCATCTCTTTTACTGTTTTAAAGTAATTATCTGCATAACTTCTCAAAAAATAACTATAATCCTCACTAATTGCTGTATATTTAGCACTAGGCAAAGGAGCAGTAAAACTTTGTTGCTCCAGATCTTGCCAAGATTTAATAGAAATCCCCCAAGCACTCGCTAACTTATCAATCTCTTTATATTTATTCTTTAATTGTTTTATAAATACCTGCTTTGCTGGACTTTCACTATTTCTACTTAACGAATTAATTGCTAAAGCATAGTGTGCTGCTGGTGAGCTATCTAGCCCTCCCCATGATAATTCATTATCCGCAAAATATCCGACTAACCATGGATCATTCACTCTATTTTCAGTAGCTAACTTTACTGCTTTCTCCACAGCTTCAGTAAACTTAGGATCAAATGTATCAGGCATAAACCCCCACCAATCCATACCTGATGGAACACTGGCATAGTCACCCTTAATTAAAATAGGCATGGTATAGGGTAAACGTTTTTCTGCAATTAACTGTTTATCACTCCAATTACCAATAGTATTAAATCCCCATGCTTTAAAACGATTTATGGTACGATTACGCCAATTTTTTAAAATAGCTTTACCAGATACACGATACATATTGGCTTGATAAAAATCATACCACTGTCCCTTATCTATCCCTCTGCCTCCTTGTGCTGCATTACCACTATTGGTATTAGCATGACCATAAAAATTAGCTAGTGGCGTATTTTTCTCAGGCAGTGAAGCAAACATAAAATCACGCCCTGCTATATAGGTCTGACTTTGATCAGGCACAACAGTATTAATCCCCAAAGAAATAAATGCATGTCCCTTTGGAGACACTAAATACCATCTATCATTATGTTTTTCTGTTCTAAAGTAATTAGTCGCTTTAAATTGAGGTTTAGAGCCTAAACCACCAAACTTATCTTGTATTAACTGATGACTTAACCACTCTTTTAATTGAGCTTGTTCAGCTTGAGCTACTTGTTGTAGTTGTTTATCACTAATAATTTTATCTGACCATTTAACAATATTATTTTGACCATATTTATCCACGATATGATGATAGGCCATATAGTCTACATCATCGCCTATAGCTTTAATATTGCCTATCAATAGGCTTTGTGGGATAGCTGGTTTAACCATTGTAAGGGTGATACTTGCTAGCTTACTTATATCTATCTTACCTACTACACTAATAGGTAATAAATAGCGTGTATTATCTCTTTGCCATGATGAGGTTATACCTTCTCGCATTCCCCATGCACGTCCAGATGTTTCTTTAAGTGGAATAAGTAAGTTTTGAGCAGGGCCAGCAGGTAATGCAACTGTCGCCCTAAGTACAGTTTTTTGGTCTGTATCCTTAATATCAACATATAATGTTAAATCCCAATCCATTGCATTTTGCATACGCAAACTTAATGCCTTTTGATTGATAAGATTAATTGGCTGATTAAATTGCAAGGCAATACTTGGGTTATCTATATTATTAGCAAACGTTAATCTTCTGAATGACTCATGCTGTTGGTTATACTCTAGCTCACTATTAGGTAAAGTTACTCCTTGAGTAAATAAATTTACCTTACTTGAAGGCTGTAAAAAATTATATAACGGTTGCTCATCCGCCAATACTAAACTGATCGAACTAACACATAACAGGGATAACATCACAATACGGTTTAACATTAGAATACCAATTATTATAGGCAAATATTCTTATAAGACTTAATAACTGAAAAAAAAGTTTAATTTCTACCATAAATGCAATGTAATAATTTGTACAAACACTCCTATTAATATTTAGTCATAGTATTTCTAACCTATTTAAGAACTATAAACTACAATGATCTCTCTAATATATAAATAATCTTAAAAGGATTCTTATTATGTTGAATGACAATCAATACCCAGAGCTAATACAAAAGCTACAGATGAACCGTATTTGGTTCCTTATTTTAGGGGTATTATTAGTAGTAGGCGGTTTTTTCGCACTAACCTATAGTTTTATTACTACTATTGTTGCTATGTACTTCTTAGGTGGTTTTTTAATTGCAACAGGGCTAATTCAACTATTTCATAGTTTTTATGCTAAACAGACAACAGCTGTTTTTGTGCTTTCTATCTTATGGTCTGTTAGCTATTTAGTAGCTGGCATTTGTTTGCTTATCATTCCTATGGAGTCAGCACTTTATCTCGCTTTACTGTTAGCTATTTTATTAATAGCATTTGGCATTAGCCGTTTATTTTATAGCTATAAACTACGTAAAATGGTTGGTAGTCAATGGTTATATCTTACAGGCTTTTTAAATATTCTGTTCGGTATCATCATTATTGCAGCATGGCCTGTCAGCGGTACAATTTTTGGTATTATGATAGGCATTGATTTATTAATGCAGGGTGTAAGCTTTATTATGGTTTACATAGCTATTCGTAAAGATTCTTTTAAAGCATAATTCATTACAAAGCCCAATTTTATTTGGGCTTTTCTGTTTCTAAGCTACTTTTTTATAATTCCTTAAACGAGTACGTGCCTTTAAATCATGAGAGATCGATAGTGCTCCCCAGACAAATAATAAAATAGCTAATGGCAAAATAAATTGAAACCCAAGATGTCTAAAACCTAAGGCACCTACTACTCCACCTATAAAGAAATAAAACAAAATACCAATAAATAATACTAATTTACGTCTATTGGTTTTAATGGCTGCAACTTTTTTAAGTGGATTTTTATGGAAATACATAGCTTTTGATAATTCAATACCGATATCTGTAGCAATCCCTGTCATATGTGTACTACGTAACAAGCCATTAGACAAAATAGTAATAACTGTATTATGCATTCCCATAATAAAACACAGCAACATAATAGTAGGCGAAAAAAATAAAAACTTCCATTCCGTCCCTAAAGTTATTCCTAGCGTACCAAATAGTAAAAGAATAAATGATTCTACACACATGGAAATACCATAGCCACTACGAAAACGACTACGCCTTGCCCAAATAATTAACCATGTAGAATGCATGGCACCACCAATAAAGCAGAGTAACATGCAAAAAAATAAAATAACTAACTGAATATCACCTAATACTAAGTGATCAGCCATCGCAGACACTTCGCCTGTTACATGCGAGGTATAATAGCCAATAGCGAAAAAACCACCTGCATTTACCGCGCCAGCAATAAATGCCATGATATAGCCTAACTTACGTAGGGCATTATCTTCAAAAGTAACCTTATCAAGCAGTACAGTGATACGCGTACGACGTTCCATGATAATTTAAAATAACATTTAGAAGTTAATAGTATAAGGAATATATTATAAGCTATCGCATAAATCATTAGCTAATAAAAAAGGATGATTATAATCAATCATCCTTTTCCAAATACTGATTATTAAAAATATTATTTAATAATGCCACAAGCAAAACGTCCACCGCCACCACCTAAAGGCATTGGATGATCACTATTATTATCGCCACCGGCATGAATCATTAGTGCTGTATTTTTAATTTCCTCTAACTTTTTAATACGTGGCGCTAATACTGGATAAGTTGCTGTACCATCTTGAGCAACATAGAGTGGTGGTACATCACCTAAATGTCCCTCTTTATCATAAGGGCCTAAATGTTTACTTGTTTTGTTAGGGTCAAAATGCCCACCCGCTGCTAAAGCAGCTTGCATTTTGCCATCTTTCTCAGCTGGCTCACAACTAGCTTTTTCATGGATATGAAAACCACGCATACCTGCTGGTTGCAATCCTTTTAAATGGGGTGTAAATAGTAAACCATATTCTGTTTCAGTAATAGTTACAGTACCGATTGAATCACCTACCCCTTTTTCTGTTGTTAAGTACATAGGTACTTCGATACTAGCAGCATGTGCTTGCAATGCTAATAATCCACCCATAATAAGTGTTAAAGTTGTTTTCATTATTATCTCCTTTATTTTATTTAAGAATCTATCCTAAAAGATTTAGATTTAGATTTAAATTGTAATATACATTAGGCTGATAAAAATATTAAGCAATAGCTAAATCTGTATTGGCCTTACTTAACTCATCATGTAATTTAATAATTTCAGCTACTTTATCATCTACTGTAGCGTTTCCTATACTTTTAATAAAACGACAGGCTGCAAAATCTTTCGCTTTATTACTGTACTCCTTCACCCAATCTTCACGAATGGTCAAATATTGTTCCTTAATTGGCCAATTTCCTGATTGAGGAGTAATATGTTGATTCATATTAATTCGCCAAGGCTTAGGAGTTACCCTTGCTCTAAAACACTGTTGATTTTTACACATTCTTGCATATACAGGATCAACATCCATTAATTTAAAAAACAAATCTACTTCTGAATCATTGGGCTGCATTGTCTTATGAGTAATTAGTAAGCGTAATCCAGCTGGAGTCTCATAGACTCTTACTCCCCATTTTGGATATTTTTCTAAAAATAACTCTATCTTTTTTAAATGATCATCTATGATTTTACTATTGTTATGTTCAATAGGTTTTTCCAGTTTTTTTCTTATTTTATTAGTTATAAATAGTAAACAGAATAATCCAGTAAATAAAACAGCTGCTTCATAGTATCCTTTTAATAAACTAACTATAAAAGCTATTGAAAAAATAAAATATAAAAGCGGTGATAAGCAACTGCCCTCTATTGAAAAATCGCCGTCAAAATCAATATCCGCAAACATAACATCAGGTGTATTTAAACACAGTGCACCATAACTATTTCTAGTAATTACTACATCATTATGCCTACTAATCACCTGTTCTCTAATAGGTAAGCCATCCGCACCATTATAGTATATTTTTTTCTCACGGAATGTAATTAATTTACCTGCTAACCAATCATTCAGAGCATCATCAGCACGCTTTTGAGCTTCTAATTGAGCATCTTCTTGATTAATATCAGACCAACCAAAACGTTTGATGGTAACTTTTCGACTACCTTCTTTATATTTAATAATAGCTTCTGCCCAATAATTAGGTACTATCATTATCACTCTTCCTTAGTTAACTTTGTTATATCCCATCCGCCACCAATAGCAGCAATTAATTTAACACTTGCTGTTAGTTGATTACCTAATAAGGTAATACCTGTTCTCTCCGTATTCAATGCAGAATATTGGGCTGTTGCCACATTAAGATAATCAATCATACCTGCTTCATATTGATTGGTAATTAGCTGTAATGACTCCTTCGCTGAATCTGTGGCTTCTTTCTGAACAATGGCCTCTTGTTCCATAATATAAAGTTGTACAAGATAATCCTCTACCTCTTTAAAACCATTTAATACCGTTTGTCGATAGTTAGCTACTTTCTCATCATAAGCTGCTTCAGCTTGCTCATAACGAGAACGAATTAAACCACCATCAAACAATGTCATAGCAAACTTTGGTCCTAATGACCAATAACGATTTGGACTATTAATCCAATGACTAAAACTATTACTGGAATATCCTGCACCCGCTGATAAGGTTAAATCTGGAAACCACGCAGCTTTTGCTACACCTATTTGAGCATTGGCAGAAATAACTTGTTGCTCGGCAGAAGCAATATCTGGCCTACGTTCTAATAACTGGGAAGGTAGAACCTTAGGCACAACGGGTAATGGTGGAACTTTATAGGTTGCTTTAATACTAAAATTAGCAGGTGCTTCACCAATTAATACAGCAATCGCATGCTCTAGTTGTGCTCGTTGGTATTTAATATCAATTGCCTGTGCTTCAGTATTTTTAAGCTGTGTTCTAGCCTGTGTCATATCAGACTTAACAACCATTCCTGCATTATATTGATTCTCTGTTAATGTGAGAGATTTTCTATAAGCTTCTACTGTATGATCCAACAACTGTTGATGGATATCCATAATTCTAAGTTGCAAATAAGTTTGTGCTAACTCAGACTGCAAACTAAGCTTTGCAGCAGCTAAATCTGCTTGGCTACCTTGTGCATCTGCCTTAGCAGACTCAACTTGACGACGAATTTTGCCCCAAATATCTAGTTCCCAAGAGGCAGAAGGACCTAAGTCATAACTATCAGTTACTGTATTGCCTTTACCTTGCTGTGCCCTGGTAGAGTTAACATTAGCAGATACTGTTGGGAAATAAGCTGCTCTAGCACCTTTCACTAAAGCAATAGCTTGCCGATAACGCGCCTCATATTGTGCTAAATTTTGGTTAGCCATTAATAGTTTTTGTTGCAGCTGATTTAACTCAACATCGTTATACAAGGTCCACCAACTTTCTGGTAAAGTTGTATTTGCAGGGGTAGCCAACTTCCACCCTTCAACCTGCTTAAAATCAGCTGATTGCGCTGTGGATGGTCGTTGATAATCAGGACCAATGGCACAGCCTGCCAATACACCTACCAATACAATTGATAACGTTTTTATATAAAATCTTTGGTTCATGCTGTTTCTCCCGAGACATCATGAGCATTTTTTTTGGGGTGACGACGACGCCACCAATTACTTAAGCTGTCAAAATATAAATAAACCACAGGTGTGGTATATAAAGTTAATAATTGACTCAAAATCAAACCACCAACAATTGTGATACCTAACGGTTGACGCATCTCTGCACCCTCTGCACCACCCAACATTAAAGGTACTGCACCTAAGATAGCAGCCATTGTAGTCATTAAAATAGGTCTAAACCTTAGAATACTAGCCTCTTGAATAGAAGTTCGTGAATCCATACCTTGTTCTCGTTCAAATTGCAAAGCAAGATCAATCATTAAAATAGCATTTTTCTTAACAATACCAATTAATAAAAATAGCCCCAATAATGAAATTAGGCTAAAGGGTGTTTTTAACATCATTAATGCTAATAAGGCTCCTACACCTGCTGAAGGTAATGTAGAAAGAATAGTTAAAGGATGAATATAGCTCTCATAAAGAATACCTAATACGATATATACAATAATAAGCGCCATAAAAATCATTAGCGGTTGCCCAGCCATTGAGGCTTGAAAAGCACTGCCTGCACCTCCCATTTTTGCTTGAATTTCCTTGGGAATATTCAATAAGGCAACTTTTCGATCGATTGCCTTGATTGCTTCATCTAAATTAACACCAGTTGCTAAATCAAAAGAGATATAAGAAGAAGCAAACTGCCCTTCATGTTGTACACGATCTTGTTGAAGACTGTAATCATAATGGGTAAAAGCGGACAGCGGTACCCGTTTACCCTGTTTCGTAATTACCTGCAAATCCTTAAGCATATCAGGGTATTGAGCATATTTTGGATTGACTTCCATCACCACCCGATATTGATTAAGGCTATTAAAAATAGTAGAGATTTGTCTCTGACTGAATGAGTTATTTAACACATCCATCACGTCACTCATATCTATCCCTAAACGCTTAGCCATTTCTCGATCAATGGTTAAAGAAATTTGCTGTGCTCCTTCATTATCATCAGCATCCACATTGGTAATCTGAGGAATTTCACGAAAAGCATCCGCTACCTTAATTGTCCACTTTCTTAATAAATCAAGATCATCACCTAGTAATTGATATTCAGTCTCTGAGTTTTGGTTTTGGCGCATATTTAACTGAATATCTTGCGCAGCCATTAAGAACATTCTAGCACCTGCTACTTTTGGTGCATTATCACGTAATCTATTAATAATATCTTGAGCGCTTTCTTTACGATCACTTTTCGGTTTTAAACGTACTACCATTATAGAGTTATTAACACTATTGCCACCACCAATAAAGCCTGCTACATTTTCTACTGCTGGATCACTTAATACATACTTACTTAGCTTGTCTACTTTTGGCTGCATAATTTGAAATGACATAGCATCGTCACCTCGTATAAATCCCCACAAAACCCCTGTGTCCTGTTCAGGCAATAATGTTTTAGAAATAGCTATATATAAGTAAACATTCACCCCAATGGTAATAAATAAAATAATCAACATTAACCTAGAGTGTCTTAATGCCCAACCTAAGCTAACACGATAATAATCAGTTACTTTACCAAAGAAATTATTAAATCCTTGTTGCCAACGGTTAGGCTTCTTGTTTAAGTCTTGTTTTTTTAACCATCTCGCACATAACATCGGGGTTAGCGTAAGCGACACAAGTAAAGAAACCACAATGGTTACTGATAAAGTAACAGCGAACTCTTTAAATAATTGAGACAGTAAACCACCAGCAAATAATAATGCCAAAAACACAGCAACTAATGATGCATTCATCGATATTAAAGTAAAACCAACCTCTTTAGTACCTCGTAATGCAGCCTGTAGAGGACTCATCCCCTTATCAATATAGCGAGCAATATTTTCAAGTACCACAATGGCATCATCAACCACCAGACCTGCTGCGACAATCAAAGCCATTAATGATAGGTTGTTTAGTGAAAATCCCATTAGATACATTACTGTAAATGTACCTATAATGGATACAGGTACAGCTAATGCAGGAATAAGTGCTGCCCGCCAATGCCCTAAAAACAATAGCACCACTAAAATCACTAAAATAACTGCTATAATAAGGGTATGTTCTGCTTCACTTAAAGTAGCTTGAATACCTGCCGAACGATCCATCGCTATATTTAATTCAACACTTGAAGGAATAGCGGCCTTTAACAGCGGCAATGCATCTTTAATCCCTTTAATGGTTTCAATAACATTAGCCCCTGATTCTTTGTTAATAATTAACAAAATGGCATCTTCATTATTATAATAGCCAGCATTATACCTATTTTCTACAGCATCATAAACTCTCGCCACATCCTGCAAACGAATAGCTGCGCCATTATCATAGCGAATTACGATAGGTTTATATTGTTCCGCTTTAGTTAATTGATCATTAGCTGTAATTTGCCATTGATATCGATCATTTTCTACAAAGCCTTTTGGCTTTCTTAAGTTTGAATTAACAATCGCTTGCCTTACTTCAGATAAAGAAACATTATAATGTGCTAATAAATGCGGCTCTAATTCCACACGCACAGCGGGCAAAGAACTTCCTCCCACTTGTACTTCACCAACACCTGTTACTTGTGATATTTTTTGTGCAACGATGGTAGAGGCCACATCATATAACTGCCCTTTACTTAAAATATCTGAAGTTAAGGTCACCAACAAAATGGGGGCTTGTGAAGGGTTAATCTTACGATAAGTAGGATTATTAGGCATACCGCTGGGCAATAAATCACGTGCAGCATTGATAGCAGCTTGTACATCTCTTGCAGCATCGTTGATATCACGCTTTAAATCAAATACAAGCATAATTCGTGTTGAACCCTGCCCACTACTAGAGTTCATTTGTTGCACCCCTGAAATACTCCCA
This sequence comes from Entomomonas sp. E2T0, assembly GCF_025985425.1. Lineage (GTDB taxonomy): Bacteria > Pseudomonadota > Gammaproteobacteria > Pseudomonadales > Pseudomonadaceae > Entomomonas. The sequence continues at coordinate 2,670,514 of NZ_CP094972.1, forward strand.
AAAGCTCGCTCTAAAGGAGTGGCAACAGTAGCTGCCATTACTTCAGGGCTAGCACCTGGCAAATTTGCATTTACAGTAATTACAGGAAAATCCATTTCTGGTAAAGGTGCAACAGGTAGTAACTTAAAACATAATATCCCCAATAGCAGTATGGCTACATTGCATAGCATTGTAGCAACTGATCTAAAAATAAATGGGGCTGATAAGTTCATACTTATACTTCCTCAGCCATAGCATGTTGCTTAGGATGTGTATTAAGTGACAATCTATCAAAGAATAAGTAAATAACAGGCGTAGTAAATAAGGTTAACAATTGACTTAATAATAAGCCCCCTACCATTGCATAACCTAATGGTTGACGCAATTCAGCACCAGAGCCTGTAGCCAACATCAAAGGAACTGCTCCAAACAAGGCCGCTAATGTGGTCATTAAAATAGGTCTAAATCTCAATAATGCCGCTTGATAAATAGCTTGCTCTGCTGTTAAGCCTTGATGACGCTCTGCTTCTAAAGCAAAGTCAATCATCATAATGGCATTCTTCTTCACAATACCAATTAAAAGAATAATACCAATGATGGCAATCAATCCTAACTCATTGCCACTCATTATCAATGCCAATAACGCACCAACCGCAGCCGAAGGCAGTGTTGAAAGAATAGTAATTGGGTGAATATAACTTTCATATAACACTCCTAATACTATATACATGGTGACAATAGCAGCTAAAATTAAGAATAAGGTACTGGAGAGTGAAGCTTGGAAAGCCTCTGCTACCCCTTGTAATTTCATTTCTACCGAATCAGGTAAACCAATATCCGCCTTAACTTTATTAATGACTTCTACCGCCTCACCAATAGAAACACCACTGGCTAAGTTAAATGATAGAGTAACCGCTGGGAACTGACCGATATGGTTGATTACTAATGAAGCAGGTCGAGACTCCATTTTTACTAAATTAGTTAACGGCACTTTATCACCATTAGCCGTTACTACATGTAGACTCTTTAATGCTTCAATACCTTCTGTATTAGCATTATTAGCCTCTAGCACAATACGATATTGATTGGCTTGAGTAAAAATAGTAGAAATTTGTCGTTGCCCATAGGCATCATAAAGTGTATCAACAATATCAGATACTTTAAGCCCTAAACGACTTGCCATATCACGGTCAATATTTAAATAAACTTGTAAACCTTGATCCTGTAAATCACTATTTACATCAACTAATGCTGACTGTTGATTTAAAGTATCAACTAAAATAGGTGTCCACTCCCTTAATAACACTTCATCAGGTGAGTTTAAAGTAAATTGATACTGCGTTCGGCTTACTTTATCTTCAATACTTAAATCCTGAATAGGCTGCATGTACAGGCGAATACCCACCACATTATTTAATTCTGGCTGTAGTTCTTCTATCACCTGTGCGGCTGTTACACTGCGTTGGTCATGAGTTTTCAAATTAATTAGAATACGTCCACTATTTAACGTTGTATTATCACCATCCACACCAATATAAGAAGATAAACTCACCACATTAGGATTTTTTAAGATCACATCCACCAAACGCTGTTGCCTTTCAGCCATTGCTTTAAAAGAAATATTTTGTGGTGCTTCTGAAATTCCCTGAATAACACCTGTATCCTGTACAGGGAAAAAACCCTTTGGGATAACTAAGTAAAGCAATACAGTAAACACAAACGTAGCTACAGCCACTAATAAAGTGGCTGTTTGATGGCGTAATACAAAGGTTAATCCTGTGGCATAATGTTTGATTAACCAATCAATAACCTCACCACTTTTTTGATAAAACTTGCCTTGTTTTTTTTCTGGCGTATGCCTTAATAACTCAGCGCACATCATGGGAGTTAATGTTAAAGACACCACTAATGATATTAAAATGGCTACCGCCAAGGTGATGGCAAACTCTCTAAATAAACGCCCTACCACATCAGCCATAAATAATAGTGGAATTAATACTGCAATAAGCGAAAACGTTAAAGAAATTAATGTGAAACCAATTTCTCTAGCGCCTTTTAATGCCGCTTCTAAAGGTTTATCTCCTGCTTCCAAGTGCCTAGCAATATTCTCTAACATTACAATTGCATCATCTACCACAAACCCTGTGGCAATAGTTAATGCCATTAATGTTAAATTATTAATCGAAAAACCTGCAAGGTACATCACACCAAATGTACCTACAATAGATAAAGGTACAGCAATGGAAGGAATAATAGTGGCTGATACATTACGTAAAAACAAAAAGGTAACTAATACCACTAGCATAATGGCCATAAACATTTCATGTTGTACGCCACTGATAGAGTCACGAATAGTGATAGTTCGATCTGTTAATTCTTTAACATCTACCCCTGTAGGCATCGTAGCGGTTAACTGAGGTAATACTGCTTTAATATTATCAACAACATTAATAACATTGGCTTCAGGCTGTCGTTGAATATTTAATAAAATTGCCTCTTTTTGATCAGCCCATGCGGCTAAACGATCATCTTCTCGTCCATGACTAATAGTAGCAACATCACCTAATCTTAATACTGCACCATTTTGATACCCTAAAATCAAATCCTCATAAGCTTTGGCGGAAGCTAATTGGTCATTAGCATCAATCATTGATTGGCGTGTAGGGCCATCTAAAGTACCTTTTGGCTGATTAATATTAGCAGTAGTAATTAAGTTTCTAACATCACCCATACCTAAACTATAAGCAGCTAATTTTTGTGGATCTACTTTGACACGAACGGCTGGTTTTTGTCCCCCTGCAATACTAACTAAACCAACTCCAGAAATTTGTGCTATTTTTTGTGCCATACGGGTATCAACTAAATCCCGAACAGTAGGCAATGGCAACGTATCTGAAGTAATAGCAAGGGTTAAAATAGGTGTATCAGCTGGGTTTACTTTGTTATAGACTGGAGGTGCAGGCAAATTACTAGGTAAATCATTAGTCGCTGAGTTAATAGATGACTGTACTTCTTGCTCTGCAACAGATAATTCAGTATCTAATGAAAATCGTAAAGTAACAATGGACACACCATTAGCACTGGTAGATGACATTTGTGCAAGTCCTGCCATTTGCCCAAACTGTCTTTCTAAAGGTGCTGTTACTGCGCTACTCATTACCTCAGGACTAGCACCTGGATAATAAGTGACTACCCGAATTGTAGGATAATCTACTTGAGGTAAGGCTGCTACTGCCAACATTTTGTAGGCGATAATACCTGATAGTAATAACGCTATCATAATCAAAGTAGTAGCAACAGGACGCAGAATAAATGGGCGCGAAATATTCATTATTATTACTCGCTTACTTCTGCATTCTCTGAAGGTTGAGGCTTCTCTTCTGTATTTTCTAAAGTAGTTGGTATATCTTCACTATTAACCACTTCTACTTGGCTATCTTCTCGTAGTCGATCAGTTCCTTCTAGGACAACCTTCTCTCCTACTTTTAAACCTTCTATAACAATGGTTTTATCCGCATCACTACGACCTAAAGTAATATAACGTAGATGAACTTTACTCCCTTCTACCACATACACAAAAGTTCCTTTATTACCATATTGTATAGAGTCAGTAGGAATAATTAATTGCTTATCTAAAGTAGTTAGTTTTAACTTAATGTTCACAAATTGATTAGGGAATAACATACTATCTTCATTAGCAAAACGAGCTTTAACTAAAATTGTCCCTGTACTAGTATTAATTTGGTTATCTAATGTTGCAACTGAACCTGTGGCTAATAAATGAGTATTAGTACTATCCCAAGCCTCTACAACTAAATCTTCCCCTTTTGCTAAACGACTAACTACCTCAGGTAATTGAGCTTCTGGTAAAGTAAAGGTTGTAGAAATTGGTTGGGTTTGGGTAATGGTTACTAAAGGTGTGGTATCTCCCACTTTCACATAGTTACCAATATCAATTTGTCTTAATCCTAAACGGCCTGTAATAGGCGCTTTTATTTGGGTGAACTCTAAATTAAGCTCCGCATCTTTTAACTGTGCCTGACTCGTTAATACTGAACCTTGATATTGATTAACTAATGCTACTTGCGATTCGTAAGTTTGTTTGGCAATGGAGTCTTGTTTAATTAACTTTTGATAACGAGTTAATTCAGAACGTGCATTCTGCAATAAAGCCTGATTCTGTTGAACAGCGCCCTTTGCTTGCTGCAGGGCTGCTTCATAAGGTCTTGGATCAATCACTGCTAACAAGTCATTTTCTTTAACCTGTTGCCCTTCAGTAAATAATACTTTTACTAGCTCACCTTGTACACGGCTTACTATATTAACAGTGTTATAAGCAGTCACTGTACCTAAAGCATTTAAATAAACTGCAAATTCACCTTCTTTAACAGGCTCAACCCTTACAGGCACTATATTACTGAACATGCCCCTCCGGCCAAAGGGTGATGACTCTTTTTCTGAGGGGGAATTGGAAGAAGTGGATTTACTCCACCAAACACCTCCAATAATAAGGAGTATGATAATTACACTAATAATTATCCATTTCTTTTTAGAATTTACTTGGTTGGTTTGCATATTATCTTGTTTATCATTCATTATTACAATCTACGGTCATCCTAAACTAAGCAACTCTATAATTATCTCTCACTAAAATAAAGTGTTTTTACTTTATATTTACATATAGCAGCTATATAGACTAAATAACTACTTTAGTTGACTTGACAATTATTGCCTAGTCAAATAAATTTATTTTTCTTCCACATGGTTTAAAAAAAATGCATTTTACACCTAAAACCATCATTGAAGGCAGCACCTTAGGACAATTGTTACATTTTGCCAATAACTGCAAAGATAAAATAATTGACCAACATACAGCTGCTTATGACCTCACTGCTGCTCAATTCAAGGCTTTGTTATGCATTACTTTTAGAAAGATGACTACCCCAGCAGTATTAAGTCAAGCACTACGAATAGACAATGGCGCAGTAACAAGATTACTTGATCGCTTAGAAAATAAAGGCTTGTTACAGCGTGTAAGAAATGAACAAGACAGACGACAGATCAATATCTTATTAACACCACAAGGGTCAGCTATCAGTAAAAAAATACCAGCCATTGTGGCTGACTCACTAAATCAATTAACGCTGTCATTAACAACTAATGAAGTAGATCAATTACAAATTCTATTAAAAAAAATGTTACTAGCCAATGGTTACCAACCTGATGATTTTATACTTAACAAAATTGATTAAAGATTAACAAAGATGACTACCGAAACAACCGAACCAGTTGAAAAAACTGAAATAACACACACAAAAATCCCCTTAAACCCTGCTAGACAACGCAGAAAATGGCTATTGATACTAACCACAGTTGTTATTGTATCAATACTGCTTGTTATTTTCTGGTATGTACTATTTGGGCGATGGTATGAAACCACTGATGATGCTTATGTAAATGGAAATATTGTACAAGTAACTCCACTCGTCAGTGGTACTGTTGTAAGTATTGGTGCAGATGATGGTAATCTGGTACAGCAAGGACAAACCTTAGTATCACTAGACCCTAGTGATACAGAAATTGCACTACAGCAAGCTGCTGCTAATTTAGCCAACACCGTACGTAAAGTACGTAGCCTCTATAGCACTGTAGATAGTTTTGAAGCACAATTAAAAAGTAGCCAAGCCGGTTTACAAAAAGCCCAAGAAGATTTTAATCGTCGTCAAAAACTGATAGCACAAGGGGCTATTTCTCGTGAAGAACTTTCTCATGCACTCACCACCTTACAAGAAGCACAAGCTAATGTAATCAATATCAAACAACAATTACAGAGCAATAAAGTACTGGTTGATAATACTGAGTTACGTACCCACCCTGATGTACTAGCTGCTGCTACTCAATTTGAGCAAGCTTACTTAGATCAACGACGCAGCAATCTCACAGCGCCCGTTTCAGGATTTATTGCAAAACGTAGTGTGCAAGTAGGACAGCATATTGAAAAAGGTAGCCAGCTTATGGCTATTATTCCTCTACACCAAGTATGGGTAGATGCTAACTTTAAAGAAACTCAATTAGAACATATGCGCATTGGTCAACCTGTTACTTTAGAAGCTGATATTTATAGTGATGTGGTCTATCACGGCCATGTGGAAAGTTTAGGAGTAGGCACAGGCAGTGCTTTTGCATTATTACCTGCCCAAAATGCGACAGGTAACTGGATTAAAATCGTCCAACGAGTACCCGTACGTATTCAATTGGACCCTAAAGAATTAGACAAACACCCCTTACGTATTGGTTTATCAATGACAGTTAAGGTAGATTTGCATGATCAATCAGGGCCAATGCTCCCACAACAACCTCCTACTAAACCGATATTATCAACTGATATTTATCAACAACAATTGGCAGAAGCTAAACAACTAATTGATAAAATAATTGAACAAAATGCTGGTGACAACAAATAAATCATGAGCCTTCAACAAGCTGTTTTTAAGCCCGCCAATCTAGCTTTAGCAACCATTGCTATATCACTAGCTAGTTTTATGCAGGTATTGGATACCACCATTGCCAATGTTGCTTTACCTACGATTGCAGGTAATTTAGGGGTAAGTGCGGAGCAAGGCACATGGGTTATTACTTCGTTTGCTGTTTGTAATGCCATTACCCTACCCCTTACTGGCTGGTTATCAAGGCGTTTAGGCGAAGTAAAGTTATTTATTTGGGTGGTGTTGCTGTTTGTAATTACCTCATTCTTATGTGGTATCGCCCGCAACATGACTGAATTGATTATTTTCCGCTGCTTACAAGGTGCTGTAGCAGGTCCTCTCTATCCTATAGCACAGTCTTTACTACTAGCTATTTACCCTCCCATAAAACGCGGCGTTGCCTTAGCCATCTTAAGTATTGTAACGGTGGTAGCTCCTATTGCTGGCCCTATCTTGGGTGGTTGGATTTCTTACAACTACAGTTGGCCTTGGATATTCTTCATTAATGTTCCTTTTGGTTTATTTGCCGCTTTTTTTGCTTATCAACAACTAAGCAGCAAACCTGAGCAGACCCAACGCTCACCCATTGATTATATTGGCCTAATTGCTTTAGTAATAGGTATCGGTGCACTACAAGTAGTGTTGGATAAAGGCAATGATTTAGATTGGTTTGAATCTAATTTTATTATTATTGGTTCTGCTATTGCAGTGATTGGTATTATCTTTTTTATTATCTGGGAATTAACCGATAAACACCCTATTGTTAATTTAAGACTGTTTACTAACTATAATTTTAGTGTTGGCTGTATTTTATTGGTTTTAGGTTATTCTGGCTTCTTTGGTATTAATTTACTACTACCACAATGGCTACAAACTCAAATGGGCTACACTGCCACATGGGCAGGTTTAGCAGCTGCACCTATTGGGATATTACCTGTATTACTCACTCCATTCCTTGGTCGCTATGCACAGTATTTTGATATGCGTTTACTGGCAAGTTTTGCCTTTGCTGCTATTGCTGGTAGTTGTTTTATGCGTGCAGGTTTCAATACTCAAGTTAACTATGAACATATTGCATTAGTGCAAATGTTTATGGGGGTTGGGGTAGCATTATTCTTTATGCCAGTGATGAGTATCGTACTATCAGACCTAAAACAAAATCAAATTGCTGAAGGTTCTGGATTAGCAGCATTTTTAAGAACATTAGGGGGTAGTTTTGCTGCTTCGTTAACCACATGGATTTGGACTAGAAAAGCCAGTGAACACCATGCCTACCTGACTGAAAGCATAAGCCTTTATGATCCTATTACGCAACATACCTTAAATCAAATGGGTGGTAAAACTCTAGAAAACTATGCTCAGCTAGAAAATATTGTTAATAACCAAGCCTATATGTTATCTACGATTGATTACTTTTTTATGCTCGGCTGTGGTTTTATGTTGCTTGTATTCGTTGCTTGGTTAGCTAAACCTAAAAGAATTGGTCATTAATTATTGAACAGGACATTGGTTGTTTTGTTCCAATTTAACTAATGACTGATAGTCTCCTCTAGTACGTAATTTCTTCACTAATTGATACGTTTGAATATCATAAGAAGTGATTGGTTCAACCACTGCCACTAGACGATTACAGGGTAAAAATAGCAAAACCAATAGCTGCTGTTTCACCTCACCAGTAATTGCAGGAATTATTAGCTCCTGTTGATGATTGAATGTATGTGCTTGTTTATATTGCTCTAGCCACTTATACCAATCATCACTGTAAAGTTTATAAGGGTTATCTTTATAACCAAAAGGGTCCTCAGTATTAGTTGTCCAATTTACTTGTAGCTTATTAATTACTCCCTTACGCAAAGCTATATTTGTTGTTTGATACCAAGAAAAACCCTCTGAGTTTTTTGCAGTAGTAACTGTTTTATTTGTATGGTAGGGAACTTGCTCATTCAGCAATGAGGTTTTAAACTCAAAATCCTTATAAGAGGATAAATTTACCCCAACTGCATTAATAAACTGAAACGGTGCACGAGCCGCATTATATTGTTTAGTAAACTGAACTTCTTGGTATTTATCAATGGGGTATAATGTCAAATCCACACCTAAATCGATAGGCATAGAAACAATATGAATAAGTGGATAAATACCAAATGTAAATAATGCAGCCCAAGCATTGGATAGTTCATCTTTATCATACTTAACGCCTGCAAATGGCTCACCAGTACTATCGCTACTCCTCATTCGTTCATTAACAGTTCCACAGCCTACTAAAACTACTACTAAGAGTAGTATAACTATTTTACGCATCAAGTTTTTCCAACATTAGATTTAACGCTACTATAATGTTCTTCTATTAACTCTACCTTAAGTTACTCAGTTAAAGCACTTGTAAAAGCTTGTTGTGCCTCTGCTAATTTAACTTTTAAATTAGCTACTTGTTGTTGCAATTCTGGGGTGTTGTATTGCTTTAACTGTTTCTCTGCTTTATTCAATGCAACTTGTACCATTGCAACCTCTATTTTTAACTTTTTCTGCTCAGCTGTTAAGGCAGTAGCAGTTGGTTGTTGTGATTTTACTTTATCAATAACTGATTGTTTAGGGTCAAATGTTTGTATTGTTGGAGTTACTGCTGCTTGCTGTAATCTTGCTTGACGTTCCTGTTGTCTACGCTTTTCCTCTCTCTCTAAACGTGTACTTCGAAATTCAAAACGATTTCGCGCATGATCTCTTCTTAACTGCCTCGTTACTCGCTGCCCTTCTGCAATAGCAGAATCACCTGTTAAAGCCACTAACTTAGTTGGTAATGAAATAATATCTATACAATCAACTGGACAAGGAGCAACACAAAGTTCACAACCAGTACATTCAGCTGCAATTACTGTATGCATTAATTTAGCAGCTCCAACAATGGCATCTACAGGACAAGCTTGAATACATTTAGTACAACCAATACATTCAGCCTCTCTTATATAAGCCAACTGAGCTGGCGAATGCTCTTCAGCCAAAGCAATAACTGGCCTATCCAATAATGCTGCCAAGGCATTGATTGTTTCTTCTCCCCCCGGAGGGCACTTATTAATAGCATCACCATTAGCTATTGCCTCTGCATAGGGTTTACATCCTTGATAACCACATTTTGTACACTGAGTTTGGGGCAACAAAGCATCTATTAAGTTAATTAACTGCATTTGGTTATTTACACTTTTTAATTTAATTTCATCAGATTATTTACGGTGTAATAGTATACCTTAATAATGGACCTTAGATAATTTCGTTATTAACTTTCAATTGTTATATAATGAACACCTATTTTTATATGACTCAATAAACTATCCATTCAATAATAGTTAGGAGAAGTAATGAAACTGACCATGCCCCACTTTGAGCAAGCCTCTGTATTAGTAGTAGGTGATGTAATGCTTGATCGTTATTGGCATGGTGGTACCTCCCGTATTTCTCCTGAAGCACCTGTACCCGTGGTTAAAATTAATCAGCGAGAAGATCGACCTGGTGGTGCAGCCAACGTTGCCCTAAATATGGCAGCTTTAGGCGCTAAAACATGGCTAATTGGTGCAACTGGTGAAGATGAGGCTGCTGACTCGTTAGCAGATAGTTTGGGTTCTGCTGGTGTAGAAACACACTTTCAACGTATTGCAGGACAACCAACTACTATAAAACTACGGGTAATGAGTCGCCATCAACAACTTATTCGCGTTGATTTTGAAGAAACTTTTGATATTAATAAAGATGCACTTGCCAGTGAAGTCGAAAAACTTTTACCTTCTGTAAAAGTACTATTATTATCCGATTATGGTAAGGGCACATTAAAAAACCATCAACAGTTAATAAAACTAGCTAAACAACATAATATTCCTGTGTTAGTTGATCCTAAAGGTAATGACTTTACTATTTATAAAGGGGCTACCTTATTAACACCTAATCTAGCAGAGTTTGAGGCCATTGTAGGCAAATGTCTTGATGAAAACCAACTGATCGAAAAAGCACAACAACTAATAGAGCATTTAGAATTAGGTGGCTTATTAATTACTCGTGGTGAACAAGGAATGACCTTGTTACGTGACAACCAACAAGAATTACATTTACCTGCCCGTGCTCGTGAAGTGTTTGATGTGACTGGTGCAGGTGACACCGTTATTTCTACCCTTGCAGCAGCTATAGCAGCTGGCGAGGAACTCACTGAAGCAGTAGCCCTTGCCAACCTTGCAGCTAGTATTGTAGTCGCTAAATTAGGCACAGCCTGTATTAGCGCACCTGAATTACGCCGTGCTATTCAACGTGATACGGGTAATGGTAAAGGTGTGCTTAGTTTAGATCAGTTATTAATTGCGGTAGAAGATGCACGAGCGCAAGGTGAAAAAATTGTATTCACCAATGGTTGTTTTGATATTCTCCATGCAGGCCATGTTGCCTATTTAGAACAAGCACGCTCCTTAGGCGGCCGTTTGATTGTAGCCGTAAATGATGACGCTTCTGTAACGGCATTAAAAGGTGTTGGCCGCCCGATTAACTCAGTAGATCGCCGTATGGCTGTATTGGCTGGTTTGGGTGCTGTTGATTGGGTAACTAGCTTTGCTGATTCAACCCCAGAACGCCTACTGCAAGAAATCAGACCTGATGTTCTAGTAAAAGGCGGCGACTACTCTGTAGATGAGGTGGTGGGTGCTGATATAGTACTAGCCTACGGTGGTGAAGTGAATGTATTAGGCTTAGTAGAAAATAGTTCTACAACGGCTATTGTTGATAAAATTAAAGGACAATAACTCCCTTAATTGATAAAAAACATGTTATTATTAACGTTTCGCCGGGAACGCCCGGCTTTTTTACGTCCATTTGAGTGAGTGCAGAGGACACAGATGACTAAGCTAGATCGCTGGCTGTTACCTGATGGTATAGAAGAAGTTTTACCCAATGAGGCTGCTTGTATAGAAACGGCACGTCGCCGTATATTAGATTTATTTGAATGTTGGGGTTATGATTTAGTTATTACGCCACATGTTGAATATATTGATGCACTGCTAACAGGAACAGCTCAAGACCTTGACTTACAAACCTTTAAAACTGTTGATCCATTATCTGGACGGTTATTAGGTTTTCGTAGTGATATCACACCACAAGTTACTCGACTTGATGCTCATTGGTTAAAAGAAGAAACCCCTGCTCGCCTTTGCTATGCTGGTAGTATTCTATTAACTAAACCTAGAGCACACACTACCTCTCGTAGCCCTATCCAATTAGGTGCTGAGCTGTATGGTGATAAAAGCACTGCTAGCGACATCGAAATTATAAGCCTAATGTTAGAAACACTAGCGTTAGCCAAAGTTGAAAATATCCATATGGACTTAGGCCATGTGGCTATTTTTAGAGGACTAGCTCAAGCATCTAACTTATCTAATGAACTAGAAAACCTATTATTTGACGCTTTACAACGCAAAGCCATTGATGAAGTTTGCCAGTTAACAGCTGACCTACCTAAAACTGAAGCAGCTATGTTTTGTGCCTTAACCACTCTCTGTGGTGGTGAGGAAGTTATTGCCAATGCCAAACAAGTATTAGCCAATGCACCTGCCTCTGTATTAAAAGCTATTGATAAGTTAGCTGAAATTGCTAAACAAATTACCTTACGCTACCCCCATATCACCCTTTATTTTGATTTAGGGGAGCTACGTGGCTATCAATATCATACAGGCATTGTATTTGCTGCTTTTGTACCTAATGTAGGGCAATCTATCGCACAAGGTGGTCGCTATGATAGTGCAGGTATTGCTTTTGGGCGCTCAAGACCAGCTACAGGTTTTTCAACAGACCTCAAAACATTAGTTAACTTAGGGCAAGCTGATTTTACTAATAGCAAACAAGCCATTTGGGCACCTTATGAAAATCAGCCAGCACTTTGTCAGAAAATGGCTGAATTACGTAAACAAGGACAAAGAGTTATTCAAGCACTGCCAAATCAAACATTAACAGAAGCCACTGAAATGGGTTGTGACCAATATTTAGTATTTATTGAAAATAGTTGGCAAGTAAAGCCAATCGTTGCGGGGAAATAATCATGGGTAAGAATGTTGTTGTACTTGGTACTCAATGGGGTGATGAAGGTAAAGGTAAAATCGTTGACCTTCTTACTGAAGATGCTGCTGCTGTTGTCCGCTATCAAGGTGGTCATAATGCTGGCCACACTTTAGTCATTGATGGTAAAAAAACTATTTTAAGACTTATCCCTTCTGGCATCTTACGTGACAACGTACAGTGTTTAATCGGTAATGGTGTCGTACTTGCTCCAGATGCATTCCTTAAAGAAGTAAAAGAATTAGAAGATAATGGTGTAAACGTACGTGATCGTTTACATGTTAGCCCTGCCTGTTCATTAATTTTACCTTACCACGTTGCTTTAGACCAAGCGCGTGAAATTGCTAGAGGTGCGGCTAAAATTGGTACGACAGGTCGTGGTATTGGCCCAGCTTATGAAGATAAAGTAGCCCGTCGTGGCCTAAGAGTTGGCGATTTATTCCACCGTGAGCGCTTTGCTGCAAAATTAGGTGAATTATTAGATTACCATAACTTTGCACTTAAAAACTTCTATCATGCTAAAACTATTGATTTCCAAGAAACTTTAGAGCAATGTATGGCCTATGCCGAACAAATTAAGCCTATGGTAATGGATGTTACTGCGCGTTTGCATGAGTTACGTCGCCAAGGTCAAAACATTATGTTTGAAGGCGCCCAAGGTGCTTTACTGGATATTGATCATGGTACTTATCCTTATGTAACTAGCTCCAATACTACCGCAGGTGGCGTAGCAACTGGTTCTGGCTTTGGCCCTATGTACCTTGACTATATTTTAGGTATCACCAAAGCTTATACAACCCGTGTTGGCTCAGGCCCCTTCCCTACAGAACTATTTGATGATGTAGGTGAACGCTTAGCAGAAAGAGGTAATGAGTTTGGTTCAGTAACAGGTCGTGCTCGTCGCTGTGGCTGGTTTGATGCGGTTATTCTACGTCGCTCCATTGAAATCAACAGTATCTCTGGCCTTTGCCTAACTAAACTCGATGTATTAGATGGCCTAGAAAGCATCAAAATCTGTACTGGCTATAAAGATGCTGATGGTAACTTATTATGTGATGCGCCTACTGATGCGGATAGTTATTTAGGCTTAACACCTGTTTATGAAGAAGTTGCTGGTTGGTCTGAATCTACTTTTGGTGCTAAATCATTAGATGATTTACCAGCTAATGCAGTAGCTTATATTAAACGTTTAGGTGAATTAGTAGGTGCACCCATTGATATTATTTCAACAGGCCCTGATCGTGTAGAAACTATTATCTTACGCCATCCTTTCGCTTAAACAGCTGAACTATTTATAGTCAATAAAAACCCCAGTATAAACTGGGGTTTTTATTGACTATATAATTCTAATGATCATTTTCTAAATATTTAGGCTTCTTAGGTAATGCAAAACTACATAAGAAACAAATAACCAACATTACAGCAACATAAATGAAGAAATAATCAGCATGTCCTATATTTTTAAACTCTGTTGCAATTGATACAGCAGTGCCACCAAATAAAGCATTACCTACGGCATAAGATAGCCCAACTCCCAAAGCACGAACTTCTGTTGGAAACATTTCAGCTTTTACTAAACCACCAATAGAAGTATAAAAGCTTAAGATAAACATCATAACAACAAGTAATACACCCAACATAAACGCTGAATCTTTAACAGCTGGCATAGCTAAAACCATGACAGGATAAATGCATATGAAGCCCAAAGAACTAAAAAGTAACATTGAGACTCTACGCCCTACTTTATCGCCTACAGCACCAAATAAAGGCTGACTTATCATAAAAATAAATAAACCAATAGTCATAATATAACCAACAACTTTATGGTCAACCCCCATACCCATCATATAATTTCTTGAGTAAATTGTAATAGTATAGAAAGCTAAAGATCCCCCTGCTGTATAGCCTACCACCAAGAAAAACTGTTTCCAGTGATCTCTAAATAACGCAATTAAACTGCCCGACTCTTTAGACTCACGTTGCTCTGCCGTTGTTGTTTCCTCTAATGTACGACGAACCCATAAAGAAACTAATGCAGCTAATCCACCAATAAAGAATGGTATACGCCATGCACCTGCATCTAATTGTTCTTTAGTTAGAAATGTTAAAAGAATAACCCCGAGTAGACTTGCCAGTAATTGTCCACCAGAAAGCGTTACATATTGGAAAGAAGCATAAAATCCTCTACGTCCTCTTAATGCAACTTCACTCATTTAAGTGGCTACCGCGCCATATTCACCACCTACGGATAACCCTTGGAATAAACGGACAACCAATAATAAAATAGGAGCCCAAATACCTACTTGTTCATAAGTAGGCAATAACGCAAAACAAAATGAACCCGCGCCCATCATTACAATAGAAATGAGCATTGATCTTTTACGACCATACTTATCGGCAATCCAACCAAATAACCAACTACCTAATGGACGCATAAAAAAACTAAGGGCAAAAGCACCCCAAACAAAAAAAGTCCCCTTTGATCCATTGGCTGGCCCTGTTAATGCAACCGTAAAATAGGTAGCAAAAACAGCATAAATATAAAAATCAAACCACTCAACTAAATTACCTGAAGCAGCCCCTACAATGCCATAGATTCTTTTACGGCGCTCTTCTGGAGTATAATGCGGAAGTGTATTACTCATTCTTATTGTCTCTACATCAAAAAAACAAACAAACAAAAACCCAAGCTGGCTAGAATAGTACAAACTATAACTAAAAAGCTAGCAAAGTTTTATACCATATTCGATCGATCAATCGTATTACCTAATTGGATTAGATAACACCTCCTTGTGTTAACTTACCTCTTAGAAAGAATGTTCTACTGAAGGGAATGTGCTGTCTTTTACTGCTTTCACATAAGCTGTTATAGCACCTTGAATACTGGTTTGACCATCCATAAAGTTTTTGGAGAATTTAGGGGATTTACCCGCATAGATGCCAATCATATCGTGTAGCACGAGCACTTGCCCATCACACTCAACTCCTGCGCCAATACCTATTGTTGGGCACTGTAATGCGGCAGTTACTTCTTTCGCTAAAGCGGCTGGTACACATTCCATTAAGATCATTGCTGCGCCAGCTTGTTCATGCGCAACAGCATCTTCTAATAGCTGTTTAGCGGCCGCATCTCCTTTACCTTGCACCTTATAACCACCAAAAGCATTCACCGACTGCGGCGTTAAACCTAAGTGGGTACACACAGGAATCCCCCGCTCTTGTAAGAAATGCGTTGTCTCTACCATATAGCGACCACCTTCTAGCTTCACCATATGAGCACCCGCCGCCATTAATTGGCTAGCTGAGTCGAATGCTTGTTCTTTACTTTGTTGGTAACTACCAAAAGATAAATCGGCTAACACTAATGCATTTTTAGTACCCCTAGCAACAATCTCTGTGTGATAACACATCTGCTCTAATGTAACAGGTAAAGTGGAAGAATGGCCTTGTACAGTCATGCCTAATGAATCACCTATCAACAAAATATCAACACCTGCTTCATCTAGTAATGTTGCAAAACTTGCTTCATAACACGTTAACATAGCAATTTTTTGTTGCTCTTTCTTCATTTTTTGTAAAGTTGATAAAGTAATCATATAGCCTCATTTTTCATCTTGTATCAATTAACTCTGAAATTAATTAATATTGCACACTGTTATTCATTTAGAATAACAAACTTAACCCTCTACCCTTGGAAATGATCATTATGTTAAAAAAGTTATTACTCTCTTTCTGTTGTATATTTATGCTCACCACACCAGCATTCGCAGAAACAAACCCAAGAGTTCTATTATCTACAAATATGGGCGATATAGAAATTGAACTATATCCACAGCAAGCCCCCATTACTGTAACTAATTTTTTAAACTATGTTAATAGTGGCTTTTATAATGGTACTATTTTTCATCGTGTGATACCTAACTTTATGATTCAAGGTGGTGGCTTTACTGAAGACATGTCACAAAAATCGACCTTAGATGCTATTAAAAATGAAGCTGATAATGGTCTAGCCAATAATCGTGGTACTGTTGCTATGGCACGTACTGGAGTTGTTGACTCAGCTACAAGCCAGTTTTTTATTAATGTAAAAGATAACAATTTTTTAAACCATGGCAAACGCGATTTTGGTTATGCTGTGTTTGCTAAAGTAATTAGTGGTATGGATGTTGTTGATAAAATTGCAGGTGTTCGAACAACATATAGACAAGGTGCACGTGATGTCCCTACAGACCCTGTTATTATCGTTTTAGCTAAACAATTATAATTTATTAAAATACTATATTATTAAAGGGAAATATTATTCCCTTTAATAATTGTATAAATATGTAAAAAAACACAATTTTTAAATGACTGAGTTACTCTTTTAACATAGAATACGAATATTCTGTTATATTCAAATATTTAATTGAGCTTATTTTGTGTTTTCTACTTTATCACTACACTCGCCAAAATCCTTCTTGCTTCTAGCGCTAAAACTTTTATTGTTATTAATTATACTTACCATCGTTTTTGGTGGTGGTTTTCTATTATGGCAACATTATTTTCCTGTGGTAGCAGCCAAAGAATGGCAATATCGAGTTTTACATTCTGATATAACAAAAGCAAGTGCCATTTATAAAGAAGCCGATGGTAGCCTTATTGTTGCAGAAGAGCTTAATAAAAGTCAGGGACGAATTATTCGTATTGCCCCTAATGGTGATCGTACTACACTATTTAGCAACCTGAATAAACCAGATGGAATAACCGCATTTGCTGGTGGTATTGTCTTTAGCCAAGAAGGTGGTGAATACCCTGTTAGTTGGCTAAAAAACGGTAAAGTACACAACCTTTTTGAAGGTACTAATGTACAAGGTTTAATTGCTGATGGAAAATATCTCTATGCTGTAGAGGATCGTGGTCCACAAAGTAAAATTTTACGGTATAACTCTATCACTAAAACCATAGAAACTATTCGCGATAACCTGAATGAAGCAGAAACATTAGCAATCTGCCCTAATGGTCAGAAATATTATAATGAAAAAGAAGCTAATAGAGTAAGATTATTAACCGATGATGGCTCAGATCCTATCGTTTTAAACTATACACAAACTAAAGAGCCAAGTATCTTAAAATGTAACAGCCAAGGACTTTGGATTACAGAAGACTCTACTCACAGAGCTCGTTTAATGTTATTGCAACCTGATGGTAACTTAAAAGTTATTCTTAGCCATTTAAGAGCCCCACAACAGCTCCTAGAAATTAATGAAGACGAATACCTTTTAGCTGAGGGTGGCCGTAATCGAATTATAGAAATTAAAAGAATAAATTAATATTAATTAAAAATCCCTTATAAATAATACATAAGGGATTTTTTGCAACTAACCTCTCATTATTTTAGCTGCTGCAACCATATTAACCAATGCCGCCTCTGTTTCGACCCAACCTCGAGTTTTTAAACCACAGTCAGGATTAACCCATAATTGCTCTGCTGGAATTAATTCTACTGCTTTTTTTAGTAATGCTACCATTTCATCACTACTAGGTACTCGTGGTGAATGAATATCATAGACACCTGGACCAATCTCATTTGGATAATTAAATGCTTTAAAGGCATCTAATAACTCCATTTGGGAGCGTGATGTTTCAATTGTAATCACATCCGCATCCATGGCAGCAATAGACTCAATCACATCATTAAACTCACTGTAGCACATATGGGTATGTATCTGGGTTTCATCTTTAACACCAGCAGAACATAATTTAAAAGCATTTACTGCCCAATCTAAATAATGTTGCCATGCTGCTCGACGAAGTGGTAGTCCTTCACGAAAAGCAGCCTCATCAATCTGAATAACCTTAATACCTGCTGACTCTAAATCCACCACTTCATCACGAATAGCTAATGCTAATTGATTGGCCTGTACTTCACGAGAAACGTCCTCACGAGGGAAAGACCACATAAGCATAGTGACAGGTCCTGTTAACATTCCTTTCATAACTTTATTAGTTTTACTTTGCGCATAACTAATCCAATCCACTGTCATTGCTTTAGGACGCGATAAGTCGCCATAAATAATGGCTGGTTTCACACAGCGTGAACCATAACTTTGTACCCAACCAAAGCGTGTAAATAAATAGCCATCTAATTGCTCAGCAAAATACTCAACCATATCATTACGTTCTGGCTCACCATGAACTAGCACATCCAAACCAATCTTTTCTTGGAAAGCTATCACCTGGTCAATTTCTGACTGCATTAATTTTGTATAAGTTTGCTCATTAATACGACCTTGTTTAAAGTCACTTCGTGCAGTACGAATTTCTTTAGTTTGTGGAAAAGAACCAATCGTCGTCGTTGGAAAAATAGGTAACTGTAAACGCTTATGCTGTAACTGAATACGTGCTGAGAATGATGATAAACGTTGACTATCATGCGCTGTTATTGCTGATAATCTATTTTGTACAGCTGATTTATGGATACGTGAAGATTCGGCACGGCTTTCTTGTATACGTTTACTTTCAGTTAAGGCTTTTATTACTTCATCAGCTTCTGGCTGATTGATTGCTTTAGTTAAAATAGCAACTTCTTGACACTTCTGAACAGCAAAAGCTAACCAACTTTTTAATTCATCATCTAGCTTATCTTCACGATTTAAATCAACTGGGCTATGCAATAAAGAACATGAAGGAGCTACCCATAAACGGTCTCCTAAACGGTCAGCCGCTTGCTTTAATATCACCACAATCTTTTCTAAATCAGCACGCCAAACATTACGACCATTAACCACACCTAATGATAAAACTTTATAGGCAGGCACACGGTCAAGAATACTTGGAAATTGCTCAGGGGCACGGACTAAGTCAACATGTAATCCATCCACAGGTAATGAAGCAGCTAAACCAACATTATCTTCCAAACCAGAAAAATAAGTAGCTATTAATTTTTTAGTAGGTTCACGTTGCAATAGATTATAGGCACGCTCAAAAGCTGCTTTCCACTCTTGTGGTAAATCTAAACCTAAAATAGGTTCATCAATTTGTACCCACTCTACCCCTTGCTCCGCTAGCTTCTTAAATACTTCACCATACAATGGTAATAATCTTTCAAGTAAATCTAGTTTATTAAAGGTAGCTTCTTTCTCTTTACCTAACCAAAGATAAGTTAATGGGCCAATAATAACAGGCTTAATGGCATAGCCTAAAGCTTTAGCCTCTGTTACTTCATCAAATAATTGGTTCCAAGATAGTTTAAACTGTTGGTTTTTAGTAAATTCAGGCACTAAATAATGATAATTAGTATCAAACCATTTAGTCATTTCTTGTGCTTGAGTGCCAGAGCTACAACCACAAGAAGTTTTAGCAACACCACGCGCCATAGCAAATAAGGTATCTAACGTTACCTTGCCTTCTTTATTTTGATGACGCTCTGGAATGACACCAAACATTAATGAATGGGTAAGTACTTGATCATACCATGCAAAATCTCCTACAGGCAGTAATTCGATACCTGCTTGTTGCTGTATTTTCCAATGTGCAGCTCGTAACTCTTTACCTACCTGCTGTAAAGCTGCTTCACTGATGTCTCCTTTCCAATAGGCTTCCAAAGCTTTTTTTAATTCTCGATCACGACCAATTCGTGGAAAACCTAAGTTATGTGCCAATGCCATATAAATCAAACTCCTCTTTATAGATGGAGTCCATTGTCATAAATCAGCAAACATGAAACAAACTCAAATTATTAAAGATCATCTTTAGTTTTATTCACTTTGATAAGTAATGTTAGCCTTATGCCGTATTTATTTTTATTCTAAAAAACGTCATTATACACAGTTATTAGCTATTTATAGCAGCAAAAAAGCAACATCATTAGAGGTACTTATGAATCTGCCATTAATTATTAATTTGGCTGTCTTTATTATTTTATTGGTTGTACTAGACCAGACTCGACGTACCCAGTGGTCATTAGCTAAAAAAGTATTGGCGGGCCTATTATTAGGTATTCTATATGGTACTGGGCTACATTTACTGTATGGAGAAGCCTCCTCCTATATCATTATTAATCAAACAATCTCATGGATTAATATTGTAGGTAATGGCTATGTTCAGCTCTTACAAATGATAATCATGCCGTTAGTATTTGCTTGTATTCTCAGTGCTGTCGCTAATTTACATAATGCCTCTTCACTAGGAAAAATTAGTTTTCTTACTATTGGTACATTATTATTTACAACGCTGATTGCAGCGTTAGTAGGTGTTTTTGTAACTTACTTATTTGGCTTAAATGCAGAAGGTCTTATACAGGGTGCACAAGAAACTACTCGGCTAAACCAACTACAAACTCATTATCAAGGCCAGTTAGCCAATTTAACAACCCCTAACCTTATTTTATCCTTTCTACCTACTAATCCTTTTGCTGATCTGACAGGAGTACGCCCTACCTCTATTATTGGCGTTGTTATTTTTGCAATATTTCTTGGTTTAGCCGCCATAAAATTACTTAAAGATGACCAAGAGAAAGGTGCAAAAGTTATTAGTGCTATCGCTATATTACAAGCATGGGTAATGAAATTAGTGCGTATTATAATGTTATTAACACCCTATGGTGTTATGGCCCTCATGGCCAAAGTAGTGGCTAATGCTAACTATCAGGATATTATAAAATTAGGTAGTTTTGTTATAGCCTCTTATCTAGGGCTATTAATTATGTTCACCATTCATGCTATTTTACTTTCTTTAACGGGTATTAATCCGTTACGCTTCTTTAAAAAAGTATGGCCTGTACTATCTTTTGCATTTATTAGCCGTTCTAGTGCAGCCAGTATTCCATTAAATGTTGAAGCACAGACACAACGTATTGGTGTACCAGAATCTATCGCTAGTTTTTCAGCCTCTTTTGGAGCAACTATCGGCCAAAATGGTTGTGCAGGTTTATACCCTGCAATGTTAGCTGTTATGGTAGCTCCTACTGTTGGTATTAATCCTTTTGATCCAATGTGGATAGCAACACTAGTAGGTGTGGTAACTTTAAGCTCCATCGGTGTAGCTGGTGTTGGTGGTGGAGCAACCTTTGCCTCACTCATTGTATTACCCACAATGGGATTACCTGTCACCTTAGTAGCCTTACTTATTTCTATCGAACCTTTGATAGATATGGGACGTACTGCCTTAAATGTTAATGGTTCAATGACTGCTGGCACTATTACCAGCCAACTACTTAGAAAAACCAATAAAAAACGATTTGATAGTGAAGATCAAGAGGTATTAACAGCACAGTAAATGAATAAAGGAGGCTCAAGCCTCCTTTTTATATTGCTAATCTTAATTGAATATTAACGGTTCTTCCCAACAATTAAATATATAGTATATATTAATAGCATATGTTGTTGAGACAAGATTAATGAAGGATCAATATATGCCTACTTTACTAAAGTATTTGTTATGTTCAGTTATTGTTATTTGTACAGGATGTGCATCCTCTTATGTTACTCCGGGTGAACCTGCCAACTTTGCCGATATTAATCGTGAAGATATAGCAGAAATAGTTTCTCGTAAACCATCACCAAACTTCCCTGCTCGTATTGCAGTAATACGTATTCAAGCACCTAATTATGTTTCCTATACAGAAGAGGGACAAAGATATGGTGGCTTTTCTATTATCCCTGCCCATGAGCTAACGATAGATAATACCTTACAAAAAATTCAACAATGGCCACAAGTGACTACGGTCGTACCTGTAAGCTCATTACTTATCCCTGCCGATGCAAAATCTATTGATGATTTACGATTAGCTGCTGCAAAATTACAAGCAGATGTGCTAATGATTTACACAATCGATACAAAATTTTATATCAATAACCATTTTCATTCTTCCTTCTCCATGCTTTCCTTAGGTATGATGCCTGATAGAAACGCTAATGTAACAGCTACCGCCACAGCTATTTTTACTGATGTACGTACAGGCTTTACTTATGGCACAGCCGATGCAACGGCTAAAGCAACAGGGCTTACTAGTGCTTGGTCATCCGATGCTACTGTTGATAAAAAACGTGTTGAAGCAGAACAATTGGCTTTTAATGACCTTGTAAAAGCAGCCGACCAAACATGGCAAGGTATTGTAGAACAATATGCTGTAAAAAAATAACAAATTATATTAGATAGAAAGGTAATATAAAATCTTATTACCTTTCTACAAGCTACTTATAGCTTTTTAGCAGCTTCCCACAGTGTTTCTGGCACTTGCTGATAATGATTAATTATTCTAGCTGCTACAAAAAACAAGTCTGAAATTCTATTTAAATAAGCAAGTAACTCTTTTCTTAATGGTTCTTCCTTATGTAGGCTTTGTAAACTTCTTTCAGCTGTTCTTGCTTGACTTCGACAAACATGAGTTTGTGAAGCAGCTACTGAACCTGTTGGTAAAATAAAATCTTTCAATGGTTTTAATTGTTCATTCCAACCATCAATTAGACTTTCAAGATATTTAATATGATCTTCGCTAATAGCCTGATACTCAGGCATAGCCAACTCACCGCCTACATCAAACAATCTATGTAAACAAGGCGTTAATTGATCTATTATCTGTTGCAAACTAGATGTATCGTTTTTTCTTTCTGATAAATAAGAGAGTAATAGACCTAATTGACTATTAAGCATATCTACTTCACCTATCGCTTGAATACGAAGATGATCTTTTGGTACTCTTTCACCTGTGGCAAGACTAGTAAGTCCTTGGTCACCTTGTCTAGTATAAATTTTAGTTAATCTATTCATAATATTATTCTTTTATTAAAGGATTATTTAAAGGCAAACATATAGTAAAACAAGTACCTTGGCCTAGTTTCGATTTAAGAGAAAGCTCACCCTTGTGGTTATTAGTAATAATAAAATAAGAAACAAATAGACCTAACCCTGTTCCTTTTCCTATTTCTTTTGTAGTAAAAAAAGGTTCAAAAATACGTTTTGCAGTAATTTCATTCATGCCAACTCCATTATCTTCTATTTCAATAACAGCCCACTGTTGTTGACGATAAAGCCGTATTTGAATTAATCCTTGAGTAGTAGGGTTAACTCGCATAAAGATAGCCTGTGCAGCATTTTTTAATAAATTTAATAACACCTGTTCAAGTTCATTAATAACGATTGCTACTGGTTTCAAACTTTCATCCAATTCGAGTTTAATTTCTATATCTTTATAATCTGTGGACTCACCTAAATGAAAGTCTGCCTCTGCAATTTCTAAAGTTTGTTGAATAACCTCAACTAAACTAGTCCTAACTAATTGCCTTTTACTGCGGCGACTAAAAGATAACATATGAGTCACAATTTTAGAGGCTCTACTTCCTGCCTGATAAATACCATCTAATAAATTGGGAATTTCCCTCAACATTAAATAATAATTTATGCCCTCTAAAGACACATCAGCATCTTGAGCAACTTCTTTGTTCTTCTCTAACGTGGGTGATAAGCGTCGACGAATATTCTGCACATTATGTAAAATAGCACCTAGCGGATTGTTAATTTCATGTGCCATACCTGCTGCCAAACCACCTACAGATAGCATTTTTTCAGATTGCACCATTAACTCTTGTAAATTTAGACGCTCTGTCACATCATCAATTCGAATCACGCCACCATATACATTATCACCTGCTAGCGGATAAAAGGTTAAAGCATAATGACAAATTTTACCCTCTTGCATCCAAGAAACTCGCTCCACCTTTTCTATTTGGTTAAGCTCAACACAACGCTTTAATTGTTCTGCATAAGGCCTTAAATGGGGAAAAGCTAGAAAAATAGGCTGATCTACTGCATCCTCAAGCATAGAACCCGATAAATTAGTAGCCTCTTGATTCCACTGGGTAACATATAACTCACCATCAACTGCAATTAATGCTGAAGGCATCGAATTAATAATATTATTTAAATAATGCTGAAAACCTGTTAATTTTTTCTCTACTTTACTACGAACATCTACCTCTTTAACCAATTGCTCATTGGTTTCTCGCATTTCCGTTGCTAAATCCTCAGCTTCATCTCGTGCTGATTTCAACAACTGCTCCCTTGCCTCAATGCGACTGAGCATTGTATTAAAAGCAGTAGCTAGCTGACCTATTTCATCTCGACTATGTGGAATCACACGCAATGCATAATTTTCTTCACGGGTTACACGTAGCGCCAATGTTTCTAGCTCTTGAATAGGTATTGTAATATGACGTTTTACCTGTTTAGACAAAAGTAACCACAACAAAATACTAAGGAATAAAATACCTAAGCTTGCAGTAATAATTCCTGTATAAAATGCCACTGGCAAATTATTGTTGGCCAATAATACTAAACGCCCTAGTTCACCATTTTCACCCTCCAAATCTGTTGAGTAACTTGTACCAAACTGTAACATCATCCAATTATCTAAGTCAGACACATTTGCAGGAAAGGCGGGCGAATTTTTATAAGGAAACTTTGTTAGCAAAATGCCATCTGCACTATAAATGGCAGCACCTCTTAAAGGCATATAATCTACCATTTGTCCTAATGCTTCATTTGCGGTTTCTTGAGAGTTTAATAATTGGCTACTTAAGGCAGGCGTTGCATATAAATTACCTAAGGTTCTTAATCCTTGAGGAGCTATACTTTGTTGAGTAATCCAATAACTTGCCGTAATAAATGCTAAATTAGAAATAATAATAACGGTAATTAATAGCACAAATAATGCTGTCATTAATTTGCGACTAACAGGAAGATTTTTTAAAAACTTATGTAGCTTATTTAAAATCACAAAGTTTAACCTGTATAAGATAAAATTTTAGTACGGGATATAGTGACGTAATAATGCCGTAGCTGCAATACTAATTATAACTGTTGGTAATAATGAAAAACGACTAGCCAATAGTAATGTAATGGCTAATGCTAATAAATTGGCAATATTAGTAGTAGCAAAAACAGGAGCAATTACAGCAATTAGAACACAGCCTGGAATTGCCTCTAATACCTTACTTAAGCGTGGATTAAGCACCTTATTATGCAGCAACAAATACCCTGTAATTCTTGTCAAATAAGTTACAGTAGCCATTGCTAAAATAGTTAAAAAAACAAAATAATCAATCATAATGCGCCATTAAAAAAGCAATGATAAGACCAGCAATAGCCCCACATAAAACATACCATGCACCTGGTAATATCAAATAACTTACTACAGCCACAATAAGGCTAACTAACCAAGGAATAGCAGCAATAATTCCTTTCCACATGCCTTTTAGCAGCACTAAAAACACAGCCACAAAAGCCATATCAAAACCATAATGAGTTACATCACCTATTAAAGGGCCAACCAATGCCCCTATTGTTGTAAAAATAACCCATGTAAGATAAAGTCCTAAACTTGCTCCAATATAATAGTGATAGTTAAATCGTTGACTAGTAGACTTCTTAGCTTCAGCAAAACTCATTGCCCAACTCTCATCACACATAAAAAACAGCGCCAATAACACTTTTCTTTTAGGTAATTCTTTTAAATAAGGCGTTAATGCTGCTCCCATCAAAATATGGCGACTATTTACTAATAACGTCATAAAAGCTATTAACAACAAATGAGGCGGAGAAGTCCATAAATTCACTGCTACAAACTCAGATCCTCCTGCAAAATTCATAGCTACCATTACGCCTATTTCACCTGTAACCATTCCTCTTTGTATAGCCTGAGCACCTAATACCAAAGAAAAAGGAATAAAACTAATCATAATAGGAATAGCTGCAACGAGTCCTCTTATGAACTCCTTACGTGTAGACAAAGAACAAGACACTATTTTACCTATAACTATTAAAAAATGGCCATTCTACGCTTTTATTAATTGGATAGAAATATAATGGTAAATATTAAAACTATTGATAAAAAGGATAATTTAAAAATAAACAAAAATATTTGCTTTTGAAAAAAAATAGCAGTATATTATTTTTCCCTTAATTGGGTCGTTAGCTCAGTTGGTAGAGCAGTTGACTCTTAATCAATTGGTCACAGGTTCGAACCCTGTACGACCCACCAACTGCTACTCTTGACTTTCACGGGATTGCCGTCCTGTGAAGTTAAATGAAAGATATACGTGCGCTCACAATTCACGTACTCTTTCAGAATATACCGCCTACAGAAATTTTGCAAGATATTTCTTGTAATTTTTTTTGTAGGCGTTGTTCTTTTCTCCTCTTTTATATCTAAATGATTATTTACAATACCCCACTACTCGTCTGTTATCTAAAGCCTGTTTGATCATTTTTATATCGGGTTCAACATATTCTAAAGTGGTTTTTATATTAGTATGTCCCATCAGTTCTTTGACTAAATGTAAATTACGATCAGGATCTTTCATTAGGTCTGTGCCTAATGTATGTCTAAATCGATGAGGGGTAATCCTACTACCAACTTTTTTAGAGATAAATTCAAACACATTGGATACTCTGTCTAAGGTCATTTCTTCTGTTAGATTTTTTCTTGCTTTTAATGTATAGCGATTAACATTAAAGAGTTGGTCACTTTGATTAAAACCTTTTATAGTAGCTCTTTGGATAATGTTTTCTAGCCAAGGCAATAAGCTATCACAGATAGGTACTTGGTATTCTCGATGAGTCTTGGAGCCTTCTAAGCGAATATGAAGCAGTTGACTTCTTAGGTCAACATCGCTTAGTCTTAAATGGATCAGTTGGTTTCTTCTAATACCTGTGTAGTAAAAGGTTTCAAAAACTGTTCGCCAAAACCATACAGGGTGCAGTTTACCAACAGGTTGTCCTTGTTCATCCTTTGCTTGGATTTCTTCAAAATATTGTCTTGTATTGACTATAGAGAATGCAGTCAATGTTTTTTTCTTTTTCTTAGGTACTGGAACAGAGAGTTCTAAAAAAGGATTTTTCTCATACTCTAATATGCCCTCCTTGATGGCATAATTAAAGATGGCTTTTAAATGTCTAACATAGCTATTCCAACTGGAAGCTTTTAGTCCTCTGTCTAGCTCTTCTCTTCTCCAATTGATAAGCAGTGTTTTTTCAAGGTTATAAATACTAAATGTTTGATGTTTTATAAGTAAACTTTGTAGCTTACTCATCATTTTACGATAAGTCCTTTTGGTTTCTGGTCTTAATATGTTATTAAATAAAAAATACTCAACAAGCGACTGACAAGTGAATGATGATATTTTGGATGAAAACGACATAATTTCACACTCTTATCTGTAAATTCTGTAATAACAGAATATATTTATTTTTTTCATCACCTAAAGTGATTTCGTTTTTTATAACATCACAATTGGAATGGTTTTAATAACAGTTATTTAGTCCATTCCTCCCTTATGACTAGAAACAAAACGTAACAAAATGTGACTTTTTGTTTCTGTAAATAATGTATCCAAAAATATTCATGTGCGTCAAATAATCTCAGATGAGGTATGAGACTAATAACCATTTATTAATTATTTATTTTAAACACACCATATTGAGGAAATATAAATAAATATTACTACATATTGTGTTTTATAGAGTTTTATTAAATTTTGAATAGAGTACTATAATGAGTTAGACTCATGATAGTATGAGTTATTTCCGCATTAATTTAAAAAACTTTTTAAAATATAAGAATATTTATCTAAAATATATTAGCTATTAGTATTACAAGCAATTAAACCTGACTAAATTTTCGTCCTTTCAATGTGTTACGAGTATCTAATATTTGCTTGATGGAGCTAATATCCGTTTCTATATATTCTAAGGTGGTTTTTAGGTTAGTATGCCCCATCAAATCTTTGACTAAATGCAGATTACGATCAGGGTCTTTCATCAGGTCTGTTCCTAGTGTATGTCTGAAACGATGTGGGGTGATTCTGCTGCTGAGTTCTATGGAAAGGGATTGAAAGACATTAGATACTCTGTCTAAGGTCATTTCTTTGGTTAGGTTTTTTCTAGCTTTTAAGGTATAGCGGTTAACATTAAAGAGTTGGTCATCTTTGTTAAACCCTTTGCGAACAGCTATTTGGATAATATTTTCTAGCCAAGGCAATAAGCTATCGCAGATAGGTACTTGGTATTCTCGATGAGTCTTTGAGCCTTCGAATCGTATGTTAATTAATTGGTTTCTTAGGTCTACGTCTCTGAGTCTCAAATGAATGAGTTGGTTACGTCTAATACCTGTATAATAGAAAGTTTCAAAGACTGTTCGCCAAAACCATACAGGATGTAGTTTGCCAACAGGTTGCCCTTGTTGATCCTTTGCTTGAGTCTCTTCTAAATATTCTCTAGCCAGTACGATTGAAAATTCAGTAATGGTTTTTTTCTTTTTTTTAGGTACTGGAACAGTGAGTTCTAAGAAGGGGTTTTTAGGATAATGGAGTAGGTTGTGTTCTATACCGTAGTTGAAGATGGCTTTTAGGTGCCTAATATAGGTGTTCCAACTCACATAGGCTAATCCTCGGTTAAGTTCTTTTCTTCGCCATGTAAGTAGTAGTTTAGGCTCAATGCTATGGATATCCATTCCTTGGTGTTCATTAAGGAGTGTTTGTAGTTTGTTGATAGCTTTACGATAGCTGCTGACTGTATCTTTTCGAATAATTCGGGAGAATAAAAATTCTTCAAGTAGTTCTTGGCAGGTATATATAACGGGTACCATTATCTAATTTCCTGATGTTTAATCATATAGCACATTAATTGCTTAAGTTATCTTGCTGTGTCTCTGTTTCAGTTTTTAAGGTTAAAAAGGGGTTGTCATGAGGTATAAATTCTTTGTAAAACGATTCTGAATTTAATAAATAGCCTTGAATGATTTTGCCCTTTTTACGTGGCCCTTTGACTTCGCATTGCCATATATTGAGTTCATCGGGTCGTTTTTTATGGAGTTTTTGTTGTTCAAACCCTCTTTGTACCCAACGCCATGTTTCCAGTTTGATCGATTTTGCTTTAAGTTGTTCTATTTCAGGGTGTTCGTGAGTAAATCGCTGAAAGATACCTGGTGAAACTATGAGGAGCTGTTGTTCGATTATGTGTAGTTTGGCGTTGCTGTCATTGATAGGTAGTTTATGATGTTCAATTTTAAATTGAAGCCAATTTACAAAGTGTTTACCTATTTCTTTGGGTGAAAGTTCTTGCTGTGCATTGATAATAAAGGCTGGTTGTGATTTTTCTGGGTTGTCTATTTTTTCTGTTATTTCAAACGATTGTTTATTTTTATTTACTACTTCTTTACATTCTGTATTATTGATTTCATCATTTATTTCTGATCTTTCTGGGGTTATATCATCATTAAATAGCGCAAGTATGTTATCTGTATCATCTTCAGTATTAAGTTCAAAGTTTTTGGTTTCTTTGACAGGTGACTGAGTAAGTATATTGCTTGGCGTATCTTCTAATAGGTTGACTGTGTTATCAGTATTATTGATTAGATTATGTTCTTGACCCGTGTCTAAATTTGTTTGCTTAACAGTTGGTTCAGCCAATAGGTTTATTTCTGGTTCATTGGTTGTTTTGGTTGGTTTATCTTCACTAAAAGCAATAGTTCCATCAAATACTGAAGGTGTTTGTTCTGTATTGTTCCAGATTAAGGTAGGCAATATTCTGATCAGAGAGAATTCTTGTTGCCAGTTGTTTGATTGATCGCTCACAGTGGCTTTCCATATAGCTTTTTCCTCTTCTGTGGCTTGGATAATGCCAAAGGATTGTAGTTCGTCAAATAGTTTGGTGTTGTTGCTAGGAATGCCTTCAAATCCATTGCTTAGTAGGTAGGCTCTTACTTTGTCAGCTACTGTTTTGCTCATTAACCACAAGCCTGTGTTGGTTAACCATGCATCACCTGGTGTTTTGTTGATGATCAATTCATTTTTAATCAAGTGTTGTAAGGCTGTAATCAGTTTTTTCTGAAGTGAGTTGTTAGGAGCTTGGATAGCTTTGTCAGGATTAGCTCCAATATTTTTAGCAGTAGAGATTTTGTCCGCTTTGTTAACAATTTCACCCAACACACCTGCCTGTTCATAACGCCCTGCTAGTAAGTTAAGTAGGTTGCTCCACAGTTCTGGATAGTTGGATAACCAGTTCATTATTTCTGGTGCAATGATTTTGTTGTAGAGTAGCCCTGCTGCTGCATCATGTAGATGGTAGTCGCGTCCTTTGATGTATTTAAAGCGATAGGGTTGTTTGATTGGTTCCATCCAAGGATGCCAGTGTGTTCCATCTTGTAGCTGTACATGTATATCGACAGCAATTTTACCTATATCGTGGAGTAGTCCTCCATAGGCGATAGCTGCTGTCCAAGCATCGGCTTGGACAGCTTGGTCTTCTGGTGGTGCTCCAGGTGGTAATAAGTAGCTTTGACGCAATCTTAGGGCATTGGCGATCAGTTCTAAACCATGATCTAGCATTCCACCTAAATAGGCATGGTGGTGGCTTTCAGAGGCAGGGAATTGTTGTACCAGTTGAGCATAGCGTTCTATAGGCAGTAGATAGATGGTGTAGAAGTTTTCTTTAGATAAGGAGGTATGCTGCCATATATGACTTAATATCGCTTGTCTTAGGTCTGTTTGCAGTAGTTCTTTTGCCGATAATGGCTGTAAATAACCCTGTTGCAAGTTATGTTTAACTTCACTGGGTATGGTCTTTTTATCCACCAACCCAAGTAGTGTTCGTAGTTTAATGAGCATGTATTTCTCCGACGAGCGCAGCGAGGTGGAGGATATTCCCTTTGGCCTTTTAATTAGTCCTTAAGCCTTTTTAGGGTAAGCCCCTTACCCCTTAATTACCCTTCCCTTTAGCCTTTTAGAAGCCTTTTGACCTTTTTACGCCTTTTACCCTCGTAGGAATATAGTTAAATAGAAATTACTCATTTCCATTTAACTGTGTTCTTTTTTTCAACTAATGTAATACTAATTTTATAATCTTGAGATTTATTATTACCAATAAATGCTTATTGAAAGATGTGTTATTTTTTTAAAGCATAATTATAGGAAAAAACATATTAATGACGCAGATAATGTATTAAGAATACTTGGAGCGCATGTCTTTAGTTGAATTAAGAAAAGGATTTATCTCACAAATCTTTCTCATAAATAAACCTTGTTAAACAGGATATTAATAGATCAATACTTTGTTTAAAATTATCTTGTTGATCTCTAATTCCATATGACCATTTCTCTCCATGAAACAGGTTATTTCGTAAACGTAAAACAATTATCAATATTGCAGCAAGCGTTTCTTCAGGTTCATTTGTTTCCCCCAACAAAACAGCTTTAACTAGTTCTTTTTTATCAGGTTTACGAAAATACAGATCATCAAATAAATAATTTGTACCATCATTTGAAATGTATCTATTTTGAAAATAATTAAGATGTGGCATCCAAAATATACTAGATAACTTATTATCTTTTTTCAATTCATTAACTTTATCAATAATTTTTTGGGCTGAAGCAGATTTATTTAGTAGTCTATTTTCAAAGAGCATCCATAAAAGACTAAAACTATTAATAGATAGCAGTTCTTCATTAGGAAGAGAACAGAAATTGCTTTCAAACTTTTTTAGAAAATCATATGTCTCTTTAGTAACAGTCTGTTGTATTGTCATTTCTTTTCCTTAATGTAATCTATCTAAAAACCTTACCTAAATACATATTCGCAATAATTACATTATATTTTATTTTTCAGTGCATAAAATGCTGATATTAGACCAAAGTCGTATAATTCTTATTGACTAACATAAATTTATAGCTATATCATTCAGTTATGATTTTTGTTTTATCCTCTTTGATAACTCTATTTATCGCATTCATTTCCAAAAATAATGAGCATGATGCCTAGGGATTTTGGCCTACGGACTTTGTATTGTATTAATTTTTTTGGAGATTTTCTCTTGGACAGAATAACCCGTGCTGTTGTACTTGGCGGTGTCCGTGAGGTCGTTGAACGTTACCTACCGCTTGTTAATAACCCCGTTAGAGCTGGTTTTCCCTCACCTGCTGATGACTACTTAGAAACTAAACTTGATCTTACAGAACATTTAATTCCACATCCTAGTGCTACCTACTACATTCGAGCAGCAGGTGATTCTATGATTGAGTATGGAATATTTGATGGTGATTTACTAGTCGTTGATCGTTCTCTTGAAGCCAAAGTTGGTGATATTTTAATTGTAGCTATTGATGGTGAGTTAACCTGTAAACGTTTAGCTTATATGCCTAATTCACTTTGTTTGGTTTCTGGCAATCCTGAATACCCTACTATTCCTTTAGAGGATAAAGATGTTCATGTATGGGGTGTCGTCATACATACTATTCATTCTTTAAGAGGTAGAAGTTAGTGATTGGTCTTATTGATTGCAATAACTTTTATGCTTCTTGTGAACGTGTATTTAACCCAAAACTTGAAGGTAAACCCATAGGTATTCTTTCCAACAATGATGGCTGTGTCATAGCTCGTTCTAATGAGATTAAGCCTCTTGTGCCTATGGGAATGCCTGCTTTTAAAATATCTCCTGATATTCGTAAACATATCACTTTACTTAGTTCTAATTATGAGCTTTATGGAGATATGAGCCGAAGGGTATTTAACACGATTAATGAGGAAGTTTCAGATTTGGAAATTTATTCAATAGATGAAGCTTTTATTCATTTATTAGCTTATGCCAATCCTGTTGATTATTGTAAGCATTTAAGAAAGATCATTAAACGTAATACAGGTATACCCGTTAGTATTGGTCTATCATCCAGTAAAACCCTCGCGAAGCTAGCCAATCATGTAGCAAAAAAGAATCCTGAATATGAGGGAGTCTGTCTTTTAAATGCCGATGATACATTATTAGATGATCTATTAAAGGAATTACCTACTTCAGAGATATGGGGTGTTGGCAGTAGAATCGCTACTAAATTATTATCATTGGGAATAGAAACTGCTTGGCAGTTGCGAGAGGCCGATTTAAAGTATATTAGAAAGCATTTTTCAGTACTTTTGGAACGTACTATTCTTGAGTTACGTGGAGTTTCTTGTATTGAGTTAGATGATTTTGAGACTCCCAAAAAGAATATAATGACTTCAAGAAGTTTGTCACATACTACAAGTAATCTTTATTATTTGAGTCAAGCCATTAGATTACATGTTAATAGAGGTGCTGAAAAGTTAAGAAAACAAAACTCTGTTGCACAAGCTGTAATGGTTTTTCTGAAAACAAATCGCTTTCAAGAAAGTCACCCACAATACAATCCTTCTATTGTTATTCCTTTACCCTTTCCTACTGATGATACCAGTGTAATTGCTAATACCGCTAAAGAAGGATTAAAAGCTATTTATCGTAAGAACTATTTATTTATGAAAACAGGTATTATGTTACTGGATCTCATAGATAAAGATCGTATGCAATTAGACTTATTTAATTCTTCACAACCAGTTGAGAAACAAAGTCGTGATAAACTGATGGGTACCATTGATAAGATTAATAGTAAGATGGGAAGAGGTACTATACAAGTGGGTTGTACTAAAGCTAGTGCTAACACAAGTATAAAACGAAACTTTCTCAGTAAGCGTTTTACAACCAGATGGAATGAACTACCCGTTGTTAAAGTTTAACTCTTAAAAAATAGGTAGTATTATCTTTTCCTTACTCTGTTGTCTGTTGCTCTATTCGTTTTTTATTTCTGTTTTTAATTTTTTTAACAACGAATTTAACTCCTAATGCTAGCACTCCAAGCACTGACAAGAAGATTGTTAGAACCAGAAAAATACCTAATTTATTGGTTCTTCTACGAGGTTTTGGCTTTATTTTAGGCCGCATGCTGACATTTAGTTTTGGAGTTGGCTTAAACTTATCCATTAGAGTAAGCAGTATGAAACTTAATAATTGCACCTTCTTTGTTCCTTTTATGACTTAACAAAAACTGCTTATGCTCTTATATGCAAAATACTCTGTAATGGTCTTAGTAAGATTTTATACTTCACAATTTATCACAATACAGTAAACAATCTCCATCTGCATCATACATTGGTTTTATAGGATCTTTAATCTGTTGAATGGACCAATAAAAAGAGTCTTGCTCTTCATTTATTGGGTATATCCAGAATGTGTTTTTTCCAATTTTCTTTCTTGTAGCCTTTGTACAGTTACCATCTAAATAATACTCTGCGTAATCAATTTCAAAAGCTGTATATTCTTCAGCTATCCATTTGGCAGGACATATTCTATTACCTGCATCAATAAAAATACCATCTCCTGCTGTTAATAAACTTTGATCATTAAAATTGTCACCAGTATCTCTTTCTGGTCGATACCAATAATAAACTTTATCATTCCCTTTCCATAAAGGTTTATTATCTTCATTTAAGAATTCAACAAGATAACCTGTCATAGGCTCTCCGTTGCTATTAATTACATTTGCTTGTTGATCAAATTCAAATACCCCTGCTCCGATAGCAACTATGGCTCTTATATCCCATTTCGTTACACGTGATATTTTAAGAGGCCTGTTGATATCTTCTTTTGTCATTTTTAAAGAAGATTTTGGTGGAGAAGGCAATGGTGTATCACAATTAACCCTAGAGGTTTCACACTCAGGGTTATAGGCATTAGCATGTATAACATTATTCAATAGTAATATTAATATAAAAACAGGCCATTTTATAAATTTCATAATAGTTATTCCAAATCATCTTTAATGGTTAGATGAAGATGATGACGATGGTCATAATTAGTTGCTATTGCAGGTTTTGCACTTTTGTAGTTGATTCCAAGGTCTGTATATGTCATTGCCCAAGGAGCACCTAGCCATCCTAATTTAGGCATACCTAAAAAACTAAAATTCATTTCTAAAGCTTCAATCTTTATTTCTCTAGTAGAAGATATTCTATCTTGAGCTAGATAAACATATAATTTTGTAGTTAGTGTTTTAGCCATGCTAGTTTTTGATGTTAATTCACTAACTTTTACGGGTGACCATGTGGCACCATTATTTCCAGTTTCTCGTGTTAAGGATACATTAACTTCTTCAGTTTTTTTAGTAGTAGGGTTTAGTACTTTAGCAGTAAATTTATTAATATCTAACCCCAATGAGTAACGATGATATATAGATCCAATAGCAGGTCGCCAAGCACTACTAACTGTTGCTGATACCATATTAAAATCACTCATCACTTTAAGCCAGTAATCAAATACGGATGGGTGAGTTCTTCTAATAGCCTCTTCTGCTGCCATTGTTTTATCACTAGCAAATGATTTATATCCTCTAGCATTTTGTGTAGAATTGTCTTGAAAGATCAATTTTCGCTCTATATTTCCATCTTTAAATAATAAAACACAACCATTTTTTGTTTCTTGCTTATTCACTACTTCAGGCAAGAAAATACCATTGTATAAAATTTTTAAAGCATCACTATATTTAGCTTTTGCAATATAAGAGTTAAGTATTCCATAAGCTTGACTTGCATCAGCCCATAGTTGATAAGTTATTTTGTAATCCCCCATATTCAATGGAGCTTTTAATGTATGTTTATTATTTAGTGCTTTTTTTGCACCTAATTTTGGATAGACTTTCTGAGTTGCCCCTGTTGTCGGCCTAGAAGGATATTCAATAGGAAATAATGGTTTAATTTCCAGACCGTCAGCTGCATCAGTTACATCAATTGCATATAGAGGCTGTACTGCTCTAGCAGGTAAACTAACGTACCTAGATGCATGAAAAGGAATTGTAAATTTGCCCCCCACTTTATCGGATGTTTGGGGTTCTCTTATATATAGACGATATTGCCCTGTATTACTTACTGGTAAAGTCACCCCTCCATTGGTCGTTCCTGTTTTAGCTACAGTCCATGTTCCACTATTAGGGCTATCTGAACATACCCAAATATAGGGTAATGAGTTCCCCGCTGAAAGGATCATTCCTCCCAGATATACATTGAATTTAATATAATAAGTCACATCAAACTGTACCAAATTATCGCCTTTGGTATTGCTTATTACTTTCGCTCCAACTGTTGTTTTTTGAGGTGCTTCTGCTACGGTAGTTGTCATGCTCTACAATTCCTTTTCCATTAGCCTTATAGACCTTTTACAAGTTCTAGTTTAAAAGGTAAAACAATGGTTTCTATTTGTGCTGTAATGGTTTTTTCTTTATCAGCTTCTAGTTGAAAATCACCTATTTCTTTCCAAGATCCATCATCACGTTGTACTTCAAGGTGATAGGCATAGTGTCTGAATCCATTTTGATATAGCTCATTGATTCGCATTCGCTATTTATTATGTTGTTATCAGCTATTAAGGTTTTGGTATATCCTGCATCATCTGTTTTACCCTCTATAGGCTCTTCAGAAGAATATTTAAAGCGATAACCTATTCCTACTATCGGTTCGAACTGTCCCATAAATTGTATTCGTGCAGTCGCTCTGTGGTTATGTTGGCTGTGATCTGTCATTTTTTACTCCTTAGCAACAGCACTCTTCTTCAATAGTTACTTGTTCTGTTAGTACCCAACCACCTTGACCTAAATAAAGTTTTGCTTCAGAGTCAGTATAGGATACAACTTCTTCACTTTGACCTTGTTCGTTTGTTATTCCTTCAGCTAATACTTCGCCATTACTACCTACTATCTTGTAATAAGCATCTGCTATAGGATTTTGATTTTTGTCTACGAGGTTTAGTTGCCCTCTGTATTGAGTGTCTTCACTACTACACCCTGAACATTCATTTCTGTCAGCTAGCAGCACTTGTTCTGAGAATGTCCAACCACCTTGACCTATATATACTTTAGCCCCTGGTCCTTCATTAGTTGCTACTTCTATACTTTTACCTTGCTGATCAGTAAAACCTTCAGCTAAAACAGTACCTTGGTCAGTGACTATTTTGTAGTATTTGTCAGTTATGGGGGTTTGCTTGTTGTCGATAAGCGTAAGCGTTCCTCTATAGATTCCTTGTTGTTTTTCTGCTATTTGCTTAAAACCATTTTTATAGATAATGGGTGGAGCTACTGTCGGTGCCACTGCATTTTCTTTGGCTAATGGTGGAACTGGTATAGCAGGTGTTCCTTCCATTGGTACACCACCAGTCCATACTGGCATTGTCATCCATATCCCTGCGGGATTTAATACAATATGTTGACCACCTGCTTTTAAGGTTAGGGATAAGCCACCATCAATAATACATTGCATTCCAGCTTTTAGATTAATTTCCATCCCTGCTTCTGTAGTTTTTACTGTACCTACTGTGGTATGTTCTGCTATAGCTACATCTTTGTAGTCGTTCATCATGATTTGAGTTTTACGATCTAGTTCAGTTAAATGATGTTCTTCACTTTATTTTTGGTGTATCTGTTTTTTACTATGGTTTCTGAGTGTTCGTTTTGTACTTGTAGGTGGCTGTTGTTGTTAACTTGTACGGTATGATTATTTTTAGTGAGTTGATCATAATCTTTCTGTGCTTGTACAAAGATTTGTTCTTGCCCTGCTTTGTCTTCTATTCTTAGTTCATTAGAACCTACACCACCTTTGGATGAGCTTGTTTTAAATACGGATCGAGTTTTATTAGCA
This sequence comes from Entomomonas sp. E2T0, assembly GCF_025985425.1. Taxonomy (GTDB): domain Bacteria; phylum Pseudomonadota; class Gammaproteobacteria; order Pseudomonadales; family Pseudomonadaceae; genus Entomomonas. The sequence goes on from NZ_CP094972.1 coordinate 2,708,556, forward strand.
GGTAGGTCATAAGGGACTTTGTTAACGCCATTATGGATTGCTCCAGAAATTATGGGGTGATCAGGATCTCCTTCCAGAAAATCTACCATCACTTCCATACCTACTCTAGGTATAACAACTGTACCATAGCCATCATGCGCCCAGTTACTTGCTACTCTGATCCAGTAGGAGCTATTTTCATCGTATGTACCTTCTCTGTCCCAATGGAATTGAACTTTGATTCGTCCATACTCATCACAGTAGATTTCTTCACCTGCTGCGCCTGTTACAATGGCTGTTTGCGAACCTAGTACTTTGGGTTTTGGATGTCTTAAAGCAGGTCTGTAGGGCACATCTTGTGGAATGGCGTTGAATACGTTGAAATAACCTTGTTGTTGGTCATTTACTGAAAATTCTAACTGGGTATCTATATCAAGATATTTATGCAGTTGACTAGGTATAGTGGTACTGGCTGCACTAGCTGTTCCTGCAAAGGCTTCTAAAACTTGTGGTTGATAGCCTTTATGTTTTATTTGGGTAATTAGCCAAGGTTTGTCAGCATCCATTGTATCTAGGCTAGGATGTCCCTCGATAGTGATGTAATAACCACTGTGTAGATCTGGAATGTCTGAATATCCATCACCTGTTAGGTGGTTAGCTCTGAGACGTTCAATTTGTATTTTAGCCAGTTGTTCATTTCTGGCTTTGTCCATACCTGAACTTGGATAGTCGTAGTGTTCTAAGTTTGGTTCTGTGGCTTCGTTACCTTTTTGGCTTTGTTTACCTTGACTAGCCCCTTCAGGGATTTTCATGTTGGTAAAGTTGTAGTCACGCCATGCTGCTGTTTGAGTTTTTGAAGCAAGTGATACATCAAAGTATTTTAAGGCTTGTTGGTCTGCAACCATGCCTGTATCACTCATGTATTTAACTGCTTCTGCTATGCTTGGAAAGAATGGCATGGCATCAGTAAAAATCATTTTATGACCATTACTTTCATGTTGAAAGTAATATGCAATACCTTCTTCTTGGCAAAGGCGCGACACAAAATGGTAGTCAGATTCATCGTATTGAACACAAAAATCTCTGACTGGATAGCTTTCTTTGAATTTGTATTCAAAGCCAGTGTTAGCTCCTTCCATCAGACCATGTTCTTCTAAGATGGTTTTTATAATATCAGGGGTAGTTTTTTGAACAAATTTGCGTTGATTAACTCTACGCATTAGGTTAGTAAAACGTGGTGTAATGATAATAGAGAAGGTTGTATAGTGTTGGCTTATAGGCCCTCTTTTAACACTCTGTACAATTCCATGCGTACCATTACCAGATGTGCCTTCAGGAGTAAAACTTATAAAGACTGATTTACTTAGGAGTTGAGTAATATCAAAACGGATATGTTTGTTAATTAAGGTTATTTCAAAAGCATAAGGTGTTGATATACCTTCGACTCCTTGAAAAGATAATATTTGTAATTTATCTATTGCTGTTTTAGGTTGTTCTTCAGCTATTGATAGTTGATTATTTTGTGCAGAAGAGTCGTCCCAAAATAATTGAAAATGAGTTTCACTAGCATTATAAAACAATTCGTTACTCCTTCGAACCTATGTTATCACTTGTACATAGGTATGTAATTCCTCATATAATTATCATCCCCCTACTGCATTAACAGCACCATTAATGATAATTAACCATACATTTTATAGAATTTATTTAAATTACATAACGACTTTTAATTATTCTAGTACGTCATAAAACTCATATTATTTTTTTAATTTATTTTGTTTGGCATTTAGTTAAATCAACTGTTGAAATATAGTTATTGCCCCATCCCATAATACAAGCAGTACGTTGATTTCTAGTTTTTTCCCAGTGAGTAACAGGATAAGCTTTGTTCCATGCTTGAAAAAGTTGTTTATCTTGTGTTGATAATCGTAAATGATAACGATCATACATATAGAGACTAATTCTGGCCACAATACCCCTTACTTCTTGTCTAGGCATTATTTTACGTTTTTTAAAGTCTATGATGGTTTGACATTGACCATATTTAGAAGGTTGACCAGGTAGCCATCCAAACATGAAGTCTTGACGATCAGCATTCACTTCTCCGATCACAGGAATAAGGTTGTGCAGATCTGCTTCGATTTTAGCAAACTCAGGATCATTATTTTGGCAATATTTACGTTTGCCTTTCTGCCAACATTGACGTTGTTTTCCTATCACTGCCGCAGGTACTACATGCTCCCACTCTACTCTTTCAGCACGATTACGTTGGGTATTCTTACGAATTTTGTAGCCACAACTATTTAAATCGATTTGTTTATGTTTATTGTAGGTACATCCACAGTAAAGTTCGGTATTGTTATCAAAGTAGATTTGATTAGTTAGTTGCTTTGCTTCAAAGAAAGTACTTGGCTGTGCTTGAGCGGCTAAAGGTACAAGTATTAAAGTAATTAACCTCATAGTTTAGTTTATTTTCACCTTAATAGAGTAATTTAAAAGCATCATACTCTATAGAATATGATACTGGATAAAGTATGGTATTCTCTTAAATATGATATAAGTAAATCAAAATTCCTGACATTCATCATAAAATCTCTATGTATATAGGAGAAGTTAAATGTTTAAAGATGGTTAATAGTTATATTGCTTGTTCAAACTCATTGATTGCTCTACATAATGCTTCAATGTTTTCAACCGTTGGACTATAACCTTTACCTTGAAAAAATATACAAAACAGATCTTGACTAGGATTTTTAACATTAGTGTATTCATCATAAACTAATGCCTCCCTCAATTTTTCTCTGTTCTCCACTTGGACTAAATGACATTCAATGTATGTTTTTAGTCTTTCTCTTAGGTCTACATTCATAAATGCTGCCATTTCATCAGTAGTCATTTTACCTTCAACACTTGAATAAGCATCAAACATTAACTCTAATGTATCTTCAACATCAGGAATAAGACCTGAATCTACCAAAAATGGATAGATATTTTGTGCAATATGAGCACCCTCTAGTTGACACAGTGTAAAGTAGAGTTTATTTTTCATAAATACCCCCTAATCTGCATAGGATACATAAAGAACTAAAAAATCAGGCTTATGCCCCTTAATCTCCATAAAGTTTGGAATATAATCACTGATTATTTTCCAAATAGCGTCATAGTACTCAAGGGCCTGATGACCTAATGTTTCACCACTTTCTCGTAGATACCCTGTCTCAATAATATGAGTACTGGATACGCCACAGCTGTAATCAACTATCTGCTCACAAATACCATCGGTATCAATTTCTTTTATTTTAGTCACTACTTCCGCAGGAACTGATAAGGTATAAGTATTAGCTACTTCTACATTGCCCTGTAAGTAAGTATGGCTATAATTTACAATGATTTTATCAAGAGCTTCTAATTCTTCAGTAGTCGGATCTTGATAAGTTATTCCAGCAAAGCTAATTTTAAAACTATCTTTACTGGAATCTTCCTCACAGAAAATTTCCTCAACTCTTAGTAATTTTTTAGCCTGTTCTTTATTAGGTGAAAATACCCCACTTAATAAAATATGTTGTACACGCTCTATAAACAATCTATTTAGCTTGTGACCATATTCTGATAAATTACCTGCATTTTCTTTAAATAACGCTATAACTTCATCTTCTTCAGGTAACATATCTACATGAAGTTGAATATACTCATAAAGACTATCTGCAATAGGTGAATAGCCAGTTTCTGTTAATGCCACGATGACACGACTCATAGTAAAATCTCCAAATAAATAATAGTTAATTTGGAGAAACACTATTCCCACTAGGGAATAATGCTTCCCCAGTGGGTTGTGTTTAAGAACTTAGTTCTCTTTTACGTTAATCACATAGAAATTAGCTTTACTAAAGTGAGCTAATCTCCAATGGCTCTTACGATAATACTTGTTAAAGACAGCTTTAACTTGGCGTATTAGGTAAGTATTCTTGCGTTGACGATAAAGTTTATAAATAAGTCCTGTTTGTAAAATATAAGTAGCAAACTCCTGCTTATCGCAAGGCTTTGCTGTTGTTTGTAATAGATAACTATCTAGTCCATCTATTGCCAACAACTTCTCTATCAATTGTTGAGAAGCCTCTAATGAGAATGATACTTGTGGTTCTAAATCAGCAATTAAAAACTCTTTTTCATATCTATTAATTGCGTAATATAGTTCTACTAGTCTTTCACTATCTGCATGGCTTACGATTGTTCCCATAAAACCAATTTGAAAGCTATCTTTCCTAGAGTTTTCCTGTAAATTAATGGTTAATGTTAGCAATTTAGTTATCTTCTCTCGATTTTCATCAGATACACCACTGAGTAGTGCCTCTTTTGTAGCCTCCAAAAAAAGATAATTAAGCTTATTACCTATATCACTCATGCTAGTACCACTGTTTAAAATACGTAGTACTACATTTCCATCAGGGAGTTTCCCTAGACTTTTCACAAAGTAATATAGTTCTTCAGCTAATTTCGAATAGCCAGTTGCCACTATAGTTTCCATTGCTTTTAACATTTTTATCTCCAAAATAAATTTAGAGATACTCCCCATTGGGGACGTATCCCCAATGGGTTATTTAAGGTTTATTAAGCCTTTACATTGATCACAATAAATTCAGCATTAAAAGGATGTGTAACAGAATTCTCTCTTAATCTCCCCATATAGGGACGTATTAAGCTATGAAGCTGTGACAGCTTTTCAAAGCTAACTTCCTGTGACCTCCATAACTGCCTGATAAGTCCTTGGTGCAAAATGTAAGTTTCATGTTCTCTGTTATCCGTTGGTTCAACTGCTGTTTGATATAGAAAGGTATTTAATCCCTCTATTGCTAACAATGAATCAATCAACTGATTAGGAGCCTCCAATGAAAACGTTACTTTTCTTGTAAGGTTATTAGCTAGATAATCTCGCTCATACCTTTGTAATGAAAAATAGAAATCATCTAATACAGCAGTATCTACATAGCCTAAAGTTCTATCTAAAAATCTAATTTCAAACTGATCTTGAGTAGAATCTTCGTGTAGATCTTCCCGTATTAGTAGCATGGCACGTACTTTTTCTCTGTTTTCCTGAGACACCGCATTTAATAAGGCTTCTCTGGTACATTCTAAGAATACGTGATTTAGCTGATTACCTATTTCATTAAAATCAGTACTACCCTTAAGTATCTGTAGGACTGTTTCTTCATCAGGTAATTGCCCCCGACTTTTTACAAAATCATATAGATCATTAGCTAGTTCTGAATAACCTAAAGCAACAATTCTTGCTATTGTTTTTGACATATTAATCTCCAAAATAATAAAAAATGGAGATACTCCCCATTGGGGAATATCTCCCCAATGGGTGTATAAAATTAATTGAACAACATTACTTTACTGTTAACACTATAAAATCAGGATTTTCATCTGGGACATCACAATAACTATCATTATGTGCCCAAAGTATATCTGCTGCTTTAAGGTAACAATAAACACCCTGCTCTCGTGTTTTTTTTCGCCTCATCTCTCCCAACCGTAATAAATAGGTATTAGGAATAGTTTTGTTTTCAATATTCGGATTAGTTACCTGATCTAAATATTTACTTACAGCTCCCTTATTTAACTTATCTAATACCAGTTGTGGAACGGTGAGTGAAAAAGTCACATTTGCTTGAATACCGTTACTAACAAGATTCTTTGCATATTCTTCAATATACTTCTGAAGCTCTATTAATAACTCTACATTTGTTCCTAGAACCCGATGATGTAAAAAAACAAACTCACAATTATCAAATTCAGGATTTGTTGCATCAAATTTTTTATTAACCTGTAACTGTTGCTCTATAATATCTCTACAATCACGATTAATACTTCTGTAAATAACTTTAACCGCTTGTTCCATCATGTATTGATTGATGTTATGGGCTAAAGATATTTCATCCCTTGAATGCTCAACTACTTCATTCAAAAGATCCGTCATTGTAGGAACTCTATAGGCCTTACATTTACGCTCAATCTTACAAACAAACTCATATAAGTAACTAGCTAGGCTCGTACCACCATACCTTACAAGTATTTGACCACTATTAAAAATTGCCATTTTTATAATCTCCATTAGTTAATTAGTAATAAACTTGGAGATACTCCACTGGGGAATATCCCCAATGGGTGTTGGTTAAAGTTTTTTATTCTTCAGCTAGATTAATTATCAAATAATCAGGTAAAAAATCTTCTGCATGTAGAATAAATCGGTTGTAGTCCTTAATCACATCGAATGTTCTTTGAACAAAGCCAAAGTGATTTTTAGTTTCAGTATCATGTTGCCGCATAAGGCCAACATCTAATAGATAGCCTGTAATGGTAGGCTGACTATTTATTTCACCACTACGAAACATTAATGGACACATATACCTATCCAGTTTTTCCTCTGTTAGCTGATTAAGAGCTTTTTGAGGTAATGTCACTGAAAAGGTTGTATGACCATTAAAACCACCTAAGTGAAGGTTTAAAATGTAATAATCCATGTATTTACAGAATGTTTTTATATCTTCTCTCGTTGGATTTTCAAACATGTACTGTAAAAAATGGATACTACAACGATCTCCACTTGGATCTCCGTCATGCTTCCAGTATTGAACATTTAATAGCGTTGCAACAGCAGCTTTACCTGTTCCTGCACTTTTAAGCAATGCTTCATTTAGTAGTGACACGTAGTATTTGTTAATAGCATGTGCTACTTCAACTGAGCTATCACAATTTTTAATTACACTGAGAAGTTGATCATCATTGGGCAATGAATAACGCAGATCAGCTAAGCTTTGTGCAATTAAATAGGCTAACTTAGTATAATCACTGTTATACACAGTGTTTGGTAGATCTAACATGTATTTTCTCCTAGTAATAAGGAGAAACTTCCACCAGGGAAGTTTCTCCCTAGTGGGTAAGTTGTTTTATTAAGCAGCTTTTGCCAGTAGCTGTTTAGCTAATGCCATTTCTACTGACTCACTATCTGGATTTAAGCAATCTAAACCGCTGTCTGGTATGTCGCCCGATGTACTTTGGGTAACCGCTATTTTTTTGGCCATAAGTTCTAAACAGTTTATCTGTGTCGTATCCCTATAACCTAAAAATATTACTCTAACAACTTGTGTTTGCCCGATCCGCCAAGATCTTCTGCTTGCTTGCATCATGGTGTAAACATTAAATCCTGTTTGCATGTAAACAATAGTAGGAAAGTCCAGTAAATCGAGGCCTGTCTTAACTTGTTCTGGATTGCAGATAAGTACATCAATGCCCTCCTCTACACGTGCCAAAATCCAGTCTTCACGTTCCTCTGGCTTACATTTTAAGACACCTACCTTAAAACCTTCTCGTTCTAGAATAGTCTTGAGTCTATGCGTTGTATCTCTAGTCTGTGTGTAGGTTGAGTACACAAGGACTCTTCGATTATTCGCTTTTTCCTCTCGGCAAATTCGAATCAGTTCTGCTTCTTTGGGCATGATGTTCACTGGCGTAAATAGGCTTTCTACTTTTGCCAATACTTTAGGTGTACCATCATCGTTTGTATCCCTAGGATGCGTTACTGTTTCTTCTCTAAAACAACAATCAGGCCATGCTAGTAAGGTATTAAGTACTACGCCTAGCAGTGAGGTATCCCCACGTGCTAATGCTTTTTTTAGTAAGGTAGTTAAGGTACCAACAAGGTAGCTATAAGCGTCTTGTTGTTCGTCTGTCATATCTACTTCAACAAACTCCTCGGTATATTCTGGCAGTATATCTCCCCCTATTTCCTTTAATTTCAAGAAAACGGTGAAAGGTAGTACATACCGTAAAATACCTTTAGGACCAAAACCAGGAGCCTTTGACGTTCTATGGACCATTTTATTGCCCTTAGCTGTCTTGTGGCTTTCCCCTTGTTTTTCAGTAAAGATGTCTTTTAATATGCCATGATCACGTTGGAATGCTGTTGAGGCAGTAGCTAAACTACCTCGCTCATTGGGTTTGTACCCATCTTCAATCATTCTGCTCGTAATAACTCTGAACAATAAGTAAAAGAGATCTGATGCATAGCCTCCCATGAGTGTACCTGTCAGTAACAGTATTTTTTTTACTTTACTAGCCAGTACTCCCATAGCTTGACCTTGTGCAGATCCTTCATTTTTGTACTCATGCCCTTCGTCCACGATCAGTAGATGAAAGTAGTCTTGAGGTAGATAGCGTTTAATAAATTCTGAAGCTTGGTATCCACCTTGCCCAAAACTAAACTCTATTTTCCCTAAAGCTCGCTCCATACGGACTGCTTGGCTATCATTAAAGATTAAGTCACCTTTTTCATCCATTAAGTTAATAAAGTTATGTACATTGTCTACGAGCATTTCTGCAATAAAATCAGTTCCAAACGTATTAATAAGTTTGTTAGCTGTTGCAGTACCAATCGTAGGGATTTTGCACATTTCTTTAACCAGTTGCTTCCGAAAATCTTGTTGCTCGATTTCTTCAGCTTCTGAGTCAGCTTGCTTATGCTCAACTTTTTTACCATTCATTAATGTCCAAAGCTTACTACCACAACTTTCACACTGTTGTTGATTTTTGATCTCACAAAACTCTTCAGGTGTGTAAGGTTGTTCTGATTTTGGATTAATGATGTGACTAAAACAGTCTGGGCAACAGGCTGCTGGTCTTATTTTTGTAAAGGTCTTTTGTGAATCTTCATCCAGATAACGCTCTACAAATCGTCCATTTTTACATACAGGTTTCCAATGGTAGCCCATACGCATTCTGACACGACCTAGAATGTAAAATTCTGGTACATCTTCACTTTTTACCTTTAAAGCCTCTCTCGCTTGTAGAAGCTTTGCTAATGTATCTGGACCATTCAATACCCATACTTTGGCATGAGGTACTGTTTCTAGTATTTCACGTCGCCATTTATAAACTAAATGGGGTGGTGATATAACCAGTGATCGTTTATAGCCTTCAGCAAATAATACCGCTGCAATCGCAATAGCCATCATTGTCTTACCAGTCCCCATTTCTGCATTGATAATAGCCGCAGGTTCGTTGCTGTCTATTAACAGTGCACAAACTGCTTGCACTATCTCTGCTTGGGCAGGGAATGGCTGACGAATAAGGTTATCCATAATCGCTTGACGAATAGGATTGGCTTTTTCAGGTGTGTACACAGGTGGATTAGATTGTCCTAGTGAGTCTAGTAACTGCCCTTTAAACGTATTAATAAATACGCTTAAATCTTGTACTAGTCCCTTACCTGGTATGTTTTGTATTGCTGTGTTCATTGTTGTTTCTCCAAAAAATAAGAAAAACAAGGTATGAACACAGTACTCCCATAGGGTATTGTTCATACCCTGTGGGATTTAAATTAATTTTCGTGTATAAAAAGACGTTCGTAATAAGTTACTTCGTCTGTTTCTCTGTCTTTAATAACAATTTGATCATAGAATTCTTGCACGATTAAACAAAGTTCTTCGCTATCTCTAGGCCACCCTGTTTGTTGAGATGCAATTTCAAGATCGGTTAAATTACTAAACCAAACTGCTAAACCTACCGTAATCATGTAATCCATTTTTACGATATTTTTAACTACTGGCCCTTCTTTTAGTTGTTCTTCGTCATCGTCCTCTGGAGGAAAATAACCACTAAAAAGACTTATTTGCATTTCATACTCCTGTTAAAAGGGTATGAATTAACCCTTGGGTACTTTCATACCCTGTAGGTTTAAGTTGTAGCTTAATGATCAGCTGTCGTTATTTTTGCTCCAAATACTTAAAATATTGGCCTTTAATAAAATAACCACCTTTTCTACGATCAAATATGCCAACTAATGTATTAGGCAGCGCATCAGAACTTAAAGGATTAAAACTTAATACTTCAAGTCCTAATAGATACCAATCTAGATTAAGGAAACTAACATTGATATAGTGGTTTTTATAATCCACATAAGATAAGTGTCTTATAACACCTTCAATAATAATTTCTTTATCCTGATCATGTTTATCCTGACAACCATAAAACCTTAAACGATAAGGTTTTAGTTTTTTATTGCTTTGCTTAAAAACAATCATGATGTAGCTCCTTGAGTATCAAGTAATACATCTATTTTTTCATAAACAATATTAGCTATTCTTACCCCACCTTCAGCACAATTAATACCTAGACTGTGATTATGATTCAAAGACAACCTCCAATCAGTCAGCTTTAAGGCCTCTTGAAAGGATTCTTCAGAATCAAATTGCACTGTTATGGTACTGTCTGTATCAAACATATAGTTAAATGAAATATGTTTAACACCCTTAAGTACACATTCGTCTACAACAAGCTCTCCATCTAGGTCATGTCCATTGGATAAGGCAATAATTAATCTTTTATCATTAGTACACATTACATACTCCTAAAAAATGGGTATGAATGTACCCAAGGGTAATTACATACCCTATAGGTTAGTTTTAATTTATATCACTCATCATAGTTCATACTTTTAAAATAACAGCCTTGAATAACAAAACCTTTTTGTCTTTCATATGTGCCATTTAAAGTATTAGGAGCATACGTTGGATCTGCATATCGCCATGACAATTTTTCATTTGCCATAAAACAGGCTTCTGCTGACTCAAACATTATTGAAACTGCACAGCATCCCCTAAACTCACTGAATGTTAAATTGATCACTCCTTCTATAGTGATCTTTTCATTTTTTAAAAAGCCATTATCACAACCAGTAAACTGCAATTGCTGTGCTGTGGCTTGGCTACTATCAGACATCCTTCGATCCCTCCGATAAACTGGATAGAAGATCAAAGTCTCTATAGAAAGTCCTCTTAACTCGAATACCTTTCTCATGGATGTCTGCTGCTATGGTATTTACTTCTGCTGGTTTGCGTGCCCAATGAGTATGCTTTAATGCAAATTTCATTGATTGCTCACTGTTAAAAGTCACCCTTAGTTGCTTTCCGTAGCCCGCTTCATTTGTAACACGGACACGTACAACACCATTAAGAAATATATCAATAAGTGATACTTTTCCATCAATCTCGATAGCATTAGTTAAATGTATGCTGTTACAGCATTCTGTTGGAATAGTCATGTTCATACCTCTCATTTCATTAAAAATTCATAAAAAAAGGTATGAAATACCTTGAGGGTATTTTCATACCCTCTAACAGGTTGGTTTTATAAATAGCTAGTATTCTGAAGGCAATAACACTGTGGTTATATGCCCATCATCATCACCATGCCATTCGGTAATAATCCAAATTTTCAAGTCATTTTCAGGATCAATGATATAAACTGACATGACACGTTCATAAAGGTGTCCATCAACCATCGCCTTAACTGCTCGATCATTTTGTTTGTTATCAGATTCATAACCATCACCCCAATCACCTTGACCATGCCTTGTAACATAGGGCAATAAATCAAGGCCTTGTTGAACTAGATCATCAATACCTCTGGTCATTAGCAATCTACCTATTGGAAATAAAAAACTAGATAGATCTACTCCATCGTTATTAACGTTTTGTTCTGGCTCTGGATCTTTTACTGTAGTGATAGTGATGATTTTGCCCTTATAGGGTGAACCATCGGTCATATCCCATGCTTTGATAACAGGTACAAACTTATCTATCAATGTTCTGATAAATGTTTTGCTGCCATCTTGCTCGGTTTTCCACTCAGTGTGTTCTACCTTTTCTTTATGGGTATCACCTTTTACTATCAGTGTTTGGCCTGTTTCAGATGAATGAATCGGGCCTGAGATCTCACCTGCGGATAGAGCCATTGCAATATGCCAGTCTCTAGGTTTGGTCACAGGTGCTCTTGGAACACTTTGTTTGTATTTCATGTGCAGATTAAATTCTGGCCACAATCCTTTTAAATTAGCTATTTCTCTTGCTAGTTCAGCAGGGTCCATAGTTATTTGATAAAAGTTTTGTAGTTCAGCTTTACTACTAGGTACAAGATAAGGATCATAAGGCCAATCTTGAGGTAGTTCTTCTGCTTTCATTTCTCCTAGGTATATTGCTTTGAATACACCTAGCATTTTTTTACGATCAGCTAAATCAAGATCGGATTTTTTAGTGCGAACACCTAGAATCACTACTTGTTTAAACTGCTTATCGACTGCTTCATAAATTCTCAGTTGTGAGAAGTGGTTACAAAGCCATGTGCTTAGTTCGTCATCCAGTTGGTTATAGGGAATAATGAAGGTCAATATTCCACCATACTGAAGCATCGGAAAGCTTTTTTGATAAAACAGTTTTTCTAATCGTTTACGCCCTTTACTTTGGTCATAAATAGCTCCGTTGTAACCAGGGGCCATATCACCATAAGGCGGATTTAAAAATAAGAATCCAAAACTTGTGTTGCTGATAACTGTATCCATCAGATCACTGCGTAAGCAGTGGTCTACTAAGGTACTGGCATGATCAGCACGTTCACGGTTATATTCCACAGCATAAGCTTCAACATTTTCACGTCCTAAATGATGCGCTACTTCAGCTATTGCTACCCCCTCACCTGCTGTCGGATCAATGATCCTGATACGTTGGTTTGGGTCTTTGGCAGCTATCGCATTTAGAATACGCTCAATAGTAGGTTCATCTGTTGGATAATAACCATTTCTCGCAAAGTTTGCTGCGACTCTTGGAAATATTAATGCCATATCTAGCCTCCTTATTAATGCTGTAAGCCAGTATGGTGTGTTGGATATGTGGTTAATCTATCACGTAGGATAAGATCTCCCATTGATTCTTCGAGCTTGGGTATATCTAGTATTAGACGTACTCCTCCCACTTGTCCAAAAAAGGTTTTCAGATCTTCACACATTTTATGATCAATCAATAATGGTGTGATTTCTGATCGCCAATGATCTAACAAAGGTAACGGGCATATATCTTTGATGACTGACCAATGATACTGAGCAAATTCTTCTATTGGTATTTCTCCTTCAAGAAGTACTGTTGCAGTATGATTAGCTTTGTCAGGCTTGATACAACTCTTATCAAATATCCATGTATGTAATAAGGTGCCAAACTTGGTTTGTTTATACGTTCTAGTGGATCGTTTTGTTAGCTCTTTAACATTGCCAACATAAACCCGTGTACGTACACCCTGTATTTTAAAGGTTAGGTATTCCAATCCAAATTCTTTGTCTTTTTTAGCAAGAGTAATTCGTGAATAGAGCTCTTGTAGTGCTGTATCACGTCCCCATACTGATAAGAAGACTAAGTTGTTGTATTTATCTACCACACAAGCATCACACATTAAGTCAGGTATTTCTTCTAACCTGTGCATGTGTTTTTCAAGAGAAGTAGTATTCTCCTCTTTTCTGACTGCATTTGTTGTATACATAATCTGCTCCAATTAATTATTCATTAAATAAAAGGAGCATCAACGCCTAGGGCATTAAATGCCCCTAGGGGTGTATTAGCTTTGTGTTTTACCACCAAGCAGTTAATAAAAGATCATTTTTTTCAAAATCAAATGTGCTTAAGGTATCTGTTACCCATCGCTTTAATTCAGCTACACAATTCCAATAGTCTTGGTTATACTCTTGAACACCATAATATAAGTCATCATCGACAGGAAATAGCTCCTGACAATTAGTCTCATTAAGTTGTTCCAATGTATCTCTTAACTTTTGGAGATTTTCTAGAGTAATTAAGACCTCTGTATCAATATCTATTTCTTCTATAATGTGCTTTTCAACCCATGCAAATAACGGGTTGTTATATCCAAATGTTGTCAGCTCTGCATAATCTGACTTTGGCCTATAGCTCATTGTTATATCTAAACCCATTGTAAATACTCCTATGAATAAATCTAAAAGCATTTACCTAGAGGCAAATGCCCCTAGAGGGTTAGTTAAGTTTTAATGTAGATTACCAAGAGGCAGAAAAACTGAGTTTATTACTGCTAAAATCAAACTCTTTTAGTATTTTTTCTGCCCAAGTTTTTACCTCTGCCACATACTTCCAATAATCTTCTTCATTTTCTCCCCAAGATAGAGGAAAAATCTGATCACGATTTTCAGTAGTCAGTCGATTAAGGTCATTTACTAAATGATGTATATGTCCTTTATGAAGCTCTACATCTACAGCAGCATCGACTAAACAAACATTTTTGTTTAACCAATGTAGCATTGCTCGACTATAGAAATCTCCAACTGTTTCAACTGAAGCATAAGGTGTTTTTTCAAATAATAACATTACGCCCATTATTAATTTCCTTTAGAAATATAAAGGGCAGATATATTTCCTGAAGGATTTATAGCTACCCTTCAGTAAGGTGAAGTTAATTTATATAGCAGTCTACTTTTGAATTAACTGCATGATAAATTTTTGTTTGTTTCGTAGTCTTTGGTGATAATTTTTTACTTCTTCTCGCCATTTGCTATCAATACCTGCATCAGCAAGTCTTAAATAGCTCATGGGACAACGATAATAATAAGGACCTGCTGATTCACTCATCGCATTGTACCCCCAACTGTTCCAACCAGATGAATAATCTGGATGTTGAGAAATAATAATGCAATGAATCACTTTGGCCTTATCACCAACTTGTCGATTTCCATAAAAATCATTATCTTTTTTAAAGGTATACTCATTAACTGTCCACAAGATGATTTCTCCTCGTTCTTTACGAATACAATGTTTAATTGTATGTACTGAACAATCGTTATCTTCCCAAGGTTTAGTTAATCTTTCTACTAAAGACTGTTTTGAATGTTCGCAGTATAACCATCCCATGCTTGTTTCCTCATCGTTTGGTCAGCGTAATCCCGTGCTCGTGCCAGGGAGTTACCCTGACGGGATTAATAGTGTGAAGTGGTTTAGAATTAGAATGCGGTAATTAAATTCCAAAGTTGTGTACGAAAATCAAATTCATAACCAAGTTCTTCTAATCGTGCCTTCTGCATACGCATTGTTTCACGATCACAAGTTGAATCTAGTTTTATACTATTACCAAGTGGCCATAGTAAACCAAACAGCTTTTCATCATCAGATGATTTATCTGTTGCAGCTTCTGCTGTAGAGTCATTAGTTTGTTTAGAATTTGCTTTATTCTTAGCAGGTTTAGGTGCTGCTTTTGAATATTTTTTAGAGGAATCTGAAGTAAATGGCTTTTCTTCTTCTAACGGATCTTGTGCATTCGTAGAAAAAGCAGCTTCTTCTTCAGGTGTTAAGTCATCATTTTCATTAAGTTCGAAGCTATTTAAATAAGCACGACACTCAACGACAAAACGATTACCATAACAGTAATGTGAAGGTTGAATCTTATCTATCACAAATTGGCCTTGATACTTGCCTGCTTTGTACTGGTCAAGTTCTTTGTCTTTGACAACAAATTCGCCTATTGATGTAGTCAATTTTGCTGTATTAAATGGACCAAAACGTCCATCCAATGTAACAATGGTAAGTGTACCTGGGATAGTAATCATATTTAACTCCAATAAATAAAATAAATAGATATTGGAGAAACACGAGTCCCAGTATTGAGGAAATGTATTTCCCCAATTGGGTGAATTGATCTTCTGTTAACACTGTTAACAGTAATAGAATTTGTATGTATAAAGCACACATTACTAAAATTAGTAACCGTCGATGCTACCGTGCGCTTTTATCGACTTTGCGGATAGACCATACAATCTAGTCAAATTGTACTGAGTCTCAAAGGTCTTTGACTCACTGGGCAGTGTCATCAACGATGACGCTGTGAAACTTTATTCTTATCTAAATATCTAGTTGTGTCAATAGCTTTAAGTTAACTTTAAGAGCTAAAGCTGCATCAAGTAATATTAAAAAAGCCGATCAAATGATCGGCTATAGGTTTGATTACTATCGAATAACAATTAATAACAATTTAAACATCCAAATATAGATTGCTTGGTTTTAAACCTTTGGCTGTCAATTGTTCATAATGTTCTTTTAAGATTTTATCTAATGCAATAGGTTTTAGATTTTCTTCTTGCCACTTATCTAATTTAACTTTATGAAGCCTTACCATTGCAGGTATATCATAAATATCTTGATTGATAACCACTGGTGAAAATTGCCTTACTCTCCTTTTAGAAGGTGTTGGCTTTTTCTCTACCTGGTCACTACCTAAAGTTATTTCATTAAGTGCAGCACTATTTCCTACTGCTACATATTTAACGCCCATCATTAGTGCTAACATGAAACGTTTTACTAATAACATTAATGTTTGTACATCATTACTGGTAATTCTCATGGTGTTTCTCCATTTAATTAAATAAAAGGGAAACACCACTCCCATAGGGAAAGTATTTCCCTTATGGGTAAGTAATTGCAAATTAGCAATTTTCTTTTTTATGCTTTGTCTCTGGTTTAACTTGTACTAGTCCTTGCATTGCTAAAAAGTCATCTTTTGTAAAATTATCAGGTAATATAAAAATACCCTCTGAACACTCCAGAAACTTTTTACCTTTTATTTGAGATTTAGGTTCATCTGCAAATATTTCACACTGGATAGCACAAATCCTTCTAAACGAAGCATCTAATCTTTCTCGCTCCTCATCACTAAATAATCGTTTTTTAGTCCTAAAAACACTTAGCAATAAATGTTTGATAAAAAGATAAATAGAATTAATTACTTTCATGGTATTTCCTCTTTAAAAACTTAAGGAAATACCACTCCCATAAAGGAAAAGTATTCCCCTTATGGGTTAAAATTTATGGTCATTATTTCACTTCAGAAAAGTCAGTTAATACTGACAGTGAATTAAAATAATGTCGTTGAATCTTGTAACCAAGTTCATTGACATGAGTACCATAAATTATTTTCTCACTTTTAAACTGCCAATCTTCGTCACCTAAAATGTCCCTTGCCATTTGACAAGTAATCGCATCAGTAAAAGTAATGGTTATTTGGTTATCATTGATATAATGACAAACCACATTACAGATAATGATGCTTATCTTTATAGGTTCAACTTGATTAGCAGTTGCCCTACAATCATTAAATTGCAGTGTATAAGCGTTATCCATTTGTTTCTCCGATATAAACGGAGAAACACTCACCGCTTAACAGGGAAAGTATTTCCCCGTCTAGGTGGGTGGATAATTGATTGAATAATTTAGATAATAATATACAGCTTTATATCTAATAAATTGTTAGTGTGTCTGCATCATAATGCTGACATAATTTGCCTCCTATGTAATACATGGGAGGTGCCCTAGTGGGAACGCTCCCATAGGGTTATAAATTGACAATTTAGAAAGCACACATTACTAATATTTAGTAACCGTCGATGCTACCGTGCGCTTATATCGACTTTGCGGATAGACCATACAATCTAGTCAAATTGTACTGAGCTTTAAAGGTCTTTAGCTCACTGGGTAGGTACTAGTAACACTAGTAATCCATAACTATTTAATATAATCAAATATATTGTTATGTCAATGTTTTTCTAATCTCTATTGCTAAAATCTGCTATTTATATTTTCTCCACATCAGAGTTTCTATACTCTCATTTATCACCATGAACGAATCTATTACTAATAGATTCGTTACAAAATCAAGCCAAAAGTTTTTGCTGAAAACACTTTATTATTCTACTTAATAGTGGTATAAATAATTCAAACAGTAATTTAATTCATGGTACAAACAATGACTACTCAAACCAGACCAACAATATTTCAAAGGACTCGCAGAGTGCTTGGTCGTGGTTATGAACTAATTACGATTCAAGAACTGAAAATTGCTAGAGCTTTACAAAATAAAATACCTTGTGGTTATATTTTAACTCGTATTTTAGGTCTACTATTTAAACTAGCACTGATTGTTTTTTTAGTATTTATAGGTAGTTGGATATTATTTGGAGTTCTAGCTATCATGGCATTTTGGTTTTCTGATAGTAAGACTTCACAACAAATACTAGAAGAAACTATTGGCTCATCAGAACATCACCATAAATATCCTTGGCGATATGATGAGGATGGTAATTACAAATAAACTAAAAGGCTGATTATTCAGCCTTTTTTATTAACCTGGTTTTCCTTTAGCTGCTGCTTTTATTGCTCCTTCTACTATTTGTTTTGTGGTGTTTGCACCAGTAGCTGCTGCTGCACCTGATCCTGCTGTTCCCTTCTCTAATAAACCACTTATTGCTCCTCCAACATGATAACCAGCCCAAGCCATTGTAGAAACAAAAAACATGGGTAATATTAAAAACATTGCACCATTTACATAATCCATTACTTGAGATTGTACAGTACCATCTGAAACGATTGAGACAGGTAAAAAATAGCCTTTTGCCATTGATCCCCAACTTTCATTTTTATATAAAGCACTTAATAAAGATGAATCAGCCCATCGAGCTAATTCCCACCAAAAGGTCATAAAATGCAAAGTAAACATCCCAAAAGTTATTGTAAAGACAGTTTTCAAATTATAGGTACTGATTACCATTAAAATAGGCAAGGTAATAATAAGAGCCATAATTAAAAAAGCCTGTACCATCGGTAATGCAGTTCTAATAGCATTCATCTTAGGATAAAATTGTGCTTTTTCTGCAAATAATCCCACATTACTGACAGTATTGTTAATGCCATGACCAACATTATTAGCAATAGAAGGTCTACCACTTGCACCATATCCTTGAAATATTTCACCTGTAGATAAGGCTTTTTTCTGGTGTTCTGGACTCACCAGTTGACGTAATGTAGCATCTTCAACCTCTTTACTACTGGACCATGTAATCCAACCCTTTAAGCGAGTTAATAAGGTAGGGTCTACTGCATTTACTAAACGATCACGAAGCCCAATTGATGAGTCAGACCACCATTGTTTGCATGTTGGATAACCTCCCCCATTAGCGGTACGTGCACGTGCTGTATCTCTGGCTTCATTCCAAGGCCAATTCTTACGCGGTAATTTAGAATAAGCATTGTCATAATAGCCAGGTGTATTAAGTAGGTAGTCAGATCCTATCCATTTCACATCATAGGCTTGTGCATCCGTTAAAGAAGGTTTGTTATTGAAAAGCCTAGCTCTAGCAAGACCATAACAATCGTTGGTAAAGTCATAAACTTCTTGCAGTAAGATTGGATCTTCAATACGTGTTGTATCAACTTCCATTGATATTTGCCTAATATCAGGAGCACAAGGAATAGACGCTGTAGCTGCTGAAGTAATTCCTTTGCTAATTGCATGAATGAGCCACCACCATATAGGCACACTAGCCGACTGATCACCTATTGTTTCAAAACTAGTGGCATAGCCTGTTTTACTAGGTTCAGGTACACTCACTCCACAGGTAGTACTCCGACTTGAGTCAAATTTCATGTGTTCTAGTGAGATATTAAGCATCGGAATACAACAAAATAAGATCACCACATAGGCAGTAAAAAGTTTATTTTCAACCCTTGCTAAAGCTAATGCTCCTTTGTTACCTTCGTCTGCCCCTTCACCTCGTGCTGTAATCCATTCGTTGATAATAATGGAAATAAGTGGAATAGCAAATAAACCTGTTGCTACTAATGTATTCCAAATACTGTTGTTGATAATCCAAGCTAATAAGGTTAGGTAGTATTCTAAAAAACTATTAGTAGTCATTGATCATTCCCCATAGTTTTGAGCCTTCTACTAGGACGATCATGATTACAGCTAACCAACCTAACTTGTGCATTTTCTCAACACCTTCTTGGTTATTTTTTCTATGATAGATTTTTATGGTGGCATACCAGAAATACCCCACCACTATATAGATGACTAGTCGCCAAATAAGAAAGTACCAAGCAGCATTATTGAGTACTGTTTGCCATTGTTGAATACCACCCGATAATAAGGTACCTATTGATGAGATTAATAGGGCTGTTATTAGCATTAATAGGCAGAGGCCTGACACACTGGTTAGTATTTTCTTGGAGTATTGCCAGAATTTATTCATCGATACCACCTGTTGATTGTTGTGTCGTATTGAGTTTATTGAAACGATCTTTATCTGGATCTGCTGCTTCAATAGATCTTGAGGTGGCTGCATTGTAAGCTTGACGCTCTAGTACCATGCGAGCAGTGTTATTAGCTAGGGTTTGTCTTAAATCTAGCTCCATTTTGATGATTTCCATTTCATCTTTGAGGTGTTTGATATTGTTGGCTACCGCAATGGAAACAGGTTTCATTTCTTCTATACGTGGATTTTTTGACCCTGCTTGCATTAAACGTAATAGCATAAAGGCTTTTTCTAAAACAGAGGATAACGCTGTTTCTGAAGCTATACGTTGTGCAAGGATACCTTGATCAGGATCGTCTTTTAAGGCCTCTATCACGCCACGTGTCACTGGTAACATATCACTGGATACTTCTTTTAGGTTTTCAGGGGTAATGGGTTTAGCACCTGATAACAATTCTTGCATAAGTTCCAAACGTTTCTCATATTCTTCTTGTACCAGTGGTGTCAATCCTACCCCACCTGTTGAGTCAGAAGTTTTACATCCTTCAGTACGACAGGTTTGTCGTTCAGACTCTCCTACTACACGTTGAGCAAATTCTGTAGCTTCTTCAGGAGATTTCCACATCGTACAAGCAGCACCTCCTTTGCAATCACCTGTGCTAATAGAGGAGGTATCGCCTTCATCACGGTTATTAATAGCGTTATAACCTGCTTTGACGCTATCCGCAGTAATTTTAATAGGTTCTTGGTTGACCCCACCTGCTGCCATTCCTCCTAACCATGCCATACCATTTTGTCCTAAATTTTCTTCTAGGCCTTTCATAGCTGATACTGCGTCAACACCAGAGCCATCACCCAATGCTCCTGTAACTGCTCCATCTGCTGCACCTAACATATCTTGCATAGCTTGACCATCTGAGACAGCTCCAAAGGCAGCACTAGTGACTACATCTGCTAGTTTGGCAGACATGGCTTGGCAAGCTAGTTTTGATTTATCAAAATCTAATCTGCCTTGCAGTACACCATTGCTTAGTAGTTCATAAAGACCAGGATTAGCACGTTGGATTAACATCGCAGGTAGGCTTTGTACTGCCCCTGTTGCAGAGTCAACAACTTCGCCCATTAGTTGTTGAAAGCCATTAGTTATTCCATTAAGTTGGTTTTGTACAGTGGCCATCATATCCATGTTTCCGCAGATAAGATTGGAGTTCCACTCTAAACCTAGACCAATAGTATTTGGTTTGGTATAAGTAAGTGGTACACCTGAAGCATTACCACCACCTATACTGTACATAACATAATCTTCTACTACCTCTCCTGAAGTAGTAACACTGTAGTCTTTGGCTATGGATGTGCTAGCCATTGAAGCAATCAATAAAGCTAATAATGTTTTTTTCATCACTATTCCTTTTAATATTGGGAGGTTTAATTACCTATTGAGCCTAAGAAAATATCGCCTACTTTTTTACAACAACGGTAAGGTCGCCATAGAGCAAAAACATAAGCATCATTGGCACTACGTGTTGTCATTTCGGTATTAGGAAATACATCGCAAGTTTTTTCAGTAGAGGGTGATATTTGTTGCCATGTATGGGTACTATCATCATTTTCGATAACGGGTTGTTCTGGTGGCCAATAGCCATCACGGGCATGTCCTTTTATTTGGGTATAGACATGTGGTTGTCCTGATCGTGTTGTAATATCGGCTGCTCTCTGAGCTGCCATTGCTGCTGATTTATAATCATCAGGTTGAACAATGGTACCTTCTCTTGGATAAACATTACCCCACATATTGCCAGAGAATATGCTCCCTACTTCTCGCATACCAGGTGCTAAAGCTTCTGGATAAATCATTTCAGGAATACCAAAACGCCATCCAATGGTATCTAAGGTACTTAAAAAATAGGGATAAAAGGGTTGGGTAGCTGATTCGCAGGTATAACCACCATCTACTGCACTATAGGCATAGCCACCAGGGTGACCAATGACATCAGCATTTTTGAATTTGGCATGATTATTCCGTCCTCCATCACTTTGAACCATGCCTCCACCTCCTTCAGCACCAGGCACAGGTAAAGACATAGGACTTACCTCTTGCCAAGGGTTTGAACCTGTATCAGCATAGGTTGAGACTACTGCTTCAGGTACAAAATGCCTGACTTTCACTGATGTTTTTACTTTACATTTTGGATTGCACTCCATCCACAAACAAACACCTACTGGTGTCCACTGCATACAAGAAGGTGACATCGCTGAACTGGTTATCTCTGCTGTATTAGTTCCACCTCCCCCTAATTTTTGAGCATTAACAGGTGTCGCTATTACAAGCAATAGCATAGACAGTAAGCTGAATATCCATTTCATTTTCAGTTCCTCACTTGATAATCATTGATTAAAACTAGGGCTTGGCTAACATCGGCTTGCCCATATACCACATAGTTTTCACTTACTACTGCAGGTACTTTGGTAATACCCAGTTGCCAAGCTTTAGCAACTTGTAAGTAGCTTTCTATTAATGATTTTTGAAGCGTAGGATTGCTTATGCGTTCTGTTGCTTGTAGTTTTGCTTCTTCTGGCTTATTGGATAATCCCTCTGAAAGTATTTGTTCAATGTTGGATGGTTCATCCAAATAGATGACTTTATAATTACCTACGTTGTAAACAGGGTGTTTTTGATCAGTAAAGATAAGTACTTCAGCATTGCCTGTCGCAGTAGATAGAACACCTACCACAAGTAGCATGAAAAGTGCTATGGGTTTGGTAAGAATAGACATGTAATCTGGACCTCTTGTTTATCATGATGAGATCCAGATTAATATCTTATAGAAAAAATACAGCGTTTAAATAGAAATTGGTCAATTTCTATTTATTAGGGGTTAATTTATTAGACATTTTGTAGATAGTCAGCTATTTAAATGTATTGATGTGATTAACCCCGACAGTCGGCAACGAGCGAGGAGCTGACATAACGCCTACCAAGATGCGCCTTAGATTAGACATTCATAGATTTTTTGTTAAGTTCCTTGCTTATTATGAGGAGGGCCTAAATTTTTATCAGCATGCTCTGTACCAATATTGATTTCATTAGCAGCCCTTTCTGTAATAAAGAGAAGAGAACCCATATTTTTTTCAAAAATCTCCTGTATATGTGAATTATGAATATACGCATACCCATTAAGCCAGAATACAATATCCTCATCGATGTCTGAATGATAAGTTTTAATAAGTAATGTTTTTAACTCATCATCATTGCATCGATATATCAAATCCAATACATAAAATAAACTCTTTGTTTCAGACTGAAATGTTGTTTTACAATCTGACAATATGCTACTTAGCAAGTAAAAATCAAAACCACATCGGTTTTCTACAATAGTGTTGGACATCCTCGCCCAAATAGATATTCCTAATCTACGATAGCATTCAGAAACAAATGATGATTGGGTGATTTTATTCCCATTAACATCATAAAAGATCTTATCTGCTAGCGATCGATTTAAGTTTGAAATATAGCTTCTTAGGAGATTTATTCTAAACTCTCTCTCCATGATTTTTGTTTGAAACTCTGCCTTTTCAATTGACTTCATAGTCAATTCATGTGAAGCTTTATTATCTTGTGATGTCTTAAACAATGTATAGATTAAGGCTAGGATACTTAACGCTGAAAGAAGAGACCCTGTTGTTCCTGACATATAAGATCCAAAATCAGCCCATTTAGAAGAATCACTGGATAAATCGCCACTGAAGTTAATAAAAAAGACTATTGCAGGAATTGCACTCACCACAACAATAATGCACAGCACTAATAGCCATAGTGCATATTTTTTTATTTTAGACAATTAAAGCTCCCTAATGTTTGACGCTGTGTTTAAGAACATAATTCAACCAACATATGCGGAAACAGCAACAGAAGACCATCGTTGTACTCGGCATTGCTACGGCTGCTTGTGGCACAAAGCAGTCTGTCAGATTAGATCTTAACTAATTCACGTCAAAATCGCCTGGTAATCACACTAATACATATTAACTATTGTTTCTTAGTTTTCGCTTTTGTTTTAGCTGCTGCTACACTTTCTTTTAGTGTTTTACCTGCTTTAAATAATGGAGCTTTTTTAGCAGGTATTTTAATGGGTTTGCCAGTTTGTAAGTTTCTAGCCATACGTGCTGCTCTTTCTTTTACTAGGAAAGTACCAAAACCTACTAAAACTACTGATTGACCAGTTTGCAAGGTTTCAGTCACTGTTTCTAAAAAAGCATTAAGAACTTTGGTTGCTTCAGTATTTGGAATATCTGCTTTTTCGCCTATTGCCTTGATAAGTTCAGCTTTGTTCATTACTTACTCCTAAAAAAATATATCTTTGCAAAAAAATTATATCACATTGAATTATATTAACTAATTATTGTTATCCTTAATTCAGGCAAATACTGCAAACAGGTACTTTCTACTATTGTTGCTAAACTTTCTCGTGCTTTTCTTAAATCAATAACTGGAGCAATCCTGTCATAAAACTTTTGTGTAAAATCAGTCATAATATATTTCTTCCTATTATTTATTAAAGTAAATCGTTTATAAAAAAATATTTAGTGTATCAATTGTAAAATCATTTAAATTTAAGCCATTTCTGTTTCACTTCTCACTTTCAAAAAAATGCCGCCAAGGTAAAGTATCCACTCCTCTGCTTTTATCCATCATTTCTGCTTTGATAAAGACTGCTTCTAGCTCAGTACAGTTATGCTCTTTCATGATTTCAAAACGTTCTCGTTTCTCTTCAGGTTCAGTTTCAGCTAATGCAAGGATTAAACTAGGGGGTACTGCTCTAAACATTAATTCTTTGGTTTTTGAAAGCACTACACCTTCAGTGTATTTACGGGGTTCTTTAGTGGCTGACAGAAGTAGTTGTTTCTGTGGGGTATTTAAGCTCTTAAACCTCGCAATAGCTTCCACTTCATCAGGAGGCATATTTAGGCAGGTCCACCATTCGATCATGTTCAACATCGTTTCGGCTGCATTAGGAAAGTCTGCTAAGTTTTGGGTGGCTAACCAGAACCATGCACCTAGTTTTCGCCACATTTTAGTGATTTTTACCGCATAAGGAGCAACCAATGGATTTTTGGTAATAATATGACCTTCATCGGTTACCATGATAATAGGTCTACCATCATACTGATCACGTTCAGCAATATTGTTAACGGTGTTCATTAGGGAGATATAGCTAATAGCCATCTGTGCTTCGTAACCTTCACGTGCATAGGTAGCTAAGTCTACGATGGTAACATCGCTTTCTGGCCAGCTAGCCCCTTCTCTATTAAAGATTTCACCATCAAACCCTTGGGTAAATAGAAGGATGGATTCTGCCATTTCATTGATTCGTTCACTACGGTTTTCTTTAATGACAGGATCTTGAGCTGCTTCTTTTAAGGCAAAATACACATCTTCAGTAAGTATGGGTCTATTTTCTTTTACGCATTTGGTAGCAGCATCTAATATACATTGACGGATTAGACTGCGATCTGCGCGGCTTAGTTTGTGATCTTCTTTGGCTTCTCCGCCTGTAATCATGAGTCGTGCAATAATTTCCATTTCACCTAAAATATCACGTTGTGAGTCGCCTTCTTCATCCTCTTCTTCTACTTCAGGTGCTTCTGCATCAACATCAAGATTAGCGACTATATCAGGCCTTTCAACTAATAACTTTGCATCAGCAAAAGGCGCTAGGGTGATACCACTACCCATTTTTAATGATACTTGGTTAACAGTTAAATCCAATTTTTTAAAGAATTGTCCCAATAGACCAAAGGAGTTACCTGCTTCAACAATAAAGATACGAGCTCGATAAACGGCCATTACTTGTATCATTAACGCTACTAGGGAAGCTGATTTACCTGATCCAGTAGGACCAAAAATTAGCATATGGGCATTCATCGATCTATCTTGTTGTGAAAGAGGGTCAAAGGTTACGGTACCTCCTCCTCGATTAAAAAATGAGATACAAGGATGACCTGTTCCAGTGGTTCTACCCCATAAGGGTGATAGGTTAGCAATATGTTGAGCAAAATAAAGTCTGGTATACCATTGTTTAGGATCTTCATTAGGATTAAAGACCATTGGTAACCAACGTAGATAACTATTGCAAGCTGCTACTTCTTCTCCTTCTTTAACAGGCTGTAGACCTGCACTAGTTAGAATATTGTTGAGTAAGATAACTTTGTGTTGCAGTGTTCTTTCATCGGCTGCTTTCAGATAAAAGGCTATACTACCTCGATAGAGTTTGTGTTTTGAAGCAATCATATGACGCGCTTTTTTAACATCACTACGGGTAGTGGTTGAAGCCAAGTTTTCGCCAATTGCTTTTTTATCTAGCATGTTAAGACGATCTTCAAGAATGTCTTGGGGTGTTACTAACATGGTGATGGTTAAGGTGGTATCTTCAGGAAACTGATCAAATAACGCATTAAGCTGATCACCTGTGTGAGTTTCTCCTGTGATCTGACCTATTTTAGGCGCATTACGAATTTGATCCACCAATACTACCGTATGAGGGATATTGTCAAAGTACCAGACTCCTTTATCAACATCACTGGTAGGCTCACTAAAAAATAGTCTTTCAGCAAAGTCATGATCAAATGGTAGGTCTAATAGTTGTGGATCGTCAGGATCATTGGCTTTGGGTTCTAAATGCTGTACTTTACGATAGAAATCAATGGGATCATCATCGGTTAGAGACGGCTTGGGATTGAACCAAGGCATTAGCCAATCATAGAAGTCATGTCCATTCATGCGTTGGCTCTTAACCCCTGCACCACTTAAACCAACTACCACACGTTCACAGGCTTGATTGAGTTTGTGTTCAGGACTCTGAGTACTGTCTTTCACTTTATGATTAGGCATTAACCAACGATAGATGACTAATCGCACGCGTCTATTTTTGCCACGCCAAGGCAATTTGGTAATTCGGGTATCTTCAAACAGGCCTCCTTGTTTGGCGATAGTGCGTGTATGGTGTTCCATCACGGAGATATAGTGCTCTGTTAGTGCTGTGCCTCTAGCTTGGGGTTTAATATAGTTTTGAAGATTTCTAATATAAGGGGTAAAGTCGTTGTCGTCTTGGCAGTAAAACTGTACAACCCAAGGTGCTGTATCAAATTCATCAAAACTATCTTGTAGTACATCTTCTACTGTATCTCTAGCAGTTTGTAACCATTCTGCGGTTCTTCCTTCAGTACCAATAGGAGTTAGTTCAAAAATCGCACCCACTGATTGATTATCTTCTAACAAAAAGCATTGAGAATCCTCTAAATACTCAACATAAGGTAGATAATCAGTAAAGCCTGGTTCATGACTATAGAGTTTAGTTTGCTCATCCAGTTTAGTAGCTCTACGTTGTTTAGAATGTCGCCAATGCTGTTCTTCAGGTATGGCTTCATTAGTCACTTCGTTTGGTTGTTGCTTCTCTTCAATGGGTGTCTGCTTTTTGTTAAAGAGTTGCTTTAAACTAGTTAACATCAATAATCCTCCGTGCGCTCACCAGGTAGTGCATACTGCACTTTGGTATATAAGGGAAATACTGTTGAATAACCTGGTATAGGAGCTTGTTCAGCACCTGCTAAATGGGGATAAACGTACATGATTAAATCAGGATTAGGCAGTCGTTGAAACTGGCTATTGATTTCATTAATGGCAGTACGACTATAAGGCTCTTGCAGTTCATGGGGTACTTCCATCGAGCGTCTAAGTATAGAACGAGCATCCATTAATGTTTGGTTAGTCCCTGCACTGCCAGAGCTATTAAATATTTCTTGCATGGTTACACCATCATTAGGAAACATTTTATCTTTACTGGTGTAACAGCCTGTTAAGGCAGTCATTAAACTAATCAAGATGAGTATTTTTGAAAACTTGTTCATTGTGTCTTACCTTTCTACCATTAGGTTCATAATCAATCATAATTTCTTGGTCTATATGTACTGCTATTTCAGCATGAGGAGCGACATAAATAGCTGCAAAGGCTTCACCATATAGTTTGTTAATCCAGTTACGGACATCTTCTACACCACCTGAAAGAATGGTATTTAATGCACCATTACGATCACTGGAGGTACTGTTATTACCACTGCTGTAATAACCACCA
Source organism: Entomomonas sp. E2T0 (assembly GCF_025985425.1). Taxonomy (GTDB): domain Bacteria; phylum Pseudomonadota; class Gammaproteobacteria; order Pseudomonadales; family Pseudomonadaceae; genus Entomomonas. The sequence continues at coordinate 2,736,591 of NZ_CP094972.1, forward strand.
TTGCTGCCTTTATCATCTTTGCTTAATACGGAAGCTAAACCTGCACCTGCGGCAGTAATTAAGGATTGGGTACCAATATATTCTTTAGCATTGGATTTACGCTCACCTGATACACAAGGAATACCTATAGGATCTGAGATATAACCTAGTCCTCCTTTAATTTTGCTTGTATTAGCGTTAGATGAGTTATTACTGTTACCATTGGAACGTGTTACTTTTTCTGGTTCTGGTACCGTACGAATAGTGCCATCTTCAAAGATAAAGGTAATAGATTCGATTTGGCCTCTAACACAGGAAAGTGTCCAATCTCCTGTTGCGGTACCTGACATGACTGCTCCTGTTACTTCAGGTAAGTCAAAACCATTAGCAGCAAGGTTGTCTTTACCTACCAGTACTTTGAAGGGATATGGGTCGTTAACAGTGCCATCAACAGGTACTCGACCTATTAATGCTGTCATCGCCAAAGATCCCATAAAGGTGGAGTTTTGAGCGATGGTATAGATAGGCTTTTCGTCTTTAAAACGATCAGCATCGGTATAATGTACTTTGCGTAATTCCAGTGGTTTTTTCACTTGGTCTAAGCTGTCATTAAAGCTTTGTTGTTTTTCTGATACGGTACTACTAAACGCATTAGGAAACGCAAACCCTGTATTTTTTTGACTTGTCCTAGGGTCAACTATTTGTGCATCATTAGGTTCTATCCAAATAGTACCAATTGTTTCTTCTTCTACTGAAGAACCCCCAATAGGTAATGCTTGTTGTTGGGTATTGTTTAGATCACCAATTTTACCTTGCAGAAAATTGAATTTATCCATAATCCCTTTGGTTTTATTATCAAAGTTTTTATTGGCTGCGTCTTGTGCTTTTTCAATTTCTTTACGGGCGTTTAAGGTTGCATCACTAACTGCTTTACGAATTTGTTGATCAAACAGTTCTTCACGCTCTTTGAGACGAGCATTTTCTTTAAGGAGGTTATCATTTTTGTCTTTAACATCTTTGATTTCACTACGAGTTGCTTTCATCTGTCCTAATAGAGTAGCCAAGGTGTCTTTTGCAGTGTCACCTTCAATACCCAATGCACGTGCTTCTTCAGCAGTGAGTTCTAAGCTTGGATCAAGGTTGTTATTGGTATTTTTAGAGGAGCTAGTACTAAAAATAAATACGGCTATAAAAGCCACTACCCCTACTACAATGACCTTCAGTAGTGTATTGCTTTTCATTAAGCTTTCTCCTCAATCACAATAGAGGTAAAGAGAAATTTCTCAAGGCTAGCACCACGAGTAACTAGGTAAAGGGTGGTAGTATCTTCTGCGGTCTTAATTTCACCTAAATAGGTATGTTGAAAGGTAGCTGCATAGAAATTACCCTGTAACTTGCGTGGGTCTAAATCAATACGATTAAATCCTTTATTAGTGAGCTTTATCGCTGTCACATAGTAATCACCTAAACGCCAAGCCACTAAAGCTTTAGCTTCTATTGGATAGGTAGGCATTAGGGTCTTTAGTTGAGCATGGGTAACTTTGACAGGAACTCGACTAACCCCTGCTAAAGGTTCTATGGTGCGTAAGGGTGTATACAGTGATTGAGCAGCATAGCGTGTTAATGCTATAGGTGCAGGTATTTTAAGTGACTCAGTAACTTGTTGATTATGTGCTACCTGTTCTTCAGTAGTTAAATTAAGCTGAGCGTCTTTTTCATCGATGATTTTAACGGGTTCTAAGGCATTTTCACCATTGATCGTAGCCACATCAATAATAATAATTTCTCCCGTTTCCACTACTTGTACTTGTAGGCGTGAAGGCATTATTTGTTCAGTAGCTAGTAGGTATAATGCACCCCCAGTGGATTGCACACGTAGTTTACTTCTTAATGAAGCATCCATTCCTACACGAACATTTTTATCAATAAAGATCACACGCTCTTGATTTAACACTAAGGGAACAGCAAGTGGTAGTCGTTGCCATTTTAGTATTTCTACTGCTGAAGCTGAGAAAGAGACAATCAGGAGCATACTGACTAATAGCCATTGTTTAAAAAAGTTGATCATGGTTTATTTCCCCTCTGGTATCTCTAGTTTCTGTGGAGTTGAGTCAAAACAATCGAGTACAAGCCCAAATGGATTATGCTCAGGATCTGCATCAAATCTCAGCACCCGTAATGGATAACGTGCTACGGCTCTTTTAACTGGTTCTGACATGTAGTATTCATCAGCATTAAGGTCTAGGTTGACTCGCCACGTATTTTTATCCAGTTGTTTCACTCTTAAGGTAGGATCTTCAGCGTAACTACGACCTAAGATTTCATATACACCACGAACACGATTACGCAGTTCCCCTGCATAGCTTCTTTTTTGAAAGTCATCTTCTAAGATCGCTTTACAGCTACTTGTTAGATAAGCTTGATAAGCATTGATATTTTTTTTGTAATCCGTTTCACCATTAGTAGGCCAACGGTTTATTTGGGTAAATAGATACAGGGCAAAGCTATAAATATTTTCTGGTGGAATATCCCACCATAATCTTGTACTCCCTGCCCTTAAGTCAGGAGGAACATGTACAGTTAGTTTTTCAGGAGCTTTACTCCATCCATAGCCAAAATAGAGACAGATAGCTATTAAGCCTATGACTATAATTCTTAGTGTTAAAATGTGTGCTTTCTGTGCGTCAGCAAAATTCTTATACCTACTCATTCGTTTGCCCACTTATTTTTTGAAGAAGTTTTGTTCGTGATGGTTCACTACGTCTAATTGTCCAATGACCCGAACGAGTAATTAATGGTTTACCAAACTTAAACCCTAGTTTGTACTGTATTACCCATTGAACCTTACGGTAAAACCATGTATCTGGTTTATTACGTTTTAATCGTCTTAATAAGCTTGAGGTAGACATTAAAATAAACCCTGTGATCACAAACATAACAGTTGGAATCAATGCAGGTTTACCAAACATTAAAAAGGTAATAATCCCTGCTACTAGCCCTATCACAATACCTATCACAAAGGTGGCTATTACTTCATCTGAAGTAAGTCCCCGCATTACTACGGGGAACCTATTTAGATTTTCAGGTAAGAATGTAACAGTACCTTCTTTGTTACTGAAATCATCCATTGTTTTACCTTAACGACTGGAAGCTGCATCATTGGCTTGGTTAAGTAGCCAAATAGCAATAACAATAATGATTGCACCGATAATGACGCAGATAGCTAAATCACCCCATGTTTTCTTGCCTTTTTGAACTTCACCAAATACCACTACAGACCAATAAGCCACTGCAATAAAAGCAATGACACAGATACCGATCCCTAAAATATTGGCACTGGCTTTTAGCCATTCAAATATTTGATCTAGCAACCCTCCTGAATCATTTGGACTTTGCGCTTGGGGTAAAGCAGCCTTTGCCTGAGCAGTGGCTAATGCACACATAAATAGTGCAATATGTTCACGCCAAGTTGTTTTTAATCGTTTTAGCATCGTATATCTCCATTTCTTAAGCTTTAAAGCACAACGTAAAATAAGATTCCCAACGTAAAAGCCATACGCACCATTCCACCCATCAATTTACCTAGCGGTACATTGCCAGCAGCCCATCCTCGATAAAGCGTTACTACGGTCCAAGCCGCCCATATAAAAGCCATCGCACAAACAAAACTAAGACAAAGTAGTCCTAATTTATCGATGGCCATTCCTGAAGAACTTGTGAAAGCTGCTTTTTGTGCTTCATTCATGAGTTACTCCTTACTATCAGCACGATAATCTGTGCTTAATTCGTAAAGCTCTCTTGGTTGTGCACGAGAAGGATCAAGGTAATTCAAAATACCTTGGCGAATAGCTTGTATGTCTTTGTTGAATTGTTGGTAATCGAAACTAAAACGATCATTAACAGATGTAGATTTATTGGCATTACTTTGCTTTGCCAAAACTTCTGCATTATCTAGTTGAATTAAAATTAAACGTAATTGCTCACGCTCATAAGCAGAACTAGCCATTACATTAAATGCTAATAAACTAAAAACAATAACTACTAATTGACGACAAAAAATGCTCATTAAACAAACTCCATACAATGATGTTTTAGCGTTTAATAAGCTTCCTAAAAAATGGACTTAAATTATGCAGTTAAATAGAAATAGGCTAAAACCTATTAATTGAGGGTAGATTTCAAACAGGGAATTTATTATGCAGTTATGTTTTTTACAAAGTAGCTACAGTCAGCTATATTAATAGGTTAATTATTTAAGACATGACTTATATACAAGGATTTTGTTAATGACAGACGTTAATAACAACAATAAGCTTGAACCACCAGTAACACAAAATAACCAACATGTTAACACTGTTAACAACAAAATAGATATTGTGTCTAATAAGAAGTATGAGAAACAAATCTTTCCTTCTTCATTAAGTCAAACTCTCTACAATTGGGCAGGTTTTTTTCTACAATCCTTAACACTTTTAACAAGTTTTTTTAGTTTTATAATTGCTTTAATTATTTTTGATTTATTGCAAAAATTGGATGCAATTGATCTATATAACTCTTCTCTGGCTTCATTTAGTAGCTTACTTAGTATTGTTTTGGTTGCATTTATCTTTGCTTTTACATTCTGTGTTCTTGTTTTTACCCCTACTATAATAGCTACAATGCTAGTAACCACTAACTATAACGAAAATAAAATTCCCACTTCACTTATAATGGCTTATTTTCTTACCCCTTTAGCATTTATTATTTATTTTTGGTCATCTTGGGAGTTTACTAAAACTCTTTCTGTCGAGGAAATCCTTTGCATAGTAGCTCTAATCTTAATAGGTGTACTATTTATTCCTAGTAATTTTAAACCATACACTACTATCTGGCTTTCCATTTATCACAGTCTAACAAAAAAGAATAAAATTGAATTTTTATTCATCATCGTTTTTATCTTTATTGCCACCATACTACCAATTCCAAACTTCGCAAGTTTAAATAATTTTTTTGTAGACTCCTTAGAAAGTAAGCCCGTAAGAATTTCTATTATTATTACTTCAATATTAGGATATATCCCTGGCTGTGTTTATCTTGCACTTAAAAGCTCTAATCATAAGGCTGCTAGTATCATTACAAAAATTCTTGTCATTATAGTAATACTAGCCATATTGAGCCTGATCGTTTCTCCATTAGCCTATAAAACTATTATTTTAAAAAATTCAGGCATTTATAACGATCAAGAACAACATTTTTTATTAATTAATGACAGTTATAAAAAAGCAATTTTAACAAAGCTATTAACAACTGATAATTATGATAAAGATGAAGTTAATGATGAAACTAAAATAAAAGCTAAGTTCTTAGAAAGTAATATCTTCCCTGCTTACACTCAATACTTTCTTGGAAATAATCGTGTGCTATGTAAAAAACCTTTCCCACCACACAAATTAACAAAAAATACGAGACTTAAAAACTGCATTACCTTTAAAGACTCAGATATAGCTATTATTTATGTAGAAACTTCTAATGATGATCAAAAACATAATGCCAAAGAGAACTAAGTAGTTATTGTAAAAAATACAATTGATGACTTGGATCACCAATTAGTTTTTATAAAGCAAAACCATACTTGAAAGCCATTCTTTTATCCCTATATTTATTTTTTAAAGTAATATAGGAGTTGGAAAAATGACCGACAACAAATTTGTTAACTTTCAAGAAGACCACGAATTAAATTATCAACTTAAAAAACATGAACTCAGACAGACCGAAGCTAATCGTGAGAAGCTTCAAGAAATTGGTAAACAGACTAGAAAAGATACTAACAAAAGAAAATTAACCCAAGATGAAGTATCTTCAGCTATTAGCAGGAATAAAAATCAATTTGAAAAGAAAAAATAACTATTTTTAAGGGGTATTACTTATTTTGGTAATACCTTTTTTATATATTTACTGTTAACAGTGTTAACAGACTAAATAGCTCTTTTCCAAAACAATATAATGCCATCAGTCAGATTATAGGCTGTGCCTCTGGTGATAGATTGTTCTGTTACTTGCATTTCAACTGCCTTTAAAACAGCTTGGGTATTGATAAGTTCATACCCTTGCTTTTCATATTGATTCACATGCGCTTCAAGCTCTGATAATATTAATTTATCATCAGGTTCTTTAGGTTGTTCTTGCTTTTTAAATAATAGGCCTGTTTTATTTACTACATGAGGAATCTTAAAATAACTAGTGGTATGTCGGTAACGTTGCATAGTAACTCCTGAAGTAAGATAAATTAAAGGTATTTTTTAAAGGTAGCAGCAGTCACTGTAACTGCAATACCTAATGCAATGGCACAGGGTATTAACACCCATACAGGATTGACAGATACTGGACAGGATAAGTAAATGAACCAAGGTGCTATCAATAAGGGGGTAATCAATCGTTTAGCTCTATGATAGATAAAACTTGATTCTCGCCCTGCTCCAAAACGTCTTAAATCACGCCTTACTAGTCCTTCAGTAAAGCCTGTTAACATGGCCATCATAAATAAAGGGATTGATAGAACTAATACCATTACCCTTACAATAAAGGTTAAGGTGACATAAATAATGGCAACTAAGTAGTCTTCAATCAGAATATAGATTGTCGCTACATCATTGCCTTGTTGACTGCTAACCCTTGCACTAGAGGTAAAATCTACAAATCCTGTTTTAACAAATAACCATTCATAAATTAATTCTAATAGCCAAACAATTGTAGAGCCTGGTTCACTCACTACCAATGATTGCTTAAAGTTATCATTCAACCATCCTAATTCTGTATTAAACATCATTTGACTATGATGCCAACCCTCTTCACTCCAAAAGAAGAATATACCGATCCATTCAAAGACAATGGAGAGTAATAATGAGACTAGCAGTAGTCCTAATATTGCAAAGGGTAAGTTGATTGTTTTTCCAATAAAACCTTTGGGTTTAGCTTGTATTCTTTGTGCTTCAGATACTGTGCTACTCATATTTTTTCCTAATGTATGCTAACAGTGATTTCATTAAGATAGAGAACTGCTTTACCTACATCAGGGTCGTCTATCATAAGGGCCTTTGTTGCAATACTTACTTCTTCAAGTACTGTTGGCTTTAATCCTAGCTCTATGAGTTGTTTGATTAAGCTTTCTTCTGTGTCAGAATGAAATAAGAGTTTATTGAGCAGTGTTTTTAGGTAATCTGAAGCAATTTTATCAACTTCTAAACTATGTACTTGAATAGAGTTAATAATCGTTTTGCTGTGGTTGCATTCGGCCATTTGCATTATGTTGTCCTTAGTCTTGCAAGTCAGCAGTTGCTTCATAAGATTGTTCAGTCATTTGACTACCAAAAAACATAAGCTCATCATCTATACCATCATCTATTACTGAAGGTGGTGTACTGTATGATTTAAGTAAATCTTCAAAGCCTTCAATACTAGAAGGTGCACTGATAGAGGACTTCCACCACTCCCCTGCATTAGCGTTGTAGTTCTTTCGCATGTCGTTAACAAGGTCTTGTAAACGATCAGGCAGAATGTCATCTGGATCTGGTTTAGGTAATGGCATTCTAACTTTCCAAAGCTGTCCACCTTCTTGTAAAGAGAACATTTGACCTTTAGGTAGTTTGGTCATAATGGCAGGTTCTAACATAGGTACACTGGTTTGACTTACCCGATCTTGAGAGGATGATGTGAACTGTGTGTTGGCTGTTGGATCAGCCACATCCGTTGCACCAGATACTAATGTATTGGTTAGGATATTAACTTTAGGCAGTTGGTTGGTGAGTAGTTCTCCTGTTTTAGGTTCACGTACTCTAAGCATTTGTAAGTTATTAAAGTTACCTATTACTTGCCCTGCCTTTGCAGCATTACCTATACGTGCTTCAATATCACTTAGTGTCTGTGTATAGGCAGTCACTTGAATACCTGCACCACCCCCCTTATTGATTAAGGGTATAAATTCATCGCCCATTAATTCGTTAAATTCATCTGCATGAATATTAATAGGTGTTTTTTTATTGGTTGCTTGCCCTGGTAAGCCTTCATTTAAACCATGTTTGTAAATCCACCCTGCCATTGATACTAAGTCGGCAAACATGGAGTTACCTACTGCTGCTGCCACTTCTGAGTCTGACATGGCATCTAAGCCAACATAAACTACACCACGCTTACGAATAACCTGTTGCCAATCAAAGATTGGACGATCATCGTTTAAGTCGGTGTAATCAGGTGCTAGTAGTTCGGCTGTTTTACCAGAGGTTAGTTTTTCAAGCAGGGGCAATAAGGAAGCTACGATCTTATCAAAGTAGGTTTTATCATAGCGTATCGCTGAACGTAGACCATCTAGTACAGGGTCGTAGGTTTTGCTTACAGTGATATATTGTTCAATAGCAATCACTCGTTTTTCACGACCACGCATATTCATGGGTATATTTTTATCGTTCAGGCCTCCTTCAATTTTGACAATTAGTTCAGCAGCATTAGGTTGGTATTTGTTGAAGTAGGTCATGGCATATTCAACAAAGAGTTCATCCATATTAATTACATAACGGGCAATTAATGAATAATCAGGACGCTTACCTAAACCTACCAGTGCTCTGGCTATGATGTTAACAAATCGCCAAGCAAATTCTTTAAACGCTGCACTATTACCCGATCCACTAAGTTGCCCTGCTACCCTTGAAGCAACTTCAGATACACGTCCAAAACGACCTACGGCATTATATCGTGCTGATATTTCAGGGTGTCCTAGATGGAACATATAGAATTCATTTAAACGACCTGCACGTTTACATTCAGCATACATTCGCTTCAGTAGATCAGCATCACCTTTAGGATCAAATACAATTACCACTTCTCCACGATGTATATCTTGGGTAACATAAACTTCGCATAGACGAGTTTTACCTACACGAGTAGTTCCGAAAACAACTGTATGTCCAACTCTTTCACCTAATGGTAAATAAGCATCTACTTCATTGGGTTCTACACCATGTATGGTTGATTTACCCCCCACAGGTGGTAATGGTCTAACAGGGTTAAGCCAATGGTCTGTTTGTGTGAGTTTAGTCAGTGGTGCTAGTGAGGTATTTTCAAACTTTTTCTCTAAATAGCGAGCTAAATTAAAGAAACTTGAAGGGGTAACATATTTTTGAACATTGGGATCATCAGAATCGATTAGTCGTTGCGTATGCTCTCTTGTCCACATGAAACCTTTGCCCATAAACAAGAATTTATTGCTAATAGGTATTTGCTTTGAGGTCATTTCATAGGTAGGCAGTCGCTTTATATTACGATGGTAACGCAGCACTTCATAACCTTGTTTAGCTCTAATAGTACCTAAACAACCAAATCCTATTGCTGTATAAATACCTATTTGTGGTGATAATGCTAACGCCCAAGGAGAATGCAAACAGAGTGCTGCACTACCAAAACAAACAGTTGCAGTATACAACTCTACAGGAGGCCTTAATTTTGATTCTAAGATATGCTTTTTTGCCATAGCCTTTTCCCTCGTCAAAGCCTTTTTATTGTTCTATACCAGTGGCAGTGATTAATACTGGATAATGAGTCAATTTAAAGCGATCTGCGATGTCATCTCCTGAGACAGGTAATAAAGTGACATCAGGAAGAAAGGTGCGGATCTTTTTTAATGAAGCTTCATTGTTGGCATTAACGATTAATCCAACCGCTTTTAAACGTCTAAGTATGTCAGCCCTGTTTTGTAACCATTGATAGGAATAATCATCATCACCTACGAGAAAAAAAGGCCTAATCAAGCCATTAGCATTGATCAAACGTGGCTCAACCTTACCTGGTGTTAATCGTTTACTCACGATAGGTAGTACTGAGCGTTCATCATAAGGAACTTTTACAAGAGGAATGGGCTTAACTGGCTTTTTATCATTTTGAATATTAAGTGTTTGATAGTACTGAAGTGCTGACTCACCTCCAAGATCAGCTACAATGGTTAGCTTATCATTGGCTGTAGCTACTAAACTTGTGAAACTAATAAAAAGGTATAAAGGGAGTTTGTACATTTGTTCACCTTTAGATTTTGTTAACACTGTTAACAGTGTTAACAACGTTGCATTGAAGAGATAAAAAAGACTTCCCTGTCAAATGGCATTAATGCCCTATGGCAAAACCTGCGCCTAGACCGATTCCACCTTTAGTATCCGAGGAGAAGTTAAATTTCATGACAGTTCTAGTACTGGTGTTGTGTTCAATGCCAGCTGCTATGGCTTGTTGATTACGAAAGTTAGCAACACCTACGCCATAAGAGGTTTGATAGCCTTCCTTTTTCGGAATAGAAGCAATAGCTAACGCACCTGCCACCCCTGCAAAAGCATCATTTCGATAGTTATCAATTTTTTTATCTAAGCGATTTATCTGACTATCGATATAGCCACGATTTTTCTGAAAAAGTTGATCAATTGCCTGATTGTATTGGTAATCAGTATATTGATTAGCTTCGTTGATAATAGTAGGTACTCTGCTATCAGTGTAGTTATTTGCATTTTGAAGTGTTTCACTCGCTTTACTATTAAGCTGACCAACATTTACTGCATCAGTATCTGCCACACCTGCTTTGATACCAGTAAGTTGACGATCTCCAAAGTTGACTTCATCTTCTCGATTGGCTGTTGACCCACTGCCAATGGCAATACCCCCATTACTAGCAGTACCACCTCCAATGGCCATGCTATTTTCGCCTGATACATTATTGTTGTTACCGATAGCAATATTGTTTGAACCTGAAACAGTATTGTTGTTGCCAATAACTTGGCTATTTTCTGTATCTTTAATTGTATTGCTATTGCCCATTGCCGAGGTGCCAGTGGCATTTTCTACATTATTTCCAATCCCATTAACATTACTATCAGTCGCTGTATTGATCGTATTATTTGAACCAATGCTGTTAGTATTGGTTACATCTGTAATGCGATCACCCCACCCAATATTGACACTTTTATCTGCATTAGTGATGACATTGCCATCACCATGTAGCACATTATCTGGCATAACCACATTAACTGTTCTAGCATGAGTATTAGCAATTGTTAAAGCTAATACACTAATAATAAATAAACCTTTCTTTTTAACATTTTTCATAAAACACCTTATTTCACTCTAACGTTGTAAATCTAATAAATAATTGCCATTGGCTTTACGCTTTAGAAGCCATAAGCCAGTGATAACGATAAACTTGTATCTTTCTGGGTGTTGAAAGCAATAGATGATCCTAATGCAACTCTTTTGGTAATACCCCACTTAACACCCAAGGCATAAGCCATTTCATTTTTGTAGGTACCTACCCCCATACCGAAACTAACTTGCTTGCCTAATTTTTGGGGTACTGAGGCTGAAGCTATAGCTGAAGAGATACCTGCATTGACTTCTTTTTGTATCTTTTCTAGTTTTTTATTTAGTTGATTAATACGCCCTGTGGTATAAGCATTGTCTTTGGAAAAGTCGATAGTGCTGTCATTTAGCAATTCGTAGATTTTTTGGTCTGTATAGCTATTGGCTACTGATTTTGCATCTTCAAAGGTATCATCGGTATACTGTTTTGCATCATCCAATACTTCCAGTGCTTTACTATTCATTTGACTGACATTAACACCATCAGTATCCGCTTGCCCTGCTAATATGCCAGTGAGTTGACGATCTCCAAAGTTAACTTCATCTGTTCGACTAGCAGTTGAATTACTACCTATTGCTATACCACCATTGGAGGCACTATTATTACTCCCTAACGAAATACTATTGGTTCCTGAAACGGTACTATTATTGCCTATAGTAATATTGCCTGTACCTGTTACAGTGTTGTTATTGCCAATGGTGTTAGAGTGTGCAGTATTGGTACTATTACTGTTGCCAAAAATATTAGCTCCATTTGTCCAAATAGAGCCTCTGACGGTATTATTATTACCAAAGGCACTATTCCATTCCCCCGTACCAAAATAGTTACCAGAACCTGTGACCATACTCGACTCTGAACTTCTTGTTTCCCCACCAGGGTCTATGTCTGTTAAGGTATTGTTATAACCATTTGTTACGGAGTATGGCGACTGGTTATTGCCATTTCCGTCACCATATACCTCAACATCTAAAATGGTAGACCAGTTCCCTGCTATTGCTATATTCGTCATAAATAAGGGTAAAACTAATAACAATTTATTTCTCATACTTTCTACTACCTACAACTTAAATTTTTAATTTTGACGAACCAATTGCCCATTAGCCTGAAGATAGGTAATAGGCAATTTGTCCGTTTCCCTCCCTACTTGTTTCCAAAGCTTTTCTCCATGATTCAAGGTAATTTGTTTACGATGAACAAGCTGTGGTTGGATACCAACTTTATTGGCCCACTTTCTGATTACATCGTCTTTGTTATTGCTATCGACCATGTATATATCAAAACCAGTACCTGCTTTTTGCAATGTTTTAACTTTTGCTTCACAGGGCTTACAGTCTTGTTTAACAAATACTGTTAAACGATTACTGGTAGCTGTACTAGTACTCATTAAAGGTTTAGTTGTTCCCATGCCTTGTACAGGTAGCATATTGGGATAAAGACGTTTAAAGGCTGCGTTATAAGCGCGTTGATAAGCTAGCTCTCGCTCAACTCTGGCTACTTCCATTTTTACTTGAGTTTCTGCATAACGTTGACGTTCCTCATCTGTTTCAGCTTCCATACCTAATGCGGTTAATGGATCAAGATTAGGACTCCAGTATCCCCTAGGACCTTTCTTAATTGCCTCAAACTTTTCCCATTCTTGTTCAGTAAGTGACCATTGGGCTGCTTGTTCTGCATATTGTTGTTTAAGGCTATTGGTAATTTGCGACTGAGTTTGCTTAGTCTCAGCGTGAGTCTGTCCTTGCAGTTGTTGTTGATTAAGAAAACTAAAACTTTCTTTATCACTAGTTACAGATAGTTGTGCTGAAGCTGTCAGTGAAACGGTTAATAAACAATAAGCTAGTAAATAGTTATATTTCATGATTATCCCCTAACGAATACTGATGACTTGTTGACGACCACCTACATTAAAAACTGCGGCATTGGTACGAATTGTTTTTAATTGCCAACCACGATAGCTATCACCTTCACGTAATAGTGAAATTTGGTTGAGTTTTGCTGAAGAAGAAGGAGCTACTGCCACAAATAGCTGTCCACCCCTAGATTCAATACCAACGATGGCAAAATTTGGTTTTAATGGCCTTACTACAGTTTTAGCAGTGGTTGTAGTGGCGTTGCCAGTATTTGTTGTTTGGTTGTTTACAACACTGGTTATATTTTGCTTATTGAGTTCGTAAATCTTTTGATTAACACTGCTTATCTGAAATTGTAGTGTGGTAATTTGAGTTTGTAGGTTAGCTATATCATCTTTTGAAGGTGAATCTTCAGTTGCTTGGCTTTGTTTTAAATATTGGTCTAATTGGAACTGCTGTACTTCTTCTAACCTACGGTTGAGACTAGCTATTGTGTCTTTAATTTTATCATTGGTAGTAATAATTTTAGTGAGTTCATTTTTAAAATGCTCTACACGCTCCTTACTGGTAATAACTTGGTTATTTAATGATTCAATTTCTGTCTCATACTTTGTTATTTGTGTTTTTAAACTATTTATAGCTGAATTATCAGAAATGTTCATTAAAATAAACAGAGTAAGAAACAAAATAGCGAATACAGCCGAACTAATTAAACAAATCTGCTTAAATGTAAGGCCTCTAAATGATTTCTTGATTTTTTCTGAATTAATCATTTGTTGTTATCCCCTTCTTTTTGCTCTGCTACAGGTTTGTTGTTTTTATTTTTTAATGTGGACTGTGTAGCTAAGTAAGCATCGTTAGCAGCGATTTGTTTAATGCTAGATGTAGCTTCTGGTAATTTGTAATCTTCCCTAACATCAAAACAAACCTTACGGTTAACTTCATCAACATTCACTTGGAAAGCAGGACCTGCTAAAACTTGTAAAGCATTTCTTAAGGTAATAGGACCAAGCTTGTAATGTGCAGCAGGTAAGTTTCTTGAGTAGAGAGTACGAATTTCTTTACTCGTACTAGATGGGCAAAGGTTATATCCTGATCTTTGCATAACATAATCCATCGCATCCATCACAGTTGGATTAGTAATAGTTATGGGAATATTGGTAGTAATAATTTGTGCCATCAAATCTTGTTGTTCTGCTGTAGGCTTGGCACTGGCTAAATTATATCGACCATAGCGAATAATAGGTTCTGGTGTTGGTTCAGAACCTTGTGGATAAAGATCAGGGGCTAATGGCTCAGGATTACGAAAGCCACCATTTTGGTCATTATCTGTAATAATGATATTGGGTTGTTGTGTTGATTTTTGGGTTGTATCTTTACTTGAACAACCTGTTAGACTGATTAATAAGCCTAGTGAGATGATTACAATGCACTGTTTCATTCAGTTAACTCCATGATTGACATGTTTGAAATAAGTTAACTTTTACATAGCTGTTATTTTTTTTATGCGATTAAATAGAAATAGGCCAAAACCTATTATTCAAGGGTAAATTTTTATAAGATAATACCCTTTAACCAATGCCTTAATTCATCCGAAAGTTTATTACGAAAATAACGTAGTCCATCAATTTTATAACTTTCATCTGGCCAGTCTAGGTTAATAATAGATGATGAAGTACTTAGATAATATTTGCTAAACCACCTATATGCCTCGTCAGCTTCTTTAGGGGTCTCTTTATTACCAAAGCCTCTAAATTGCCTACATTGTATTTCATCAATGTAACTATCACCCTGTTGAACAGTCTGAATATTAAACTCAGCAGTAGCTAATGATTTACCTTCTTTTCTAAAAGAAATAATCCGACAATATCCTTCAAAACAGGATGAAAAATAAGAGGCAACGCAATGTTTCATACTACGTCCCTCCTTCTCTAAAGCTTCTGGTGTTAATAATTCTGTGATAACCACTTTGTTGGGTGCTATTAGATTATTTTGGTTTAACATGGGTTGCCATGAATTACCCTGATTAAGGCCTGTTAGCTCCTGTGTCAATTTAGCCTGTAGCTTGGGCAATACTTTATGGTATTTAATTAGAATATTTTTTAATTGGATGTAGCTTAAATGACTTTCTAATTTATCTCTTAGTTCATAAAAGAGATTATCACCCCCTAAACGTGTAGTAGATAAATTACGTATCATTTCCATATAATCTTCTTTAGTTCTTTTATATTCATCAAACATCCCTTCATTCAGAGGGTTTTTGACTCCTTTGAAAAAACTAATCAAATCTGGACGTTTTGTTATAAATTCTTCATATTTCCAATATAATTTTCGCCATGCTTGCCACTCTTTTTTATTTTTTGGTTTTATATTACCCAGTTTAGTACCATCAAATAACCAATCATAGATATTATAATGAGTATAAGAAATGGCTCCTCCTAGATCATACACTCTCATTTTACCTATATAGCTAATCTCTTTAATTGAGGGTGTTCTAAAAAAGAAACTTAATACTTCATTTAAAGGTAGCTGTCTATCTGCTACTACTCCAAATAAGTTGAACAAATATTGTGGTTCACCTTTAATCTTGTAGGGTAACTTATAATCAATATAATCTTTTTCAATTAGATCAGGTTTCTTTATGTTATTTAATAGTTTCCAAGGGTAGTTATTGGTTTGTAAATAAAGTAAAAGTTCTTTTAATGGGTGTATATCTGTCACATCATGTAATACTAGCATAGGTACCAATACAGGTTGTGCCCTAATCAGTTGTTCTCGATAAGATGAGTTGCCTTCAGCAACCCAATTATACAACCGATAGGTAGGACACCTAACTGATCGTATAAGTTTTAAAATATTGGGGTTTAATGCTTGATTAAAAAGCTTTAACTTAAAGGCTGCCAAACGAAGAAAATAATAATTCTTACCTCTGATAAACCTCGTTGTATTAGTATGAAACTGATTCCATATCTCTTTATCAATATTGTATGCATTGTGATAATGCTTATCTACTACTTTAAAATACTTCTTAACAAGCAATGTGTAATAAATATATTTCGTATAGCTCGCTATATTTTCTCGAAATTTGTCAGTAAAGCTTGTACTAGGGATAAGCGGATCATAGTAGCAACCTTGCTCTATAACCATCTCTTTACATTGGGTTATATATCTTTTGGTTAATTTTTTAGGACTGGCTTTACGATAGGTATTAGCTACACCACGTATAAATTGACCATCGTAATATAAGAAATAATCAAAGAGACGTAATATAACTTCTGTATCACTAATCTGGTAAAACCAGAAGTAGTGTCTATTAGTTATGTCTAAGTAATCTTTAAGAAAGTTTTTTTCAAATTTATCAGGATTATCTGCACATTTTTTAAATCGTTCTTTCCATAGTAATGCATGTTCTATTTGGCTTGCAGAATATTTAGTTGAAAGTTTCTCGATCTCTATAGTCATATGCCACTCAGATAATTATTAGTGAATATAACTATGTTGCAAGCTATTATGAATTAATGATGCAGGTAAATAGAAACTGCTCTTTTTCTAATAAAAAAGGCATCCGAAGATGCCCTATTTATTTCTTAGTTATATAGAAAGGTCTTATTTTATGATGATTGGCTAGAGCTTGAAGCATATCTTCTGTCACACCTAAAAGCTGTGTCAGTGATTGGCTACTCGTACTTAGTAACTGAATTACTGTTAAACAGTCATCCAATAAGTCCTTTTCCATTGTTTTTAACTCTGTCATATCAAACTTATAGTAACTACCACCCCAAAAGTTTAGTAAAAATGATGCTATACGCTTATTTTGAGAAGTACTATTACGTGCTACAATCCATAATCTAATTAAAGCATTAAGCTGTTCTTCAGATGGATGTGTATTAGTACATAAAGCCTTAAGTTGATGACTAGATAAACAGATAGCAGGAGTTTGACGATCAGCAATCATTGTTTATTACCTTCCATAAACATTAATGAAGCAGTTGCAAAACCAAACTTTCTAGCTACTTCAAGAAATTTCTGAATATCTGTTTTTTTAATATAAGGTGAGCATATCACCTTGAACCTAACGTTTATCTTATTACCCTGATAGTAGTATGCAAAGTAATATCCCTTTTCTTTATGTTCATAAAGTCTAGGATTTGACATCTCTTTACATAACTCTAAAGATAAATCTACAAATCCTTGATCCTCTTCATCTTGTGTAGATACAATTTGATGACGACCAGGAGCTAAGGCTATAGCTGGAATTTCATACATGGTATTTCCCCAAAATTAACTTATAAAATGAAAAAATGGAGAAACACCAAGCCCAAGGGGAAAGTATTCCCCCATTGGGTTGATGATTAGCTAAGTATTATTGACTTTGCTTGATTGTATAGTTGCCAGATTTATCAATATCACAAACTAATAATGGTTGATTTAGTTTATTTAATACTTTTCTGACAACACCACTAAAACGAAAATGTGGTTCAAACCCTCTTAAATACAAAAATTCGTCACTCATTCTTGTAAAAGGATTTTGTTCTAATTCAAGAACCTTTTCATACAATGCATTTTCAGCTTCTTCTATACGTGGATCATTATTATTAGGTCCATCAGTGATTGGTAACATCCACTGAATATTACCATTCTCTAAGACAACACCTGATAAAAGCGTGACCCGTAGTAGTTCAATAACACCTTCAGAGATAGGTTTACCCCCTATATAAGTGAATAAACTTACCACTTTAGGTTTAATCATGTTTGACCTTAAGTCTGGTCGCAATATAACGGTATTTTCTGTTATTACAGGAAAATAAATACCTTTGAACTGATCTTGAAAATGATTAATTGCTTTTTCAATATCAGCGATTACATTTCCACCAAAACCTTCAAACTTATCAATAGTCTCAAATGCTTCAGCACAAATATGCATTGGTTTATTTGAATATACAGACATAATTTTTCTCCAATAATTAGCGAATTAATTACTAGAAAAACACTTTCCCAATAGAGAAAGTATTTCCCTATTGGGTTAGCCATTCTGATTTAAAAAAAGACTATTTTCTTAAAAGTGACCAATCATAATTACTTGTATCAATAATTGATTCTTCATAATTATCTAGTAGCACCCATTGTGTCCAATTAGTAGTTTCTAAAGCCACTCTTGCTTCATCATAAGTATCGAATTTTTCAATAGATTCACGCAATAATCGTACTCTATCTTTTATTCCAAACCCTCTAAAAAAGGTTACTGTACCTATAACAAAACCAGTGTCTATCTCTAAAATATTTAATTCATTCAACACTGAATAGTTATGAAATGTTAATAATCCATACTGTTTAAACAGCTTAGGATATTGAGTTAACGTCTCAGGTATTGCTAAGTAAAATATATCTATCGAGTCTATATTAAACTGCTTAAATATAGCTACATCATGCTTTATTTTTGCTTCAGCCCTTCTATTATCTGTTCGACTACAGAGCCTTTTATAGACCAATAATTTACGTAGCTTTTCCTCTAAACTTTGAGTTGTAGTTTCCTCATTACAAACCTTAATAGGTTGTTGGTTTTTTGAAATGTTTAAAACTGACATATTATTTCTCCAAATAAAAAAATAAGGAGAAATACTGTTCCTAGGGAAAGTATCTCCCCATAGGAAAGTTTTTTAATGAATGATTACTTGAGCTTAATAGTGCCACTACCCACCTTATTAATATCTAAATACAACATAGGTTGATTAAGATTTTTTAAGACTTCAGCAACACGTTCACTAAATTTATAAAAAATATCAAAACCTTGTAAATACAAAGCTTCATCAGTATTTTTTAAATCAGGATCTTTTTCAAGCTTTTGCATACTCCTAAATAGAGCATCTTCAGCCTCTTTAGTAACTGGAGGTATCATCCATTGGATGTCTCCTGTTTCTAAAATTTTACCTGAAACAACAGTAGCCTCTATTAATGAGGATACACCTGGCACAACTTTTGGTCCCTCTATAAATGCTACTAACTTTACTAACTTGGGTTGTATTACTTTGTTATCAATTAAATAAGAAAGCATAGATTTAACTTGATGTTGAGCGTAAGTTATACCACCTTCAATATCTGTTTTAACCTTTGCTCCAATAGTTTTAGATTTAACCCTACTTTCTTGAACAACAATTTTTAAAAACATGGTATTTCTCCAAAATAACAGGGAAATACCTTCCCAAGAGAAGAAATTTCCCTTGGGATTAAAGTAAGTGTTATATTTTACTATCAATAACAGTGTTCACATTGTTAATAAAATCGTCATATAACCCCTCTTTTTTTAAAGCTTCAATGTAGCCAAATTTTCTACATTTTCTGGCAAGAGCTTCAGCGGCATATGGAGCATCTTCTCCTGTGAAATAAGGTGAACACCTTATTGAAAAAGAAAAAACCTTTTTATACTGCCCCATGTAATATTGACCTACAAACCAAGCTCTTGTCTTTCTATCAAAATGCTTACTAGGTTTAGACATTTGTGAGCAAAAATCTTCACTTAACTCTACAAAACCTTGCTCCTTCTCAAATACACCTGTATTAATGACGATATGTCTACCTGGTGCTAAAGCTTTACTCTTACTAGGCAAAGGAAAACTACAACCTCTAATATCTGGACAAGTATCATATCGCTTACTCATATAGGTATTAAAAGCTTGCTGTACTTCTCTTCTTGTTAAATCAGTCATGGTCATTCTCCAATAAATAAAAAATTAAGTACTGGAGAAACACTATTTCCATAAGGGAAAGAATATTTCCCCAATGGGTTAAATTTATAATAAAAAGGCCTCAGAAGAGGCCTTGATTATTAATAGTTAATTAAAATGCTGCCATTTCTTCAGCTTCTTCTTGAGCAGGTTGCTCAGAAGGTGCTGGAGTTGTTGGAACATCATTTTGAAGTTGAGCTTGTTCTATTTGTTCAGCAGGAATATTATCTACTGGAACTTCTGGATCAGCTTCCTCTTTCTTAGGTGCTTGATAAACTGTTTCACCATCTTTTTTGATAGAAGATATACGAAGTAGTCTACCTTTGATATTTACACCAGTTTTACCTTTTTTATCGCCTGATTCATAAGTAAATGATTCAGGATAGATATCGCCAATAGTAAAGCCGATTAATAGCTTTGGTTCAGCCTTACCCTCTTTGATAGCTTCATCAACTGTCTTTTTAAGGCGTTTAACTAAACTTAACGCTTCTTCACCAGAAACACGACAGTCGATATAGGTATACTTAACGTTATCAGATGCACCTCTTAATACTGCAACAGTACAAGACCAAAATGGCTTACCACCATTTTCAGGTTTTACTTCACGAATACGGTTTACATAACCAAGACCAGTAGTGTGAACGTTGAAGTATTGAGTAGTTTGTTGAGTTTGATTAGTCATGATATTTCTCCAAATAGCTTGTAGAGTTCGATTACTCATAATATTTCTCAAAAAAAATTGGAGAAAGACTAATCCCAAAGGGAAAGTATTTCCCCAATTGGGTTCAAAAACAATTTTATAAAAAATTTTTAGTTCATTTTGCTGTTAACAGTGTTAACACGCTATAGCAAAACTTCCACTTTGTAAGCGAGCTTTTTCAAGTTCATAAAGCTTACTTATTCCTAATGTATCTAATTGCTCAAGATCTCTGTGATTATTTTCAATCACATCCTTATAAGCCAAATTAACTACATCAGTTACAATCATTTCTTGAAACTTTAATACTGTTTGTTTTGACTCAGGATCGCTTGATCTAGTCAATAACTTAACAATATTTGATTTCAATTTAATTTCATTCACTAAATCTGCCATTTGTCTCTCCAATATAAAACTTAAATAAAATAAATAAAGGAGAAACATGAATTCCTTTATGAGGAAAAAAGTTTCCCCATTCGGTATTCTTTAATGGAATTTCAATGAAATAACTTATACACATTTCATGCAATAAGCTAAATAGAATTTGTAGAAAAGAAGCACACATTACTCAGTTTAGTAATCGTCGATGCTACCGTGCGCTTTTATCGACTTTATGTGACCATACAACTACGTTGTACTGAACCTTGAAGATCGATGGTTCACTGGGCAGGTTTTGTTAGCAACGCTAACAATCCATGCCTAATATTTATATCTATAAAAAAACACTTGTCAAGCATTTTTTTAAAATAATTTGAAAGACTGTGCTAATTAAAGCCTGTAGCCTTGATATAAAATAGATTGGCAATTCAAGTTTGTAAAGTAATTAACCAATTTTCAGAAAAAAGCTACAAAGTATGTTTACATGATTAGCTCAAATAAACCAAATAATCCCTCGTCAATCATTATCCAGTTATCATCGCTGTCAGTATTTTCAACCATTGATCCTATGTGTAGCTGATCAATTATCTGGACCTAGTATCCAGCTGGCACCTCAATTGGCACAAAAGGTTCCTAAATGTTTATCCAGTTAGGCCTGGATCTGAATAGCATCCAAGTGGATGCTTTAAAAACTCTCAATAAAAATTTTTAAAGCATCCACCTAGATAATATTTATAATAAATATAAATCAAAGAATAAATGGGTATTAACCAAAATACCCTCAGAGAATAAAGCTTCAATCCTTAAACTACATTTAAGCACCGACCGACCCACCTGAAGCTTTTTCGGTCTTAGGTTTGAACTAATAACCGACACGAGCCATCGATAAAGTTATCAGTTCAGGGGTACTACTAAATGACGTTAGTAGTCAACGTGGTTAACATGTTTATTATGTTAAAATAATATTTAACTGACAAGTCTTATTTCAATAAACTCAATAAATAGGGATTTTTTATTATGAAAACAGTTATTGCGCTCACTGGTCTTAATTTTAGAGGTAAATCAAAAACACTTTTACAATTGGTTAAACTACTAGATCCAAACTATGACATAGATAAAGCAGAAAAGTATCAGGCTAATGATTATGATAGAAAAATGGTTATTAATAATTATCATGGTTTAAATATAGGTATAGCTACATGTGGTGATCATACTGATTTCATCAGAGAAAACTTTGCTTACTGCATTAAACATAAATGTGACATTTGTATTATATCTGTTCGATTAGGCCAAAATTATGGTGAACAAAGAGTTGCCCTAGCAAAACAAGAAGCATTAAATAATTCGGCTCATTTTGTACAAATTATGAAAATCAAATTAACTGAAGATGAACAAGAGCAGCTAGAAAAAAATCAAGAAATGGCTGAAATGCTCAAAGGACTTGTAGATTATTATGTAAAAAAGAATATGGATAAGTAATTTTTGCTGTTAACACTGTTAACAGGGGATAGACTCAATGACTAATATAACTTTTAAATGTAACAAGTGTAATACTGAAGGAACCGAAGATCTTAACGATTGGGAGTTTGACCAAGATTTTGATTCTGACTGTGACATGGGACCTAGTATTAATTATTGGGTCTCAATAGATACAAAGTGTCCTAAATGTGGTAACTCAATTAATATAACCTTAATACAAACAGAGTATCCTATAGGTGCTGATGGAGAACTTGAGGTTGATTCTTCTACTGGCTGTTATGATATTAAATAGTTTTTTCTTACTCTTTTTTTGTTAACACTGTTAACATACCTTTAATACAACTGTTTTATGACTAAATAAATACTTTAAAAAACCAAGGTATTCTATGAAAACTATATTTATTAAACTATTAAATTTCCTTTTAGCTAGTTTAATAGTTGTTTGTTTTAGTTCTATTAGTTATGGAAATGATGATCAATCTATTGATGAGATTATGATTAAGGCTGAAAGTCATTTTAAACAAAAAGATTATCAGCAAGCTTTACCTTGGTATCTTAAGGCAGCAGATAAAGGAAATAGTAAAGCTATGGCTCATGTTGGTCTTGTCTATTATTTTCAGAAAGATTATCAACAAGCTATGCAATGGTTTTTAAAAGCTAATGATAACGGATATACAGAGGCCATCAATTATATTGCTTATTTGTATAAAGAAGGTTATGGAGTAACACAAGATTACGATCAAGCTATGCAATGGTATCTAAAAGGTGTAGACAAAGAAAATAGCACAGCTATGTATAATATTGGTTATATGTATTCTCAAGGTGAAGGTGTCAAACATAGTAGTGAACAAGCTTTGGCATGGTATAAAAAGGCTATTGATAAAGGTAATATTCAAGCCATATATAATATGGGTTCCCTATATGAGTGGGGAATATATGTTAAACAGGATTATGAACTAGCTATAGTATGGTATAAAAAAGCTGCTGAAAAAGGTAATATGTATGCAATGGCTAATATTGCTTATATTTATGAAAAGAAACTAAACGACCTAGATAGTGCAATATACTGGTATAAAAAAGCTCTTGATAACGGTTACCTAATGGCAACTCTCGATTTAAAAAGATTACAAGAGAGTGCCCCTTAATAGTGTTTGATTAATTTATCTAATCTCTTTTTTGTTAACACTGTTAACAGTGTTAACAAAAGTTATTAGTTGTTTATTCTTGTTTTTTATATTTCTTCTTTCGGGTTTTAGGAAATATAACACCATCACATTTAGGATAATCAGGACATCCCCAAAATGTAGTGGTTTTTCCCTTACGTTTTATGGTAGGTTTGCCACATTTAGGGCAAGGATCACCAGTTGCTATAGGTTGTTGCTTAATCTCAATGGTAGTATTCCCATACTTCTGAACCATGCTAGCTAACCACTGTGACTGCTTATGCAAAAAGGCATCTATTGATATTTCCCCCTGCTCTATCATATCTAGTGCTTGCTCCCATATACCTGTAGTACCAGGATTAGATATAACATCTGGTACAGTCTTTATAATAGAATGCCCTACTTCTGTGGCAATTAATTTACCTCGTTTTTTAGTAATTAGCTTTTTGTCTTTAAGCTTTTTAATAATATTTGCTCTAGTCGCCTGTGTTCCAATACCTGTCGTTTCTCTTAGCTTTTGTTTGATTTTAGGATCATCAATTAATTTAGCAACAGATTTCATAGCTACTACTAACGTACCTTCATTGTATAAGGGTGGTGCAGTGGTTTGCTTAGAGTGACAATCCACTTGATTAATCTGACATGTCATATTTTGCTGAAGAGGTGGTAGTATTTGTGTTTGATTTTTAGCTTCAGATGGCTCTGTACTCTCTTCTGTTTCAGTATTATCATCATCTATATCTCCTGATAATAAAGCTTTCCAACCATTAACTATTATTTTCTTACCTATTGCTACCAGTGTTTGCCCTTTGCAGTCCAGTAATACTGTTGTATGGTCATATTCATGTAGTGGTAAGAACTGGGCAAGGTAATTAGCTCTAATTAATTTGTAGACTTGTAGTTCTTTTTCCGTCATAGCTGAAAGATCAACGATTTCATCCGTAGGAATAATGCCATGATGTGAATGTTTATCCACTTGTTTATCATTCCATGATTTAGATTTAATGGTGGTATCTAATTTTGTGAGTAGATTACTGATACTAGGATCTGTTTTGGCTAATGTGTTAAATATAACAGGTGCTTCAGCAAACATACTAGTCGGTAAATAACCACATTCTGTTCTTGGATAAGAAGTTGCTTTATGTTTCTCATACAGTGATTGGGCAATATTAAGGGTTTCCTCCACATCAAAACCGTATTTGTTACAACACATCAGTTGTAGTCCTGCCAAATCAAAAGGTAATGGATGATTAGTATTTTTACGCTCTGTAGTAATTGAGGTAACAGTGGCCTGTCCTGTGGTTTGAAAAAGTTTAGTTGCTTGGATAGCTGCTTCTTGTTTAATACAACGCCCTACTTCATCTGTAAATTGTTTAGGCACATCCCATGCAGCCTTAAAAGACTGTCCCTGACTGGTGAGTTTAATCGTTATCAACCAATAGGGAATTGGAACAAAATTAGTATTAGCTAGCTCTCTATCAACCACTAACTTTAAAGTAGGAGTTTGTACTCTGCCTACTGGTATAAAGCCTTTATATCCATTTTGTTGTGCTAAAATTGTAAATAAGCAAGTAAGATTACATCCTACAAGCCAATCTGCTTTACTACGAGCTAAAGCAGATAGATATAATGGATAGGTTTTTTGACCATCTTGCATTTCATTCCAAGCTTTTTTAATCGCTGTAGCATTTAAAGCACTGTACCAAAGTCTTTTAACAGGCCCCTTGTAACCACACAATACCATAACTTCACGCGCAATTAACTCACCTTCCCTATCTGCATCAGTACCTATAATGACTTCAGTTGCTTGTTTTAGTAACTGTTTAATAATCTTAAACTGTCCAGATTTTTTTGGTGTTACGTTATATTTCCATTGATTCGGAATAAAGGGAAGCCAATCTAACGCCCATTTTTTATATTTCTCATCATAATCTGAGGCCTGAGCCAGTTCCAAAATATGACCTATACACCAAGTTACAGTTATACCATTTCCTTCAATATAGCCATTTTTCGACTGGGTAATACCTAACGTTTTAGCGACTATTTTTCCCTGATCAGGTTTTTCACATAAGATAAGTTGCATAATCTACTCCTATTATTAAAATAAGAATAGAATCACCTAATTCTAGTTAGGTAGACTATAGTTAATAGGAAATTGGATTAATTCATTTAGATTTTTACTTACATTATCTGTTAACACTGTTAACAAAATTGCTTACTACTATTTTTTACGACTCATTGATAAATAATTATTAAAGTCAGCTTCATTTTGTAATACCACTTGTGTTGCCACAGCTAAAGCATCCACTATTGCCTCATCCTCACAACTATAATCACACTTTTCCATAATAGTTTTAATATGCTCTACTGAATAGTTATAGAGGTGTATTCGTTTTTCTTTACCACCTAATCGTTGGTGTAATTCTTTTTCACGAAGCCTCTTAGCTTTCATACGCTCGGCAGGTGTTATTGGTTGTTTATCTTTTTTCATAACTTATATTCAATCATCTGTGTAACTTGCAGTTAATTTTGCAAATAACAGAACAGCTGTAGATGGTATACTGAGTTCAATAATATCTTTAATACAAATATTTCCCCATGCTATATAAAAATACATAAACCAAATAAACCCAACTATTAACCCAAATAAAGTCATTGTGTCACTAAAAGGCCATTTTTTATTTGCTACGATTTTCAATTTATTCCACATACTTATCTCCAAAAATCATTAAAAGTAACGCGTTACTTTATTTACTTTTGTTTTTTAAGATATTCAACAGCATTTTTAACTCATTTATATATTGTTTAATATCTTTCAAAGATACTACGCATGATGAGTCATCACAGTTTTCCTTAATGCGCTTTGTGGGCTTTAAAGTAACTTTAACAGGCATATGATAGTTTGAGCTTTCTACATAAGCGTCCATATCTTCTGAGCCACTAGAATAAGATGTAATCCCATAAGATATTAAGAAATCACCTCTTTTACTTATTTCTTCATGCAAAACAATTATTTCTTGTTTTAGTTTGATGGGTATTTTGATCCAAGGCATTTATTAACTTTCCTTTATGTAGTTATTATTTATTCTTCTTGTTAACACTGTTAACAAAACTCAAAAAAGAGAACCTACATGTTCAATAGATTCTCTTATTACAATTACCATCACCCTACAATAAAAATTAAAAAGCTTCTTCCTGTTCTAAATTACTATCTTCAAACGACTTTTGTTCAGAAGTAGATTGATTGACAGCAGCACTATTATTATCTTTCATAGTCACAGACTCTAAACGTTGTAAGCAGATACTTACACCACTTCTAAAAGTACGTACTTTCATAATAACTTTCTTTTCACCAGTTTCTTTGGCTTCAAATTCTTCCCGAACCAGAACACCATCAACTTTAATTCGCATTCCTTTTTTAAAAATCTTAGTAATTAACAGGCTAGCTTCATCAGGATCTTTTACCCAAAACTCCACAGGTGCCCAAAATCCACCTTGATCTTCTAACTCATCTGTTTTTTTATTTCTGACTAAATTATCAAAATGGGTATTTAAAGATATTACTGTTTGCGGTGTTTCATTACCATTGGCTACCGTTCTATTATTAATACTTCCAATATTACCTTCACCTAAAAATACTGTTGACATACTTTAACCCTCTAAATTTAATTTTGTGTTAACACTGTTAACAAACCTGTATTGAATTAATAAAATGTATTTACCTTTTAAATTGTTCTGTAGATTTCTTTAAAACCATTGTTACTTTATCTAAGTTTTGCAAATGCTCCTTATGCTGTTTGCTTAATATTGATAAATAGCTCATATGCTTATTAAGCTCTAATCGAGCAATCTCAAAATACGCTAAATCATTTAACCACTTTAAGGATTGCTCATTTCTTACAGGTGGATTTAACATAGCGTTTTCCCATATATGTACCCCCATTAATGTGAAATCACTATTTCTCCATCTAAGATAGGAATTATCACCTGCTGAATTTTGTATTCTCATTCTCAAATCGAATAATGTATAAGGGGGTTGATTAACTATTACGAGAAGCTCCTCCATTAGTCGAAAAATTTTAGGTTTTAAGTATTTAGCATGACTGATTAACAATGCTGAGTCCTCATGCTCCCCCTTACCCTTTAAAAGGCCTTTTAGGGAGGCAATTTGTTCAGCCGAACTGGAGACAATTTGTTCAGCTAGTTTGTAAGCACTTTGTTCAGAGTTCTGCATTCTTTAACCTTTATTCTTCATTCAATTGATCGTTATCCAACTGAACATTCGCCTCCAACTGAGGAATCGAATGTTCAGTTTTGTCATCTTTTATAACTGGCTCAATATTAGCTAACTTACGTTTTTTAATGACTGGAGCAAATTCAGATCTTTTCCTTCCTTCCAATATTTCTTTAGGTGGTAGCTCTCCCATTCGCTCTAATGCTTGTCTTGCTCTTGCATTGTTTGCTGCAAAGTCATCACGAGTTGCACCAGAGTTTCTATAATTACGTACAACACTATAGAAACTTCTCATGAGTGATGAGCCTTCATTAATAAAATCTTCAGATTGAGTTCGACCAATTAGTCCAAGATGCCTTAATTGCAGTATTCCCTTCGTGAAATCGTCATACTCAACTAGCATATAAGCACCACTAAAACCAAGCGGTGACTTACTAATTAACATCAGCTCACAGGGATTAATATTTAAGTTTTCAGATACCTTAATTTGCTTAGGTAATCTTTTTTCTTTGATTTGCTTAATAGTGTTAATCAGTCTTGATAGCTCTCGTCTAGTACTATTATATTTATCTTCTATTTTAATCAGGTCCCAATCTGCATAAGGATCATCAAAACTTGCTGTAAAATGAATAGCATTTAAACGACTAATAAAACCAGGTAATCCTATAATTACATTTCTCTTCTTGGGATCAGTAGCCTTCCTACCTTCCCATAGCTTCATAGCTTGTATGGTATGAAGTGTAATTACAACTTGACTTTGTAATGGTCCTATTCTATTTTCTGACTCAATATAAACATCATCTTCTGTTACATCCATAGTTATACCTCATATGATAAAAAATTAACTATGATGATAATGTCTACTAAAAACGCTCTATAAACTGCGGTTAAATAGAAATAGGTCAAAACCTATTAACGGTAAGTACTTTGTACACAATATTGTTAACAGTGTTAACACTGTTAACAACTAACTTTTTAATTGCTAGTTTTATGATTTAGAATTTTTTATTTTCTCTAACTCTTGAATTACAATCGTTATCTTAGGTTTAGCATAATTTAATAAGCTGCTATTCTTCAATGAAGCGTTTAATTTGCTTTGAATTTTAATTTCAGACTCTATTATTAACATTTGTAAAGATTTATGTTTCATATAATTCTCTTTCGTTAATTTGTTAACACTGTTAACAGTATTAATAAGGATTTGGCTCACCAAATATTTTAAGGTAAATTGCTTTATCTGTTTTTAATAAAAACTCTTTAACAGCATCTTCTTCAACTGTCACAATTTGTTCCTCTATAACTTCACTATTCAAAACGACATATCTATACCAAAAGAAGTTATTAGTAATAGTAGATTGGTAAAGATTATTGACTAGTATTTTTGTCTGTTCATTAAAGTTATAAGGTAAAGCAGCATCATTAGGTTCAACCAGTTCTGAGAATATTAGTGTCGAATTTTGATCAGTAAATGTTGTATTATTTTTTATAATATTAAACTCATGATGTTCAGCTATTATTTTTTTGTTTATGGCTAGTTGTATTGAAAGTTTATTATCATAATAGTTATTAAAAATCATTTCAGTTACTATTAAAAGTATAAAGAAGGCAATACTAAAACTAATTGCTTTCCTCTCTGAAACTTCAAAAAAAATACTCAACATAAAATAAAGAAATATTGAATATATTAAAATTAAGCTAATCATCAGCTATTTTCCTAAACTAATTTTTGATTGCTGTTAACAGTGTTAACAAGTAAATATTTTAAAAAAATTCAAAACTTAATCATTTTTTAAGGCCATTCATGGATAACAGATTTTTTAAACTTGAAAGTTGTCGCTTAGTATCCTCTGGTATAGGTTGGCTTATATCCCTTCGATAATTTTTTAAAGGCTGTATACTTGGCTTCACAAGCTGTTGCGCAGGTAGCTTATTTTCTGCTTTAGCTGCCCAAGGCTTAAATTCATTGTTTACAGCACGTTTTAATAAACCAAATAAGTATTTAATAGGGCTTTGAATATTTCCTTCAGCACAACGTTGATTAAACTCTTGAATCACCAAAGGTATTTGATCAGGTTCAATCTGTTTGATTAGCTCGTTAATATTTTTATGTTGTTGTGCTGTAGCCTCAGTTAAATATTTATTATCCAGTACAGTACTAGTACTATTGTTTATAAATACAGTACTAGTACTATATAGGTTTGGATTCCGAACTCCGTTGCTATTAGGTGGCTCTAGCTTTGGTTCGGATTCCGAACTGAGTAAATCATTAATCCGAACTGGGTGATTTTTGCTGATTTCGGATTCCGAACTTGGGTTATTTAGATTCCGAACTCGGCTATTTTTACTGGGTTTGGATTCCGAACTAGATGTTTGATACTGGTGCATTTCATTAGTTTTAGACAAGCTTTGTAAGCTAATCCGTTCTGCCATTAATGCTAGACGTGTTTGCACACCTTCATGTTCTGAGCTTTGTAGATCATCCATTGCTCCATCAGCTACAATTCTCACGCTTTTATTAGCATGTTTACGACTATTCGCTACAAGTTCAATATAAGTTTTATCAATTTCTACCGCATCTGCTACAGTAATGGGTTCATCATGGAGTATGTATAATGAGCCAAGGTGTTGTCCTGTTCGTTTATCTCTGCCACGACTGACTAAACTGAGCCAACGAGTTAAACGTAGGATATGGATAGTTCTAGCGATGGTTTCTTTGGAGGCTTTTTCACCATAAGGTACCATTGATAGATAAGGCTGTAGATCTTCATAATGAGGTACAGCAAAACCTTCTTTATCAAGCAGTAGTTTAAATACTTGCCACGCATTACGTTCAATCGGTGTTAAACGGTTATCTAATAATAGTCGTTTAGGTACCGTCTCATGGATGTTACCACTGTATATAATGCCACTCACTCCATTGGGTGATTTTCCTTCAGGTGTAGGACGATCAGAGGTAATCTTTTGTGGCCACTGTGAATCGGTTTTTTTAATGCATTGTTCAACAATCTCTGACCAAATACTTTTAGTCATTTCATTCCCCTAGTAACCCTTTAGTTAATGCATTCCATAAGGTATTAAAGTCAATCCGATATTTATCAGAAAGACTAATTAACTTTTTAAGATGTTCACGTGTCAATTGATGAAGGTGTTTTACTTTGGTTTTGTTCAAAAGGTATTGCCACTCGTCCTTTACACTTCCTTTAATTTGTTCATCACAACTACCAAAAGGCTGACGATCTTGGTTATCACTATTGATAAACCTTCTTGTTACACTGATTTTTCGATCAGAAACATTAAAAAAGGTAGTAACGATTTCAATTTTTGCTCTAAGCATCATTAGTTTTTCAAACAGTTCTTGATCTGCTTTGGTTTCTAAGTTATTTTCTTCAATCTCACACCATAATGAGGTGAGATCCCAGTTATACTGTTCCGCAATGGCAATTAGTTTTTCCATACGCTTGATATGGTCAATCACAGGTTCGGTACTTAGAAAGAGCTTCCATTCGCTCCATAGAATTTTTTTCTGCTCATCATTAAGGCGTGTTACTCTCCCTTTGCTCTTTTGGATATTCATCATTTTGCGTTTAATAGCCGCTATCGTACTGGTGATACCAAAACATTCATTAAGAATACGATTTGACGCATTATTTCTAATAGCCTTATCGATCAATTCTTTATGTTGTTCTTTTTGCTCAGTTAGTTGTATAACACGTTGTAGCATGTTGACATCAATTTGAATTTTAGCCCAAACGACAGGAGTTCCCATTAGCTCAAATAGTGCATTAGGAGGTAATGTCTCAATCATTTTGATCACTTCATCATTAATACCCATCGCTCTACAACGATTATAGTAACCTTGATTAATATCTTTTATGAGTTGACTGAGTACCGCTTGGTTAAGCGGTGTACTCGCAGGTAAAAACTCCTTAAGTTCCATGCTACGGCCCTCCATTAATTTTCTTTAATTAGATCGACTAGGTGTCTAGCTAGCCTTATTAATCTAAATAATTTAATAAGTAATACATCTGATAATCTTTCGAGGCCTGTTGCTTCAGGTGGTTTATTTCCAATCTGGATGTCATAACCACCTATCAAGAGTTGGCAGAACAAAGCATTCGGAAGTGCTTGTGTTGTTTGTACACCATCTAACATTCTTAATAGTGAGGTCAGCAATAAGCCTATTGCTTCAGACTGGTCAGTATTGGACGTAGCCATAGGCTGCATACCAAATCCTAGACCTTCATTGGTTTTAATAAGCCATGATTGGTAGTTACCTTCTTTGGCAATATCACAAGCTAGGTTGAATATTTCTTCTCGGATTAGTTCAGGACTGTTTTCAATTTGTTTAGAGATATACCAAATATTGGATACTTCCGCCAAACCACCACCAGCTTCAACAGGAATTGATTTAACCACTTCTTCTTTAAATACGGGCAGTTCTCCTCCTAGACTTTTTTCTAATGAGGCATTGAGTTGCTGTACCTTTGAAGAGGTTGTTACAGGTTTTACAGTGGTTTTTTCAATAAGGTATTGTTGTTCTTCAGTAGAGAGTTGTTGTTCTTCTGAAGGTTGGTCAATGGCTATATTATGAAGGATGACTGCTTCAGCAGCAGATCCACCATCATCACTCGTTGATGGTTGTTGACGCTGTGTTGCAGCATCTTTAGCTACTGTGGTTAGTGTAGGTGTGGTTAATGGGGTATTTACTGAGCCAGTTGTTTCTGTTGTAGCTGTAGGTACTGTTGCATTTTTAACAGGATCTGCTAACACTGTTGGAGCTTGTGTCTCTGCTTCAATAGGGTCTTTGGTTTTAGTTAAACTAAGTAAGTCGAGTTCAAGCATTCTGTATTCTTGCCCTGTATAGAACTCTAAATCACCTAATAATTCATCTTTAATTCGATTAAAATTATAGTCGTCAACATTAAGGTCATTAAATTTGCTTAAAGATACTCCCCAGTAGCCAAGAAACATTTCATTATCATCAGGATCTATTGGATTGCTATCTTCTATATATTTATTCCATATTTTATAGAGTTGGTTTTTAAGGCTAATTAATTCTTCTACACGGGGTCTACCTAACCCTTCAAATAGCAATTCAGGAATATAAGGGTAGATATACTCAACACAATCTAGCATTCTTTTTACTAAGGTATGTGATACTGGATAGCCATCTTTTCTAAAACATTCTGCCAGTTCACGTAGTGAGAGATTTTTGTTAGCTTGGCTATTATAAAACTCGCGCATGTTGCTAATAGCCACTGCTTTATCGATAAATAACAATTCACCATGTAACTCATTTTCAACTAGATGCCCAACCAGTGCTGCTATTTCACCATCCCAAGGTTTAAATAAACATTGAATACGATAAAAACGTTGATCGCCTGTTTCAGTCCATAGTTCTTTAAGGGCTTTAAGTCGTGTATTACCTCCATTACGGATAATATAGTGTTCTTCATCAGGACGTTTGGTTATGGTAGGTGGCTGATCTAAACCACGTGTACGAATAGACTCTTTAATCTCAGCAAACTTTGGATTAACACTTTTACGTGGGTTATGATCATAGGCTCTTAGTTGGTCTAAAGTGACAATGATTGAAATATCATTCACAGGCGTTTTATTACCTGGTTGCTCTTCTCCACGTTTAAAGGTTTTTGACATTAAACTTTGCGTTACTTTTTGTTGTTGTAAGTTTTTTTGGTTTTTTGGGTTTGTACTGCTCATAAGACCATCCTTAAGGGTAAAGCGAGTTGGTTTAAAGAGTTATAACAGGCAGGGTTTAACCATAGACTTTCAGTTCTTGTCGCAGTGCCTTTATTACCTGAAATGGCTGCTGATTTTTCAATATAGTGCCAATGTTTTAAGTGCTTTTTATAAAGCTTGTTAGGGTAGCTCGAGATAATAGCCATGCCTTGTATCTCGTTAAGTAGCTCAAGTAGTTGTTGATGTTCGCTATCAGTCATTTCATAGCGATACGCATTACGTCTTTCTCTGGAGCGTGTAGATTTAGGATAAGGTGGATCTATATAAAATAAGGTATCTTTACGATCATGATTTTTAATCACTTCTAAAGCAGGTTTATTTTCAATAAGAATGCCCATAAAACGATTTCTAATGGCCACTAAATTTTCAGGATAGTCTCGCCATAAATGAAAACTAAGGCTGTATTCACGTTTAGTGTCGATTTTAAAACCTGTATGACCTTGTGTAGCACCTGCACTTCCAAAACCAAACTGAGCACGAATAATCGTTCTTCTTGCCCGTTCAACTGGATCATCTGTAGGTTGCCATGCTAGTTCAAACTCTTTCCGTGCAGTAGGTGTAACTGTTATTTTTTTAACCAATATTTGCAGCAGTTGTTCATCCTGAAGTACTCTGAAAAAGTTGACTATTTCATCGTCTAGGTCGTTGTAAACTTCAGCATAACTAGGTTGTTTATAAAGTAATACACTAGCTGCTCCTCCATAAGGCTCAACATAGGTATTGTGAGTTGGAAAATAGCTTACAATATGAGGTGCTAACCTATACTTGCCTCCATGATAACGTACTGCACAGGAGTTAATGCTTTGGTACTGATTAAACCAATTCAATTTACTTTGTTCAACCAACATGACGTTCCTCCCAACTTAATGTTTGTTGAGTAGGTTTATCTGACTTAATACCATGATGTATTTTGACTTGTTTTCCTGATAGGTGACCTGCTAATCGTGCTGAGTCAAAACGTTTATCCTGAGTTTTTGGTTTCTCTTCAATTTTAGTACGATCACTGTATTTAATATCTTTGTATTGAGTAATCAATTGATAGAACTCTTTGTTAAATTCAGTAAATCTATCAATTATTTCTGTTACTGCTTCAATCCAGTGATCTGCAAACAAATCAGCTTTTTTACGTTTAGTCGCTAAATGACATAAAGGGCTCACTGTATTGAGGTATTTTTTACGATCTTTATTCAATTGTCTTTTAAGTACCACAAAGAGGTACTGTGCTAGTTCAGGCGAGGAATCAATACCGATAAAACTCACTAGTTTAACAGTACTAAAACGATAGTTTTTTATCACTGTCTTATAGGAAAAAATTACCTGACAATTAAAACAATACGCTACTACTGTTGCTAAAGAGGTTATCCATTGAGGGATATTTCCACTACCAGTACCTATGGCTTCATCACATTCTTTAATGTCATCTAATTTTATATCTGTCTCATTAAGACCATATTTTTCCATTAAGCTTTTAGCTTGACGCAATGCAGTCTCAGCTTCATTGCCTGTCGATTTGGCATATAAGGCTAAACATTTTTTTATTTTGTCTATTGCCCAATCTTTACGATTATGCTCATTCATAAGTCGCCTCCTTATTGGAGTGCTCATTCGCATTAAAAGGTTGTTCAAGCAGAGGGACTTCTATTACATCTTCTTCAATCTTGTTAAAGTTTTTGACATAGTTATAGTGATGATCAAGGTAATACAGAGGTAAAAATTCATTGTACAAGCAGCTAATCAGCATAACCCCTGCATCCCCTTGATATTTGCTATTAACAGTTATTTGGTAGTTATAATGGCTAACTTGATTACCTTTAATGGCCATATCTTTAGTTATGTCTGTGATCACAACAATATCACCAAAGATTTTCCATAGCGGTAATTCTTGTTCTGTAATCATCACAGCTTCATTAGGTTCACTACCTAATACATGAGCTTTTAAACAAAGCTCTAAAAGCTGTTGTGCTGTTAATTGGCCTATATTCATGTTCATGGCTCGTGTTCCCTGTATTTACATCAATTAAACGGACTGTTAATGCGTTGGATTTCATAAACCCATATCCATAGATTGTTATCACTTTCCCACGCTAAACTAGGCGTATTTGAAGCAATACGTTTATTCCATAAACTAGCGTAGCTTTTTATAGGTGATCTGAAGCAGGTAGCTTCATCATTAGCACGGTCTTGCAACTGAAAATTTTTATAACCGCGTACTGATTGATTATAGAATTGTGGGGTAATGCCTGAATTAAGAGCATCTGTAACAGTCATCTCATGTAGTTTTTCAACACGCACATCAGTAATTTCAAACCATATTCGACTGACAAACATGGGCATAGTAATCGCAGGTCTTATACGGGTAGGAGCTTTACCTGGTTGCCAATAAAAATCACCATGTTCATCAGACGTTAAGTCACTGTCCATGACATCTATCAGAGTTTCGTTTTGCCATAGATAGATAATATCTCTGTCTGCATTGTTTAGAGGTGATAACCAAGGTGTCAGACGTATTTCAGGTGAAGCTAAGTAATCTATTGCTATACGTCCATCATGCCGCCAAGCACCTACTTTAAACTCTTCCTGTAACCAAACTTTATCGCCAACTTGGTAAGGACTCTCAAAAGTTAAATAACCTTCTTCATCATCAAACTTGTTGCTATCAATTTCCTCTATATAGCTTAAGTTGGCTATATTTGCAGGTTCGCATAGAGTTCTAATTTGTTTTGTATTGCCAGTAAATAAGCCATTGATTAGTTCTGGAAATATTGCCATTGGTTTATATTGCATTGTTATACTCCTTCTAAAACTTGACTGTTTAAGCTTAATGCCACTGCAATAGGTCTTACCCAAATAGGTGTATTGCTAAGTACAAAGATTTCACCTGAATTAGCTAGTAATAAGGTGGTTCCCATCACTTCTGCTGCTATTGCTAAAACATGTTTATGAAACACTGAAACTTCATTGTTTAAGCTATTTACTGGGGTAAAATTAGCGATCATTTTGTAAATATCATTACTTTCTTTGGTAAAAGTTAGAACAGCTTGTTCTTGGGTATTTTTATTTGGCATAACTTACTCCCCTATTCCTTAGTAATAAGTAGTGCGACAGATGTCTTTAAAATCAGTTTGAGCAGCTAAGAAGGTTGTCCGCACAGTACCAATTGGACCATTACGTTGTTTACCGATAATTATTTCCGCAGTACCTGTTTCTAAACTATCAGGGTGATAAACTTCATCCCGATAGATAAACATGATTAGGTCTGCATCTTGCTCAATCGAACCTGAGTCTCTAAGGTCTGCATTCACTGGACGTTTATTGGTTCTTTTTTCAACATCTCGGTTAAGTTGCGATAAGGCAATCACAGGACATTCAAACTCTTTAGCTAACGCTTTTAGTTCACGGGTAATCGCTCCTACTGCATTGTTGCGATTTTCGTATTTACCTGATTCAGCAATCAGTTGCAGGTAGTCAATGAGAATTAGTGAGGGGTTGCCAAATTTACGTGTACAACGTCTGGTTCGTGCACGTATGGCAGAAGTGGTTAATGAGGCTGTGTCATCAATGATGAGTCTATTTTCATATTGTGTCAGTTGATTGAAAGCCAATGTCAGTAGATTAAATTCATTAACGCCATTATTATCAGCATTTAGTTGTCCCGACATTACTGACTTTAGGTTTAAACCACCAATTTGCGCAATTAAGCGTTTAAGTAGTTGCTCTGCTGGCATTTCTAAAGAATAAACAAGTATTGGTTTATCAGTTTTGGACTCTAATGCACTCAAACCAAACTTTAGAGCTAAACTTGTTTTACCCATTGAAGGTCTAGCAGCAAGGATAATTAAATCACCGTTTTGGAAGCCTGATGTATAGTCATCAAGGTCTGTTAATCCTGATGGTACGCCTGTGATTGGATTACCATCATTAAAGTGTTGGTCTATATCGTTTAAGACATCGTTTAAACAGTCTCTTAGATTAATAAAATCTTTCTGACCTGTTTGTTTTTGAGTGATTTCAAATAGTTTTTGGTCAGCAACTGCCATCACTTCAGTACTGTTGGTACTTTTTTGATGTGCTGCTTGGCTTATTTCATGACCTAAGTTCGCCAATTGTCTAAGAGTAGAACGCTCTTTTACTATTTTGGCATAGGCAACAATATTGGCTACTGAAGGAATGCTACGTGACAACTCCACCACATAGGCTAAAACATTTGCAATATGAGGTAGTTGTTGGGTTGATATAAGTTTGTCGCTTAATGTAACGGGGTCAAATGGCTTATTTTCTATATGTAAAAGATGGATTGCATTAAAAATAATTTTGTTATCAAAATTATAAAAGTCATGCTCTGAAATGATTTCCATTACATCATCATAGGTACTGTTTTCTAACATCAAACCACCTAATACAGCTTGTTCAGCTTCCATAGATGAAGGTGGAACAATTTTTGAACTCATATCAATTGTTCCTCTGCTTTACCATAACGTGCTTGAAGGTAGTGTTTAGTAACTAAAACCTCCCTATTAGGATTAAGTGATAATTGGCTTGTTGTTTGCACACAAACGCCTTCGATAAAATCTTGGAGGATTTTTTCTGGTGACAAATGATATTGTTCACAGATAGTTTCAAATCCCTGTGGTATATCTAAGGTGATTCTTTCAGAAGGTGTTTGTTTTGGAGTAAAACAATAAGGAATAATACCTTCAGGCGAACGAAAGCCTTGTGGATTTCGCTCATTACGCCATCCAATGGTATCAATGATTTCAGGATTCTGATCAATATCAATTTGATCCATATCCAGTTCAGGAGCACGTCTCAGGCTTTGATCTGTATAAATTTCAAACCAATAACCCGTACAACATACTACTGGTTGTATTGAGCCAATCTTACCCACCACAAATTTATCGTACTTTTTATCTTCTTTAGTACGTGTATATGAACAATAATAAGGTAGACGTTGTTCTACACCATCTTTTATAAAAACAATATCATAGCCATTGTGAGTATTCTTTTTGATGCCTTTAAAGATAACATCACAATAGGCCAAGCTTTTTAGACCTGCCATGTTGTTATTCTCCTAGGCTTCTTGGATTACCTCTGTCCCTGCTATGGATTTAATGGTTTCTGGATTTAAAGCACTTAATTCCTCTACCCACTCTGGAAAAACTTCTTTAGCTAGTTCTGTCATGGTTTCAAGTGCTGAAGGTGCTTTGCGACCATGTGGACGTTTAGTTTCATAACGATGGGCAGGTTTAGCTTCAGTAGCTGCTTTTCTATAGACTGCAATAGAAGGAATAACAGTATTTAGTACTCTGACGTTATCAAAATTACTGAAGCTTTCACGAACCGAATCCGAGATTAAACGGCTGTCTGTTGAGGTGAAATCTGCTCTATTAATAAATAAGTTAACTATAGGTACTTTAATACCAAAAGGTAGATAAGCTTCTTGTAGCTCTTTAAAAAGCTGCACAGTGCCTCTACCAAATTCTCTAGCAGCTAGCATTTCAGGAGGAACTGGGGAGATAGTAGTATCAGCAGCTAGAATAGCCATTTTTAGAGTAAGTGATCGTGTTCCTTGTGTATCAATTAATATAAGGTCATAGTGAGTTTTGAATGGTTCTAATAACGTGATTAATCTAACTTCTAAGCCACTTCCGCCTAAATCATTTAGTTCACTTTTAAAGTCATTGGATATAAGAATATCTAGGTTATTTATATTGGTTTTAGATACATTATCAAAACTGGTATCACCTTGTGCTACAAGCTCATATGTTCCTTTTTGTTTTTCATCTTCTAATGCAAAGTAACTGGATAATGTTGGCTGTGTATCTAAATCGATAAGCAGTACTTTTTTACCTGCATCAGCGATGACAGCACCTAGATTTGCAGCAGTAGTAGTCTTACCTACTCCACCTTTGGTTGAAACAATGGAAATAACTTTTGCACGGTTAGTGCTAGATAATATTGAATTTTGCATGGCTCATGTCTCTCAGTTTTAATAAAAAACTGTGAGCGCAAAAGTACCACCAATAACAATCTTAGAGCAGTTGACTCTTAATCAATTGGTCACAGGTTCGAACCCTGTACGACCCACCAACTGCTACTCTTGACTTTCACGGGATTGCAGTCCTGCGAAGTTAAATGAAAGGTGTACATGAACTCAATATACAATGTACCTTTTCAGAATATACCGCCTACAGAAATTTTGCAAGATATTTCTTGTAATTTTTCGTAGGCGTTGTTTTTTTATCTTAATTAACTTTTCTATGCTTAGAAAATCAAACAGTGACTCAAAAATATTTTCTTTTGCTTAAAGTCTATGATCTAAATTAAGAATCCATATATCTAAAAAGATTGGAGACACGATACTTATCTCTTTTTCTACTTGTTTAACTTCTTCTTTTAACAAATTTTCTAAACCATTAATATCAATTAATACTTTTTTATTCGGATGTTTCCATTTTTTATTCCTATCTATAATTGTCACTAATAGACAACCAGCACGACTGTTTTCTGGCGCCATATATTTGTCTACTAGTTGTTTTCTAATCGTATTCTTTAACACTGTAGCTGACCACTTATCACCTATTTTTAATTCAATTACAGCTTGTAATCCTGATGTAGTTCTCAATCTTATATCTGTTTCTTTTTCTTCAGCAGTGACACTTTCCTGATCAACAGTATAGGCTTGTCGAGAGTATTCAGTTAAATATCTTGCAATTTCTCGTCTTATTAATTTTTCTTCAGTTAATTTTGACCAAGCTTCTTTAGGCGAGTTATCTTGGTTTAAATAATCCTCTAAGTCTTCTAATCAACCGAATTAAAACTGATTAAAAGGAACGTTTACTAAAAAAAATAGTATTAGTTATTTTGATTGATAATTGAATGGTTAAAAATAAAATTGTCACTTTTATAAAAAGAAAAAAAGCTTGTAGGAAGAACTATAAACTCTTAATCAATTGGTCACAGGTTCGAGCCCTACACACCCCACCAACTGCTACTCTTGACTTTCACAGGATTTCCGCCCTATGAAGTTAAATGAAAGGTGTACATAGACTCAATTGGAATAGTTAAGATCTGATCGTACAATTTTCTTGCAAAAGAGAGAGTTACCCGTTTTGATAAAGGTGTTGAAACTTTAATCAGAACTTAAGGAGTAACTCTCATGTTACATACTAACAATCCCATCATTAAACATAAAGTAGGTCTTTTAAATTTAGCATAAGAACTTCAATACGTTTCTCAACCCTGCAAAGTCTTGGGCTTCTCACTTGCCATTTTGATCTTAAATCCTCTATTCCATCAAAGCTAACAATTTGTAATCTAATATATTTTCTGGTTGAGTAGATGTCAGACACTTTGCTCCACAGTCAATTGTCACTCAGTTATTAAAAATAATAATAGCTATTACTAAAATAGCAATAGTAGTTCTAATAAATAATTTATATGATGACAAAAGTTAATATTAGATAATAAGTTTGTTTTTTCAATTAGATTATCAATTTGCATTGGGTAGACAGTATATATGCTTTCATTTACTTATTCTATAGCCACTACCTCTCATAATAATACTGAACAACAAGAAAATACTATTTCGTCTGAATCTAAAATAACTCACACTGATCTGCCTTCATCTAATTATCAACATATGCCTGCATTAATTAATGATCTTGTTAAGAATACTAAGGAGTTTTCACAAGAACAACAAAAAATATGGGTAGCTTTGTTGTGGTTATTAGAAAGTGGCTCAGCTATTTCACAACGAGTTGATCTATCCTTATTAACTTCTGCCATTAACAATAGAGATATCCACCAGGCACAACAATTATTATTGCAAATTCAGGGACAACAAAAATATCCAGTATTAATAGAGTTACTTAAAACAATAAGTTCGTCTATTTTATTGGAAATACTAGTAGAGATCGCTAATGATTATTTAAATTTAAAAGAAGATGAGGTAACTCAGATTGAGCAAGTTCGGATTATTATAAATCCTGAAAATAGTTTAGAGTTACGAATTGATTCAGCCAAGCGACTTATTTTTGCAACGCATAAACGTGAAATTGCTGAATGGTGGATTCATATTCTTGAGCTAATTCAAGGGTTGATAGAAAGCGTTCAGCATTTTAATAGTGAACATGGGTTAGTTGCTATTAAAGGGATTGTTTCTCAATTACGGGAAAAGTTAGATAAACAAGCATCTACCACAGAAACAATAACTGCTTGGCAAAATTCTGTAACTATTGCATTAGTGGTTATTGAGGAATTACTGGGGATAGTGGAGAGATATCGACAACTGCCTGAGCAGGCGGGTGTTTTAGAGTATTTTCAGTTAATACTAGGCACTAAATATGTACAAGAATTAACAAGTGATGTAGAAAATACCATTCAACAAGGACTTAGCCTATTAGAGAATAATCACCAGATTTATCAACAAGCATATAAGATAATTAAGAGTGATGAGAATATAGAGGAAAAAACTAATCGCTTAAATAATCTTATAGAAGATGCGGTTATGCAGAGTGTATTGAATAAAGGACAGGCTAACAATTTAATCACTTTTCTAAGTATTGGTTTGGATATATTGCAAACAACGCATCAAATTGGTCATAAGCCTTTTAAAATTAATGATATACGAACTATTTTAAGTAAATTTGAACAATGGAGTAAAACAGCTGAAATAGAATCATGGCTGGGTAAACAAGCTACTCAAAGCAGTCAATTACGAATTCATCAAGCTCAATTAGGGATTGCGATAGTAGAATCGCTTAGTGAACTAGAGGTTGGTTCAAACTATAATCAATATCTGGATAAGATATTTAATGATCCTCATTTAGAAGAATTACTACCAGAAAATGTTATACCACTTATATCGTTCCTACAAACCCTCTGGCGATTGTGGAATGCTAATCAACAAAACTATCAAACTGTTTTAGCTGAAGATTATCCTATAGTTGCAGCCTATTTTGAGCAGTATCCACAAAATGGCTCAATCAAGGAGCAATTAAAGTGGTTAACTGATGGTTTAACTAAACGTGAAGTAACAGGGTTTATTAGCCTTTATTTACCAACAGGATTAAGTCAAGCCTTACAGCAATTTGTAAAATTACAAAATCTAACAGAAGAATTTCCTATAAGAGGTAGTTTCTTAGAACAAACTCAATGGGCCTTAAAACAACTACCTACAAACAGTCTTAAAGATTTTACTAAGACTATAGGTCAAGATCAAACATGGTTATCAGAAGACTCCCTTAACTGGCTTTATACGATAGTTTGTACTGTGCAAGAATCTGGTAACTCTAATTTTTTGGTACAACAGATACTAAATTTTGTATTTAGTGACTTTATAAAAGAAAAAGCACTTGATTACTGGTTGCCAGGCTATGGCACTTATATTAACCAAGCCTTAAAAATTGGTCATAGTTACCTACATAAAGGTTGGCAAAGTGCAGGTGAACAATTACAAAGAGCTGTTCAACAACATCCTACAGTACAAGGATTAAATCGTATAGGTCCTTTAATAGAGGCATTAATAAACGGTACTTGGTGGCAAGTAGCAGATGAAGTAGTACAAGTAGCTAGTGGTTTACCAGAGCCATATGGTGCCTTATGCCGAGTTTACTCAGCCCTCAGCCTAACATGGAAAGTTAATAGTATATGGGAAATTGAAAATATAGCCGAACAAGAAAAACAATTGAGCCAACTGAGTCAAGAGTTAAGCATTCGTTTAGGAATTGAAAAAGACTCTGCGGCTGGTCACGCATTAAATTTATTAACATATCTTGCCCCTTTACGTAAGGCTGTCAATCATTATAAACAGTTACCTCAGGCAGGTTCTTGGCTAGGTTGGGCAGACCAAATATCTGAAGTGCTTAGCAGTAGTCAGAGTATGACATTGCATAGTACCTATAAAGAGTTTAATCGATTATTTTCAAAGTGGATTGCCAATCAAATTATTCAAACACAACAATCAGTAAGTCATTGGTTCTCTAGAGAAAAACAACCAGAGGTTTGGTGGCAATCTGATTTGGAAGACAACTGGGAGAATGAAAGTGACGAACAACAAGAAGGGCTACTCGAAAATTTACCTTGGTTAGAAATAGGATTAGGATTAACAACAGTATTAACCTTACTGTCAGGTTACAAGAGCTGGCAGGCATTTGATGCCTCTAGTATAGTGATTGAACATGAGAACACTAATGTTAGCAATAATCGCATAACAAGTTTAGCTAACCAAGGAGGCCGTTGGGGAAGATGGTTAGGTGGGTTAGTATTTAGCACACTCATTGCAGGTAATCAAGCAAATACAAATGAAACTTGGGGACTAACAG
This sequence comes from Entomomonas sp. E2T0, assembly GCF_025985425.1. GTDB lineage: Bacteria > Pseudomonadota > Gammaproteobacteria > Pseudomonadales > Pseudomonadaceae > Entomomonas. Next base: position 2,780,318 of record NZ_CP094972.1, read on the forward strand.
AGGAAGATCTGGCAATTGAGGATTTAGATCAAGAATGGCAAATACCTTTATGGGCCGTAGTTGGTGCAGGAAGTGCAACAGCCTTAGCAGCTTTAGTAGCTGCTTGGAGAGGCTATCAAGGCAGTTATCATAGGGTACCGCTATCAGATGATATAGAGCTACAAGACTTTGCGACCCCATTAACTGGAGCCCCTCCTCCTCCAATAAATACTCAAACTTCTAGATTAAGACAATGGGGTGCTCCTATTGCAACTTTAGCTTTTGGCGGAATTACTAGTTTTCTAGCTTTCTGGAAGTGGAGTAGAACTCATATTGAGAAACCTTTTCCTGAATCAAAAGATGATGACAACCCTCATTCAAGCTATTTAAGCGGTGTTACCAATAAATATGCGAGTTTTAAACAGTTAATATATATTCATCAACAAAAACATATTCCTATCATTTTTTATAACGATGTCATCAATTACTTTACAACTACTTTAAAAACTCATTTAGCAAAAATTATTGAATTAGACACAACAGAACAAAATAACTTAGAACAATTAATTAAAAAAGCACCTCATAAAAATACAAAAAATGAAGTTCTTTTGAGTCAGGTATTAAACAAATTAAGTAATTCATTAAAAAGTAAAGCAGATGAAGCAATAGAACAACACAATTATAGAAATTATATAATATATGGTGGTGCACAAAATTATTACTCACAATGGTTAGATGGTTTTAAAGAAATCTACCCAAATCTTTTTTCTAATGAATCAAAAGGTTGGGATAATATTCGGAGTCAATGGAATAAAACTGTTAGCCAAATAAAAGCACGTTGGCAAAGTGAAAAAACCTCTACTCAAACATCTAATACTAAACAAGCTTCTTCACCACAAATATCCTCTAAAACAATTACTAAGGCAGAGTTTGGGGCTTTCATTAAAACACTATTAGAACTGGACCCACGATTAGCAAGTAATAATAATTTTAAAAAAGAGGCACAAGGTTATTTATTAGCAAAATGGGGCAAAACAAGAGTTAATGATCTTCCTGATAAACCTATTAACTTTTTAAATTATTTAAAAGGTATTATTCAACAATTACTAGAAGACACATTAGAGCCATTTATTGATCAGGATAATTTTACAGACCAAGAAGTATTGAGTTCATTTAGTAATTACATCTATTTGTTACACGCTTTGGTAGTATTGAGTAGCACATTAGATGAGACTGGATTAGACAATATTCTACTAACATTAAATTATAAAAATAAAATGGTTTCATTTTTATCAGTAGCATTAGAATTGATAAATAATGAGGATCTATCTGTTAAGGTCAAAGATTTAACTAGAAATATCTATTTAACTTTGTTAAATGCACAAGATATGACGACTAGTAGTTGGTACAATATCTATAATTTAACTCCAGAAAGCATACAAGATATCCATACACTTGCTCAAAATTTAAAGAAAGGTGTTAACAATAATGTTTACTTACGATTAAAAATGGCTGATGAATATTTTCAAATTCATTCTGAAATTATTAATGAAATTGAACATGTGTTTGAAGCTAATCCAAACTCAGTACAGATTAAAACTATAGACTTTATGACGCAATATGATTTGTTCTTAGAAGAAGATAGAGTAAATTTAGAATTATTGTCTCAAGGGTTATCAAATCAACATACTTTACAATCTGCTATAAAAGCACAAAAAGATATTTATAATGCTATAAAAATAGGTTTTTCAGAATTAAAACAACGTATAAATAATCAAGACAATACTAAGCAGGATACACTTGTTGAAACACAGGTTAAAGCTTATAAGAAAGAATTAATTAAGGAAATCAATCCTTTCCTTAACTCAAAAAATGTTACCAAAGAAGTAAATAAATTTAAACAAGTCGTTGGAGAAGCCAATACCTCAGAACCAACTCAATTCAAAGTAATTCAACTGATTAACTATTTTACAACTTACCTACGAACAGGACCACAAACACAGCAACTTAATTTTACGAACTTAATCCGTAAAATAGTTTACAAAGCTGCTTATGATGCTACTACTAGTAATGATGAGACTATATCGTTACCACTGTTTTATTTCAGCCTATTAGAGGAAATCAATAAAGGTATTTCTGAAGCAGCACAAGCACACCTTTATTCAAATATATACATTCTATTAAAAATTAAAATAAGACTTGAAAATTGGAGAAAAATTTTACTCAAACTACTACCCAACTTAGAGGAAAATATTTTCTATATTGAATTATTGCAAAGAATAGCAACTATTCACCAAGAAACAGCAAGTTTATTTAATGCCCTCGATGCTGAAAGGCGTACACCTACCCATAAAAATACTCCCATCTTATCTAATTATGATGTTTCATGGAATACGATTTTTCATGGTGAAGGTCGCGAAGCATTATTAGATAGACTAAATCTAGATTCGTTTGATGAAGAAATAGTTTCTCAACTATTATTCTATTTAATCTTTGCTTCTTTTGATATAAATAATGAAGCACTAGATAAACCTGAGAAATTAGATCTGGTTAAACTCTATACTACAACAGATTTGCTATTAATTGATCATTTATCGCGGTTAAAAGCCAAAGGGCTAAAAGAGCCCTATAGCAAGTTTGAAAAACTTGAGCAAGAATTTTACCGAGTTATCAATGAGCATGTATTTAAGTTTTTTCCAACAGCAAAACAACAATTTGAACAATTACGCCAAAAACAAATAACACAACTTAGTATACAACCTTTTGGAATAGAGCCAAAAAATCCTGATCAGCAGCAAATACTTGATCAAGAAATAATTAGTCGTTCATTTTTAGAAAGATTTCTTGGTTCAACTCCTGAAAATTATTATGGTTGGGATGATGAATCTAAATACGATTTAAAAGCACTTTCTGAGCGTGTTAAGCTACTTAAACACTTCCAAGAATTTACCTCCTTGGGATGGACACCTCTTGCTCCAGTGGATTTATACATTAAGAGTAAAATCGATGAATATCCTGAGTTAAAAGATAAGAATCTTACCCCAGATACCGATTTTACAGCTATTACTATTAAAGATGGCGCTGAAGTATTATTGGGACCAGCTACACTACGAGAGCTTGTTACACGAAAATATAAAAATGAAGTATTTAAAGAGTATAACAATAGCGATATAGTTTTTAAACAAGAGGGCGCTTTGCAAGACCTACTTAATGATTTAAAGAACACAGATATTGAAACTATTCTCTTAAAAAAATACACCGATGCTCAGCAAAATGATGAGTATAAAAAATATTATGAATATTATTATCAAACGCTTAATAAAGTGGCCGTAAATCGTTTTTTAGATGATTTACAGAAAGATAGAGTCAATCTTAGTCAATCAGACAAACCAAAATTTAAAAAACTAGCTGAAGACTACCAAGCTGGAAAGGTAAAGGCTAAGCCTATTAAAATTGGACGTTTTACCAGTTTGGATGTTGGAGCTGTCCTCCTCTCTACAGAGGGCGAAGGAAAGTGGGCTTCTGAAATATTTTTTGTACCCTTAGAAGAAGGAAACTACCCTGATATACAAAGAAAAAGGGGTATTATTTTTACACTTAGAGCTAATGATCAGATACCCTATTATGTTGTAGACACGGGATTTACCATAAATCGTGATGCTACTTTTATCAAAGAATATATCGATGAAGAAAACAAACCAGCCTTTCAAAAATTCCTACAAGAACATGTTCGCATTGATATAGGGCAAAGAATACCAGCAGAATTTTATACCCCAACTATATACGACATGCATACACATCGAGAAGAAGATCCGCTGGTGGGTACGCCAATTTATACCTCACAAATTAATATCGAAGAGGAAGCAGTTGAAAATATAAATAAAAAACTAGTGGAAATAAGCTTAGAGAACATATTAAAAATCAGTGATTTTTTAATTCATACTGATGATGAAAAATATTGGGACGCAGTAAATAAGTGGTTAGATATAGCAAAAAATGTAGCTTTAATTATTGGACTTAGTGTGCTTTTGGCAGCTATAACGCTTGCAACTCTAGGGATAGCTGCTCCTACCACGATTAGTGTAGGATTTGTTGCTGTGAGTGCTCTTCTCTATTATGGCTCTTTAATTGCCCAAAATGTTATTGCCGAAGAACTGGATAAAGACCAGTATCAACAAGAATTAGTAATTTCAATATTTTCTGATATGTTCTTGCCTTTTGTTTTAAAAGCTGCTGCGCCTGCAGGGAAAGCTCTGTTATCTAGAGTCACTCGGCTCTTTAAACATTTACGTAGTCAATCACTTTCATCTAGTCATGAACTCATTCCTTTAATCACAAGGACTGTTGATGATTTACCTATAGAACGGATCGTTACCCCGACTCGCGTAAGTGCAGAAAGTATTACTCAACCTTTCAAAAGATTATCAGCGTTAATTGAAGAAGAAATTAAATCACAGTTACTTCTAGAAAATAATACTATTGAATCAGAGCTAGATAAATTAAATAGTTATCTAAATAATAAGGGTTATAAGAGCCAAGTACGTACAATAGCCAGTTGGAATAGTGCTGATAGTGAAGCTAATTATCGATATACCATAATTGCACAAAAGGAAGGTGAACCTAATTTTGTAGTAGAGCCCAATATATCTTCTAAAACACTTGCTATTGAAGAGGAAGGTAATTGGCTTAGGAAAAATCAGAACAATATACAAGATCGAACTTTACTCAGCAAGTATGCTGATGGAGCTACTGCTCAAGAAGCAAAAGATAAATTTGCTGACGGCTTATTAGGTTTTAATAGAGATGTTAGGTTACTTACTAGCTCTGATTGGTATGAGGATGGGATATTTAGAGATTTTGAAGTAACTTGGCATGAAATAAATGATTTACGTCGTTTTGCTGGTGATGGGCAACCTCCTGGTAGAAGACCTTTCTCATTTAAAAAGTGGTGGCATAATTTGCGAGATAGAATAAGACGAAGACCACCTCCTCCAGAGCCAATAGACCCAGGCGAAGGGCCATCACATAGGCAAGATCCTTCCCCCCATGAAAGAGTAAATCCAGATACAGGTAATGAGGCTCATTTAGAAGATGCTAGTTTAGAAGAAGATATCAGTGTTTCTGTAGAAGACTCTTCGGAGGCCGAAGTTAGGTTAGAAGATAGTCTTGATGATGCACTTGAAGAAGCAAGATCTGCAAATAAAGCGAGACTAAAATTAACTAATTGGAAAACAAACATAGATAATTTTAAAGTTCCTCTCAGTGAGGATATTGATGAGTTTAGGCCAATTAAGTCTAGACAGGAATTTATAACAGAAGATAAAATGAAAGAGGTCATAAATGAGAAAAAGAAACAGGGTTTCCGTATTTATGAAGAAAGCAATAAAAGTGCATTTACAGCACAAGAGACAACTAAATATGCCCAAGCAAAAAGAAAGTTTGAAAGTAGTTTCTTTAGGGCAAGTCAAAAATTGGAAGCATTTAAAGACATTTTGGAAACAGCAGAAACAAATAAGAGGATACGAAGTAAACTGTTTTCATTATTTAATAAAACATTCCATTTAAATGGAGATAAAAAAACTATAATACAAGTGTATAAACATTATAAACAGTTGATCGATTTATTGATTTCTGATGCTAATTACCAGCTAGATAATAGTTTTAAACATGTTGAATACTTCTATGATAAAAACTCTAAAGCAGCTGCTTTTGTATATCCTTTTGATCCTTTAAAAAGGATCTTTGTTAATATTGATGCAACATTAATCAAAGATGATATTCGCGAAACAGTTATACATGAACTAAGCCATCTATCTCCTTCATCTTTTGATTTGTTTTATGTAAATACCTCTGTTGGAGATAAAACTCCTTTAAGAGCTATTACAAATTCACTGTATTATGAGTATTTACATACTGCAAAAGGTGACCTAGCAGATTCAACAGCTTTTTTATTAGGTGAGGATTATCCACCTTCATTGCGTGATCAAAAAAGCCTATTGGATCCTATTAAAATTGCTGAAGCAAGAGTCAGACTATTTACATTACCTAGGTTAAGACTTAATGCAACTTTAATGACAGCAGATCCTATTGCTATTAGCATCATAAAATTTTCTAAATATTTTGCAGATCATCCATATCTTTTTGATAGTATTCAGAAGAGAAGCGTAAATATTGCTCCTACTACGAATGAACCTACACCTACACAGACGCCAGAAATTGAGCAGAATACTCTAAGTACTCCAAATATTCCTGATTCTCTTGATGATTTTGATTTAGAAACCGTTCATCCTGCAGATTTAAGTTTATCTGAAGAGGGAGAAGATTTTGACATATTATTAGATGCATTAAAAATATTAGCTTTACAACAAGGAGCCTTTAATAGCTAATAAAAAATATCCAGAGTGGTAATAAATAAGTGCATTAATTGAAATAGTTAATATCTAACTGCATACATTACCTGATAGAAAGATGATTTGGGCTGAGAAACAGTTAGCTCAAATCTAAACTAACAGATGCGTCCTAAAAATAGATAGGCTCATATCTGATCTGTAGTAGACATTCTTTATAAGGGAAACACTTAACTAGCCAAGCTCGTACTTCCATACTTTGCAAGTATTTGACCACTATTAAAAATAGCCATTTTTTATAATCTCCACTGGTTAATCATTAATAAACTTGGAGATACCTTTCGATTATCTAAGGCTTGTTTGATCATTTTTATATCAGGTTCAAAATACTCTAAAGTGGTTTTGATATTAGTATGTCCCATTAAGTCTTTGACTGAATACAGATTACGATCAGGATCTTTCATTAGGTCTGTTTCTAATGTATGTCTAAATCGATGATGCGTAACTCTTATACCTACTTTTTTAGAGATAAAGTCAAATACATTGAATACTCTGTTAAGAGTTATTTCTTCTGTTAGTTTTTTTAGTTTTTAAGTTATAGCGTTAACACACAATTTACTATTTCCAAAAAAGCAATGGTATATCCTGTAGTAGATAACTATATTAAGCTTATTTATTCATTAATAAGTTAAATACTTTTATATCATTTAACACATTAAGAACTGATTGCTTAATCACCCAATGACTATAACTAGGTAACCAGATGCTTAAACCTGTTTACACTCATATTAACACTAAAGATGAACAACCATCAGAACAAATAGCTATAGCGATTGATCATCAAGACACAACTAATACTTTAGGCTCTAATGTGTCTATTACCTCTCCCCTTACTCATTATGAAGAAAGAGCTTTACTCTTAGCTCACATAATGGCATCACAATCTAAACCATCTACTCGATATCCATCTATTACATTGTTGATCAACAATCTAGCCACAGTAGTTCTCAATGAGTTATCTGATTCTTTAGGAGTATATCATCCCCAATTATTTGAGCTTTATCAGCAGTTTCCATCACTCTCTCAAGATTTACAAGAGCTTCTTAATCCAAATACTTCGTTAGATGAAAGACTTAAGCTAGCCAACCATTTGTTATTCACTATCGGTATAGAGGATCAAAGAAATATTATTGAGTTAGTAAAACTGATTGTTCAACTCAATCTTTCTGTCAATCAATTAATACAAAATCACTCTGATTTAGAAGCTATACAAATCCTGATTATACAAATACAGTCTCTGTTCCACTCCAAGATCATTTATAATTCATTTGATTCTCAAGTGTTGAATATAGTTATTAATGCTATTACCACGATTCAACAATTAATTACTGCCGTTCAAGCTTTTCAACAACTACCTAATAATGCTAATTATACCGACTACTTTAATGTGTTAACAGGGATTGGAGTTATAGAACCCATTGTCAGTTATGTTCAGCAGATAATGGCGGTTGTTATTGAGCAATATAAAAGTGCTACTGTGTTATATAGTGATCTTAAAGCACTCTATTATGATTCAACATTATCTTTGACTGAAAAGACTAATAAGATCATCAGCATATTAGAATCTAACAGTATAACTAAAGACATCTCGAAGGAGTCTCTTGCTACTTCTATTAACTATTTAAAGTTAGCTTTAAGTATTTATGATAAAACTCAACACTTTTTGGAGGCAATTAAAAACTTTGAGGGTAATCAGAGGATATTTAAAGAGATTAATGAGTTAGTTCTTCAAGTAAAAGATATTGCAACGCAGATAAATTATTTGGATATGCTTGGTGAACATCCTCACTTTGAAGCGTTGCAGTATGGATTAGATCAGGTTCAATTGAGCATAGGAATTGCAAAATCACTAGAGGAACTTGAACCTGATACCAGCTATCAACAGTACTTCTCCAGCTTAGTCAATCACCCTCATTTAGAAGAGGTTATTGCTGAGTCAGCACAACCTCTTCTAAAGCTTACTCAAACCCTCAATCATTATTGGTTACAAGCCAAAGATATTGCTCAATTTAAAAGTCATCCTGAATTCAATAAACTACAAAGCTATTTTAATCGTTATCCTGCTGAAGCGGATAGTAATAAAAAACTCGCTTGGTTAGCAGAAGGGTTTAATCAAGGGTGGGTGGTTAATTTAATAGCTCCTTATTTACCCCCTCAAATTACAACTCAGTTAGAAAGAGCTTATGCTTTTCAAACAGCAATCAAGGATTTTCCTGTTCAGGATTCTTTTTTAAAACAAACCCTTTGGGCATTGGATAAGTTAGGTACACGTAAACTTGGTGAAATAACTTCAGGGGTTGGGGTTGATGAGGCTTCATTAGATTTACTGTATGTATTATTAAAAGCTTATGATAGTCAGTCAGGTTATAAAAGTGTTATTAGTAAGTTATTAGAAACTGTGCTCTCTAATCAACGTATACAACAGCAGTTAATTGAAACGCTTTTTCCAAATCAAATAGGACAATATGCAAACCTTGCTACAGGCTTGGTTCAAGAAACCATAAAGCTCTACAAGCAAGATATATTTGCTCAAAGTTGGCGTGGGATATTTAATGCCTTTTTTGAGGTAGTCATTAAGCAAGCTAAACAAAATTCTCTTACTAAAGATATTGTAGATATTATTGAGAACATTCAAACATTAGGCACAAATATTTGGGAAAGAGATTGGAAAGGAAGTTTTTTAGTTGCTTTTAATTGGAATAGTTAAGACCTGATCGTACAATTTTCTTGCAAAAGAGAGAGTTACCCGTTTTGATAAAGGTGTTGAAACTTTAATCAGAACAAAAGGAGTAACTCTCATGTTACATACTAACAATCCAATCATTAAACATAAAGTAGGTCTTTTAAACTTAGCAGAAGAACTACAAAACGTATCCAAAGCCTGTAAAGTAATGGGGGTATCAAGAGATACCTTTTATCGCTACCAAGAACTTGTAGAGCAAGGTGATATCGATTCGCTTATTTCAAAAAGTAGACGAGTACCTAATCTAAAAAATAGAGTGGATGAAACAACAGAGCAATCAGTAGTATCTTATGCTGTAGAGTATCCTGCCTATGGTCAACACAGAGCTAGTAACGAGTTAAGAAAGCAAGGTATATTTGTTTCAGGTGGCGGTGTTCGTTCTATTTGGCTTAGGTATAACTTAGAGAATTTTAAAAAACGTCTTAAAGCATTAGAAGAAAAAGTAGCTACTGAAGGTATTATTCTCAACGATCAACAAATAGCTGCTTTAGAAAAGAAAAAGCACGATGATGAAGCGAGTGGTGAGATAGAAACTGCTCATCCTGGTTATTTAGGTTGCCAAGACACCTTTTATGTAGGTAACTTAAAGGGTGTAGGTAGAATTTACCAACAAACCTTTATCGACTCCTACTCAAAGGTAGTTCATTGTAAGCTATACACCACTAAAACACCGATTACCGCAGCGGATATACTTAATGATAAGGTATTACCTTTCTATAATAGTCATGAACTGCCTATGTTGAGAATACTCACTGATAGAGGCACAGAGTATTGTGGAAAGGTAGAACACCATGATTATCAGCTCTATTTAGCGATCAATGATATTGATCACACTAAAACTAAAGCCATGTCACCGCAGACTAATGGTATTTGTGAAAGATTCCATAAGACTGTATCACAAGAGTTTTACCAAATTACCTTTAGGAAAAAGCTTTATAATCATCTAGAGGAACTGCAAAAAGATCTGGACGAATGGCTAGATTACTACAATAATAACCGAACTCATCAAGGTAAAATATGCTGTGGAAGAACTCCTATGGAAACATTACTTGATGGAAAACTGATCTGGTTAGAAAAGAATTTAGACCAGATCTAACCTAACAGACACCTTTTTAAAATGGGTTACTGTACGATCTGGTCGTGACTACTACATATTACATATAAGGCTTTTTTGTTTCTGTAATTTAATTTTATACATGTAAATATAACTGCTAACATGTATATTATACTCTTATTTTTTTACCAATCTTACATATTGGTAAGCATCTTGGTTAGAAAATGCATCTACAGTTTTCTTTGGTGTACTTGATAACACTTTTTCAGCAACCTTTTGAGATGGTATGTTTGATATGCCAACTATAGCTTCAATATATATTTCGTTTATATACTCTGGCATTTTGTCTGTTAAATCAGAAATGCTTTGTTCAAGAATTAACTTAGCAATTCCCTGATTTCTAAAATCTTCTGCAACAGCATAAGAAACTCCTACACAGGTTGTATATCCAATTGGTTCCATATGCAAATAAATAGCAATTGCTTTGACTTTTAAATCTTTTTCAATAAAAGCATAAGTCATTCTTGAATTTCCATCTGCATCATCTAACATCATATATAGGTTTGGGTACTTCTCAGAAGGAAATAGCTCAATTTTATTTTCTAGCAAAGCTTCTTGAAATTGAATAAGAATTGCATTAACGTCAATCATATCTGGCATAAATTACTCCTTTGAATTAGTCCTTTTTTAAATCATTCATATGATAATTATTTTACCTGAATTCTTAATTTAACAAATGATAAATTACAAATGTGTATTAATATTATTTCTTTTAAATGAATGAGCATTAAACCTAACCACTCCCCATATTTGAGAATCACGATCTGTAAACTCTATAACTGGCAGATTAGGCGAAGTTAAATATACTTGATCTTCTTTGTATACAACTTTTCTTAAAGATATTTCATCTATTTGGAATGCCAGCTCTTACAGTCTAGCTAGCCAGTGGAATAAACTTATTATCTTTAGATAATGAGCCTAAAAAATCTAATTCGTAACTTGTCATTAAACTACTTAATATAATGAATATTACTCATGCTAGCATTTGATTTTTATGCTTAACAACAACAAAAAACATCAAATATTTTTCTCAAAACTCGCTCTGAAAGCCTTGCAAATACGTTTGCAAAATGTTGTTATTTTTGTAAATTTTGCCTAACAAAAAAGAGCAAATTACATTATTTATCAATTAGTTATAGTGATTAGACAGGTTATCTCTTAATCAATTGGTCATAGGTTCGAGCCCTATACGACCCACCAATTACACCAATGCTTTCAGCTATATTTTTAATCCTCTCAAAATCCCACAAAATTAGTATTGTCCCACACTAATGTTTATAAAGCCTGCTATTTTGTCCATTTTTTAATCAATTCTAACTCACTTGAAGATAACTTTATACTAGGCAAAAAAAGAAAATTATATAAAAATATTTTTTGGCATACTACTTGAATTATTCGGTATAGCAAGTTTAAGATTGGTTGATCTTTCCACTGTGTAACATCATCCAGGTGGAGAAATTGAAGCTATGCTATTACTTGTGGGCGTAGCGGGAATATTCGTAGCCGTAATCTGTAGTTAGGTATTTGGCAAATCAGTAGGTTTAACACTAAAAAAGATGATAGCAAAGAGTAAGGTGTCATTTAATTATTGGCCCTTTGCTCCACCTCTTTTATTAAATGTAAATTTGAACTAATAGACTTCAAGTCATTAGAGAAATAAATACTTTATCAATCAATATTCTTAAAAATCAAAAAACTATAATTTCATTTGAGCAGAACAATACTATTGTCTTATATCTCATCTAAAACAATACTAATAGTCTAAAAAAGCAATACTTACTGATGTATAAAAATACGTAAAAAGTCATGGAGAATTTTATGAAAAATATAATAAAAATATTATTAACAAGTTTTATAGTTTTAACATTATCAAACGGAATGGTAAAAGCTAACGAATACGATGGCTTATATCATTTATATCATCAAGAAATTGTTACAAGAATGGATGGTCATCAGGTATGGAGTTGCTTATATCTTAAAAAATGGATTGAAAATAATGAATATAAAGAAGACCGCGTAGAGGCTCAATTCCCACTTATTTTAAGCTGTCCAGCTATACTTCCAATATAACTTCAGTAAAAGTATGGTTGAGAGAGTAAACAACCATACTTTAAAAATATTATTTTAATTGTTTACTAGCTTCCACACTACATTTAATTTCTAGCATTTAGTTTTTATGCCGAACAATAATAATACTTTCCTCTAATACACTATAATCGTAATTAAATAAGATGATCTATAAGTATTTTAAGGATATTTGTTTATGGAACGATTTCTATTTTCTCTATTATTATGTTCTGCTTCATTAGTATATACGGATAACTTGCAAACCAGCAGTTAGAGAACATCCTGCCTCATAAGATAATATATTCCAAATTTACGCACCTGAATAAACTTTTTTTGCACCGCAAGCAGAAAGCGTTACATTTAGCGAAGGACTACAATTTATATTCTATAACAATAAAACTAAATACATAGTCTATCTGTCAGCTATAGAGATCGCCTCAACTGAAGACTATATAAATGCATTAGGATTAGAAAACGTATCAAAAGATGATAAAGAAATCCTAAAAATTAGAGATATACATAATATCAATTGCAACGTTACTCAAATAAAACTCTTAATCACTTATAAGAGCAAGGTTTTTATTATAAATGAAGCTAATGATAAACCTTTAAGAGTGTTGATTATTGATGAAAAAGGTAAACGTGTTGATTTCATTAAAATCAAAGGACTCACTATTCACTATAGAGCAAGTGGATTCAATGATGAGCACTTATCAATCAAGGAGAGGCTAATAATGGATATGCTAACAAAAAAAGATTTAAGAAAAATACTTGTAAAATAGTATGGAGACCAAACAAAGGGCTGGAAAATAAGTGAAGACTTAATACTTAAAGTAGCAGAGGTTATTGAAAAATCTGGAGAGTGCAGAGCTGTGTTACTCTAATAACCAACAATGTACGCTTCTCCTTATATCAGCATTAACAGCTTAGGAAGCTAGTTTACATTAACTATTAAGAACAACTCTCTTCTACAAGATTCATAGAAGAGAGTTGTTTAATTACGCTAAGTTAAGGAGCAAAACCAAAACCACCTTGTGACCCTATTAAACTAGCACCACAAGATGTTTTCATATTAGTTAGTGTAATAGGTACTTGAGTAAAGCCCATACCACCAGCCCCCTCTATAACTGAATAGACTCCTTGGCAGTCAGGACAAGGACAATATACCTTATCACCAATGCCAACAGATGGAATACCATTAAAGTCACACCCAGCAAAAGCACTAATTACTCTGCCACCATGATCTGTAATATCACCTAAAGACAGAATTGTCTGAATTATTTTAACCAGTAAACCAACTATTACAATAATAATCGCCAATACCACCATTACTACTACAATAGTTAACACTGTTTTAATTACTTTAGCTGTAGCCAGCAAAGCAGTTGCGGCTAATAATGGTAATCCAGCCGTTGCTGCAACTGTAATTGCAGCTGCTGATGCAGCAGCTACGGAAATACCCAGTTGAGCTGCTACGGCTGTCACTGTCAATGTATTACTCGCTACCAATGGCGCTATTGCTGAAGAAACTGTAGCTGCAGTTGTTGTACCTAACTGAGCTGCGATAGCTGCTACTAATTCTGTTGGCATGATTTATTCCCCTTCTATAACTAAACTCTTTAATAAGGCTATTGAAATCTCTTAGTTCAAACCTGTTATAAATTACTTAATATCATGATTTACAGCTTTTTTTATTTAATAAAATGCCTATTATGATGTTTACTATTAACACATTCCATAATGCTTTACCCATAAAATAATTTGCATTAACAACACCTAGCACCCTACCAAAAACACATCCTGTAGTACATAAAATATCCAATTAACATCTACTGGGCCTCCTATTCTTTCAAAATCATAATTTAGGCCTAATATTTCATCTTTAAAGCTTAAAGATGAAATATTTGAAGAAAACGTTGTTCCTGCTACTTACTACTGTTAATCATCAATAACAGCTCTTTTGTATCAATCTCCTTAGTATACTGAGCAAACTTACCTTCTTTAGTTTGGTAGTTCACAATAATCTTATGTGTAAAAATATTAATCTTTATGTTCTGTGAAACTAATACATAATGAGGTGCATAAGTTACATTATCTTTTTTCCAATCCGCTTTCTCCTTTTCAAAGAACTGAATAATATCTTCTGTCATAACAAATGGGCGCTGTTCGATTCGTTTACCCGCTTCATATAATTCATACTGAAAATTATTCTGTAGTAACTGAATAGGAAACTCAGCCTGACAAAAAAATAAACAACCTAATACACTAACTAAAATATTTTGCATAACTATATACCAGTCCCTCTACGAGCTTGAATCATGTTAACAATATGATGATACTGCTGTGCTGAGTAGTCTCTACAACTATAAGTAAGCACATTGTATTTTGCCCTATTTCCAACCTGCTCTTCCATATAATCAATTATTAGCTGATCTTCTTCTGGTGTAGTAGCAAAAGTACTTACTACTTTAGTTGCAGGATCCCAATCCTCATAAACAACTCCCGATCCTTTACCACCCCTAGCTGGCTGACCAGAACCAGAAGAGCCAGAGGGCCTTGATGATCCAGAGGATCCTAGTACTCCACCACTATTACTAGCTGAGGATTTAGCATTAGCATCATCTACACCAAAACTAATTGCTTTTTGTAAGGTGTTTGTTGTTGGATCAAAAACTTCAACTTTTCTATGCCAGCCACCTACAGCATTTGTATTAACTAAACGAATATCTAATCCATATGGATCCACATAATTAATAGAGTTACTTGGATAAATATAAGTATTTAATCCTCCCTTAAATCCAATTGGGTCATGAGTCACATAACGCCCTAACTCTGGCAGGTAATATCTATTACTATTATAGTATAGCCCAGATTCTTCATCTTCAAATTGACCTTGGAAGCGAATAGGTTGGTCGATATGTCCCACTATATTTTTTACTGCTTTCCAATCATCTGCTTCAGCGCTCCAAAGTTCTTCACCCGTACTACTGGTTAATTTAAGTGGTGTACCTAAGTGATCGGTATGATAGAAAGCAATTTGTAAGTTTTCAGGCTTAAATACTAAATCCATCGGTAACTCTAAGTTGGCCTCTTCAAACTGTCTACGGCATTGACGTATTTCAATGGGCACTTCCATTTCATCATGTTCAATACTCAATAGTGGTACAAAGGTATTAGGTTGGTACACAATGGTACGTTCCCTATTATTCTTAGTTTCTGAGCACAATGTATCACCCAACCAACCATAACGGATTGTATTTTTTTGCTGGCCGTTATCAATGACTTTACGGATTCGTCTTGAGAAGGCATCGTAGGTGTACTCTGTGTGTAGTATTTCTGCTGTACCACTGCGGGTTAGTTTAATTAGACGGTTAAGTGCATCGTATTTCATATCTAACCGTGTCCCATCTGCACGTTGTATGCGGCTTAGGTTTCCTGCATTATCGTATTGGTACTGATTACCATTGAGTTCGGTAATTTGGTTAGTTGCCCATACGGCTTTTGCAGCCTTGACTTTTTTACCCTTAACTTTCTCAGCTGTCACAGAACGTTGATGAAGTTTTTGCGCCAATAATTCTGGGTTTAGAATTGCTAGTAGCTCATCCCCCTCATCCTCCACCACCGTTTTTTGCTTGGTGGTTAGTAGTCGTGGCCCATCTACAGGGAGATAACGATTCCCTGCAGGGTCAAAGTGGTAGTTAAAGGCTTGATCATTATGTTGGCTACCCACTAAACGGCCTGAGTCATCATACTGATACTGAATGTTTGGCAATAGGTTATCAGCAATTTGTTTAAGTTGGCCTAGTTGGTCGTATTGATATTGGCGTTGCCATTGGTTAGCGCCCATCATCACTGTTGTATCTGCTAGTTGACCTAATGGGTTGTAGTTAGTATGGGCTTCAAA
Source organism: Entomomonas sp. E2T0 (assembly GCF_025985425.1). Taxonomy (GTDB): domain Bacteria; phylum Pseudomonadota; class Gammaproteobacteria; order Pseudomonadales; family Pseudomonadaceae; genus Entomomonas. The sequence continues at coordinate 2,796,532 of NZ_CP094972.1, forward strand.
TAATGGCTCTTTTGCTCCCGTTACCATTGCCTTACGCACAATTTCTCGGTGTAGTTGGTCGCGCTCAAAGAGCACTTCCACCTGATCAACCATGAGTCCATGTAAATGGCCTGGCCCATAGCGCATCCAAGAAACAGCAGGGGCATTGTTATAGGCTGTTTTTTCAAGGTTACTCATAATATCAAAAGTTTGATCCACCTGATAATACCAGTTATCGTCTAGGTGAGTTTGTGATTCACGCACCAAACGCCCAGCTCGGTCATAATCATAAACAACCGATACGGCTAAGTTAATAGCTGAAGCTAATAAGCCATCTTTACGCCAGATGAAATGCTCAGTTAACACCCCATGTACATCTGTAGCTGGTAGCTGGCGTTCAGTTACACGCCCCATAGGATCGTATTTATAGTTGATCTTACGACCTAAACTATCGGTTACTGCTACCATTTCATCAGCTACGTTGTATTGGTATTGTTTTACTGTGCCATCAAAGTCTTTTTCTTGCACTAGCCGATCTAGTACATCGTACTCAAAACTAGCCACAGCCTCATTTTCGTTAATTACTTGAACTACACGGCCTGCTTTGTCATAGCTGTATTTAACTTCAAGCCCAGCAGGGTCAATGGTTTTAATCACACGGCTAAAGCGGTCATACTCCATACGTGTTTTCAATTTTTTAGGATCAATCACAGCAATAACACGGTCTAAGATATCATATTGGTATTCAATCTGCTTTCCATCAGCCATTTTTACTTTGGTTAAACGGTCTTTATTATCATACTCATAGCTGATTTTTTCACCCTGTGCATTGGTTTCACTAAGTAAGCGACCATTGGCATCATAATCTTTTTGTAGCATATTGTTACTACAATCGGTATAGTTCTTTAACTGACCTACTTCATTCCATTCTAATTTTTTCACTCCATCTTTAGCATCAATAATCTGTGTCGGATTATTTGGCAATGTAGGATTATCATATTGATACTTAGTCACTGCTCCTGTAGGTTCAGTAATAGAAATTAGATTACCTTGTTTATCATACACCATTTGAGTAAACTGCCCTTCTGGAGCGATAATTTCCAAAGGCTTTCCAGTTTTTTGATCTAACTTATAAGTCCACTGTCCACCATCAGGCATAGTCATACCAATTAATCGACCTTTCTCATCTAACTGGTTTAATTTCTTGCGACCTAATGGGTCTACAGTAGCTACAAGGCGTCCCAATCGATCATACTCATACTCAATACGACTACCATCTGCACGCTCATAGGCAGTCCAACGTTGTAAACCACCTGTACCATTAAAATAGTAACGCTCTATACGATCAAGACTATCTTTCACTTCTGTGTGATTATCTTGATAAGTATAGTAATAAATTAAGCCATCTTCCTCTGCTTGTTCAATTACCTTACCTTGAGGATTATAATGGTTCCACTTATAGCGGATAGTGCGACCTGTTGGTTGGCTTAATTTAGTCATCATATGACTTTCCCACTCAAAGCTTACAACTAACTCACGATCCTTGTTATAAACTTGTTCTAAGTCACCCTCTTCATTAAAACTGTAATGTACTAACCAAGTAATATCTAATGTTTCGCTATTAATTTGTAAAGGAACATCTTCTAATTTAGTCACATCTTTTAATAAGCCTACACTGTGTAAACGGTGCCCTGTATCGTGCTCAACAGCAGTAGGGTATTGTGTATAAAAGAAAATATAAATAGCATTTGCACTGTCTTGTACAGCATATAAATGACCAAATTCATTCCAACGATAAAGTGTTTTATGTCCATTTTTATACAATTCTTGCTGTAAACGCCATTTCCCAGCAATTTGTTTTATTACAGATACATTACCTTCCTTCATTAAAAAGTAAGCCGTACTATCCTCTCTTAGCTCTTCTGGTACTACATGCCACATTTCATCCCATACCAATACAATATCAGATGTACCACCACGACGAATCCAGAACTGTTCTGAAGCAGAATATAAACCTTGACCTGGCTGAAGTGCACTAAAATGAATACGACGACCTACTGTATCAATCACAATCGTACTATTATCATAAACTTCCAATCCAATGTTCTCACCCGTAATTGACCAGCCTTGACCTAAGCTACTACAACGGCCATCTCTTGAATTATAACTACGACTAAATACAAAAGGAGTAGGTGCTGGCTGTGAAAAATCTACCTTAGCAGGTAATACTTTAGCACCTAAAATAGGGTTAACAGGGCCTCCCACTAAAGGAGAATTAGGACACATGCAATCACTCATACCCTCAGCTTCATTTAATAAGGGTTCAGGTATAACAATTTTGGGTGAATTAATTGGTACTGCTTGGCCAAATTCATTACCTGCTACACTTTGATAATAATTTGGAGGTGTCACTCCCATTAAACTAATAGGTGGTCTAGGTACTGCTGGGGTACCCACACCGGGTACGCCAATACCTAAATGTACTGCGGGGCTACTACTTATTCCACTACCATCAATTTTTAGAAAATTACCACCAGCTTGTAAAGTAATTTCTGCGCCTGCATCTATCACTACTTTACTACCTGCTTGAAAATGAATTTCATTTCCAGCCATAGCTAAATAATTAACCGCTGCACGCATATGTAAGGTTTGATCAGTAATCACCGAGAAATCTAAATTAGATTGTACTCGACGCTCCCTATTTACAAATAAGTTATCGTCTCCAACAATATGATGCATTCGATTATTAGTAACTTCTAGTATTTCATTATTACGAATTTGTGTAGATTTGGTGTTTAATACCTCAACATTTATATTATTAAGTACGCGTGTATTCTGATCCACCTTTACTTCTGTATTCATTACATTAAATACTTGAGTATTTAAATTATTATGCACTTTTACTGTTTTATCATGTAAAACCTCAGTTCTCATATCATTAAGCACTTTGGTATTCATATCTTTTTGTGCATGAATATAAATTTCTTCTTGGTCTTTTTTATCCTCTATGCGTAACTCATTAGACCCATTGCCTCCTTTAGAACTATTGGTCTTAAACACTGTACGCGTTTTATTTGCTGGCAATTCATAAGGTACTTTATTAACACCATTATGAATTGCCCCTGTAATTAGTGGATTATCGGGATCTCCCTCTAAAAAATCAACTTTAACCTCCATACCGATGCGAGGTATAACAACACTTCCGTAGCCATTATGAGCCCAATTGCTTGCTACACGAATCCAATGTGAGCTATTTTCATCATAAGTACCCTCACGATCCCAATGAAATTGTACTTTAACACGACCATAATCATCACAATAAATTTCTTCATTTTTTGGTCCAGTCACAATGGCTGTTTGAACACCAAAAACTTTAGGTTTTAGATGTAAGCTTTTAGGTCTATGGACAACCATATGTGGTGTAGCTACTAAACAATTACGGTAGCCTTGACTGAAATTATCAAAAGGGAAGTGTAATTCTTCTGCTATTGGATATTTAAAATATTTATTTAATTGTGTAGGTACAAGGCCAGCCGCTGACACTTCTCCACCTAACGCTTCTAGTACTTGAGGCTGTCTAGCTTGGTGCTTAATTTGCTTAATCAACCAAGGTTGTTCTGCATCTAAACTATCTAAAACTGGATATTCTTCTACAGTTACAAAATAACCGGCATGTAAATCAGGTACATCTGAGTAAGCTTCTGCTTGTATGTGATCCACTCTTAACCGTTCTATCTGTATCTCTGCATAACGTTGTGCTTGTTGTTGGTTTGAATGATATTGAGGATAATCATAATATTCAAGCTCAGCCTCAACTGCTTGATTAGCTTTCTCATTTAATATCCCTTTTGCACTACCCTCAGGAATTTTCATATTTTCAAAATTATAATTACGGTAACAGCTCGAAGTTGTTGCACTAGCTAAATTAACATCAAACTTCTTAAATACAGGATCATCTGCCACCATTCCTGTATCACTGGCATATCTTACAGTGTTAGCAATAGATGGGAAAAATGGTTGCGAATCAGTAAATACTAGCTGATGACTGTCTTGACTAAACTCATAGTGTTGAGCAATACCCTCTTCTTCACAGAGACGATGAATAAAGTGTGCATCACTTTCATCATACTGAACGCAGAAATCCCTTGGTATATAAACTTCTTGATCTTTAAATTTAAACTCAAAACCGTTTTTATCTGATTGCTGTAAACTATACTCATTCAAAATAACGGTAATAATTTCTGGCACTGTTTTACCCACAAAAGTGCGTTGATTAACCCGCTTATATAAATGTGTAAACCGAGGGGCTAGTATCACAGTATATTGTGCATAGTGTCCTCCCACAGGCCCTCTTTTTACAGAATGAATAATTCCATGAATTCCTTTGTTTTCTTTAGCAAAAGACAGATAAGCTGGCTTACTTAATAATTTTGTAATATCGTAACGAATATGCTTATTGACTAGGGTAATTTCGAAGGCATACTCAGCATCTATTGATTCAATACCATCAAAGCCAAGCACTTGTAAACCCGTATTAGTTAGCCCTTCAATTTCAAGTGCACAAATAGTTTCATTAGCATTATGAAACATAATGATACTCCTTTCACTCAAATAGTTTTATTATTCCCTTTATACATTTTATTTCTCCCTGCGAAACAATATAAAACTATTTTTTCACATAAATATTAGACTTTAGTATTAGGGCATTAACTAAAACTTTTTTATAAATATACTGCCATATTCTTTTAAAAATCTGCCGAATAGTTTGCTAGCAAAACGATAAAGAGTATTTTTTATTAATACACACATTTATGTCATCTTTTTAACTATGACAGTTAAATATCATATATGACCTGTTAATTTATTTTTAAATATTATAAAGTTAGTTATCGTAATGTAGACTAACAAACGACCTAACAAAACAATCTATTATTACCAATGTGTCATATCAAATATATTACTTTATAATGACTTATATCAATATTAAATTAATGAAGCTAATATGCAGATAAAACAACCATTATTTTCGATAACTTTTACCTAAATATCATACTATTTTAAAAATACACCAAAAAATTAAAGTAAAAACATACCTCCTCTATAATGCTATTCACTATAATTAAATTCTTATCGACTAACTCTATTAAATCAAACTGATCTATTAACGTATGTTTTAGTAATTAAACAGATGTTATATTAAATATATCAACTATCCTTTTTCTCTTTTCTAATTCTGGCTTAACTTTTTACCACCATAAAGCTATGATAATCATTCACTGATTAATAGGTATCATTTATGATCGACGGATAAGTGTTCATACAGTAATCCTTATTACACATAAGGATTTTTTCTGTAATTTAATTAACTTGAATATAACAAATGCTGAATACTTTATTAATTATTTATATGATTATAGACAGCATGCTTTTTGGGAAGGTTTGCCTAGCCGTAGTTATAAAAAAGCACTATTAGCTAGGGCTTCTTGTCAAGTTGATAATTTTACTTCAAAGGATATTAAATCACTTATAAAACTTATTCATACTCATAAAGAATCTCTGGACATGCTACATTCACACTAAAAACTCTTTGTCTACCAAATCCGAAAGGATTATAGCCCGGCAATATGACCTCTTTGTAATAACAAGTTTTAGAATTCAAAAATGTCGTCATTTGACCTGTAAAAATTAAAGCTCTCAAAGGTTAGTGCGTAGATTTTTGCGCGATAGCAAATCCTGATATAAAAGTTAAAGCAAATAACATTATCATATATTTTTCATATCAACTCTCTCCATAGATATTAAAATATCTATTTAATATGACAATAAAATTTGGCAAACAATACTATACATTCATATAAGACACTTATTAAAATAAGAAATTTTATAAAACCTACTCCAACCATTAAAAATCATGACTATTTTAAGGAGTAAGTGATGACAACCAAAGATAAAAAGCCTCTAAATAAAGAGGCTTATAATTGTATATTACCAGTTAACCCATCTTGTTGGTGGACAAAATTGTGGTTTGAAAGGAGCATTCGCTGTATATGTTACTTGTGTGATAATATCTCCGCCACCAAAACCTTTATTTGTGTGCCTATAATTACATATTCTATAATTGGTTTTTTTATCAAAACTTTGTGATTCATATTGACTATAAATCCAACCCATATTATCCCATTGTACTGCTGCAAACGCTTGCATAGATAATAAAGAACAACTTAATGCAAATAAAACAATAATTATTTTCTTCATAATATCTCTCCTAGAGTTTCCTTTGAAGCAAAAAACACTACAACCACCTTTCCATTCCAGTAAAGCATATATGAACAGGATATTTTACTTTAGTATACTTTAGTCTAAGAGCTTGTTTTATCATTTACCGATAGACCTCAAGCCTTGCAGCACAAGTTTTTCACAACTTATTACAGCAGCACTTGAACGTAATATGGCTATTCTAATTGACAACGCTTACTATGCTCTTTAGAACAAATTCACCACCACTACAGTAATGCTAGAAATAATATAACCCAATTACTTATTGATATCCTCGACTCCCCATCTGATGCTATCTGCTCAGGTACATGTAGTTCCTATATGAGATTCCAAATTCCACCACGTTTTATTCAACAAACCAACCAAGAATCCCACCGTCACCCTTACCTCAATGCATGTGTTCTACCAGCATTATAATTTTCAGTGATAAGACTTCATATTATGAAAGTTCAAGTAAAAAAACCAATATTAATACCCATAATTATTATTTTAATTTTGATAATAAACTACTTAATATGGAGTCGTATACATAATCAAAATTTTGGTGAGAGTTTTGTTACATAAAAGCAACTAAAATCAATATATCAACTAAACTAGCTACACATATTGAACAAATACTAGTAAAAGAAGGAAACTTTGTTAAAAAGGATCAGCCATTCGTTATCATGCAAACAGACATTTACAATATATTATGCTAATTGCTCCGACAACTCACGTTGTAAAATTAGGTCAAGCTATTTTATTCCAAGGTGCAGGTATTAAAACAGTATAGGTGCCTTTTTTGTGGTTAACTATTTTAGGTCTTAGTTTTTCACTTTTACACTAGCACGTTTTAGAAAAACCATAACTCAAATGACATAACCAATTAAATTAACATGTTACCTATCAAAAAATTTAATTACTCCAACTTAATTAATTATAGACCTATCTTTGCCAAAAAAGCTGACAATTGCACGCTATTTACAAACCTTTTCTTTAGTAAAATATTACCTAATATATTAATATTATTACTATATTATACCAAAGTATAGTTTTGTATTATCTTTTAATTGGTATCCTTAATAACAGTTTTTAATAGGAATATAGGGAGTATTAGGATGATCAATAAAATTAATGAAAAAACTTTTTATTCATTAATAAAAAAAGGACTAAGAGATAAAAAAACACTATCATTATTTATTTTAAATAATAATCACTCAAATAAAAAATTCTATTTTTTTATAAAATCCATTAACAAAATATCCTCTCTTTATCACTATATACTTTTTGAGTATCAATATATCTGGCTTATCAAACCTACAATGTTAAGGAAACTATTTAGTTCTGCATATAACCAGACCTAAGAAAATCTTTCCTCATTCGCTCAAACTAATACTTTAAATAATTCTTGGTTTTAGCAAAACATTATCCAATTTCTTTGATATTAGCTTCCGTCATAAACATGATAATTACATTGCATCAATGTGGCTTTATTATGTCTTAATGTTTATAGGTTATAAAAAAATGAAAAATGTTAAACTAACCCCTTATCAGTCAATTTTCTATTATGAGTGGTTATCTAATCCTTTGCGCAGTGATTATAATATTGTGATAGATAATACTGTATTAGGTAAAATAGATGTACAACGATTTGCTGACTGTTTTAATAAAATATTTAATGAACATTTTATAACACGCCATACCATTTCCAATCAACCAGAAGGCATATGCTGGATTCCCTCTCCCCCTATTAAAAATGCTATTACCTATCATGATTCGCCGCTAACTGATGATGAACTTTATAACATCGTTACCTCTCCCTTTAATTTAGAAAAAGATCTTTTAGCAAGAATACATCTAATCAAATTAGCTAATGAACAATATCGGATACTATTCGTTTTTCATCATATTGTTGTAGATGGTATTAGTACCCAAGAAATATGGGAAAAGATTCGTAAAAATTATAATGGCATTAATTATGAAATCCCTACTCTTGAAACTCAAACAGAAATGCATCAAGGACTTCATAATACCTACCAACATATACTCACCACTCAAAAAGAGCAAATGGAATCGTTCTGGAAAGAACATTTAGAAGAAGTACAAAGCATTGATTTATCTTTTTTAAAAACAACCAATATTGTCCCTAAAAAACAAAGTATACCTTTTATCACCGAGTATTTATTTAGTTATGATGAGCAAGTAGATAAGCAACTAAAAACTCTACGTCGTAAATATAAAATTACTACTTACATGTTTGGCCAGTTAGTAATGGCTTTACTACTGCATAAAATGACAAGACAAACCAATATCCCTCTTGTTTATCCAGTTGCTATGTTAGAAGGTAAAGATTTATTTTATGGTGCCCATGTTAATACATTATTAATTAATTACCATTTTGATGATAACACCACCTTACAAGCTGTTATTAATAACATTACCAAATACTATAAAGACCTTAAAAAATCTAGTGGTAAGTATTTGCCTATCTACGAGATTATGTCTTATGTTGATAATCCTAATATTTTAGATATTGCTTTTGTACAAACCTTTTTCCGTGACCATCAAACTCATCTTAATGGCATTCATGGCGAAAAAATAAATCATGAATTACAAATAGACTTATCTAATAAATTAATTTTTGAACAGGAAGAACATAATAATCATATTAATTATCGCGTTAAATTTGATGATCAACAATTAGATAAGCACCTTGTACAACAATTTATTCAGCTATATCAAAAACTATTTATTCAATTGCTAGACTATCTGGTCAATGACCTTACCCATACCCTAACAAAAGATATTGACTTATTAGATAAAGAAACCTATCAAGCACTAATCTATTCTAAAAACAATACTCAACAACCCTATGCTAATGATAAAACCGTTGTTCAACTATTTGAACAACAAGCTCAAAAAAATCCTGATAACATTGCTGTTATTTTCAATCAAAACAAACTATCTTATGAACTACTCAATCAACAAGCAAACCAATTAGCTCATCACTTACAAACCACTTACAATATCCAACCTGACGACCTCATAGGATTATACTTAGATCGCTCTGAACAAATCATAGTATCTATTTTAGCTATCCTTAAAGCGGGTGCTGCATATGTACCTATGGACCCAGAAGCGCCTGATGAACGTAATGGCTTTATTATGCAAGATGCTAAGCTAAAAGCTATCATTACTCAGGAGCATTTCCAAAGCAAAGTAAATAATTTAGCGTTATCAATACCTGTATTATGTATTGATCAACCAGCTTTTGTGGATTCACTAACACAATATCCAACGCATAACCCTGTAAACACTACGACCCCACATAATTTAGCCTATGTAATTTATACCAGTGGTACTACAGGTAATCCAAAAGGCACATTAATTGAACATCATAATATAAATCGCTTAATTATTAATGCTAATTATGTAGATATTACTGATACTGATCGTTTATTAAGTGTCTCTGGCTATCAATTTGATGCTTCTACTTACGATATTTTTGGTTCTTTACTTAATGGTGCTGCCTTAGTTATAACCAGTAAAGACAATTTATTAAATTTAGAACAATTTAATAAAGTAATTGATGACTATAAAATTACTAATTTCTTTGCTACCACTACTTTTTTCCATACACTCGTTGATGCTGAATTAACCAATCTAGCTAAATTAAAGTATGTATTATTCGGTGGTGAAGCAGTTTCTGCAGTTCATGTTAATAAATTTAGAAAACTTTACCCTCACGTAAAGTTAGTTAATGGTTATGGCCCAACAGAAACTACTACATTTGCTGTAGCTTATCTCGCTAATCAAGCAAATGCTCCTTTTGATCATAGTGTTCCCATTGGCGTACCCCTCACTAATACGACTATTTATATATTAGATGAGCAAATGCAGCCTGTTCCTATTGGCGTTATAGGGGAACTATATATTGGTGGTGCGGGTGTTGGTCGTGGTTATTTGAACAACCCTGAAATGACAAATAAGGTATTTATTAATAATCCTTTCCAAACCGATCAAGAAAAAGCTCAAGGCTATAATAGCAGGTTGTATAAAACAGGGGATTTAGTACGTTATTTAGCAGATGGTAATATTGAGTATATTGGCCGTAATGACTTCCAAGTTAAAATCCGTGGTTTTAGAATAGAATTAACAGAAATTGAAGCTCGCTTAAATAATCATCCTGCCATAAAACAAGCGACTGTTTTAGCCTTAAACAGTGCTACCAATAATAAATATTTAGCTGCCTATTATGTAGCTGATAAAGCCATAGCTGATAATGAGTTATTGAATTATCTACAGCAGTTTTTACCTGATTATATGTTGCCAACTGCTTTTGTTCATTTACTTGCTTTCCCAGTAAATATGAATGGTAAAACTGATCGACGTGCCTTACCTACCCCTTCATTAATTACTCAAGAGCAATATATAGCACCCAGTACAACCATTGAACAAAAGATAGTTGAAGCATATGCGGAATTATTAGGTATTGCAAGTGAAAGTATTAGTATCACTGATGACTTCTTTAGATTAGGTGGCAATAGTATTTTAGCCATTAAATTAGCGAGTAAGTTAGCTAGATTATTTACTAAACAGATCCATGTGGCTGATATTTTTGCTCATCGCTCTGCACGTACCTTAGCTGAATTTATTGATAATGTTAAGGGTGAGCAGATTTCTATTATAGCCCCTGTAGTTGATAACCCTCAACAACAATTATTATCTTTTGCACAAGAGCGGTTATGGTTTATTGATTCTTATGAAGGTGGCAGTGATGCTTATAATATTCCTTTAGTATTTAAAGTAAACCCTGTAGTTGACTTTAGCCTTGTGGAACAAGCCATTATAATAGTAATGGAACGCCATGAAATATTACGCTCACTAATTAAAACAAATTCAGCAGGACTGGGTTATCAACAGGTAATGGATTTACAAACCATGCCTATTGTAATTCATCCTAATCTATGCCTTTCACAACAAGACTTACAAAGTACTATTTATCAACATATCCATCATATATTTGCTTTAGATACAGAATACCCTATTTTTATTAACCGCTATCAATTAGCGAATGAATGTTATCTAGCGATTGTTATCCATCATATTGCCTTTGATGGCTGGTCTCTTGATTTATTTATTAATGAATTTATCCAAGCTTACCAGTATCTTGAAGCCCTGCAAAAAGGGGCTAATGAACAAGCTAAACAGTTAGTATTACCAGCCGTAGAAACCCAGTATAAAGACTTTGCTTTATGGCAACGTCAATATTTACAAGGCAAAGTGTTAGATGATCAATTACACTATTGGCAACAACTACTCGCTGACTATGAACCATTAAATTTACCAATAGATCATGTACGGCCATTAGAGATTGATTACAAAGGCCAAGATATTCATTTTGAATTGGATAGTCAATTAAGCCAACAGTTAAGAACGTTAGCTACGAATTTAAATGTTAGCCTATATACTGTACTACTCAGTGGTTATTATCTGTTATTAGGTACTTTAAGCAGTCAAAAAGATATTGTTTTAGGAACACCTATTGCAGGAAGGCATTATCAGGCTATTGAAAATACTATAGGTTTCTTTGTAAACACCTTAGCACTAAGACAACAAATTAAATCTGAGCAACAACTAGTAGACTTTATTAAACAAACAGGACAATTAGTTAGTGAAGCCCAAAAACATCAGGATTTACCTTTTGAAAAATTAGTAGATGCTCTGCAAGTTGAAAAAGATGCTTCAAGACATCCTATTTTCCAAGTAATGTTTGGCGTACAATCATTTGGTAGCTCTCAATTAAAAGCAATTAATGGTTTATTGGAACATTATCAAGTTGAAGATACACAGTATCAAGTAGCTAAATTCGATATTACTACCACATTAGATGATTCTAATGAAGCAATTACAGGAGTATTTAACTACGCTACTTCTCTATTTAATAAACAAACCATCGAAAATTACATTACTGTCTATCAATGTATACTTAAACAATTTACTAACTTGTGTGAAGAGCAGCAGGCTATTGCCAAATTAAAATTCTTAAATACAGAAACCTATGAAGAATTAATTTATCGTAGAAATAATACTCAAAAACCCTATGCAAATGATAAAACGGTTGTTCAGTTGTTTGCACAACAAGTACAAAAAACACCTCATAATACAGCGGTTATCTTTAATCAAACTAAACTATCTTATGAGTTGCTCAATCAGCAAGCAAATCAATTAGCACAGTATTTACAGACTACTTATCAGCTTCAGCCTAATGATTTAGTTGGATTATACCTTGATCGCTCAGAACAAATTGTTGTCTGTATTTTAGCTATCCTTAAAGCGGGTGCTGCTTATGTTCCTATGGATCCTGATGCTCCCAATGAACGTAATGGCTTTATCATACAAGATGCCAAACTAAAAGCCATCATTACTCAATTGCACTATCAAGATAAGGTAACTTCTTTAGCCATAGACATCCCTGTATCTTGTATTGATCAGCCAGCTTTTGTAAATACATTAGCACAGTATCCAAGCACTCCCCCTATTATTGATACTACTGCCCATGATTTAGCTTATGTTATTTATACCAGTGGTACTACAGGTAACCCAAAAGGTACGTTGATTGAACACCATAATATTAATCGTCTAATTATTAATGCTAACTATGTTGAGATCAACGAAAACGATCATTTATTAAGTATCTCTGGTTATCAATTTGATGCTTCTACTTATGATATTTTTGGCTCTTTACTTAATGGGGCTAGTTTAGTAATCGCTACTAAAGATAATTTCTTGGATTTAGAGAAGTTTAATCAGTTGATTGTTGATTATCAAATTACAAACTTCTTCTCTACCACTGCTTTTTTCAATACGTTAGTAGATGCTAAATTAACTAATTTAGCTCAGTTAAAATATGTATTATTTGGTGGCGAAGCCTCTTCGGCCATCCATGTTAATAAATTTAGAGAATGCTACCCGAATGTTAATTTAGTTCATGTTTATGGCCCTACAGAAACGACCACTTACGCTACAGCCTACTTAACTAATCAAGCAACTGTGCCATTTAAACAAACAGTTACCATTGGCAAACCTCTGACTAATACAACCGTGTATATATTGGATGAACACCTACAGCCTGTTCCTGTTGGCGTTATCGGAGAGCTTTATATTGGTGGTGCAGGTGTGGGTCGTGGTTATTTAAATAACCCTGAAATGACGAATAAAGTCTTTATTAATAATCCTTTCCAAACTGAACAAGAAAGAGCTCAAGGTTACAATAGCAGGTTGTATAAAACGGGGGATCTTGTACGTTATTTAGCAGATGGTAATATTGAGTATATTGGCCGTAATGACTTCCAAGTTAAAATTCGTGGCTTTAGAATCGAATTAGGTGAGATTGAAGCACGTTTAAGTAATTACCCTAGTATTAAACAAACTATTGTTTTAGCCTTAGATAATAATATAGGCAATAAGTATTTAGCTGCTTACTATGTGGCTGATGAGGCTTTAGATAATAATGAATTACTAAATTATTTACAGCAATTTTTGCCTGATTATATGTTGCCTGCTGTTTTTATACATATGCATGCCTTTCCTATTACCAGTAATGGTAAAGCGAATTATAGGGCGCTACCCAAGCCAGTATTTACTAATGCTAAAAACTACCTAGCACCAACTAATAATACAGAACTTCTATTTTGTAATACATTTGCTGAAGTACTGAGATTACAGAATGACACTATCAGCATAGAAGATGACTTCTTCAAATTAGGTGGTGATAGTATTAGCAGTATTCAATTGGCTAATCGCATTAGACAATCATTAAATTATTATCTATCTATTAAAGATATTTTTACTTATCGTACAGTTAAAGCGTTAAGCGACCATGTAATTAAAAACCAAGATAATTTAATACCTACTATTCAATCTGAACAAGGTATTTTAGAAGGTAATATTCCTTTAGCACCTATCCAACAATGGTTCTTTGCTAATAGAGAATTAGGCAAACTACCTGCTTATCATCATTGGAACCAAGCATTTTTAATTAAAGTACCAAAACTTAATATTGAATTACTACAACTAAGCCTTAGTAAATTGGTTGAATATCACGATATACTGCGAGCTACTTATCAAGACGCCTTGAATGGCTATTATCATTCAACTATCACCGTATTACCTTTTGATCATATAGATATCAAAGGCTTTACTGAAGCACAAATTACAAAACAGTTAACCCAATGGCAAAATCAATTTAACTTTACTGAAGGCCCACTCTTCCATATAGGTTATCTTGAAGGTTATGCAGATAATAGCGCACGTATTCATATTGCAGTCCATCATTTAAATATTGATGCAGTGAGTTGGCGAATTATTAAAAATGATCTACAAAAACTTTATCAGTACTTTAGTGAACAAAATGCATCATTAAATAATGCCATTGATCCTAGCACTATTTTAGGTGATAAAGGTACTAGCTATCGTCAATGGATTAATAACCAACAAAATTATCCAATTGTTACTGTACAAGGCTTTGATAATGAACAAGACTATTGGCATGAAATAGTTAGAGGGCTAGATAATTATAATCAACAGTTAACCTCTTATCGGACTGATACACTTAATAAAACTAAAATTCAACTATCAAAAGAACAAACGACGGTATTGCTACGTGATATAAATAAAGTCTATGGCACAGAGATAAATGATATTTTACTCACCGCATTAGCCAGTGCTTTAAAACTTGTCTTTAATCTTAATCAGCATTATATCCACCTTGAAGGACATGGCCGAGAAGATTTATTCAACGATATTGACATTAATAATACTGTTGGCTGGTTCACCTGTATGTACCCTGTTAAACTTGATGTTAAAGAGCAAGGAATTGTACAAAATTTACCTATTATTAAAGATTACTTAAGAAGCATTCCACATCATGGTTTTGGGTATGGCGTATTAGTGGGTTATACCAAACAGCCATTACCTGCTATCTGTTTTAATTATTTGGGTCAATTTGATAGTGATGAGCAAAGCTCATACTGGACATTCAGTAATGAAAACTCAGGAATAGCGATGTCTCCAGACAATCGCAATACTGATTTCTTAGCATTGAATGGTGGCATCCTAAATGGACAATTACAATTCGCAGTGGAAGGCTATTTAAATAGTGCACAGCTTGAATATTTTTCTGTTGCCTTTACTCAACAGTTAGAATGTTTAATTACTGAGTTATTACTTCTAAATCGTAGCTATTTAACTGTATCAGATACTAATCATGTAATTTCTAAAAATTTATTAGATAAAATTCAACACAATAATGAAATAACTGCTATCTACCCTGCTAATAGTTTACAGCAAGGCTTTATATACCACGCAATTGTCCAAGGTGAATTAGATAATGCTTATCGTATCCAGATGATTTGGGATTACCACAATGCATTACAAACTGATTTACTTCATAAAGCATGGCAACTTTCCCAAGCTAAACATCCCACATTACGCTTAAGATTTTCTTGGGATGAAGATTTTATCCAAATTGTTGATAAAACCAATAGCTTTGGCTGGCAGTTTATTGACTTAACTGATCAATCAGAAGAGCAACAATTATCTACTACGGCCAATTTATTAGAAAAAGATCGTCAAATTAATTACAACCTCTCTAAAGGGGGATTATTTAGAATCTATCTAATTAAATATAAAGAGCAACATTACCGTTGTATCTTTAATAATCATCATGCCATTCTAGATGGTTGGAGTATTCCTATTTTAATGCAGGATGTCCATCAAAATTATTTAGCACTACTTAACAATCAACCTATTAATATACAGGAAGATAAAAGTTATTTAGCGGCGCAAGCGTTTTTACAAGCACAAACACATAAAACAGACGAGTTTTGGAAAAATTACCTTAATCAAGATAATCAAGAAAACTTAGAAAGTCTTCTTAAGCCAGAGATGCGTCATATAAACTTAAATGAACATCGTTATATTGAAGACCCTCAAGAACTTTCTATAACTATTGCTAAACAGCAAGGTGAAAAACTTATACAGTTATGTAAAACACATGAGTTTACCTTAAATGCATTGATGCAATATTGTTGGCATCAACAACTAAGCATTTATGGTAATACAGATATTACAACACTAGGTATGACTGTCTCAGGTAGAAACCTGCCTGTTGATGGCATAGAAACATCAGTAGGTCTTTACATTAATACCCTACCCATTACCTTAGAGCATACTGAAGATACATTAATTAGTATTGTTAAAAATTTACAAACCCATATTAATAATGTAAATAATCACAGTAACGTAAGTCTTACAGAATTACAAAAATCTGCTAATCGACTTTTTAACTCATTATTTGTTTTTGAAAACTATCCTGTTTCAGATAGCAACAATGAGCAACTTAAAATAATCTTTAAAGAAGGTAAAGAAAAATTAGACTACCCTCTAGGTATCGTAGTTTATGAAAAAGCAGGCGAAATTAACTTTAAAATAAAATATGCGGGTGAGCTATTTAATCAACAAACTATTACTAGGATCTTACAAGGTGTTGAATTAACACTTGAACAACTACTTAATAATCCTAATATCCATGTTAACCAATTAAAACTGTTAACAGCACAGGAACACACCCAACTTATTCAAAATCAAGTAGCAAAAACTGTACCCTTTACTCAAAACAAACTGATTAGCCAGTTATTTGAAGAACAGGTTCAACAAACACCTAATAATATTGCATTAGTATATGAAGATATTCAATTCACCTATCAAGCATTAAATGACTACACCAATCAATTAGCTAATTATTTAAGACAACGGTTTGTTATAGAGCCAGATGATTTAATAGGATTATATCTTGATAAATCTGAGCATATGGTCATCAGTATCTTAGCTGTACTTAAAGCTGGTGCAGCTTATGTGCCTATGAGCCCACAAACGCCTGTTGAACGTACTCAACTAATGATTACAGATACACAGTGCAAAGCGGTATTAACTAATCAGCACTACTATAGTAAGTTAAATAGTATAGTCCAAAATTATAATACTGAAATAATAGATATAGATAATCCAACATTAATCAATACACTAGTAAAATTAGATAAACAAAATATTATTAGCCAAACTCAAGCCAGTAACTTGGCTTATATTATCTATACAAGCGGTACTACAGGCCTTCCCAAAGGTGTAATGATTGAGCATCATACATTGGCCAATCTTGCTACAGTACAACAAGATATTTTAGATTTAGCGCATTGTGATCTACAACACAAACCTAAAAATGTACTCTGGTATTCCAGTTATGTATTTGATGCTCATGCCTTTGAAATTTACAACGCCTTATTGAATGGTCATTGTTTACATGTTCTAGCAGAACATAAACGGTTAGATTTTACAGCCTTAGCTACTTATATAAAAGATCGCAATATAGACTTTGCTTTTATACCACCTGCTTTACTAGATAAAAATGAAACGCTACAACTACCTGTTTTAACGGTAGGTGGTGAAGCGACTAGTAAGGAATTAGTTAATCAATATTGTCAACAGGGTGTAAAATTAATTAACGTATATGGCCCTAGCGAAACTACCGTTTGGGCAACTGCTCATGCTTACAAAAAAGATGATATTAATACCAATATTGGTCAACCAATTCATAATGTTTGTACCTATATCTTAGATAAATATTTACGGCCAGTACCTACAGGTGTGATAGGTGAGCTTTATATCGGTGGTGCTGGTGTTGGTCGCGGCTATTTAAATAATCCTGAAATGACTAATAGTGTCTTTATTAATAATCATCTGCAAACTGCTGAAGAAAAGGCTCAAAGTTATAATAGTAGATTATATAAAACAGGTGATCTTGTACGTTATTTAGCAGATGGCAATATTGAATATGTTGGCCGCAACGACTTCCAAGTTAAAATTCGTGGCTTTAGAATTGAATTGGGTGAAATTGAAGCACGTTTAAATGAATACCCTACCATTAAACAAGCTATTGTCTTAGCATTAGATAGCACTACAGGTAATAAATACTTAGCCGCTTACTATGTAGCTGAGGAGTTTATAACCGACGATGAACTATTGAGCTACTTACAGCAGTTTTTACCTGATTACATGCTACCTGCTGCATTTGTTCATTTGACATCCTTCCCTGTTACTATCAATGGAAAAATTGATCGCCATGCCTTGCCTAAGCCATCATTAATTAGCCAAGAGCTATATATAGCCCCTAACACAAAAACTGAACAACAGTTAGTAGAAAGTTATGCAGAGTTTTTAGGTATTGCAGCTGAAACTATTAGTATCTCAGATGATTTCTTTAGGTTAGGTGGTAATAGTATTTTAGCGATTAAGTTAGCCAGCAAAATTACTAGATTATTCGCCAAACCTATCCATGTAGCTGATATCTTTGCTCATCGTTCAGTGCAAGCTTTAGCAAAATTTGTTGAAGAGTCACAGGGTGAACATGTTTGTATAGTCGCTCCCGTTATTGATAATCCTCAGCAACAACTATTATCGTTTGCCCAAGAACGCTTATGGTTTATTGACTCTTATGAGAATGGCAGTAATGCTTATAATATTCCATTGATATTTAAATTAGCATCTTCTATTGATCTTGCTATTCTGGAACAGGCCATTATAAAAGTAATCGAACGACATGAAGTATTACGTTCTGTCATTAAAACTAATAGTGATGGCTTAGGCTATCAGCAGATACTTCCATTAGCTACTACTCCTTTTGTGGTTGATACCTTTATATGCTCCTCACAAGAAGATTTAGATCAACATATTTACAAGCATATACATCGCGTATTTAAGCTAGATAGAGAATTGCCTATTGCTGTTAACCATTATTTACTAGGTAATGATAATTATATCAGCATGATTATTCATCATATTGCTTTTGATGGTTGGTCAATAGAACTATTGATTAAAGAGCTAACACATTATTATCAATACCTTACTGCCCTACAGCAAGGAAAAATTGAACAAGCGGAGCAATGGTTATTACCAGCTATTGATATTCAATATAAAGATTATGCTCTATGGCAACGTCAGTATCTACAAGGTAAAGTATTAGATGAACAACTACAATATTGGCAACAACAATTAGCTGATTATCAACCATTAAATTTACCAACTGATTATGTACGTCCGTTACAAATAGACTACAGTGGTAAAGATATTAATTTTCAGCTAGATGCTAAACTCAGCCAACAACTACGCTCTTTAGCTGCTGAACTCAATGTAAGTTTATATAGCGTATTATTAAGTGGTTATTACCTATTATTGGGTGCTTTCAGTAATCAACAAGATATTGTCATTGGCACACCTATTGCAGGAAGACATTATCAAGCTATCGAACAAACCATTGGTTTATTTGTTAATACCTTAGCATTAAGACAACAGATTTCAGCTGAGCAAACACTCGTTGAATTTATTCAACATACAGGGCAATTAATCATCGATGCACAAAAGCACCAAGATCTACCCTTTGAAAAACTAGTAGATGTTATGCAGATTGAAAAAGACTCCTCAAGACATCCTATTTTCCAAGTTATGTTTGGTGTACAGTCTTTTGGTAATAATCTAACAACAGACACAGAACAGTTATTTATTCCTTATCAAGCAGCGGGTACTGAGTATCAAGTAGCTAAATTTGATATAACCACCATGTTAGATGACTCTAAAGAAGCTATTACAGGTATATTTAACTATGCTACACGGTTGTTTGATGAACAAACCATAATGCATTACATTACTGTTTATCAATTCATACTTGAGCAATTTGCTAGTTTATGTGAGAAACAACAAACCATTACACAACTAAACTATTTAAACAGAGATACCTTTGCAAAAACCATTTATCAATGGAACCAAACGCAATGCGATTATCCTAAAAATATGACTATTCATGCGCTTTTTGAAAAGCAGGTGCAAAAAACACCTAATAATATTGCGATGGTGTATGAAGATAATCGCTTAACTTATCAACAACTCAACCAAAGCGCCAATAAGTTAGCTCACTACTTAAGAGATAACTTTGCAATACAAGCAGATGATCTGGTAGCACTTTGTTTGGACCGCTCACAACATATGCTAATTAGTATTTTAGCTATCCTTAAAGCAGGTGGTGCTTATGTTCCTATGGATCCACAAGCCCCAGCTGAGCGTATTAGCTACATGCTTGCAGATACTAAAACCAAGGTCGTTTTAACCACCAACACAAGTTATGATAAGGTCAAAGCATTAGCGACTACAGATCAAGTAGTTATTAATTTACAAGCACCAGAAACAATACTTGAAATTACTAATTACAGTAGTGATGATTTAACAACAGTAGCACAACCTAACAACTTAGCTTATGTTATCTATACCAGTGGTACAACAGGCAATCCAAAAGGTGTAATGTTAGAACATCAAGGCGTGGTTAATCGTATTGTTTGGATGCATAATCAATATCCTATCACCGAGCAAGACCATATCTTACAGAAAACTAACTATACCTTTGATGTATCTGTATGGGAATTGTTCTGGGCAAACTGGTATGGCGCCTGTATTGTTTTTGCACATCCAGAACTTTATAAAGATAATCTTTATTTAGCTGAGTTAATAGAACGCGAACAAGTAAATGTATTACACTTTGTACCCTCAATGCTAGTAGCTTTTGTTGAAACATTAGCCACCCAAACAGAATTACAATCTAAAGTACAAAACTTAAAGTATTTATTCTGTAGTGGTGAAGCACTAAATCTTTACGAAGTTAAAAAATGCCATAGCTTGATACCTAATTGTGAAATACACAATCTATATGGTCCTACTGAAGCCACAGTAGATGTTTTATATTACGATTGTAACAATCCTGATATAACTGATGTACTAATTGGTAAGCCTATTGCTAATACATCTGCCTATATTCTCAATGAACAACTACAACCTGTTCCTATAGGAGCTGTTGGTGAGCTATATGTAGGTGGTGATGGTGTCGCTAGAGGCTATCTAAATAACGCTAGCCTATCCGCTGAACGTTTTATTGCTAATCCTTTCCAAACAACAGAGGAAAAACAGCAACACTATAATAGTCGTATTTATAAAACAGGCGATCTTGTTCGTTCTTTACCAGATGGCAATATACAATACTTAGGACGTAATGATTTCCAAGTAAAAATCCGTGGTTTTAGAATTGAATTAGGTGAAATTGAAGCACGTCTAACACAATACCCAGCAATCAATCATAGTATTGTAATAGCATACGAGCATTCATCAGGCAGTAAATACCTTGTGGCTTACTATACATCACCACAAGAGATTGACTCACAACTACTACACGACTATTTGCATAAAAATTTACCTAGTTACATGATACCTAGTTACTTTATGCATTTAACTGAACTACCTATTACCTCCAATGGAAAACTAAATAGGAGAGCCTTACCAAAGCCGAACTTTACTGAAACCATTACCTATGTTGCACCTGAAAATGCTATTGAAAATACCCTCTGCCAAGTATTCTC
This sequence comes from Entomomonas sp. E2T0, assembly GCF_025985425.1. Classification (GTDB taxonomy): domain Bacteria; phylum Pseudomonadota; class Gammaproteobacteria; order Pseudomonadales; family Pseudomonadaceae; genus Entomomonas. The sequence continues at coordinate 2,818,278 of NZ_CP094972.1, forward strand.
TAGTGTCTTAAAAATTTCAAATACTGAAATTAGTATGCTAGATAATTTCTTTAAATTAGGCGGTAATAGTATTTTAGCAATGTTACTAAACAATAAAATTAACGAAGCTTTTAAAATTAAACTACGTTTAGTGGATATTTTAACTACCAACACTATTCGAGAATTAGCTATAAAAATTGCCAATGCTAAAGAGCAGTTTAATCCGATAATGCTATTAAATAGTGCCCAAGACAAACCACAAATGTTTATGATTCATCCAGGTCTGGGAGGCTGTGAAGTTTACAACTCCCTAGCCAATAAATTGAGTGGACATCATTACTGTTATGGAATTGATTCATATAATTTCTATCATGAGCAAAAAATTGATGATCTAACTTTATTAACTCAATACTACTTAGAGCATATTGATACAATACTTAATAAAGATGAACCCATTACCTTGCTCGGTTGGTCTTTAGGTGGACAAATTGCATTAGAATTAGCCGCTAATTTAGAAGCAAGAGGTATAAAAGATATTAAAGTTTATCTACTGGATACATGGCTATTAAATGAAGATGATTTAAAACTAAATGATCAACCCATTGATCTTATCAATATAATGGAGGAACTAAATATACCTGCATATTTAAAACCCAAAGTAAAATCCATGATGGAGATTGATAATAAACTTTCTGTACAACCTTTATCGAACAAGCTGAAAAAAACTCAAGTTGTATTATTTAAAGCTAAAGAAATTAATGGTTCTACAGAACTCTACCAGAGATATCCATTAAATAATATTGATGCTTATATTACTTATCCTAATCAACTACAACTTGTAGAAATAGACTCTAATCACTACAAAATACTTGAAAAGGAACAAGAGATTATAAGCTATATCACTGAATTAGTCAGTTAATCACTTTATTCCATACCCCATCAAACAATTACTTTTTGTTTGATGGGGTTTCTTATATATTATGAACTATATTTATTGTGCCTCTATAAAAGGATTGGACTGGTCTCACCTTCAGTCTCAGAAAAAAATACTTAATAGCTCGTCTCAAAAAGATCTTGAACAATTTAGATTTAACGAAGATAAATATCGATCTTTAATAGGTAAAATGCTATTACTTTATATACTAAAAAAACATGAGAACTTTCAAGGAAACACTCTACCTGATATCAGTTACAATAATTATCGAAAACCATCTATTGATTTTATGCAAGGTGGCTTTAATATTTCGCACTCTAATAATTGGGTAGTTTGTGCTTATAACGATCAAGGAGCTATAGGAGTAGATATCGAAAAAATAGTACCTATTAATATTCATGAATACCAGCAAGCACTAACCCACAATGAATATAACGCTTTTCTAAACAATAACAATATTGATTTTTTTCAATTATGGACTTTAAAAGAGGCCATTATGAAAGCAGAAGGCAGTGGCTTCTTTTTATCTCCTACTTCCTTTGAAATACCTTTTCCATTTACTAATCATCGTCAAATAAATATCAAAGAAAATAATTGGTACTTATATTCCCAAAGCTTTCAAGACCAATATATGCTTTCCATAGCTTCCTCTCATAATACCCAATCAGAAATCATGGTTACTATGCTGCCAAACACAATATTACTAACCTAACCTATAAATACTTTGTCTGTGTATATCCTTGTTGAGGACTTTCATTTACTTCAACTATTTGTTTCAAAGCAACCTGCCCAATAGGTAATGACTTTTCCAATAATAGCTCACTGCCCTGTTTAGCTAACCAAGTCTGTAGTTTACCAAAGTCACCACACCATAAAGTTTCAATATCTGTGTCTCGTTGTCTATTTTCAGTTGCAGTAAACCTAACTGCACGTATTTGAAGTCTGGGATTTTCTGCTTTACCCGCTAACTCTATACCATATCCTGGAGTGGCAGGATTACGAATGACTAATTTTCCCTCTTTCGCCCATTGCGTTTGCATTCCTTCTCTTACTTCATACCCTAGACTTGCCAATCCTTGTAAGATTGTTTGTTGTCGGTAAGTAGCTATTGTTGCTTGTCTAATCTCTGTTAATTGAAGTTCACAATTGTTAATTAATTCTTTAAGTTCTTGTATAGTTGCTTTATCTAAAGCTTGCATATCAATATTTAATGGATTAGCTGTTGTTTGTCGTAGCTCTGCTAATATCAACTCCAGTTGATTTAATAAAGCATTACGCTCTTTCGTTTCTTTTACTGTTTTACTTAAATCTAATATTAAACTATCTAATAATAGATTTTGACGGCTTTGTTGAGTTTCTTTTTCTATATTGATTAATCGATTACTAAAAACCTCATATATTGCTATATTTTCAAGCGCTAACTCGCTTAAATAGTTGTCTACCTGAACTATACGAGGATCACGTTGTAATACTTGACCTTGTTGTTTAAACCAATCATGAAAAGTTTGCTTAGTATTATCAATTTCCATTCGATCAAGTAATGCTTGTTGACGATCAGTTAGTTGATTATCTTGTTTAGGTGTCAATAATAGAAAGGCTTGGTTTAATACTTCATTTACATTCCCTTGATAATCATTTTTTATAATTTGTTGTATTTTTTCATCTAAATCATTTGGAATAGAAAGGTTCTTATCTAAGATAGATTTTAAAATAGTTTTTACATTTTCCTTTAGTTGCCTATTTTCTATACGTTGTTGTATTTTTTGTTCAATCTTATCTTTTTTACGTTGTTCAATATCTTCTGCTAAATGATCTATTTCAATAGGTACTAATTTTTGTAAATCAAGAAATCTTTCTTCAGCTAGCATTTGATTAAAATTTTCACGACATTTTACAATACCTTTATAAAAATCTTCATCTTGTTCATTTATTTTATCCATACTATTTTGCCATTGCTGAATAGCTTGGTCTAAACGTGCTAAATGCCCCTGACAAATATCAATCACCTCTTCCACTGTAACGATACGAACAACTTTAGGACCACTCATACAGCAGTCTCCTTTACTTGTAATATTTCTTCAATAGCTTGTTTAAGAAGCTGCTTCACCTGTTCGTTATATTCATACCATCCATGTGATGAAATACGATAGATATTTGGAATAGCTCGTTTTAATACACTAGTACGCCAAATATCTCTGGAGCGTGCACTACTTAATAAAGGATTAATAGGCGCATCACATTCTATCCCTATACAATATAGGTTTGTTTTAGGGTCTTCTATAGCAAAATCTAAAGCAAAAACATCAGCGCCAGAGTTACGTGTATAGTTAACACCTAAAGATTTAATATAATCTTCCACATCATCTAAGAAAGCATCTTTCTGTTTATTAACTAATGTCTCTACACGAGAATGACTAACTGTAACAACCCTATTAAGAATACCTTTAGCACTATCAAACTCGCCTTCAGATAAAGCCCTCGCATACTCTAAATAACATTGTAAATAATCTCTTGGTGTACTAGGTAAATGTTGTGCAGCTAACATATCAGAAACTGCATCAATAGGCATAGAGGAAACTAAAATCACTTTTTTACGCGCACGGGTAATGGCAACATTAAGACGTCTTTCTCCTCCCTGCTGCCCCAACACACCGAAGTTACGTCTAAAAACACCCTCCTTATTACGCCCAAAAGTAGTGGAAAATAAAATAATATCTCGCTCATCACCTTGTACATTTTCCACATTTTTAATAAAGACTGACATATCCTCACCAGACTCTACCCGTTGACTTTCCTCTTTATAAGCAGCAGCAAAGTTTTTATCTCTATTAGCTCTTTTATAAAATAAACTTTCAATCAAATCAGCCTGTTTCTTATTAAAAGTTACTACGCCTAACGATGGCCTTTGCTCTTTAGGTTGTAACCAAATTCTTGCCACTTTACTCACTATTTTTTTAGCTTCAAGTAAGTTAGTTTGATCCTCATAAGTACCATTAACCCTTAAATACTCAATAGGTTGAGCTTGTTTAACTGTTTCTAATGGATGACGTACTGGTATATTTAATTGATTACTATAAAAAGCTGCATTAGAGTAATCTATTAATTCCCGATAAGCAGAGCGATAGTGAATTTGTAGTCCTGTTGTTGGTAATACTGAACGTGCTAATTGTAATAAATCTGGACAGTCCATAATTTCTTTACTATTCCATTTTCCCTGTAGTGCTTCTTGTTGCTCTTCTTCACTTAAGTCTTCAAAGGAAAGTTTTAAATCTATATCTTCTTCATCTACTTCCACTTGTGTAGCAAAGAAAGAACTGGGTGGCATTTGTTTTTCATCACCACTTATCACGACTATTTTGCCACGGTAAAGAGTAGGAATAGCATACTCTATCGGCATTTGCGAGGCTTCATCATAAATAACCATATCAAAAAGTCCAGCTTTAAGAGGCAGTAATCTACTGGCCACATCAGGGTTCATTAACCATATAGGACGCAACTTCATTAAGCCTAATTTTTCACCTTGCTCAATAAACTCTCTCAGACGCCTTGCTCTTTGTCCTGTTAACCTTGTAATATCTTCCCATTCTCTAGCAGAAGCTAACTCTTTAACAGGTATATTTTGCTCTAACAGTATTCTGTTTAAATCACGCATTTCTGTATCCGCCTCTGCTAAAGAAGCTATGCGTTGCTGTGTTTCCTCATAATTAACTAATAATGCAGGATAGTTTTGTTCTAAACGTTCCTTCCATGTATTTCTAGCTTCATAATTAATCAGCTGTCTAAACTTTTTATCTAAATCAGTTATTGCAAACTGCTCAAGCTCTTGTTGATATATCCGTAGCTTTGTAAATAGTTTTATAGCAATAGGTGTTAACTGCTCTACCCGTTTTCTAAAATACTGATAAGCAGTAGTAGTTGGTAAGGAACGTTTTATATCTATAATATCTAAAGGTGTTGCTGTATTTTGCTCAATAGCTACTTTACAAGCATCATATAAAGGACCCATCAAATAGTTAGCCAATAAAGCTAATTTCTCTAAAGAAGCTTTACGAGCAAAATGCCTATTAAATGCTGATGTATAATCTGCAAGTAACTGTTCAAATGCCATTCTGTTTTTAATAATAGCTGCCTCTACATCCTCTGAACGAGGAGCTGCTGATATTTTCTCTGACCACTCCTTTATTTCTAGCAATAAACCTAGTGTATCCTGTATAACCTGTTTCATTTTAGAACCAATGGTATTTTCAGGAACAGGTAACTGTAATTTGGCACAAACTGTTTGTAATTCTTTGCGAATGGGTCGATATTCATGTTCTAATACTAATGCGTTGTAGAGCATAGGAATCCGTTCTTTAGCAGGAATATCTCCTTGCAGTGCTAAAAAATCTAATAAGCTACGCTTTGCTTTATAACGCTTAATACTCAGAAAGCTATACCAAGGAGCTGGTGTAACAATAACTCTAGCCTTTTGTAAAAGCTCATCTAAAAGATCTTGCTCAAGTAAACAAAGTTTAGCTGATAAATCACACCAACCACTTTCTTTAGCAATAGCTAACTGTTCTTGTAAGCTTTTTAATTGATTAACCAGCAAATCACCCTCTACTAAGGTAGCTTCTTTATTTGAATCTACCTTAAAGAAAGGTAACCATTTAATTAAACGTGCCCTTAAATTTTCAGAGATGCTTAAGAAAGCATTACTTTCAGTATCAATCCAATGTTGATAAGGCGTTGGGTTAGATAACTCAAAACGCGCCCTATTAACACTTAATGTATCTATTCTTGATTGTTCTACTGCTAAAAACTGCTCAAAAAAGTTTTTAAAATCTTCTACGGTTGCTAAATCATGAGAAAATGCCTGCAAGTTTGCCAATGGACTGTTTTCATAGTTTGCAGGTAACCAATAACGAATTAAAGGGGCACACTCATCTTCCAGCTCAGCTAACCGCTGAATGTTTAAAGGACTAACAATTGGCCTTAATTGAGGTGCGGCAAACAAACTATATTCTTTATTTAAACCTATAAGTTCAGCAATTAATTTTCGGTAAGTTAAGCCTGTTTGCTGATCTTGATAATGCAAAGCTTCATGGTAACTATCTAATTGCTTTTCTAACTTAGTAATTTTTTCTGCAACTTGCTCACGTTTTACTTGCCAATCTGTTTTTTGTGGTGCTCTAAATAACTTCTCTAACTGATCTCTAACACTTCCGATGACAGCATTTCTATCACCATTGACATCATTAACCATTACACTGCGAGCGCCTAATCCCTCGGCAACTAATCTTTTGTGAACAACCTCTAAAGCAGCTTTTTTCTGACAAACAATTAATACTGTTTTATTACGACCAATAGCATCACCTACCATATTTACAATCGTTTGACTCTTCCCTGTACCTGGCGGCCCTTCTATTAATAAACCAGGTTCTTGCCGTGATTGCAATACCGCATTCTCCTGTGATGGATCGCTGTCAACAGTGAAATAACGATCTAACTCTGCTGGCTTCTCAGGAATTTCTGCTACTGCTTGATAAGGTTTTAAACGTAATGCAGTTTCTAAAGCCGTACCTACAGGAGACATTTTCTTCAATCGATTAAGCTCTTCCCCTATCGACTGTCCCATAAAGTTTACATCAAATAATACAGCCGAACAGGCAAAATGCACCTCTCCTCGACTCACCTCAAGATTAGTAGGCAATGCCTGTGCTTGTTGCGATAATACATTACCTAATAAACTTAACGCATCCATTACTTCAACAGATGTTAATGCAGAACGAGCTAATAAATCATCCAGTACTTTTTTCCAAGTTTGGCAAAGCTCTTTACCTAATATCCCTTCCAATGCTGGATTAATACGGATTTCTTCCCGATCACTATCAAAAGCCAAAGTAATACGATTTCTCAATCCCATATCGTAATTTAATTTTATTGGCCATAATAATAACGGAGCAATTCTTGGTAACCTATAACTATGTGGCTCTTGATAAAGTAAAAAAGGAAACCCCATATAGAGACCATCAATTCCTGTATCTCTTTTATACAAATTGGATTGACGATAAAGATTGTTTAATTGATATTCAAGGTAATTACTATTTTGAAAAGCTGTAACATCAATACTAATTTGTCGATTATTACGTTCTAAAATATGGTCTAACAGGTGGTTTGCTGATCTACGCTCTGTTCCTAATAATGTAATATCTACACGCCCTGTATACATTCCCATATACATCCGAACTAATGGACCTTGCAATACGGCTGTAGTAACTTTTTTATGAAAAAAATCTATAATCTGTGAAACATATTGTTGTTTATGCGGTTTAGACCATTGCTCGGCTGGTACACTTAATAATAACAATAGTCGAGCTAATGGCATTCTTTTCTCTAAACGATATTGTTCAGCCCATTTATCTACTTGCTCATGCCCTGTATTGGCAAACCCTTCGACTCGTTCAGTTAATGTTTGATATAAAGCTAAACGTGGTTGGTTAATCAATAGCCTTAATTCACTTTCTACAGCTGTTAAAATATCAAACTTTTCACCTAATTTAACTGTTTCTTCAATAACCGTATCTACAGATTTAAACTGGCCAATCTCAGCACTCAATAAAACGATTAAGTCTTCCTCGCTAATAATACGTCGCTCCATAAGCGACAATAAACCTACATTACTAGCATCAGGTAAAATTGCCCAACGTTCCTCCCATAAAGCCGTTAACTGTGCCCTTGAAGTAGAGAGTAAATGAATTTTTAAAACTTCTTCATCTAACTTAATATGTAAATTTTTTGCTCTTTTTCGAACAGTATTAGCACGCTCATGTAAGCGCCACAACCAACCCTCCAAGTCTTTCAATAAGTTGGATATAAAGTTAGCAATTAATTGATAACCTTCTAAAGGATGCTGTAATAGCCAACTAGGAGTAACAATATCCCCCTTCAGAATTAATGGCATATCAGGGTTTAATACCTTTAATACTAGCATCAACTGTATATCTGGGGATAAATCTTGTTGACGAAAAACTTCTCTTATCTTTGCTAATTCCTGTTGATCAAATTCAGCTTGCTCTAGCCATGTTACAACCCTACCACGCAACATATGGGTTTGCGCTTCTTGCCAATTAATAGGATCTGCTGCACTTAATGCAAATAATTTAGGACTACGGTAAGCTTTACCCGCTAAGGTAATAGTAGCCCCCAATTCAGTATCTTGAGTTGGTTTTATTATTTCTGGTGCGGTAACTGCTTCACCATTAATCCATGCTTTTACTTGTGACCATTGCCAACGCTGATGATGGTCCTTTGCTAGTAACCCCCTCAATAAAAGCTGTAATCTAAGATCAAGCCCTTTAGGAATATCAATACCATTGGTTAATACTTGTATTAAAAACGCTTGAGTATTAACACCTTCAAAACACTTACCTTGGGTAAGCTGCTCTAACAGAATAACCCCTAGACTCCACCAATCAGATGCAGCACTTACACCACCAGCTACAACTTCAGGAGCAGTGTATAAAGTTGTTGTTAAGGGTGAAATAACTTCTAAGTCAAATTCAGATAAACGTGCTGAACCAAATCCTGTAATTACTAAATCCAAAGGTTCTCGACTACGCACTAATAACGTTTCTGGCCTTAAATCACAATGGCGTAACCCAACTTCTGCAAAAGCTTGTAATGCTCCCCCTAACTCTGTCATCACATGGCGGATAGTAGCTAAATCATTAATAACAATGCCTAAATCAGATAACGTACCACCCGTTAACTCTTCTGCAACCACATAGGCTTGTGAGTTCCAACGTCCTTTTGCAATAATTTCTGGTACGTGCTCACGAGGTAAACCTTTTAAAACATCATAAACAGCAATATCTGGCTCTGCGCCAGCACTATACAAAGTTAATACTGCTCTACGATTATCTTCTTCTCTTTCAGCTAAATAACGTACTCGTGTACCATCTGTACTACTAATAGTATTTAGTAGACGCCAGCCAGCCACAACTGTTTCTATTGTTTCATCAGTAGTAGCTGTTGTTATAGATTGCTCAATTACTTCTTCTGTAACAGCTGCAGTTACAGGTGTTTGTTCTGCTAAATCTGCACCACAGACTATACAAATTAAATCACCCTCTTCCATTGGGTGTCCATTAGTACAATGAGGTATTAAATTCTCAATTATCGCCTCTTCAGCCGTAACAACTAATTGTGGTCGCCAGCCAGTTTCGCGAATAGGCTCGTTTGATAAATCCCAGCCACAAGGAGTACCGTCAATTGCTCCTTCACAAAAAATCTCATAGAGTGAACGTTCTGAGTGACAGTTAGGGCAAAAACGCATCATTGCCATAAATAATTTCCTTAATGCTTGGATTTATCCGCAGTCACTGTTATTTGGTGACCTTGTTGCTCTAAAAAAGATTGTAATCGTAAAAAATCATCACGCTTGGGTATACCTGCAAACCATACTGTGCCATCTTCATCAAACATAACATCTAATACTTGATCTTGCTTACTTATCTCTTGCTGATAATCTTTAAATCGTTCCTTACCTAGCGTGGTAAAAAAATGTAATCGTTGATTATCGCTACCCCGTAATCGCAATGTTTGCGACGTTTGATATTGGAAAGGATCTGAGATTAACACATCTACATAAGGTTTCACTTGCTGTATGTGATGCTCAATCGCTTCAATGGAGTAACCTGTATACAACAAAATATCTACCGATGTTTTTTGTTTAAGTTGTTTTAATAAAGCTAATAATGCTTCTGGCTGTTCAAATGGCTCACCACCAGAAATTGTAATACCTTCTGCTTGTATTAACCAAGGTGTTATTTGCTCTACAAACTGATTTACTGCTATAAAATCTTTAGCTTTTGCCCATGTATCAGCAGAAATACAACCTTGACACCTTAAACTACAACCTTGCAACCAGATTCCTAATCTATTACCTGGCCCTAAAGTAGAAACAGGAAAATGTACACGAGACAACCCCAACTTAACCACACTAACTACTCCAATGTTAAAGAGCCAGCTTGTAATCTAGTAATAGTCACTTTTTGATCTACTTGTGGATTTAACTCAAATAACTTACGTGCTAAAGGATTCAATAAATGTGCTTCTATTTGATTACGAATACCTCGTCCACCGTTTGAAAGGTCAGCTAAAGCTATTTTTCTTAAGTTTTCTAGGGCTCCTATAGTAAATGCTAAAGCTAATCCATTAGTTTTTAAATCTTCTATAATATTATCTATCATTTGTTGGAAGATTTGCTCTGCAACATCTTTACGAATGAAATCAAAAACAATAATATTTTCTCCCATTCGATTTAATATTTCTGGACGATTTAGCACAAATTTAAAATAGCGCTCAATTTCATTTTGTACTCTTATTTGTACTGTTTCAAAAGGATCATCTGCTGACACATTAGATATCCTTTCACCAGTTTCTGTTACCTTATAGATACCAAGATTAGAGGTAAATACAATTAAAGCTTCTGAGAAATAAACTCGCTCACCTCTTCCTGAAGTTAACACACCATCATCTAAAATCTGCAAAAACTTATCTAAAATTCTTGGATGAGCCTTTTCAATCTCATCAAATAACACCACACTAAACGGCTTTTCACGAATAGCATTCGTTAGCTCTCCACCCATATCATAGCCAACATAGCCTGGAGGTGCTCCTATTAAACGCTGATCAGAGAACTCTGAACTAAACTCTGACATATCAAAACGTATATAAGCACTTTCATCATTAAATAATAAACTGGTAATTGTTTTAGCTAATTCTGTTTTACCCACCCCTGTTGGCCCCGCTAAAAAAACTACTCCGCGCGGTCTATTACCTTTACGGCTAGTACCAACACCAGTAATTGCTCGCTTAATGATATCTAGCATATGAGTCACTGCATGATTTTGCCCTTTGACTCGCCTATACACAAACTCATCAGCTTGCTTTATTTTTTCTCGATCAATTTTTTGCCAAGGATCCTCTGTTACACCTACCTTATAATGGCGTACAGCATCACCTATATTATCAATATTGATTTGTTCCACACGCGCCAAAGTAGCAATAGCATTCATATCCAATAACAGCATTCCCTCTGTACTATTTACAAAAGTTGTTTCTGCTTTAAGCAATGCCTCATCTGTAGCCTGTTGTGAACCTGGAATTCCTTTAATCAACGGCAATGCTAAAGCGCGCCGTGCTATATTATCTGGTTTAGATACAGGAATATGACGTAATTTTGGATTATTAACTAATAACCAATCAGGTAAATCCCCCTCTTTTTCTACTAACCATAATATCGTATTAAAAAAAGGAGCACGATTAGCACCAGCAGGACGCATTCTCGCTTGATGCGATAACACTAACGCACGAGTAAATAATTGATGCTCTACAGCGCTTAAGTTATCTGCCCGAATGCTTAACTGAGAAGCAAAATCTATTACCAATGCTATAGGATCACCCATTAGTCCTACTAATCGTTCTATAACATTACTTAATAAATCCAAACCACCTGCTGCACAGCCATTCTCAGGAGTTAACCCTAACTGCTGTAGCAATTGATCAGTATTTTGGGCAGGTAAATCAGGGGTTTGCAAACATTGAAAACCTATTAAAGGATCCCACATAACCACTTGACTATACCCTGCTTCCCTTAAAGTGCGATATAAGGTCAATTCAAAAGATTGTGGTGTAACAACACTTGGTGTAATTTCACATGCCTGTAAATCTCGGATATTACCAGATAAGACAAATTGGCTTTTCAATGGTAAAAATCTTACTAAATCACGCATCCAACGAGGTTTTTCAAAATAACCAAGTGACATATAAAAAATCCTTTAAAAAAGTAATCAGAAAATTCTACTGTAATTTAGAATAAATGTCTTTTTCTTATGATTAACCTATAAAGTATTTTCAATACAAGATAATAGCTTTTAAAAAGCCTATTTTAGATAAGACCGCAAAATAGTTACTACTTATTCAGTATCCATTTGACGTTGTGTTATAGATAATTCTCATTTATAACAGCCCCTATACTGGGGTATAGTATATTAAGCAACAGAAAAAAAGGTAATATTTAATGTCAGCAAATAAAGACCTTACTAATTGGCAACACTCTCATCTATTTAATGAAGGTAATCCTCTTGCTGAGAAAAAAACTAAGCTAGCGGTATTGTTAACATTTATCACTATGATAGCTGAAATCATTGGTGGTTATGCATTTAATTCAATGGCTCTACTAGCGGATGGCTGGCATATGAGCTCCCATACTCTAGCATTAGGGCTTTCCGTATTAGCTTATGTATTTGCTAGAAAATATGCACATGATAATAGATTTGCTTTTGGTACATGGAAGATTGAAGTTTTGGGTGGCTTTACCAGTGCTATATTGCTGGCCCTTATTGCTGTACTGATGTTTTCTCACTCAATTGAAAGATTAGTTAATCCTGCCGAAATTCATTATGACCAAGCAATTATTATTGCCTTTATCGGCTTGCTAGTTAATCTTGCTTGTGCTTGGTTATTAAAAGATGATCACCACCATCATCATGGTTCACACGATCATGCTCATGGGCATCATCATGATATGAACTTACGGGCTGCTTATATTCATGTGATTACTGATGCTGCCACATCTGTTTTAGCTATTATTGCACTAATCTCTGGTAAGTTTTGGGGTGCAGCTTGGCTTGATCCTGTTATGGGTATTGTAGGCGCTATTTTAGTATCAGTATGGGCTTATGGTTTAATCCGTGATTCTGGAAAAATACTGTTAGATGCCGAAATGGATACTCCTGTTGTTCAAGAAATAAAAGAAGTGATTGAGCAAAGCCCCATTAAGGCAAAAATAAGTGATTTACATGTATGGCGTGTTGGTAAAGAAAAGTATGCTTGTATTGTAGGACTAGTAACTTCAGAAAATATTTCGCCTGATTATTTTCGTAATCTATTAAGTATCCATGAGGAGTTAGTTCATATCACCATTGAGATTAATAAATATGAAACTTAATAAAGGCATTAGTACCAATAATCAATTATACAATTATTACCCTCAACAAAAGTATTTAACTCTTCTACTATACAAATATTAGATTGAATTTTAAGGCTAACTTAGATGTTAACCAACACACTAAATCTAACCCAAAACCCTCTTCTCTACTCACTGGCAATACAATATTTTTACTCTTAAAAAGACTTAACAAACTGTCCTTTTTGAATAATATGTGTAGCTAATTGCCCACCTAACCAATAGGCTAGTTCAGCTGGTTGGTTAATATCCCACGCAATAAAATCTGCTACTTTGCCTTGCTCTAAGCTGCCATGTGTTGTTTCTAAACCTAATGCTTGTGCTGCGTTAATGGTAACACCTGCTAAGGCCTCTTCTGGAGTCATTTTAAACAGAGTACAGCCCATATTTAACAATAGCCTAGGTGATAACATAGGTGATGTGCCTGGATTTAAATCGGTTGATAAAGCTATTTTTACCCCATGCTTACGTAATGCATCCATAGGTGGTAATTGGATCTCTCTTAACATATAAAAAGCTCCTGGCAATAATACGGCAACTGTTCCTGCTTTTGCCATAGCAATTGCATCGGACTCTGTCATATATTCTAAGTGATCAGCGGAAAGGGCATGGTACTTAGCAGCCAAGCTAGAGCCATGTAGCGATGATAATTGCTCTGCATGCAGCTTAACAGGTAGACCTAGTGCTTGTGCTTTTTGGAATACTTTTTCTACTTGAGCTGGTGAAAAAGCTAAATGTTCACAAAAAGCGTCTACCGCATCTACTAGCCCCTCTTTGGCTAAAGTTGGTAACATCACATCACAAATATGTGTTATATAGTCATCAGCTTTTCCTTTATATTCAGGTGGAATATCGTGTGCAGCTAAACAAGTAGCCTTTACTGTAGCAGGCAATATTTCTCCAAGCTTACGGATAACTTTTAATACTTTACGTTCACTTTCTAACGTTAAACCATAACCTGATTTAATCTCTAAGGTGGTTACTCCTTCACTTAATAAATGTTTAACTCGCTTTAAAGCAGAAGCTAATAACTCTTGTTCTGAAGCTTCACGAGTAGCTTTGACAGTACTTGCTATACCACCACCTTGCGCAGCTATTTCAGCATAACTCACACCTTGTAATCGTTTTTCAAACTCACCACTACGATCACCACCAAATACTAAGTGGGTATGGCAATCAATAAATCCTGGTGTTACCCATGCATTATTAAGATTAACTTCTTTAGCTTCTACTTGAGGTTTATCTGCCCTTTTACCAATCCAGCTAATTAAACCATTTTCAGTAATCATGGCAGCATCTTCAATAATATTGTAGTTACCATTTTGCATAGTGATTGCATGAAAATGTTGCCATAGGGTTTTCATCATAAACTCCAACTCTTTACTTTATCTAAACTAAATTATAGTCACTACCAATTTAATAATATTTGCCATACAAAACGTGCGGCAACTTTAGCGCATAGTCCTTGATTATCTAATGCAGGGTTAAACTCTACAAAATCTGCTGCCTGTAATTTACCGCTATTTTTAATAAAATCGGCAACTGCTATTAAAAAATCTAAACCTACACCATAAGCTGCAGGTGCAGATACAGCATACATATATGACAGTGGCAGTACATCTAAATCAACAGTTAAATAGACAATATCAACACTTTCTATAAACTGTTTTACCCTTGCCAATATATTTGCTAGATTTTGGTTATTGCATTCAGTATCCCAAATAATCTGTACGCCTAACTCATCAGCTGTGTTTAATAATGAACCTGTATTAGCAGCCAAACTAGCCCCTATACAAAGGTAATTAAAAGGCCTATTAGCTTCTTGACAATAATCAGCCAACTGCTTAAAAGGTGTGCCAGAAGAACCTTCTTTTGATAAGCGAATATCTAAGTGTGCATCAAAGTTAATAATGCCTATTTTTTTATTGGGAAATACCTTATAAATACCCATACCATGAGCAAAAGCTGTTTCATGGCCACCGCCAAGCACTACAGTTTTAAGTTGCTGTTGTTGGCATTGTGTTACACACTCGGCTAAAGCTTGTTGACTAGCAATTAAAGTATCTTGATACAGCACATTACCTAAATCCACTAATTTATTATGACTATTATGCGCTGCTAAATTTGCCATTGCTTTTCGAATAACATTAGGAGCCTCTTGTGCACCTACTCTTCCTTTATTAAGTCGAACACCTTCATCACACATAAAACCTAATAGTGCTGTATGATTAGCATATTGTACGGGGGCAAACTCATTAGCCACTATAATTGTCTGAAATAACCGAAGCGCTAATGCTCCTTCACTGCTATCATCTCTTCCTGTCCAAATACTTTTATCAGTTGACTGCCACATTACTTATGTCCTTTAGAAAATTATCATCTTGTTCACTGTCATCAGTTTCATGATCAGGGATAATTAATTGATGAGGTATTTCATAACTAAACTTACGCGCTAAAATAAAATATACAATGGCAGGAATAATCCAACCAATAATCCATGAAATATCCACTTGTAAATAATGTACTAAAGGGCCTGTGAAGAACTTAGTATCAACAAATGGCATTTGAATTAATACTCCAAAGATATAAACACCTATGCCCACCCAATTCCATTTACCATAGCGACCATTAGGATCTGATAGCGCAGGAATATCATAGCGTTGCTTAGTCACTAGATAATAATCAACAATAATAATTGCGCTCCAAGGTGTAAAGAAAGTGAGTAAGAATAATAAAAAAGCAGAGAAATTATTTAAGAAATCACCTCTCCCTAATAAAGCAATAACTACAGACAAACCAACCATAATAAAAATATAAATAAAACGTAATCTACTTGAAATAACACTATGACCACGAAAACCACTGATAATAGTCGCCATTGACATAAAGCTACCATAAGCATTCAGGGTAGTAATTACCACCTTACCAAAGGCAATAATAAAATACAGTAATGCAGCTATTAACCCAACCCCACTTAGACCTACAATATATTCAACTTCATGATGTCTAAAAGCACCACCACTTTGGGCTGCTTGAGCTGCTGCTAACACTCCAAAAATCATAGAAATTTGAGTACCAATAATGCTACCAGAACCTACTGCTAGAAAAGTTTTAAAGCTAGAGGTGTTTTTAGGCAGATAACGTGAATAATCTGCTACATAAGGGCCAAAGGCTATTTGCCATGAGGCAGATAATGAAACCGCCAACATAAAACTAGCCCAAGAGAAATGTTTAATACTTAATAACGCTATCACATCATGTTTGGTCATTAATTGATAGAACATATAACAAAAAGCTAAAACACCTACCACACTGGCCAAACGCCCCATTCCATGAATAATTTTATAACCACAAATAGTAAAAATAACCAATAGTATCCCAAAGATTAGGATACCTAAATTATCAGATACATGGACTAACTTACCTATCGCCTGCCCCGCTAGCACTGAACCACTAGCAGAAAAACCAATGTACATAATGCACACTAACACAATAGGTATAACTGCACCATAAACACCAAACTGCACGCGACTTGAGATCATTTGTGGCAACCCTAATTTAGGACCTTGCACACCGTGCAGAGCCATAATAGCACCACCTACTACTTGACCAATAAACAAGCCTATCAGTGACCAAAATACATCACCACCTAACACAACAGCTAATGCACCTGTAACAATAGCCGTAATTTGTAGATTAGCACCAAACCATAATGTAAATTGACTCCATACACTGCCATGTCGCTCTGCTTCGGGAATATAATCAATAGAACGGGTTTCAACTAATTTACTTGTTTTATTTTCAGTATTTAATGTCATATCATACTCCCCACACCACAGCTAATTTATTATTGTTAACCAGTGATAAAAAAAGCAAGATAGACTATTTATACCTTGCTTATCTATTGTCATTTATATTGATTAATTACAGCCCTTGAGATTATTATTTTTTGAACCTCTGAAGTACCTTCAAAAATCCGTAAGATACGTGCATCCCTCACATATCGCTCCAATGGTAAATCTCGAATATAACCATAACCACCATGCAACTGTAACGCTGCATCTGTTACAAAACCCGCCACTTCAGCTGCAAATAATTTTGCAGTAGCTGACTCTAAGCTAAACCTATCACTACTATCACGTGATATTGCAGCTTTTGCTGTCATTAATCTAGCAGCCTCTAATTGACTATACATATCAGCTACTTTCCATTGAGTACCTTGATAAGCAGCTAAAGGTTTCGGACCAATTTGTCGCTCATTAATCCATTTCATAGTATCTTCAAAAGCTGCACTAGCAATACCTAATGACATAGCTGCCACTTCCACTCGACCACGATCAAGTACATGCATAGCGGTATGAAAACCTTTACCTTCCTCACCTAACATAGCTGACTCTGGTAACCAACAATCCAATGCCAACTCATAAATAGTACTACCTCTTAATCCCATGGTTTTCTCAGGACTAGAAAATGTAACACCCTCTGTACCTTTAGGAATAATAAAAGCACTAATTCCCTTAGCTCCTGCCTCCGGATCAGTTTTCGCGTAAAGTACAATAAAATCAGCTTCAGCTGCATTAGTAATATAATGTTTACTACCGCGAATACGCCAACCACCATTTTCTTTAATTGCCTTGGTACGCATATCAACAGGATTAGAACCTGCGGCTGGCTCAGTTAAACCAAAAGCACCTAAAATCTCACCAGTAGCTGCTCGTGGTAATAAGTCTTGCTTTTGTGCTTCAGTACCGCCAACCAGAATAGAATCAGTCGCCAAAAAATGAGCTGTTAGCGAAGAAGCTGTAGAAGCACAAGCCTTAGCTACTGCTTCTACAATATAGCTCATTGCTAAACTACCAATACCTAATCCTCCATATTCTTCAGGTAAATTAATACCCATACAACCTAATTCACCTAAAGTCTTTAGGTTATCACCACAAAATCCTTCACTCTCATCTAGTTGTTGAGCATTAGCTTTTAATATATCTTCTGTTACTTGTTGAACGGACTCAACAATGGCTTGTTCTGTAGCATCTAATTTAAACACCATTTTGTTTCCCCTTATTTTTTTGATAATCCAAAAAGATTATTAGCTTCGCCCAACACAGGCGCATGAGTGGTACTGTGAGGTTTTACACCATTGATATAAACAGGCTGTGGCACAATAGGAAAAGCTTGTCCTGCAACAGGTACAAATAGTTTTCTTAACTTAGCTTGTTCACAATCGGTGGCTTGTTTTAAATCCCATACAGGTGAAGCAGGAATACCTGCTTCTAGTAAAGTATCGCAGACTTCCTGTACAGTAAGCTTTCCAGTCCAATCCTCTATTTCAGCTTTAACCACATGCTGATGTTCGGTACGCACAGTATCATTAGCAAATCGTGGATCAGTAGCTAACGTCTTATTACCAATACACTCACAAAATTTAAAAAATAGCTTATCACTCGCAATGGCAATAACTACCAAACCATCTTTCGCTTTATAAGTATCAAAAGGCGTAGAAATCGGGTGCCTATTACCTACTAAACCAGGAGCTTTACCTCTTGCTAATAAACCAGCTAAACCTGTCATTTGCATGCTAACAAGTACATCAAACATGGCTACATCAATATATTGTGCCCCTGTACCATGACGCTCTCTGGCAAATAAAGCTGTGCTGATAGCCCATGCAGCATAAACACCTGCACATAAATCACCTAATGATTCACCACTTCGGGTTGGCCCTGCTTCGGGGAAGCCAGTTACACTCATAAGTCCTGACATAGCTTGTGCAACAATGTCATAAGCAGGATGTTTAGAAAGCGGCCCTTCTTGCCCAAAGCCAGAAATACTGGCATAAACTAATTTTGGGTTATGTTGTTTTAATACTTCAAAGTCAATGCCTAACCGCTTAGTTACCCCAGGTCGGAAGTTTTCTACGACTACATCAGACTCTGCAACTAACTGATAAAAACGTTTTAAATCATCCGCATCTTTAAAATCTATTTCGATACTACGCTTACCTCGGTTAATCAATGCATAGTAAATACTGTAACCTGTCTCATCAAAAGCCCCTAAATGGCGACTATCATCACCATGCTCAGGTACTTCTAACTTAATTACCTCTGCCCCCATATCTGCCAGCATACCTGTACAGTGTGGGCCAGCAAGTACTCGACTTAAATCGAGTACTCTAATGCCAGTAAGAGGTTTGAATTTATTATCATCAGACATATCCACCCCTTAGCATGGTTATTTAACCATCGGTAAATTAAGGCCTTTCTCTTTAGCACATTCAATGGCGATATCATAACCAGCATCAGCGTGGCGCATTACACCTGTAGCAGGATCATTATGCAGCACTCGCGCAATACGTTCAGCCGCTTCATCAGTACCATCACAAACGATTACCATGCCAGAGTGTTGCGAGAAGCCCATACCTACCCCGCCACCGTGATGTAAAGACACCCAAGTAGCACCACTAGCAGTATTTAATAGAGCATTTAATAATGGCCAATCAGAAACAGTGTCGCTACCATCTTGCATAGACTCAGTTTCACGATTAGGGCTTGCTACCGAACCAGAGTCCAAATGATCACGACCAATAACGATAGGAGCTTTTAGCTCTCCACTACGTACCATTTCATTAAAGGCTAAACCTAACTTCGCACGCTCACCTAGACCTACCCAACAAATCCGTGCAGGTAAGCCTTGGAAACTAATACGCTCTTTCGCCATATCTAACCAAGTATGTAAATGCTTATCATCAGGAATAAGTTCTTTTACTTTAGCATCTGTTGCATAAATATCGCTTGCCTCACCTGATAAAGCAGCCCAACGGAAAGGACCAATACCGCGACAGAATAATGGACGAATATAGGCAGGTACGAAACCAGGGAAATCAAAGGCATTTTTCACACCTTCTTCAAAGGCCATTTGACGAATATTATTGCCATAGTCAAAAGTAGGCACCCCCATTTTTTGTAAATCAAGCATTGCTTGTACATGATCCGCCATCGATGCTTTAGCTTCTTTTACCACTAAATCTGGTTCTGTTTGGGCACGTTGACGATATTCTTCCCACGTCCAACCTTTAGGTAAGTAACCATTTAATGGGTCATGGGCACTGGTTTGATCGGTTAATAAGTCAGGTTTTACACCACGACGTACCAACTCAGGTAACACTTCTGCTGCATTAGCGCATAACGCAATAGAAATAGCCTTACCCTCAGCGGTATATTTCCGAATACGTTCAATGGCATCATCTAAATCTTTAGCTTGCTCATCCACATAACGTGTTCTTAAACGGAAATCAATGCGGCTTTGTTGGCATTCAATATTTAATGAGCAAGCACCTGCTAAGGTAGCTGCTAATGGTTGTGCACCACCCATACCACCTAAACCAGCAGTTACTACCCAACGTCCTTTTAAGCTGCCGTTATAATGTTGGCGAGCTGCTTCCACAAAGGTTTCATAAGTACCTTGTACAATCCCTTGGCTACCAATATAAATCCAGCTACCTGCGGTCATTTGACCATACATCATAAGACCTTTAGCATCTAGCTCATTAAAATGCTTCCAGTTCGCCCAATGTGGCACAATATTAGAGTTAGCAATAAGTACGCGTGGCGCATTACTATGCGTTTTGAATACCCCAACAGGTTTACCTGATTGAACTAATAATGTTTCATCTTCATTTAATTTTTTTAATGTTTCGACTATTTTATCGTAACACTCCCAATTACGCGCAGCACGACCTATGCCACCATACACAACCAATTCCTTAGGATTCTCAGCGACATCCGGATCAAGATTATTCATCAACATACGAAGTGGCGCTTCAGTTAACCAACTTTTAGCATTTAGCTTTGTACCTCTTGGCGCTCTTATAGTTACATCACGAAAACGGTCTTGCTTAGCCATTACTTTCTCCTAGACAGATATTTACTTGTACTAACTTGTATATACAATTATATGCAAATTAAAGGCCAAACCAATAAAAAAATATTAATGAATTGGCTAACCTATTAATTAATAAAAAATTAAATAAAGAGAAAAATTACTAATTTTATTACAAGAATATTTTTAGAAAATCTATGCACTAAACAAGTGCATTAATACACCATAAATGGAGATTTTATTATTTCACTGTTACTGAAGCGTTACTTTTCGTAAACAATTAAGTATTTTGTTTTAATAAATATATCTTAATTTTTAGAGGTAAGAGATATAAAACAGCATTTAAAAGAATTAGTTATTGTAGTTATATACACTTCTTTTAAATCATCCTGATTTGTTACCCATAAAGTATCATAATGTTCTAATACAATCTCTTGATTAGAGATATTAACTGTTACCTTATCACCTGCATTAAATAACACTATATCTTCAGCATTGGTAAAAATTCTGGTTGGTTGCTCATTAACAATCCATTGTAAATTAGCAGCTATTGAAAGTGGGTTGTAAATAAGATTGAAATCTCTTAATGGACCCTTCAATAATTTACAAGAAACTTCAGACTCACCTTTAAATGCGAAAGGATCAAAAGTAGATAATGGACGTGAAAGTTTTCCGTCCACCTCTAACACCATTCCTTTTCCTTCTAAAACACTAATAATTCGCTGATATCCTATAAATGAAGAAAATGTACCGTCTTCTTTTATATCAGCAATCGAAACACGCCATAAAAAATTATCTATATTATAATCAGTAACCTTGATTACTTCCTCTGTTATACCAGCTCCATTTTTCCAAGGCATTTTTATGTAGTCTTGAGCTTTTAATAACTTTATCATAGGCCAAACCTACCCTCTAAACGATAACGACTACCAGGATAAAGTAAACGGGTACTAGAAATAACTAAAGCACCAGACCAAGTACGACGTTGGATAGATAAACAAGGGTCGCCATGTTTAATATGTAATAAATCACTTTCCTGCTTTGTTACCAAAACAGCTTCAACCACATGTTCACCCTCTGTAACGGGAGCAAGTTCAGTTAAATATTGGTTAGGCGTTAGCTGAGTAAAATCTTGCTTTAAATAATCTGGTGCAACTTTAGAGCTAATATAACGCTCCTCAATTTGAATAGGAATATACTCTTCAAAATGTACTAACACCGAATGAAAAATACGATCTCCTACTTTTAACTCCAAATCAGTTGCTTGTTTTTGATTAGCTTTGATTTGTTCCATAACAACTACTTGCGTAGAATGGTGATGCCCTCTTTCTGCTATTTCCTCAGCTATATTGCGTATTTCAAATAAAGCGGCATGTCCTTTAGGTTCTGCCACAAAAGTCCCCACGCCTTGCATACGAATTAACAAACCTTCAGTAGTTAACTCCCGTAATGCACGATTAATGGTCATCCTACTAAACCCTAACTGCTCTACTAATTCAGCTTCGGAAGGAATGCGATAGTGAGGAGGCCATGCCCCTGAATGAATTTGCTGTACAATCATTTGTTTAACACGCTGATAAAGAGGGGCAGGAAAACTCCCAATATTACTAGCAAATAAATCTTTTGGCTGCGCCACAATAAAGAGCCTCTTAAAAAACAATCATTAAAGAGGATTTTACTAAACCATTAGAAAATAGTATATGTATATACAATTATCTTTAATAAAATTTAATCCTTTCTACCTCATCACAATATTTGAATTTTTATAAACTTTTTAATATTCTACAATCACTGTAATTTGATCTGTATAAGTTGCGGCAGGTAATTCTGTTTGTGATGGATTGATAATTGCTTTATAGGGTATCGTTTGAGATAAACCTGTTCCAGATGCTGATAGTTTATTGGTTGTATCCCATACAGTTACACCATCTGTTTGATAAATATTATATTGTAAATAATGTCCCAGCCCGTCAGTCATACGTCGCCAGCTATTAGCTAATCTATTATTACCATCACTAAAAGAAACTTTATAACCTTCTGTTTTAGTACAGGTCAAATTAATATTTTGGGTAATTGGGTTAAATTGGCCTACTAATGCATAACTACCAAAGTTAAGATCTGGAGCATTATTAATAGCACATTGTTTATCAATCACTGCAGTAACTGTTATTGTTCGATCAACATTATCCTTTTGTACTCCTACACAAATATCTAATATTCCTAATAATGAACAAATATTATAGTTCCAATTAAACGTTAAGCTATCTGAATATGTTCCTGCACGAACATTAGCTCCTGGAGAGGTTTTTACATAAAACTTAATATTAAAACTTTTTCCACCTAAAATAAGTGTTAATAAACCTATACTATTATAATTAATTGCTTGATTAACAAGAAATTGGTGCTGATAAGTGCTATCTGCATAAATACCATAAGGGATAACATCACCTGAACCATCATTATTTTTTAACGTTAAATTATTAACACTATTTTTTAATGTCACAATAATTTGATCGCCTGAAAGGATACCTAAACCAAGTAAACCAGAGCAACTTAAGCCAACATTGTTGGAAGCGGCAATAGAATTGTTATAAACAGTAAAGGAGCTATTCTGTCCTAAATTAATACTTTCATTACTACCTACGCTACAAGCCGCCTCAACAACAGTGTTTGTTAAACATAAAAAAATAAATATATATAGGTTTATAGATTTAACTATCATTTAATTAGTTCCTATTGACACTTTTGTTGACCTAAATAAATAATGCCTTTTTGCTTAGGTATATGTAAGATAACATTACAAACTTTTCCTGTATCTGCACGCGTTACGGTAAGTTGGTTATTAGCATTTATATCTTGTAGCCACACTAACCCATCCCAACCCACCCAACTGGTTTTATTGTCTTGTGTCTTAACAGTACTACCTTTAGGAAGAGGCTTATCATTATTATCTAATAAGGTAAGATTAACGGATTGAATATTTTTAATTTTAAAATCTACTAATAAACCACTTTTTTCACGCACTGATAACTCATAAGTTGTAGAAGGAATATCCACATCAGCGGGCAAGTTTAGTGAATCAATACTAAGTTTAGTTGGATACCAAGAGGTTACAGTAGGTACTAGCATATAACCTTTTGCATTAGTTTTACCAATAGGCTGATTTTCATAAAATACTGGTACATCTTCAAAACTATTTGTAGAGACAAGTGCAAAAGCATCATTAATAGTATTGGTTGTATACATATCTCCATTCATCATAACAACAGCTCCTGTCATTTCTGCCCAACGAGTATAATCATGTTTGTTACCATACATTCCACCCTTTGTTTCAAAATAATCTGAACGCCATGTTATATCTGCTTGGCGATATTTATCAGATTCTCTACCGCCATTAGCAAAAGCTAAATTCCAACCTATGCCCCCATCAGTAGGTGCACTTCTACTCCAATTTGTTCTTGTTACCCAATGATTACTAGTATCTCTACTGGATGAAATGCTTGTTGTTCCCCAGTCATCTAAAGGAAGTGAAAGCATAATCTGAGCACTAACACCTTGACCACCCAATTTCTTTGTTAATAGATGCATATAAACTAACATTACGCCATACTGCCGCACTCCATGAAATATTAATTATTCTAGTTTCATCTCCCCTAGCACTGCGTGTTGCAAAATAGCCACTACCTATAGCTCCGAATCTTCCTATTCCTATACTGGTAGTCACTTGATCTTGACGTCTACTTAAAAGATAGTCTGAACGATAATTAGATAAATCAGCATATCCCTCTGAACGCACAATGCGTTGCGCATTCACACTAAAAACTTGATTGTTATAACTATATCCCGCTACAGCCTGAGTACCTTTATTCTTTTGTGGAACATTGTCAGTGTAAATATCCTTGTAATCAATCATTCCCGTTATAGGATTATAATAAGATTGAATACTTCTTTTCTCTTTGCTCCATGCTTTATCATTAGCCTGACTGCCACTCGTTGAAAGATTGAGTACACCTAAATTGCTTAACCGAATACCTGCACCAATACCCGAAGATAAAAGATATTGAGCGCCCTCTACTCTACCTTCCACTGTCAACCAATCAGTTACACCATATCTCGCTATACCATTCATCGCAGCATTACTATAATCACTGGACTTAAGTCCATAATTACGACGTAGAATACCAGACGAAAAACTATAATCTGTTAAACCTTTACCTAGTAAATTACTGGCCACATAAAAAGGAACTGTAGCACTAACCTTTCTTCCCAATGCATCTGTTGTCACTACAGTAGCATTACCAGCACCATTAATATAAGGTTGTGTTTCTAATGTAAATGGCCCTGGATTCAGTAACTGTGTATCCATTTTATAATTATTAATATAAAGATCTACTGTACTAGGAATAGCAGCATTACCCATAAACTGTGGTAATGGATAAGTAATTAAATCAGGACGTGTAGCAAAGTTACGTGCAATTTGAAAACCACCTAATCGTACAGAACTAGACCATGGTAATGAGTCTGTAATAACATCTCCAAAAGAATAACTAATCATGCTATTTTCATTACTGTACTTCCACTGTGTATCATAACGTACATAACGATCACTTTGATTGTTACTCTGCTTACCACCAAATGATTTGCGATAAATTCCTGTATTTGAAACTACACCAAAACCATCAAAAACACGTTGCTCTGTCCATAATGATAGATTATCAGAAGCATTCTTTTGCTCTGGAGAAGTAGCATATATATCATAGTTCATTAAAGCGCCTAGACTACTTTTTGCTTCAACTTGTTTATACATCGTTTTATTAACAGTAATATGTTGTGATGGAAGCCATGAAGTTGGTAAATCAATCATTAACTGCTGTAGTTCAGCGTTATAACCCACATTAACACCAACTATTTGATCAATAGCTATAGACTGTTGGTTTTTAGGCTTTAACATTGATAAACCTATTTGGTCTAATTGTTCTGCAGTTAACCAATAATGCTTATTACGATAATCTACCGCTATAATATGTCCAGAAGGCTTACCATTAATAACAATTTCTAACCATAGTACTGTATCTGGGAGATCAAACTGAGGTAGTTGTTCATCACTGGCCAATACCATACTGTACATATTAATCACTAAAAAAATGCTAATAATGCAGGTAATGTTTGTGTATAAATATACAAATTTATTTTTCATAAAATGCCAATACTATTGATGATTTATAGTAATTGGGTTTGGCATTTCATTAATATTAGCAAATAATGTTCCTGCTGCTTTAACGTTGGCAGGAATAGGAAAAGACATAGAACGATTAGGCAAAACATAACCTAATAATCCATCACTTACAGTATACACTTGGTTATTTTGTTTAAAGAACACTTTGGCAAGTCGTGCATGAACTTGCCCTTTATTCGTAATAACTAACCAAGATTTACCTTCTTTATTTTGTATCTTATAATCTAAAACAGGTAATGTGGCCTTATTAATATCACGTGGCTTTCTATAATCCTGATTTGTCCAAATATTATTTCCTTGTACAAACAAAGGTACAGAATAACGCATTTGAAATGCAACACCATAACCCTGACTTATATTTTCTGACTTAATATCAGCCCTTGGAATTTCATCAATTAAAACACGATAAGCATTCTCGGTATTGGCAGGAATATTAATACTTTTAACTAATCTTATTAATTGTTTTTTATCTGGTTGTACTTCAGCCACTGGAGGACTAGCAACAATTTCTGTTTGCTCAACTAATGACTCCTCACCATCTTGTTGTTGCCATTTCAATACACGAATTTGTAAAAAAACAGATTGTTTATCATTATTCTGTATCCATAAAGAAGTAGCTTTATCTGTATCCTCAATAGTTGGACCAAGTGGCCAAATTAAAATTGAACTAGCGGCAAAAATATTACTGTAAAACCCCATCAATAAAATAAAAATCATGTATTCAATTTTATTGTTATACGCTTGTATTATTTTCATAATTATCTATTCATCTCACGACAATGATTTATTAATAACTTATTGTGACTGTTACAGTATCTGTATATGTCCCTACACTTGGCATGGTAGAAGCTGCCAATAAACGAGCATATATAGGATAAGATTCTGTTGTACCACTGGAGCTAATTGTTTTACTACTACCACCATTACTACCGTTACCCCAGATACTACTGAAATTAGCATCCTGAAATAGCTGGTAACTTAATATCTCATTCGTATTTGTATTTTTTAATAAGCGTCCATTAGCAATAGAACCACTATTATTAACACCACTACTCAAACTGATAGTTACATTAATGCCAGGCGTACATTTAACAATAATTGAACCTGCATTATTGCTTGATATAACGTCCTTATTTTGGTTAAGTAATGATACGTTTCCAAAACTTATAGTTCCAAAACTACTGGTATCTGAACCACCACTACCTAATAAACATCCCTTTATAATTTCTGCTTGTACTTTAAAAGACTGTGAAACAGTTTTATCGTCAACTCCTGTATCAGCCAATACCACAGAAGTTAACCCTAACACTCCACAAACAATATAAAATATTTTTTTTATTTTATACTTCATGTAAGTCCTAATATTAATAGGTAATAGTCACACTCACTCTATCTGTATAAATACCTACTTCAGATACTGATTGTTGAGGTATAAATCCATAAATAGGTAACCAAGTTTCTTGACCATTACTAGTGCCCGAAAGGCCTTTAATATCATCCCAAACCACTGTATGAGCAGAATCAATATATAGGTTATACCTAACTGCTGTAGAACCATTACTTAAATAACGTACAGTTGTACTTTGACTATTTAGCCCTGAACTCATATAAACAATATAAGGTGTATTATTACTACACTTAATACGAATACCACCACTGTTAGCTTGGCCAACAACAGCAACACTCGTACTAAGATCAGATACATATCCAAAATCAAGCATACCGAAAGATATACTTCCGCCTGTACTCGTTGAACCTACCTCACAAGCAGCAACAACATTAGCGTTGATATTAATTACGGCAGTTTTAGTTGCTGAATATCCAACAATGCTAGTAAGTAACCCTATTACTAATATACTAATACGATTACTTACTCTCATCTCCCTACCAACTAACAGTTACAGCAACAGCGTCAGTATAAGTACCTGCGGCAGGGGCTGGTGTTACAACAGGAACTCGACCATAGAAGTCTAGAGATTGAGCCAAACCTGTACCTGCACGGCTAACAGGTGTTCCAGAGACCCATGCAGTGGCTCGAGCAGAGTCTTGGTAAAGATTATAGGCAATATAATTATTTGTTAATCCTGTGGTTTGATTACGCATTTGACGTTGTGAACCAGTTGCATTAACACCATTATCTACAGCGACTGTATAAGGTAATGCAGGAGAACATATAACACCAACTGTATTAGCCCCACCTGCTCCAGAAGCCTTCGCATCAACAGCTGTACTTAAATTTGTTTGCACACCAAAATCCAGTGTACCAAACTGGTTATAAGTACCAATACCACCACCATGAGTAATTGAACATCCTTGACCTATCGTAATTCTGACATCCAACTGACCAGAAATTGTACCTGCCGCATTTACATAACTAATAGAACCTAACACTAAGCTTGCTAAAATCATAGAATTGATTTTCATGACAATCACCTAAAAAGAAATAACGCATATGGACTCTTATTTTTTGACGCTATTACTTACAAAGAACTTCTATTTATACAATGTAAGCTATTAAATCATAATAACTTTTTTAAAAAATTACTCTAATATCTTAGTCTAGTTATATTAAATAAAAGTTTGATAGAGAAAAAAAGATTTTTCTCTATTTTAAAATCTTACTATTATGAATAATAGGCTTAGTGCCTGTGTGACCATATTTTTTATAAGAATAATTCATCACACCTAATACAGGAATAACAATACAACAACATAAACCTATAATGAAAAACACAGTAGAAAATAAATAACTTTGCTGTCCATAACAATAGACTATATATTCATAGCTACTTATCATTAAACCATAACAAAAACCAAACCCACCAAAAATCCAAGGGGCATAATCAAGTACTATAGTTTCTGCTTCTTTATTATTTGCCCAAGGTTCGTTATATACAAATAAAATACCCGCTTTAATGGCCACAATATCATAAAGAATATTCCAAAAACCTATCACTGAACAAAGTATTAATGCAGAGACAAATATATCTAATATCGTTTGTGCTGTATATTGATGAGTTAACCATGAAAGTAACGCAGTGGCACTACCAAATACAAATCCATGTTGAATACGAAAACGCCCTATATTAAATTTAGACTTAACTTCCCACACTTTACAAATATTAGTACCCACACCAGGCACAATATAAGCCCATAATACGGGGATAAGCCATGCTAATAACATTTGAAATAAGTTTTGGTATTCTTGCCACCATAAATAGGCTGCTAATGGAGATAGTAAACATGCAGCTAGATAGGGATAAATATGTAATAATTTTTTCATTTAAGACCAAACTTCATACCATGTTTTTTATAGACTTCTTTTCTAAATAAAAAAGTATAACGCCAAAAAGAAAGAACTCGGCTCATTGATTGCACAGTGACTCTTAAATCAGAAAAGCGTCTTATAATCGAAGGGATACTATTAAAATGACTACGGGCATCATGACAGGCTTTTGTTAGTTGCTCTGGTGTCATTAACTTAGGAATATAGGCTGCTTGGTTAAAGCGATATTCAGGATGTAACCACCATTTATCATCAAATAATAAACGCCCTTCTTGCTGTAGTTGACTATAAAGCGGTGTATTTGGATAAGGCATAAGAATATTATAAGCAGCAAATGCAAAACGATTTTTTAACGCAAACTCTACTGTTTGCTCAATGCTCTCAACAGTATCATGATCATACCCTAAAGTAAAAGCTGCCCATGTCTGCATACCATGATCTCGAAGAACTTTAATCTCCTGCAAATAATGGTTAAAATCTTTTATATTAGGCGATTTCTTTGCATCCCTTAAACTCAATGGGTTGATAGATTCAAAGCCCATTACATTGCCCCAACAACCACTTTGTTGCATTAGCTTCATTAATTGAGGATTTTTCGTAACATCTAAACTAGCTTGGCTAATCCAATTAATTTTTAAGGGAATTAACGCATGGCATAGTTCTGCCAATGCTTTATGATCGGTAGCGATATTATCATCAATAAAAAAAATAAATTTACGGTTTTGACTGGCTATTTCTCTAACCACTTCATCTATTTGTCGTAAATAGTAATTACCTCCAAAATATTGGCTTACTGCACAAAACTTACAGGCAAAACGACAACCACGAGAAAACTGCATAAGAGAAATAGGCAAATATCCTTTACCTTGATAAATATCTCGTCTTGCAATCAATTTATCACCACAATGATTGACCTGCCCTACACCAACAGGTGCTTCATAACGAGGTTTTAATTTATTGTGGCGAGCATCTTCTATCATGGTTGCCCATAATGTTTCAGCATCACCTAAGAAAATACTGTCTGCATGCTGTAATACTTCTTCTGGTAATAGGCTAACATGGATACCCCCCATAATTACCCTTACTCCCCGTTGCCGATACTCACTCGCTATCTCATAGGCACGGCGAGCAGTATAAGTTTCTAAAGTAATAGCCACTAGATCGGTTGGCTCATCATAGGGGATAGATTCCATTCTATCATCATACATTACTACTTCTACATCATCAGGCGTAAGCGCGGCTAACACACCAAGCATTAGCGGTTCCATACGTCCTTCATCAACATATAAACTATGTTCTCTACGCCCTATTGTTGGCTTAATGAGGGTAAGTTTCATGTTGTACCCCTCCTAATTGCTTGCCTTGTTTTTTAATAATTTCTCGATGAGAAATAATATTGGCTAATAGGGTTACGCCTTTATCTAGCCATTTTGTTTTTTTCTGAAAGCTAAATAACCTATTAGCAATAGATGAATAGCTATAAAATGTTTTTTTCGCTTCAAAACAAAGTTCTGTTAGCTGTTCAGCAGCCATTTTTTTAGGTTGAAAAATTGGATTTCCATAGCAATAGTTGGGATCAATCCACCACTCAGGTGATATAAGCCTCTTTTCTGCTAGTAATCTATTATAAAGCGCTGAACTAGGTGTTGGAGTAAGAGGATTAAAGTTAGCTATTTCTAACTTATTGCTTAACGCGAAATCAAGACTTTGTTTTATCGTATCCTCTGTGTCTTCATCATAACCAAATACAAAAGTACCATAAATATTAATACCTCTATTATGTAATGCCTTTACTACTTTTTCATAATCTCCAGCCACTTTATTCCAAGGCTTTGCCATTTGCTTTAAGTTGGCTGAATTAAGGCTTTCAAAGCCTATTAGCACAAAACGACAACCTGCCTCTGCCAATTGATCTAGTAGTGTTTCATCTCTCGCCACATCAATGCTAATCTGACAACCCCAACGTTTTTTCAAAGGTTTTAACATAGTTAACAAGCTTTCTAAAATAGACCTATTACCAAATAAATTATCATCCACAAACAGAAAAAAACGATTGGGCTTTAAAGTAACTAATTCTTCTTTAAAATATGCTATTGGCCTAGCCCTTACACCATTTTTATAAAAACCATGAATAGAACAAAAGTCACAGGTAAAACGGCAACCTCGAGTATATTGAATTAAATCTACAGGTGCATATTTCTTACCTTTAAAAATACTACGATCTAATCGATAATCATCTAAAGGTAAATCATGATTACCATAATAAATAGTTTGTAATTTATTTTGCTGAAAATCTTTTAATAACTGTTCCCAAGCGCCTTCAGCATCCCCAACAATGATACTATCAGCGTGTTGCAAGGCTTCTTCTGGTAAGAAAGTAGGATGATAACCTCCCATCACTACTTTAATACCTTGCTCTCTATAATAGTCAGCTAATTGATAACTGCGCCTAGCCGTAAATGTTTCTACTGAAATAGCAATTAAATCTGCTTCTAATTCTGTGGGTATAACCTCCACACGATCATCATAAAACTGAATATCATGTTCTTCAGCCCTGGCTGCTAATATGCCCATAGCTAATGGTGGCATCGCATCAGTTGCTCGATAATCACCCATATTAGGTCTTAATAATACTATTTTCATAAAATAGCTGCTTCTGGATTAAGCATTTGTTTTTCCCATACTGGACTAGCCACTAATTCAACCCCATAAATTCTCGTTTTATAAACCAATGGTTTAAATGTATCAATAATAGCGTGAGCTTGTGGATGATTAGCAGCTAAAGAGAATGTTAATAAAGAAGTTTGGCAATGAGGTAAGGCATCTTTTATTAAAGGTATGATCATTTGTTGATCTTGCACTTGAAAAAAACTTAAAAAGCTTTGATCTAATACTTGCTTAAGCTTTGGTAACTGAGGTCTATTAGTCAACTTAGCATAACCATTATAAACAGGTCTTAAAAGATTGATAAGAGGATGATAATGACTAGCTATAATCTGTTTAAATGATTGTTGATTCCACAATACCGCACAGCCCTTTAATTGATTATTCTGGTAATAACCTAATACAGGTAAATC
This sequence comes from Entomomonas sp. E2T0, assembly GCF_025985425.1. GTDB lineage: Bacteria > Pseudomonadota > Gammaproteobacteria > Pseudomonadales > Pseudomonadaceae > Entomomonas. The sequence goes on from NZ_CP094972.1 coordinate 2,850,681, forward strand.
GGCTTTTATTAGCCAATCTTCTGCTAAATAAGGAGCTAACTGGTACTGGCTAGCCTGCTTATTATAAAAATCAACAATAGTTTGTAACTGCCCTACTTTCTGCCATAATCCTAAATGCTTTGCCCTTGTCTTAGCAATAACAAAGGTAGATAACTCACCTAATAATTGATATTTAGGTAATCCTGCAACACCTTTTTCTAATATTCTACGGGCTATTTTATTATCACTGGCTATGCTGGTATAGCAATAAGCAAGAGGGCTAAGAAAATTTTTAAGATAACTAAACCCCTCTTTCAGTACACGTATTTTATTTCTATAATTTTCGCTGACTCTTAAACTATTAAGATAGCCTAAGTCTACCCGTTGACCATTTACAAAACCCTGTTGTTTAGTCAGTTGACAACAACCTAAAAAAACTCCCTCTTGTTCTGCCAACACTGGATATTCTTGACCAAAATAATGTTGCTTATTTAAATAATTTGGCTGGCGAGTCATCAGCATATCCACCCAACCTTGCATCGCATTTTCTTCTAGCAATTTAACAAAGTGTTGCTGGTTATTTGCAGATACAGCATGGAAATTAATCATTTAATCTCCAACAACTTACCTTGCCACGCTTCATCGCCTAGTGGATAACCATTCCGTGAACTGATTTCATTTCTGTGTAACGCATTAATTGGGAAAAAATTACGAAACATAAAAAAGTCGCTGCGATTTTTCCAACTACGTTTAAAAATAGAGCGCCAACTATAAAAATCTCTACGAGCACTTACACAACCTGTAGTGACTTGCTCAGGTGTTAATTGGGTAGGATAAAACGGCACCTCATTATAACGATAATTATCATCTAACCACCAATGTTCATAGCGCAATCTATTTTCTTGTTGTAATCGTTTATAAAGAGGCGTACCTGGAAAAGGTGTCATATGATTAAAAGCAGCAATGTACATACCCTCTTGCTCAGCAAAAGCAACTGCTTGACTAAAGGATTCTTGAGTATCATGATCATAACCAAATACAAAAGTCCCATAAACCGCTATACCATATTTTCTTAAATTAGCTAATGCCTGAGAAAAGCCACCTTTCATGGTATTAAAGCGTTTATTCATCAGCTTAAGATTATCTTCATTAAGTGACTCAAAACCTATTAACACGCCTTTACAACCAGACTGAGCAAGCTCTTTTAAAAAGCTTTCATCATGGGCGGCATTAATACTCATTTGGGTAATCCAACGAATATTTAATTTGGCTAACTCAGGTAACCACACCCTACTTTCATGGATATTACCTGCAAAATTATCATCCACAAAAAAGAAGATCTTTTTGCTACACTTTTGCTCTGCTAGTTCTTTTAATACTTGGTCAGGATCACGTCTACGATAACTGCGTTGATAAAATGTTTGGATAGCACAAAATTCACAAGGGAATCGACAACCTCGACCTGTTTCAACTAAACCAATAGGTAAATAACGCTTACCTTTAAAAAGGCTTCTATCTACTTTTACACCACTAAGATCCGTTTGAATACCTTGATATAAAGGTTTAAGTGTATGATGTTGTAAATCATCAATTAACTCTAGCCATTTCCCTTCAGCCTCGCCCACCATAATAGCATCAGCATAACGGCTAGCCTCTTCTGGTACGAGGGTAACATGAAAACCTCCCATAACTACAGGTACGCCACGCTGTCTATACTCACTGGCTATTTGATAAGCCCGTTTAGCTGTATAGGTTTCTACAGAAATAACTACAGCATCAGTAGCTTCATCATAGGAAATTTTTTCTAATCGATCATCATAGAAACGTGTTTCCACAGTATCAGGCGTAAGCCCTTTTAACGCAGCAATTGGTAAAGGCTCCATTTGCCATGAACGCAAATAAGACTCACCTAAACGATGACCAATAGCTGGATGTACAAAAGTTAACCGCATAGTTATTTACTTTGCAAAATAATTTTAGAAGGATTACGCTCAATAGGCCAATCACAGGTATAAAACTTATGCAGGTTATGTGCGTAAAATCTATAACCCAAGTTAGCTGTTAATGCTAAAGATTGGAAATTACGCGCCCCCCATAAGCGTTTAAAAATATTTTTATATTGATATATCTTCTTCCAAGCCCTTTCATGCCCATCTGATAACTGTTGCACGGTCATTAACTTTGGTTCAAATACAACATGTTGTGCATCATAGAGTGACCAATCTTTCGTTAAAATGCGATTTTCTTGCTCTAATCTTTTATAAAGAGGTGTTGCTGGAAAAGGTGTTAATACAGAAAAACGTGGTAAATCAATGCATGCATCTATGGCTAACTCTACGGTTGCATCAAAGGTATCTAACGTATCATGATCTAATCCAAAGACAAAACAACCTTGAATAGAGATACCTAATTTATGTAATGTACCTATTAATTCTTTATAGTTAACTGAAGAATTAAATTTCTTGCCTGCATCCCCTAAACTACCAGTAGTAACAGTTTCTAAGCCTAGCAATAATCCTTTACAACCACTCTTAGCCATTAACTCCATTAATTCATTATTATGAGCAATTAATACAGTTGATAGACCAAACCATTGGATTTTTAATGGAATAAGTGCGGTAAATAACTCTTTAGCATATTCAAGATCTGATACTAAATTTAAATCAACAAAAATAAGCTTTCGTTTGCCTGTTTTCGCTACAAATTGGCGGATATCTTCTACTACCCAAGACACTGGATGTTGATATTGCTTACGCCCCCATGCAGTAGGTGCCACACAAAACTCACAGTCATGACCACAAGAGCGAGTCGCTTCAAATACGGCCTGAGTTAGAAAGTATTTACTATCAAAACGTTCTCTTTCAGGGAAAGGTAATGTATTGTTACTTAAGTCAAAACATTCACTTTGTTTATAAACAGGTTGTAATTTATCAGCAAAAAAATCATAAATGAGTTGCGGCCATGTTTTCTCTGCATAGCCTATACAAATAGCATCCGCATGTTCAGTCGCTTCCTCTGGCATTAAAGTAATATGAGGGCCACCTAATAATACTTTAATGCCTTTTGCCCTAAATTGATCTGCCAACTCATAAGCTCTTATTACTGTTCCAGTAATGGCTGTTATACCTATTAAATCCGCTTGTAAATCAGCAGGTATTTCCATAATACCTTCATCTATCAAGGTAATTTCAATAGGTAACTCTTTGGGTGTTAGTGCGGCTAAGGTTGTTAAAGTCAACGGTTGGTAACGTAAGGATTTTTTAAAAATCCCACCACTCTTACGATATAACGGCCCTTTTGGAGAAATTAGTACCAATTTCATTTTGCGATCGTTGTTATATTTTACTTCCATTGTTTATTACCTACACTTGAAATACTTTTCTCCAGTCTCCCAAAAACAGAGCTGGAATCTTTATATCACCTAATCGTTTACCCTTAGCTAATTGCCACGTTAAATACTGCTTATTGGGCGCATCAATTGCTTTATACGTTAGTGGTGCCAGTTGCTGTAACTTCCTAGCATAATCATATTGTGGATTATTGCATAGCGCTTGCTCAATAATTGTTAGTATATGTTTATTCTCGTCAAAATAATTTTGATCTGTTAACAGAATATAACTACATTCTGGTTTGTTTGTGCAAAGCATTGCAAACCCTTTAAGTGGTGCTAAGCAATGATTAACAAAACTTTCTGTTAATTTTTCACCCACTAAGTCAGAAACAACGCCTGCTCGTCCTATAAACTTAACAATAGGCCTATCTTGCTGATAGCCTAAACAAGTGACTATATCAGTGGTGTCATAACGATAAAGTCCACTATTAGTAGTAACTATTACCTGATAACTCTGTTGTACTTCTAGCTCATGAGCTAAATGTATTTTTCCCTGCTCATCTAAAAACTCATAAAAATTACTTGCTGTACAAAGCAGGGTTTCGTTTAGCTGATTAGGTACTGTGATTACAGCTTCGGTGGATAATAAGCCTTTAGGTTGTATCTTTGTATAAGGAAAATAATCTGCTAACACTTTGGCCTGCATAGCCGAAGACGCATCAGCCCAACAACTTATTACTACTAAATCAGGCCATAATATTTGTGTTTGTTGTTGACTTAAATACTGCTGTAAACGCTGAGCAGCCTCTATATCTTTTGCTAAGACATGGTTAGCAACCATACCACCATTATTTAATAAATCTAAAAGCTTATTCTGTTGCTGTTGTAAAGCCTTTAATAACTGGATAAGGAAGCTAGGGCTCCAAATGGAAATAACCGTTACATCATCACTACGTAATAAATAATAGAGTGTTAATAATTGCCAATCCTCTACATTACTTACCTGTCCAACAGAAAAAGGAACAGCAGATAGTGCCATAAAAGCGGCTAGATTTTCATGCCCTAAATAAAGCACATCACCGCCGCCAATAGCTACTCCCTTTGCTGTGGCCTGTGGCTCTGCAGTAGCAGGACTAAGTGCCCAATACACTTTACCTTTAGTAATTTTATATTGAGCAATTAACTCTGCTAACCAATTTAACACAGCTCTCCGAAAGTCATCTAAACCTCTTGCTGAATAGGGAAATAGCTTACCGCCACTATGACTACCACCTGTCCTTTCAAAAGCGATTACCTCACCATTAAATAATTGATTAGTTTCACCTCGTAATAATTTTTCAATCCAAGGATATAGCATTTCATAATTAGTAATAGGAACACGTGCTTGATATTCCGCTATATTATTAATACTAGCAAATTGATATTGCTGACCATAAACAGAGTGCTGATTATGGGTTAAACATTGTGCTAACCACTGCTGTTGTACAACAACTGTGGACTGCGCTATTGGCGCTAAATATTGAGCAAAATGTTGCCAAGGATTATTCATTTCGGTACTCAATATTAGTATCTAAAAATAGTTTTTGAGCACGACTCTGTAAATTATCAGCACTTAGCTCACATAAACAAACTAACTCATGGCCTTTATAATAATAAGGATTTTTACTAAGGAAAAATTGACTCGACTTTTTTTGTTGCTCATGGGATGCAATATCCGTCAAATCCTCTTTTAAATAGCCATACTCACTAGGACACTCCACAACCCCTGTCCGCACATTATAAAGCTCTACAAACTTAGCTACTGCTAACTGATCAGCCAATTGTTTTAATTCTGGTTGTAATCCATCCCAATGTGGATAGAAACTCTTTGCGAATACAATTAAGTATTTATAAGTTCTATAGCCTTTCACTAATAAAAACCAATAGATGGGAGTCGTAGGGTTATCTTGCTTTAATTTACCCATCCGTTGAATCCAAGCAGAATGCAATGACTGTTGTTGCCAATGCTCAGGCATTACAATAGTATCACCTGAATAAACAATCATTTTTTGCTGAAAAGAATAAAACTCTATGGTTGTAAAGCCAACCATCTGCCCTTGCTGCTCTAGAAAAAGCACTTCATTTTTATTGTCTAAATCTTGGTAAAAACGCTCTAAATCGCTACCTTGATAATATTGAAAATAAATAGCGGCCATTTGTTGCTTTTTACTAGCAGTAATGGAGTTTACTGTTTGAAAGTAGGCCTGATAATTCATTTTCTTAAAAGTCTCAATCACTCTAATAATTATCTTTGTCAGTCTAACACACTTGATACTTTAACTTTAACATATGCACTTATTTTACATTTATATATCTACTTCCTTATTTAAAACTTAATTTCAATTAATATGCTTTTATTTTCACAATTAAAATTATTATAATAAATTATTAATTTAACTTTAAAAGTAAACATTGAACCTTCTTAAATATACACTAGAACCCATCAGCCAACGTCTTAAAATTTTTCTTATGTGGGGAACATTGGTTGGTATTGCTTTTTTTGGGTTATATCCATTGTTAAACTGGTATGCCAGTGAAAGACAACATACTTTTGGCCTCTACTTACCCTTTGAATTACAAATTCCTTTTGTTGCTAGTTTTATTTGGCCTTATTTTTCTATGTATTTAGTACTCTTAATACCTGTATTTGTATTAAATACTACGGCATTAAAACGATTAGCTATAGAATTAATCATAGCTACTATAATTGCTGCTTTTATTTTTCTTTTAATACCCTGCCATTTGGGATTCACAAGAACTATTCCAGAGCAGCCCTTGTATCATCTATTATATAGCCAACTATTTAATCTAGACCATCCTTATAATCTTGTACCATCATTGCATGTCGTTTATTCTGCTACTATTGTTTTTATTATTACAGCAAACACCAAAAAATATTTAAGTTACCTATTTTATTTATGGTTAATCGGCTTAACTAGCTCTACAATACTAGTGCATCAACATCATTTATTAGATGTAATTACAGGATTTAGTCTGTCATTATTAGTTCATATGATTATAGGAAGATACTATGAAAAAGATTATTGCCGCTCTACTGGTGTTAATTAGTTTTAATATAATGGCAGAGGAGCAAGATAATGCAATTCATGATGAATTAAGACAAGTATTAAAAACAGTTACTGAAGCGATTAATACAGGTGACTATGACAAGATGCTACCTGTACTTAGTAAAGACATGCGAGCCACACCTGTTACACAAGAATTTATCAATGGTAGAGAAGCTATAATACCTTATATGCGCTCATGGTTTGGTTCAGACAAATTTCTGAAAAAACTAACCATACAATTTACGCCTGATCAACTCACAGAGATTTCACCTGATAAAACATGGGGTATCTCTTACGGTAGTGGACATGAACAATATACCCTAAGCGATGGTAGAATCTATAATATAAAAACTCGTTGGACAGCCACTGTTGCATTAGAAGATGGTGCATGGAAAATTAGAACCATGCATATGGGTACAGACTTCTTAAATAACCCTATTTTAGATGAAGCCTCTGCTGCAATTAATAAAATGTTAATTGGAGGTTTAGCAGGTGGCTTAATTTTAGGCTTATTACTTGGTTTCTTTATATTCCGGAAAAAGAAAGTCTAAGTCGGCAGCAGCGCCCATAGGTGGAGCTGGGCGCACCCCTCTCCACAAGGTAAAATATACTCGCCAAAAACTAGGTTGTAATTCTTGCTTATCTACATACTTAGGTAAATCATACCAAGGCACTGTAGGATGTTGGTGGTGAGCTAAATGATAGTGATAATTTAAAGCAAGCCAACGAAAAATAGGTAACACCTTTAGATTCCATGCGCCATTTTTAATATCCCGACTACTCCACGCATGATCCGCATATTGCAAAACAGACCAATGTAATGCAAATGCGTACATACAAAGCACATAACCCCAAAAGGTTAAATCTAAAACCCAAACTAATAAAGCCTGATAACCAAAAGAAAGAGCTATCTCACACCATACCTGTAAACTAGGTAGTTTAGAAATATCTGCTATATAATGGCTGCACTCTAAATTAGTAGCTACTTTCTTTTTAAAAAAAGCTGATCGATAAAAACCACTAGCAATCAAATAAACGAAGTTACTAAATACTACACAAACATAATATAAGCCTAATAAATTACCACCATATAGAATTATATTGCGTCTGAATTTAGACTGATGGGGCAAATAATAATCATAAAGATCTAAATCTGTCCTATTACGTTCATGATGTCCTTGATGTGCTTGTTTTTGTAATAAAAATGAAGTGGGATAAGCCCAACTACTCATCACTCCAATAATACGATTACCTAATTTAGAGTTAGCGGCTACACCGTGTGCTGCTTCATGCATTATAGAGAAGGGCATATTATTAATATGGGCAAACAGAAAAATAGCTAATATTGCCCAATACCAAGCTAAATAACTAGCTACCCATAAACAACCAGCGGCTATAATTAAGCTAAACACAACCAAACTAAAACTTAGAGTAAATCGCATAAGCTACTCAACTATTAAACTAACAATATTATTCATGTTATCTGAATTCAGAATATCTTAAAAAAATACTACGTTTACTGATTTACTACAACAAGCCTAGTATTTATAGTCAGATAAACACTACTTTTTTAGATAATCTCATTGTTACTTTAATTTAAACTTAAAAATCTTTTTATTATAAAAATAACTCCACTTATATTAATTAACCTACTATTTATACTTTTTAAAAGGAAACTGCCATTACTAATTGACTATAGACGTTTGTACCACTACTACTTACTTGATTACCGCCATTCTTCTCCGATTTTTTAGGATTATATAAGCCAATTAAGGGCGATATGACTAAATGATCATTAACCGCCCAATCCACAAATAAATCTAACTCTTGTGCATCTAAATTAAGATTATTTTTCTTATGTAAGGTATTAAAATCAAAATAAAGTGCCCCTACTGTTACATTTTCCAAAGGCGTTACTTTAAATGCCACATGCTGAATACTTGTATTTGAGTTATATGGCCCTGCGTAATTTGCTGCCACCTCGCCTTGAAACCAAGTTCCATAACCTCTACTAAGACCATTAAATAATGAATCCCACTGTGATGAATAGCGACTATAGCGATAACTTATATTAGGAGACCAAGGTACTTCTGAAAAAGTCCAACCAGCTTCTGCATACCAAGCAGTTTCATTATCCTTACCTGATATTTTTTGACCATCTGTATACCTATCCTTATGTTGCTTAGCATACTCAAAGGACAGATTAAGGTCTTTATGAATCCCTAAATTACCAACGCCTCTAATACTGTAAACATTCATGCCATCCCTTGCTAACTGCATATCAGAAGCATATTTTTTATCTACATTACGACCATGAATATAAGTAAAACCTAATGTACCTAGATCCACTACATATTCCAAAGTACCTATTAACAGTCCTGTATTAGCTTGTGCTCTATTGTCTGACTTTAACCAAATCAAATCACTACGCAAACCCTTTTGGCCTCCCAAACGTACTACAGCTGTCTTGTCAAAAGCATGTCTTGCTGCCAGATAATAAGCTCCGCCTCGATTTAACTTACCATCCATAGGACCCTTGCCTAAATTAGGCCCATCATCATTAATTAAAAAACCATCTCCAATAGTAATTACTTGACGACCAAAGGACACATCAACTCCATCATCGCCTAATGCAGTGAAAATATTGCCTGATCGCCAACCAATAAACACATCTTCTATTTTAGTGATCCGCTCATCACCTATTGTATTACCTGCAGCATCACCATCGCCCCAAGTAGCAGAACTAACCCAGTTTAACGTACCATAGATTTGCATAGAGTTAGTAAAACGATGATCACCATTAACACCATATTTAATAAAACCTTCTCGCCAAGTAGATCCTCCTGATCTACCATCATAATTCTTTCTGCTGTTAAACATTCCAAATACAGCTTGTACATCTGCATTTAAATTTGTTTGATCATCTTTATACAAGGTATAAGCTTGTAATGGTGCACAGAACAACCCTAAAGCTACTAATGTAGCTAAATATATGCGCTTGTTTCCCACGTTTCTTACCTCAATTAACTTTATTATTTTGATAGTGTTATTGCTTACTACAAGCATGAAAACTCCATTTTCCATGCCATATAGTAATCATTGATTATTAATTTGAACGTGCTATAACTTATTTGACCTTATTAAACTAATTTGCTGAGAAATAATGCTTAATAAAGTAATCAGAATTTACCTCCCACAGTACCTTAGTACCTTTCTCTACAATCCAACTTTCACCTTCTTTAAAAGTCCACTTTTCACCCGTATCTTCATTGGTTAAAGTCACTTGACCTTTAACAATAGTAGCCTGCTCAGAAAAAGGATAAGTCATACGAAAAACACTTTTAGTCACTCCAAAATAACCACCACTTGATGGTAACTCTGGATTACCTAAGGTGAATTTACCATAGGCTTTACCATCACCTTCGATTAATTCAGACCCTAAATCAATCACTGTTCCCCAGCTGTCTAATTGTTCTAAGGTAAGGTCTTTATTTATTTTTAACATCATTGTGTTATCTCCTATAAAAAATTATCTACGACCAGTCCAAAACCCTGATAATTGATGCCAACATTTAGCACCTGTTAACAGAAGTGGACGAATTGACTGTTTACCAATAATATTTCGATGATGAACTTTACTGATAAGATCATAATATTCAGATTGCTCAGCAATACCTGATGCTAGAATTTTGCAAATGATATGACTCGGTGTAACACCAAACCCTGAATAACCTTGTACATAATAAACATTAGGCTGATTTGGCAAATTACCTATTTGTGGGAATAAATTGGCACTACAACCCATTGGCCCACCCCACGCCAAGTCAATCTTCACATCTTTTAAATAAGGGAAGATTTGCAGCATAAGTTTACGATTAAACTGTTTTAAATCATGTGGGATATGCTCTACAAACCTTGTTGCACTACCAAATAACAAACTGTTTTCTTTAGTTACTCGATAGTAGTCGATAATAGGCCTAATATCGCTATAAGCCCCTCTAATAGGGCTAATACGTTCTATTAATTCATCTGATAATGGTTCTGTCATTAATTGAAAAGCATAAGTATTAATAATTTTTTTATCTAATTGTGACTCCATTTTATTGATGAAACTATCACAGGCCCATAGCATCTTCTTGGCAGTAACCGTACCTTTGGCTGTTCTTACTTTAATTGTTGAACCATAGGTCACTTCTAATGCAGGGCTATATTCATAAATCTGTGCACCTAAGGAAGATAAAGCTTTAGCCTCACCTAATAGCAGATTAAGCGAATGCACATGACCTGCCCCCATATGTACTAAAGCACTTTCATAAGCAGTAGAACCCACAACTTTTTGCACATCTGAACCTGTTAGAAGATAAATCTCATTTTCTTTATCTAACTCTTTAAATCCCTTTTCCCACTCTTGTAGAGTCTTAGTTTGCCTAGCATTAAAGCCTAAATAACCATAGCCATGACAAAAATCTGCTTGAATATCATATTTCTTTATCCGCTCTTGAATAATCTTAGAGCCTTGATCACTGATGGCAAAAATTGTTTTAAGTCCTTCTTCACCAACATCTTTTTTTATAGCATCAAGATCATGACCAATCCCAGCCATAATTTGTCCACCATTACGGCCTGTACCACCATAGCCGAGGTATTTTGCTTCTAATACAGCAATATTGGTAATACCTTTTTCAGCTAACTCAAGTGCTGTATTAATTCCAGAAAAGCCACCGCCTATAACAACAACATCAACATCAATATCATTCTCAAGCGAAGGAAAGTTCAAATTATATTTTTTAGTAGCCGTGTAATAGGTAGGCGTTTCTACTTCTAACATTTTTTATCCTTATTTGTAGCTATTAGCTTATAAATTAATTTTTTATTTTTAGTTGTAGCTAATTCTATTGACCGTGCTAAGATAAAAATAGAATAAATCTGTACTACTGATAAATTAGAAAAATATATATAAAACAAGTTATACGTTAATCTAATTTCAGATGTACATTAACTTTGTAAATATAATACGCACTCAAAACAACAATAAAAAAGCTTAGCAAAAAGGTAAAACATGAGCGTTATTTTTTCTCATAAAGCACTAGAAACAAAAAATATACAACCCTATTTTGTATTAAGTACCCACTCTACCTATCGTAAAAAGATGGTAGATAACTCTGTTATCTCTCACTTTTATAGTTTTGTTGCTGATAATTCAGAAGGTTATACATTTGCTGTACCAGATGCCTGTACCGATATCTTATTCTTATGTGATCCTACCACCCCTGCTGCTCGGATTTGTGGCAGCACTATATCGGCTAAACTTGTTGAGTTACAAAAAAACAAACGCTATTTTGGGGTTCGTTTTGTACCAGGCTTTGCACCTGACTTCTCCTCGATACTCCCCAAAGAACTAACAGATGCAGAAATTGCCTTAGCAGATATTGACCCTAACGCCTCCCCTTTAATCGAAAAAATTGCTTCTAGCCACTGTTTTGCAAATCAGATTAATTTTTTTATGCAAAACTACACTGATCGACTAGCCAATAGACAGTCTGACTTATGCCAACAACTTAGTCAGTTAATGTATCAGTATAATGGTGATATTAGAATTACTGAACTAGAAGAGCTGACAGGGTTTTCAGCGCGCTATATCTATAAAATATTTACTGAACAATTTGGCATATCACCTAAACTCTACTGTTTAATCTTAAGATTCCAACAAGCCCTATTTAATTTAACTGCACAAGAACAACTCAAAAACTTAACTGATCTCGCTATTGATCTTGGTTATGCCGATCAATCTCATTTTTTAAGAGAGTTTAAAAAATTTGCAGCGATATCACCTAAAAAATTTACCACAGAAATACAACATAGTTTCTATCAAAAACGCATTACATATGATTAATATTTAACTACATTACCGATTTCTTCTATTTTTTATAGAGCAATACTTCTATTTTATTAACAAAATAATAATCACAATTAAATGACCATTAATAAAATAATAAATAGGAGTATTCACATGAGTTCTGCAACTCATCTAAAGAAAAACAGTATTGGCTTAGCTGCACTAGTCTTCTTTGTTGTAGCAGCAGCCTCCCCTTTAACAGGTTTAGTAGGCGGTATGCCCATTGCTATTTTAGAAGGCAATGGTGGTGGTATTCCGGGCATTTATATTTTATCGGGAGCGTTACTACTGTTATTCTCTATTGGTTTTATTACCATGAGTCGCTATGTTAAAAACTCTGGAGCTTTTTACGCTTATATCTCAGCAGGTTTAGGCAATAAATTGGGGGTTAGCGGTCTAGGTGTCGCTATCCTAGCTTATGTCTCCATTGAAATAGCTGTGGCAGCAATCTTTGGCCTGTTTACCCAAATCTTCTTTCATGATTATTTCAGTATAGATTTACCTTGGTGGGTCTATACCATTGCTATGTTATTAGTGGTATGTTTACTTGGCATTGAGCGCATTGAAATTGGCGGTAAAGTACTAGGTATTTTAATGCTACTTGAAGTAGGTATTGCCTTAATTATTGCAGTAGTAACAGTTTATAAACATGCACAAATAGGCGCTTTAGACTTTACAGCATTCAATCCAACCGTTGTTTTTAGTGGTAATGTAGGTATTGCTTTAGTATTTGCTGTAGCAGGCTTTATTGGCTTTGAAGCAACCGCTATTTATTCAGAAGAATGCCGCAATCCAGAAAAAACAATCCCTATGGCTACTATTATCGCAGTAGTGATTATCACTACTTTTTTTGCATTTTGTAGTTGGGGCCTTATTCAAGCTTATGGCGTAGCTAATGTTCAAGCAGCTGTAGCAAAAAACCCCGAATTATTCGTATTTAATTTAGCTCAATCAGCCCTAGGCAAATGGAGTGTATTAGTGATTAATGTTCTTTTAATCACTAGTCTATTTGCTGCTACACAATCTTTCCATAACAATGTTGCACGCTACTTCTATTATATTTCTCGTGACGGCCTATTCTGGTCAAAACTGTCTAAATTGCATCCTAAAAAAGGTACGCCTTACTTATCTAGTATCTGCCAAACAATTACTATGATTTTAATTATTACGGTATTAGTAATTGGCAATCAAAATCCTCTTACCGATATTTTTACATGGGGTTCAGCCATTACCACAATGGCTATTTTACTGCTACAAACTTTGGTTTCTCTAGCTGTGATAGCTTATTTTAGAAAAAATACTGAACTACAATTACCGAAATGGAAAGTCCTCTATGCCCCTATTTTATCCGCTATTTTTATGAGTGCTTTTTTATGGATTGTAGTAGTAAATCTGGATATTTTAAGTGGTGTGCATTCCAAGCTAATTTATCTCATTCCTGTATTAGTATTTGGCACGGCTGTGGGTGGTTTTATTTATTCAATTTTATTGAAGAAATTGTATCCCAATGTCTATGACAATCTTGACCAGATTATTAACGAAGCATAATAAACTAATGTCACCGTATTAATACTGCAACATTATCTAATATAAATAACCTGTTTGTTTAGATTTAAATGAAGTAAACCAACAAAAACTATTGTCCAACAAGACACATAATAATAAACAATTTAGAGGTTATAATGAACAAAAAGTATGATTTTATTGTTATTGGCGCGGGTTCTGCTGGTTGTGTTATTGCTACTAAAATAATTGAGCAAACAAATGCTACTGTACTATTACTAGAGGCTGGACCAAAAGATACTAATCCTTTTATTCACATGCCTGCTGGTATTCCTTTTGTTATGCAAAGCTGTACATGGGGTTATGTGACAGATCCTGAGCCTTTTGCTAACAATCGATGTATTCCTGTTCCTCAAGGTAAAGTAATGGGAGGTAGCAGCTCCATTAATGGTATGATCTATGTACGTGGTAATGCTCAAGACTATGACGATTGGCAACAAACTTATGGCTGTACAGGTTGGGGGTATAAAGATGTGCTCCCCTACTTTATCCAAGCAGAAAATAATGAAAGCTTATCTGGGTCTTATCACGGTACTAAAGGTCACTTATGGGTCAGTGAAAATCGTTATAGACATCCTTTAAGTATGGCGTACATACGCTCAGCACAAGAGTTAGGTTTTCCTTATGTAACAGACTTTAACGGTGCTGAACAAGCAGGTGCTGGCTACTTTCAAAGTACCACCCACTTGGGAAAACGTGCTAGTACAGCTTATGCCTATTTAAGTCGAGTTATCGATAATGATCGCCTTACAGTGGTTACTGATGCACTAACAGAACAAATCATTATAGAAAATGGTGAGGCTGTAGCTGTTCAATATAAACATAAACACAAGCAAACTATCACAGCACAGGCTAACCATGAAATTATTGTAACAGCAGGCGCAATGGGTACACCAAAAGTATTAATGCTCTCTGGTATAGGTCCCAAAGATCACCTACAAGAATTAGGGATTGAACTAAAAGTTGATAGCCCTAATGTCGGAAAAAACTACCAAGATCATCTACACCTTTCATTAAATGCTAAAACAGCTAATACACCTAGCCTATTACAAGAATCCAAAGGTCTTAAAAAAATTGCTAATGGCATTGAATGGTTAGCTTATAAACATGGTGTGGTTACTTCCAATATTCTAGAGTCTGGTGGTTTCTTTGATTTAGATGGTGACGGCAAACCCGAAACGCAGATTCATGCACTACCTGTCATTGATAACTTTGACAACTTAGATGCTAGAAAAGACTTAGATGGCGATGGTATTACCTTAAAACTAGGTCATGTATATCCCAAATCTCGTGGTGAAGTCTTGCTACGTAGTAAAGATCCTAACGATATGGTTCGTATTAAAGGTAACTATCTAGCAGAAGCAGATGATATGAGCGCTCAATTAAGGGCTGTAAAATTTGGTCTTAAATTCTTTGAAGCACCATCGTTAAAAAGTGTTGTAACTGAGGTAATAGCTCCTGACTCAAGCTATGATACAGATGAAAAACTAGAAGAGTTTATCAGACAATATTGTAAAACAGTATTTCACCCTATTGGTACTTGCCGAATGGGTTCCTCACTAGAAACATCGGTGGTTGACTTACAACTTAAAGTAAGAGGTGTCAGCAATTTAAGAGCTGCTGATAGCTCTGTTATGCCCCATATCACCAGTGGTAATACTAATGCTCCTGTCATCATGATTGCTGAGCGGGCTGCTGAGTTTATTATTACTGACTATAAAAAAGGAAACTAACATGACTGATATTAAAATACTACCAGAAGTTAAAGAATTTCTCGCTAAAGGCCATGCCCACTATATTAATGGTAAATTTTACAATACAGGTGAGCAACCAATAGATGTTATTAATCCAGCTACTGAAGAAATAGTCGCTAAAGTTCCTATGGCATCAGACAACGAAATAAACCAAGCTGTAACAAGCTCTTATAATGCTTTTAACGATATTTGGAAGATAGCTACACCAGAGACCAGACAAAATAGTCTATTAAAATTTGCAGAGGCATTAGCCAATCATAAAGAAGAATTAGCACAAATAGAAACACTTTGCACAGGTAAGTTGATTGATATTGCTCGTTTTGAAATTGATCAAAGCTGTTCTTTCTTACGCTACTATGCAGGTTGGGCAACAAAAATTACTGGTGAGACTGTTGCACAGACCTCTCAACCCTCAATAAATGGCGAACAATATACAGGTTTTACCCGTCGTGAACCCATTGGCGTAGTAGGTGGTATTATTCCTTGGAATTTCCCAGTAATGATTTCTATTTGGAAATTAGCCGCTGCACTCACTTGTGGCTGTACCATTGTTATTAAACCAAGTGAATTCACTCCTCTTTCTATGTTACGTGTTGCACAAATAGCTCATGAGGAAGCAGGCATTCCTGCTGGTGTTATCAACGTTATTAATGGTTTAGGTAATGTAGGCCAAGCACTAATAGACCATCCATCTATTGCTAAAATCAGTTTTACAGGTTCTATGTCTACGGGTGCTAAAATCGGTCAAGGTGCTGTTAAAAACAACATTAAGCGCTTTACTTTAGAACTAGGTGGTAAAAATGCTGCTGGCTTTTTAGGTGATGTTGATATTGATGAGGCTGTGCAAGGCATAATTGCAGCAGGATTATCACACCAAGGGCAAATTTGCGCCTCTGCTGAACGTTTCTATATTCACGAATCCATTATTGATAAAGTGACAGAAAAACTAATCAGCGCACTGACTAGCTGGAAAATTGGCTCACCACTAAACCCACAAAATCAATTTGGCCCACTATCCAATCGACCACATTTTGAAAAGATTCTCTCTTTCTTTGAAAAGGCAAAACAAGAAGGTGATCAAATCGTCTTTGGTGGCAAACAAGTAGAGGGTAAAGGTTATTATGTGTACCCCACTGTTATCCGTGCTAAAAATGAAAAAAGTGCTTTATTACACGAAGAAACATTTGGCCCTGTACTAACCCTATTCCCCTTTAAAACAGATGAAGAGTTAGTAAAACTAATGAACGATTCACCCTATGGTTTAACCGCCAGCGTTTGGACAAATAATCTAAGTAAAGCCATGCGCTTAGTGGCACAAGTTGAGGCGGGTACAGTATGGGTTAACATGCACCTCGCACTTGATCCTGCAATATCCTTTGGTGGCGCTAAAGGCTCTGGTGTTGGTCGTGAGTTTGGTAGTCATTTTATTGACGACTATACCGAACTAAAATCAGTTATTGTTCGTTATTAAACGTTCTAAATAAGGCTACTTAACGTAGCCTTATTTATTCTTATTAACTCTTTTCTAATACTAAATAGTTAGTTTTATCCTACTTATAGGGGAGTTGCTAAGGCCTTGTTTCCCACTATACTAATATAAAGTTATATATTATGGTTAGTGCTATGTTGACCGATGATTTTGGTAGAGATATTAGTTATTTAAGAGTGTCAGTAACTGATCGCTGTGATTTGCGGTGTAGTTATTGTATTCCTAAAGGCTTTAAAGATTTCGAAGTACCCAAAAACTGGTTAACCTTTGAAGAAATAGAGCGTGTAGTAAAAACATTTGCCAAATTAGGTACTAACCATTTTCGCCTAACGGGTGGAGAACCACTTCTTAGAAAGGACTTCGCTGAACTAGCCAATAATCTCTCTAAAATTGAAGGTGTTAATGATCTTTCTGTGACTACCAATGGTACACAATTAGTTAAGCATGCAGAAACACTTTATAAGGCTGGTGTTCATCGATTAAATGTTAGTTTAGATTCGCTACGTCGTGATTGTGTTGAACAAATCAGTGGTAGTGATAGCCTTAGTAAAGTTTTAAATGGCCTAGCAGCTGCCAAAAATGCTGGTTTTGATAAAATTAAAATCAATATGGTGCCTTTACCCAATCAAAATATTGGTGATATTGAGCAAATGATACAATTCTGTATCGAAAATAAGTTTATCTTACGTTTAATTGAGGTTATGCCCATGGGTGTTACTGGGCAAAACTCCCAATATGTTGATTTACAAAAAGTCATTGCTCAATTAAAACCTAAATTTGATCTAATGCCCTCTACTAAAATTATGGGTAGTGGCCCTGCTCGCTACTGGCAAACACCTGATGGTGAGTTTATTCTTGGCTTGATTACCCCCATGTCGCAACACTTTTGTGCAACTTGTAACAGAGTCAGGTTAGCGGTAGATGGTACACTTTATATGTGTCTAGGACAAAATCACAGTTTTGAATTACGCCCCCTATTACGGGATAACTGCAGTGATGATGAATTAGAATCAGCTATTAAGCAAGCTGTTAGATTAAAACCTGAGGCGCATAACTTTTTAGATAAACCTACTCAAATTATACGCATCATGTCTGCCACAGGTGGTTAAATCAACTATTCTTAGGTCTGAAAGCTTTTGAAACCTCAGCGTCAGTTTCAATAAATGGGCCACCTATTGCATCAATACATAATGGCACCGCAGCAAAAACACCATGTACTAATGTTTTTCCTTGTTCGTCTCTAACTCCCCCTAATGTTTCTCTGATCGCATTGGGTCTACCTGGTAAATTTAAGATTAAACTGTTTTTACGAATAACACCTACTTGTCTTGATAGAATTGCCGTAGGCACAAAATGTAAACTTACTTGGCGCATTTGCTCACCAAAACCAGGCATTAATCTATCTGCCACTGCTAATGTAGCATCAGGTGTAACATCGCGTGGATAAGGGCCTGTACCGCCCGTAGTAAGCACTAATGAACACTGATGTTCATCCACTAACTCAAGTAATGTTTTCTCAATTAAATCTTGTTCATCAGGAATTAAACGCTCAATATATTCTTTTGGATTCAGCACAGCCTCATCTAGCCATTCTCTTAGGCTAGGTAAACCTTTATCTTCATAAACGCCTGTACTGGCTCTATCACTTACTGAAACTAACCCTATTTTTATATGCTGCATAATCATTACACCTTGTAATCAAGAGGAAAGATCTTAACTAAATCATTTTCATTAACTGCTACATTTGCAGGGATTTCTGCTAATGCATCGGCTGTAATACAAGTTGCCAACATAGCAGAGCCTTGATTTTCTAGCTTCTCTGCCCAAAATCCTGCCTCATCATTGGCTAAGCCAATACGTAAAAATTCTCGTCTAGGCTGTACTTTATTGACCGCAAACTTGGTTTTGGCCATCATCGGCTTAACCATAGCATTGCTAGCTGACTCACCTGCAATAACCCTTAAAGCAGGTACAACTAATTGTTGAAAAGTAACCAATGAGCTAACAGGATTACCAGGTAACATAAATACTTTACTATCATCAATATTACCCCATGCAAATGGTTTGCCTGGTTTAATCGCTAGTTTCCAGAAAACTAACTCACCCAATTGCAGTATAGCTGCTCGCACATGGTCTTCTTCACCAACAGATACACCACCAGAAGTAATAATTACATCTGCCTTTTTACTTGCTTCGGCTAAAGCTTTCTCTGTTTGTTGTTGATTATCAGGTAAAATACCGCCATCAATAATATGATGAGGTGATTGCTGCAACCAACTCAATAATAAATAGCGGTTAGCGTCGTAGATTTTGCCTGTAGAAAGTGTTTGATTTGGCTCTATTAGCTCATTACCTGTGGAAAAAACATGGATAGTAAGTGGTTTATATACTTTAACTTGGCTATATCCTTGACTTGCCAATAGAGCAATTGCCGCGGGAACTAACCGTTGTTGAGCAGGCAATAGTTGTCCGCCTTTAGTTAACTCTTCACCACAATAACGAATATTTTGATCTTTCTTAACAGACGCTGTAGCTTTTAGAATATTACCTTCAACGATTGTATTTTCTTGTTGAATAACTGCAGTAGTTCCTTTAGGAATAGGTGCACCCGTAAAAATTCTTGCTGCTTGCCCTGTAGTTAAAGCAATATTTTCAGCAGTATCCCCTGCTGCAACTCGTTCAACAATTTGCCATTGTTCACAACCTGCAAGCTCTCCACCTACTGCATAACCATCCATTGCACTGTTATCAAACAATGGGGCGTTGTATTGTACAGGTACATCTTCTGCTAATATTAGGTTAGTTGCCTTTAATAAATCTAGTTGCTCTACTTTTGCAGTATGAGATAGCTTTTCTAATAACTCTTGTAATGCTTGATAATAATCTAACATGGTAACCTCTTATTGAAAGCTAGCTAAAGTCTCTAAATGGTTGATATTAGTAAAAGCTTGTTCATCTTCAAAAAATACTTCTACCGCATGATGACTAAAAATCCATGACTTTAAACTATATTTTTCATTAGCTAAATGATCAGCTAATTTATCATTTATATAAGGTTTACATAAGAAAATACTGGGATGTATACAGTTTTCAGTAGCTGCATAAGCAATTTCATTTTGTGGATCACTAAATAATGCTTTAGCCAATTGTGCCACTAAATCATTAGGTAAAAAGGGGGTATCACAAGGAACAACTTGAATAGCGTCTATATCTTTTGGTAATGCTTGAGTAGCACTTATAATACCGGCTAAAGGCCCCTTACCTTGCCAGATAGGATGATCAGTAAATACTGAATTCACTAGTGCTTGATAACTTTTAATATCCTCATTAGCACTGATAACTACTTCATCTAACTGTGGAGATAAATTATCTAATACATGCTGTACTAAAGGTTTACCTTGTAGTTTAAGTAGTCCTTTATTTTGTCTCCCAACACGTTGACCTTGACCACCTGCTAAAATTAATCCAATAATTTTATATTGTGAGTTAACCATTAATTAGACCACTGTTGTTTTTGTTTTGTATCTGACTCTTTTGCGACAACCCATTGACTAGTACCATTCTGGAAAAATTCTTTTTTCCAAAAAGGTGCCTCTGTTTTCAAGTAATCCATAATAAATTCAGTAGCATGGAAGGCTTCCTTACGATGTTTAGCGGCAACCATAACCAGAACTATATCCTCTCCTACTGCTAGTTTACCTATTCTATGAATAACTATACAGCTAGAAAAATGCCAGCGCTCTTGCGCTAATTGGATTATACGTTCTATTTCTTGTTCAGTAACTTGTGGAAAATGTTCTAAATAAAGATGGGACAATGGCTGTTGTTGATCATGACCTCTAACCATTCCTTTAAAGCTGACCATAGCACCACAGTCACTAGCAGTTGCTTGTAACTTGCGCTCTTCTTGTAAACTATTAAAAGGTTCTGTTTGTATGCTAACGGAGATCATTTTATCCACCTGTTACAGGAGGTAAAATAGCAACCTCATCACCTTCTTTAATAGCTACTGGCTGATATACAACTTGCTGATTAACCACTAGCCTAAAAACATTTTTTTCAGCTAAAGCTTCTGCCCAGACTTCATTTCTTTGTCTTAAGTCTTGTAGTAGCTTATCTGTAGTAAGCCCTTTTTCCCAATCAAGTTGTTCTTCTGTAGTATTTAAAGTTTCTTTTAGCGAACCAAAATAACGAATCTTAATCATAATAGAATATACCACCCTTTCCAAACTACTGGTAAGGATAATAAAATATTACTAGATAAACAACTCACCATTTGTCCTATGTAACTAACCACTTCGGCTAATTGCGTATAATGACATAGCGTGGTAATTTTTGTAATTTATACCTATAGGATAATTTTATGACAAAGCTGACTCATTTTGATGCTGCTGGGCAAGCACATATGGTTGACATTGCAGAAAAGCAACCTACTAAACGACAAGCGATAGCAACAGGCTCTATTCAGATGTCAGCAGAAGCATTCCAATTATTAGGTCATAATGCTAGTAAAAAGGGTGATGTATTAGGTATTGCCCGTATTGCAGCTATTCAAGGCGCTAAACAAACCTCTAATTTAATTCCTCTCTGCCACCCCTTACCATTAACACATGTTAGTGTGGAGTTTAATGCGGATGAAGCAAACTCATGTTTACACCTTCAAGTAACCGCAGAAACAGTTGGTAAAACAGGTGTGGAAATGGAAGCATTAAATGCTGTTTCTATTGGCCTATTAACTGTATATGATATGTTAAAAGCGGTAGATAAAAGTATGTGTATTCAGTCCATTCATCTATTAAAAAAAGAAGGTGGCAAAAGCGGCTTATGGCAAGCAACGGAATGATAAAATGATGAGAAGCACGTTAAGACGCCATAGTCTTTCTACTAAACTGCTAGTTTCAGTAGTGCTATGGGTTGTGTGCGCACTTATTTTTACAGGCTATACGCTTGCACTGTTGTGGCAATTAGAAAGTGGTGGCATTGCTATTAACGATGCTGGTAGCTTACGTATGAGGGTCTACCATATTGTTACATTATTATCCCAACAGCAGGATCAAACCGAGCTACAAAAAGAACAAGCAAACTTTGAACGTATTTTAGAGAACCTTAAAAGCCTTGATCGTAATAGTTTTTTATTGCCTAAAAATCCTAGTATAGATATTCAAATATTTAATATTAATCAGTCATGGCAAGAAAAAGTATTACCCCTCATCCATCACTATAATCAAGCTGGTTCAAAAATATTAACTAAAGACCTCGCCTATTTTGATCAATTTGTGGCTGATATTGATGCTTTAGTTAAATTTATTGAAGTACAAAATACCCAACATATTAGTTGGTTACGCTTTATCCAAAGCGTTTTAATTATGATGGTTATTTTCTCAGCATTTACAGCTATCTACCTCCTCTATCGGTTGGTAATTTTACCATTAAGCCGATTACAGGACGGTATTACTCATGTAAGCCATGGTGATCTATCTAAACGTATTACCATTACTAGCCGCGATGAGTTTGGTACGGTATCACTTGGCTTTAATAAAATGGCAAGCAATCTAGAAGACTTATATACTAACTTAGAACAAAAAGTGACGGAAAAAACTGCCGCACTAGAAGAAAAAAATCATGAACTTTCAGCGCTCTATGACATTACAGCCTTTCTTCATGAGTCTCACACACAAGAAATTATGACAGAAAGCTTTTTAAATAATATTATAGAACTCAGTGATGCTGATGCTGGTAGTATTCGCTTATTAGATGAAACTCACTATCGATTGAACTATATCGCCAGTCAGGGACTACCTGGAGAGCTATTAGCTTCACCTAAATGCAGTTCCATTACTGAATGTTTATGTGGTACAACTGCCACGCAAGAAAATGTTCAAGTATTTTATTTACCTGATACAAAACCAACAATTGCACATTGTATTAAAAATCATTTTAACCACTTTATCATTTTTCATATTCAACATAGTAACCATGAAATTGGTATTATGACGTTGTATTTTAAAACAGAGGATTTTCAATTATTACCACAAACTAAATATCTAATTGAAACACTAACAGGACAATTAGCAGTTGCATTAGAAAACCAACAATTAGCACTTAGTGATAAACAACTTGCTGTTATGAAAGAGCGTAACCTTATAGCACAGGGGCTACATGACAGTATTGCACAGTCTTTGTCTTTCCTTAATTTACAGGTTCAAATGCTACAAACAGCATTAGCTAACAATGAACTAACACAAGTAGAAAAAAATCTTAATTTTATTCAACAAGGTATCCAAGAGTCTTATGAAGATGTACGTGAATTATTATTAAATTTCAGAACACGTATTAACAAAGAAGACTTCAGCGAAGTAGTACAAAAGCTACTTGATCGTTTTAAGTTACAAACTAAAGTAGATGTACAAGTTACAAGCTCTGGTAATGGCCCTTCGCTTAATCCACAACAGCAACTACAGGTTACTTTTATTCTACAAGAAGCACTGTCTAATATTCGTAAACATGCTAAATGTAGTCTAGTAAAAGTTGCTTTTAAAAATGATGAACAATTTATAATGACCATCGCTGATAATGGCTGTGGCTTTGATAAAGAAGCTATTGAACGGAAAAAACCACGTCATGTTGGTATGTCAATTATGGCAGAACGCGCTGCGCAAATTTCTGCAACTATCGAAATTAACTCTATCCCTAATCAAGGGACTACAATAACACTTACTATTCCAAAAGAACAACGAGGCATTTTATGACAAATAATAAAACCAAGATTCTACTTGTTGATGATCATACCCTGTTTCGTAGTGGCCTACGTTTTCTCCTAGAAACACAAGATGATTTTGAAGTCATTGGTGAGGCAGCTGATGGTTTAGAAGGTATAAAACTTGCTGAATCACTTCACCCTGATGTTGTATTACTTGATTTAGATATGCCGATTATGGGAGGCAGAGAAGCTCTTCCACAACTATTAAGTACTCAACCTGGTCTTGCTGTATTAGTGTTAACTGTTTCTGAAGATGGTAGTGATCTTACTGAATGTATGCGCATAGGTGCCAGAGGCTATTTACTGAAAAATATAAACTCTGATTTTTTACTCAACAGCATTCGTAAAGCAGTAGATGGTGATAGTGTTTTATCTCCAGAAATGACTACTAAATTAATCACACAATTACGAGCCCCTACGACTCAAGATATTGACAAGCTTTATGAAACATTAACACCTAGAGAAAAAGAAACCTTAGCATGGCTTACTAAAGGAGTTAGTAATAAAGAAATCGCCCGTTCATTAGATTTAACTGAAAGCACCATAAAAGTACATGTTCAAAATGTATTAAGAAAGCTTAACTTACATAGCCGTGTACAAGCAGCAGTTTATGCTATTGAACATGGTTTAGATAAACTTTAAGGCTAGTTAATCTATGCGCTTGTGGACAGTACATCCTCAATATTTAGATACTAAAGGGTTATTAGCTGCCTGGCGAGAAGGTCTGTTAGCACAAAAAGTATTATTGGGTGAAACTAAGGGTTACACTAATCACCCACAACTCTTTAGATTTAAAAATCATCCAGAACCATTACAGGCAATAGGTGCCTTTTTGACAGAAATTGCTAATGAAGCAACAAAAAGAAACTATTGCTTTGATAAAACAAAAATTCTTTACCCCAATCCTACTCTAGAAATTACTGAAACCACTGGTCAATTAAATTATGAATGGCAGCATTTATTAAAAAAGCTAGCCATACGTAGCCCTCAATTATTTGCAGAGTACAAAGAAATTTTAACACCTAAGCAACATCCCTTGTTTACATTGGTAACTGGAGATGTACAACCATGGGAGATAGTAAACTAATCACTAACTAATGCTGCTTACCACACACCTTACAATTCGGATTTCGTTGAAATTTAACAGGATAATGGTTTAAGTCTAAGGCATCATAGTTTTGCATTATACCTACAGGCGTTGTTCCAATTTCTGCCACTATTTTTAATGCTTCTGCTGCTTGTTTAGCACCAATAACACCAACTAAAGGTGCAAATACACCAGAGGCAGCACAGCTTTCTTGTGCTATATCATCGCCATCAAATATGCAAGCATAACAGGGCGATTCCTCATTGCGAGGATCAAATACACTTAACTGTCCCTCAAAACGAATAGCAGAACCAAATACCAGTGGAGTTTTAGTGATTACTGAAGCTTGATTTATTGCCTTACGGGTTGCAAAATTATCACTACAATCTAAAACAACATCATGTTCATTACAAAGCTCAATTAATTCATCTAACTCAAGACGTTTAACTAAAGCAGTTATATTTACTTCCTTATTTTGTTGAAAAATATAGCGTGCCATGGCCTCCACTTTAGATTGGCCAATATTTTGTTTGGTATAATGGGTTTGTCTCTGTAAGTTAGAAAAATCTACCTTATCATCATCAGCAATAGTTAGTTGTCCTATTCCTGCTGAAGCTAAAAAAGGAATAGCCGCACATCCTAAACCACCACAACCAACTACCAATATTTTACTGTCTAATATTCTTTGTTGTCCCTCTATACCTAACTGCGGTAATAAAATATGTCTACTGTAGCGCAATAATTGTTGATCATTCATAAATAATTAATCACATTAAAATCAGTGTTTCTATTAAAACCATAATAATCAATTTTTACTATTGTCCATAAGCATAAATAACTATTTTATAAACTAGGCCAAAGTGATTAGTCCCTTATAAACCAAGCTACTAAAGTCTACTGGGCTTTTGACCAATTGGTTATTATCATTAAAAAACGTAAGGTATACAGTAACAATTTCAGCCTGATGGTGTACTACAATGGTTAAGCAAAATTATAAGCCTTATATTGTACTTAGTTCTAGCACAGTTTCCTTTACTGTCTGCTTTATGATCTGGATGATGTTTGCTGTTATCGGTGTTCCACTTAAAAACCAGCTTGGTTTAACTGAAACACAATTTGGTATTTTAACTGCCCTTCCTGTTTTATCTGGTTCACTTATTCGTATCCCACTAGGTATTTGGACTGACCGTTTTGGCGGCAGAATAGTATTCTTCATCTTAATGATGAGTTGTGTTATCCCTATCTTCTTACTGCAATATGCAACAGCTTATTGGCAACTTCTTGTTATTGGTTTATTTGTTGGCTTAGCAGGAGGTTCATTCTCAGTAGGTACTCCTTATGTTGCCCGTTGGTTTACTAAAGATCGCCAAGGTCTCGCAATGGGTATCTTTGGTGCAGGCAATGCAGGCGCAGCAGTCAATAAATTAATTGCCCCTACAATTGTGGCCGTTTGGGGCTGGCAGATGGTTCCTAATGTGTATGCCATTGTCATGCTAGTTACTGCTATCTTATTTTTTGTTTTTAGTTATAGCAAACCTGAACATATTGTTTCATCTACTACAGTAACATTAAGACAACAACTAGCCATGATGAAAGATCCTGCTGTATTACGCTATTGCCAGTACTACTCTGTGGTATTTGGAGGCTATGTTGGTTTATCTTTATGGATGGTTCACTATTATGTGGATGAGTATGGTTTTACTTTAACTACTGCTGCATTCTTAGCCGCATGTTTCTCATTACCCGGTGGTGTATTACGTGCCTTTGGTGGTTGGTTATCTGATAAGTATGGTGCCTATAAAATTACTTGGGCAGTAATGTGGGTTTGTTTAGTTGTATTTTTTATTCTCTCTTACCCTCAAACCAAAATGTTAATTGGTACTGTAAATCCAGATGAGCCTTTAAGTATGACTATCGGTATTAACGCTTTCTGGTTCACTGTTCTATTATTCTTTGCTGGTATCGCCATGGCGATTGGTAAAGCCTCTGTATTTAAATTTATCTCTGATGAGTTTTCAGACAATATAGGTACTGTATCTGGTGTAGTAGGGCTTGCTGGCGGTTTAGGCGGTTTCTTGCTGCCAATCATGTTTGGTGCACTTGTTGATATTACAGGTATTCGCTCTAGTTCCTTTATGCTTCTATTCGGTACTGTTGCCGTTAGTTTGATTTGGATGCACTTCTCATTTAAATCAATGCAAATAAAGAATTTACAAAAATCTGGCAAATTAGCTTCTAACTAATAAATAGGAAAAGCACATGGCTAAAGTACTCACTCAATGGAATCCTGAAGATCCAAAATTTTGGGAACAACAAGGGCGCTCCATTGCCCGACGTAATCTATGGATATCAATTCCAGCATTACTACTCGCCTTCGCTGTTTGGCAACTGTGGAGTGTTGTTGTCGTTTATCTACCCCGTATAGGCTTTAACTATACGCCTAATGAACTTATGTGGTTAACTGCTTTACCTGCCCTCTCTGGTGCTACGCTAAGAATCTTCTATTCTTTTATGGTACCTATTTTTGGTGGTAGACGTTGGACAGCCGTCTCAACTGCTAGCTTATTAATTCCTACTGTTGGTTTAGGTATCTGTATTCAAGATCCAACTACTAGCTTTTCAACTATGGCTATTCTTGCCTTACTTTGTGGCTTTGGTGGTGCTAACTTTAGTTCATCAATGGCTAATATTGGCTACTTTTTCCCAAAAGCAGAAAAAGGTAGTGCTACTGGTTTAAATGCAGGTTTAGGTAACCTTGGCGTTTCCGCAGTACAGTTTATTGTACCATTGGTGATTGGCATTGGTATTTTTGGTGCCATTGCTGGTGGCCCACAAACTTGGACACATGATGGTGCTACTTCTTATTTATGGTTACAAAACGCAGGTTTTGTTTGGGTTCCATTTATTAGTTTAGTGGTTATTTTTGCTTGGTTTGGTATGAATGATATCGCTTCAGCTAAAGCTTCTTTTGCAGATCAAGCAACCATTTTTAAACGTAAACATAATTGGATTATGTGTTGGCTTTATGTGGGTACTTTTGGATCATTTATTGGTTTCTCTGCTGCTTTACCTTTACTGATTAAACATGAATTTCCTGCTGTTAATCCTTTAACCTATGCATTTTTAGGCCCATTATTAGGTTCTATCTTCCGTGTATTTGGTGGTTTCTTATCTGACAAAATTGGCGGCGCACGTGTAACACAATGGAGCTTCATTGCTATGATCCTTTGTGTGGGTGCTGTTTTATTCTTCTTACCTCATCAAGGACAAGGCGGTAACTTTGCAGGCTTCTTAATTAGCTTCCTCTTATTATTTGCCTTTGTTGGCGTGGGTAATGGTTCTACTTTTGCCCAAGTACCCAATATCTTTATACAGTTTCATAAACGCTTAGCAGCAGGCAAAGGTGAAGATGCTCAAAAACATGCCATGCTTAATGCAAATAAAGAGTCAGGTGCAGTATTAGGTTTTATTGGAGCAATTGGTGCTTATGGTGGCTTTGCTATCCCTAGAATCAATGGTATGTCTATTGATCAAACTGGTTCCATTGCAATGGCATTCTATTGTTTCATAGGTTTTTATATAACTTGTGTACTAATTAATTGGTGGTTCTACGCGCGTAAAAATGCTGAAGCACCTTGCTAATTAAATAATAATTAATAGATTTGATAGATTAAAAATTCCGTGATTAGGAGATATTATGAGCCATTTACTAGATCGTTTAAACTTCTTTGGGAAGGTAAAAAGTACCTTCTCTAATGGCCATGGTGCTGTTGTTGAAGAAGATAGAAAATGGGAGGACGCTTATCGCCAACGTTGGCAACATGACAAGATTGTTCGTTCAACCCATGGTGTTAACTGTACAGGTTCTTGTAGCTGGAAAGTTTATGTTAAAAACGGCTTAATTACTTGGGAAACTCAGCAAACCGACTATCCCCGTACACGCCCTGATTTACCTAACCATGAGCCTCGTGGTTGCCCACGTGGTGCATCTTATAGCTGGTATGTCTACTCTGCACAACGGGTTAAATACCCTATGTTACGTGGACAAATGGCCAAGTTATGGCGAGAAGCTCGTAAAACGAAAGATCCTATTGCTGCATGGGAATATATTAGCCAAACTCCAGAGCTAGCAAAATCTTATAAATCACGTCGTGGCTTAGGTGGCTTTGTTCGCTCTAACTGGGATGAAGTGAATGAGATTATTGCAGCGGCTAATAATTTCACTGTAAAAAACTTTGGACCTGACCGTGTTATTGGCTTCTCGCCTATCCCTGCTATGTCAATGGTAAGTTACGCAGCAGGTTCTCGTTATTTATCATTAATTGGTGGTGTGCCTCTCTCCTTCTATGACTGGTACTGTGACTTACCTCCAGCAAGCCCTCAAGTATGGGGTGAACAAACTGACGTAGCTGAATCAGCCGATTGGTATAACTCTACTTACCTAATGGTATGGGGTTCTAACGTACCAATGACACGTACCCCAGATGCTCACTTCTATACAGAAGTTCGGTATAAAGGTACTAAAACCGTAGCCGTTTCTTCAGACTTTGGTGAAATGGCCAAGTTTGGTGATATTTGGTTAGCGCCTAAACAAGGTACCGATGCCGCTTTAGCAATGGCAATGGGGCATGTAATTTTAAAAGAATTCCATCTTGATAATCCTTCTGAGTATTTCTCTGACTACTGTCGTCAATACACTGACATGCCAATGTTAGTCATGTTAAAAGAGCAAGATGGAAAATATATTCCTGACTATTTCTTACGTGCTAGTCATTTAGCCAATAACTTAGACGAAGAAAATAATCCTGATTGGAAAACCTTAGTTATTGACGAAAATACTGGTGATATTGTTGCACCTAAAGGTTCTGTAGGTTTCCGTTGGGGACAATCTGGTAAATGGAATCTACAAGAGCAAGATGGCAAAGATCGTGAAATTAAAGCGCAACTTTCTTTATTCAATAAACACGACCAAGCTACTCCTGTTGCTTTCAGCTACTTTGCTGGAGATGAACACAGCGAGCAAATCGTTCGCAATGTACCTACTAAAACCATTACCTTAGCAGATGGTACGCAAGCATTAGTTACTACTGTTTTTGACTTATCGATAGCTAACTATGGTATTGATCGTGGTTTAGGTGGCGGTAATGTTGCTAAAGATTATATGGATGATGTTCCATATACACCTAAATGGCAACAAAAACATACTGGTGTTAAACCAGAAATGGTTATTCAAGTAGCGCGTGAGTTTGCTGAAAACGCAGATAAGACCCATGGTAAGAGCATGGTAATTGTCGGAGCTGCATTAAACCACTGGTATCACATGGATATGACTTATCGTGGCATTATCAATATGTTGATGATGTGTGGTTGTATTGGACAAAGTGGCGGTGGTTGGGCTCACTATGTAGGCCAAGAAAAACTACGCCCACAAACAGGTTGGACTCCCCTAGCCTTTGGTCTAGACTGGCACCGTCCATCACGTCAAATGAATGGTACTTCTTTCTTCTATGCTCACACAAGCCAATGGCGCCATGAAAAATTAGGTGTTAATGAAATTATTGCACCTACTGCCAGCAGTGAACTCACCAAAATGGCGTTAATTGATTACAACGCTAAAGCTGAGCGCATGGGTTGGTTACCTTCTGCCCCACAACTAGCCACTAACCCATTAGAAATAACCAAACAAGCTAATGCCAATGGTGAAGATCCTATTCAATATGCAGTTAATGGATTAAAAAATGGTTCGTTAGATATGTCATGTAATGACCCAGATAATCCTGTTAACTTCCCACGCAATATGTTTGTATGGCGCTCTAATATTTTAGGTTCTTCGGGCAAAGGCCATGAATATTTCCTAAAATATTTATTAGGTACTCAAAATGCCGTTATTTCTGAAGAAGAAAACTGTATTAAACCAACTGAAATTACTGTTCGCCCTGCTGTAGAAGGCAAATTAGATTTATTAGTAGTACTTGATTTCCGTATGTCTACTACTTGCCTGTATGGTGATATTGTATTACCTACCGCTACTTGGTATGAAAAAGATGACTTAAATACTTCTGATATGCATCCTTTTATTCACCCATTAAGTGAAGCAGTACAACCTTTATGGCAAAGCAAAACTGACTGGGAAATTTATAAAGGTATTGCCAAGAAGTTCTCTGAACTAGGTAAAGACTACTTAGGTGTACAAAAAGACCTTGTATTAACACCGCTAATGCATGATACACCTCAAGAACTAGGCCAAGCGTTTGATGTTAAAGACTGGAAAAAAGGTGAATGTGAACCTATTCCAGGTAAAACAATGCCAGCTATGACTGTAGTTGAACGTGATTATGGTGCTATTTATCAAAAATATACTTCTATCGGCCCATTATTAGAGAAAATAGGTAATGGTGGTAAAGGTATTAGCTGGGATACTAAGCATGAAGTTGATATCTTACGTGGTTTAAACAGTGTTGTTCAAGAAGGTGTAGCACAAGGTCAACCTAAACTAAATACGGCTATTGATGCAGCTGAGATGATTTTAACACTGGCGCCAGAAACTAATGGTCATATTGCTGTTAAAGCATGGGGCGCACTCTCTAAAATCACTGGTATTGATCATACACATCTTGCTAAGCCACGTGAACATGACAGTATTCGTTTTAGAGATATTCAAGCACAGCCTCGCAAAATTATCTCCTCTCCTACATGGTCAGGTTTAGAAAGTGAAGAAGTGAGTTATAACGCTGGTTATACCAATGTCCATGAGCTTATACCATGGCGCACTATCACTGGCCGTCAGCAGTTCTATCAAGATCATCAATGGATGCGTAGCTTTGGTGAAGAACTTTGTGTTTACAAACCTGCTGTAGACTTAAAAACTACTAAGAAAGTCTTAGGCCAGCATAGTAATGGTAATCCAGAAGTTGTTCTTAACTTTATTACACCTCATCAAAAATGGGGTATCCATAGTACCTATTCAGACAATATAAGAATGCTTACCCTATCCCGTGGTGGCCCGCATGTTTGGATATCTGAAATAGACGCTCAAAAAGCGGGTATTGTTGATAATGACTGGATCGAAGTATTTAATCTAAACGGTACATTGACCGCTCGTGTAATTGTGAGCCAGCGTGTACCTGAAGGCATGACACTTATGTATCATGCCCAAGAAAAAATCGTGAACGTTCCTGGTGCAGAAGTTTCTGGCAAACGTGGAGGTATCCATAACTCAGTAACTCGTACAGTACTTAAACCAACCCATATGATCGGTGGTTATGCGCAACTTGCTTATGGCTTTAACTATTACGGTACAGTAGGCTCAAACCGCGATGAGTTTGTAGTAGTTAGAAAAATGAAGAAAGTTGATTGGTTAGAACAAGCCGATACCGTACAACAACCTAAAGTCGAGTTATAAGAGAAGAGGATTAGCTGATGAAAATTAGAGCACAAATCGGCATGGTGTTAAACCTTGATAAATGTATCGGTTGTCATACCTGTTCCGTAACTTGTAAAAACGTATGGACTAGCCGTGACGGTGTGGAATACGCATGGTTTAACAACGTAGAAACCAAACCTGGTATTGGTTTTCCTAAAGAATGGGAAAACCAAGAAAAATATAACGGTGGTTGGGTACTTAAGGGTGGTAAATTACAACCTAAACAAGGTGGTAAGTTAAAAATCTTAGGTAATATTTTTGCTAACCCAAACTTGCCACAAATCGATGAGTATTATGAACCTTTTACCTATGATTATGAGCGTTTACAAAATGCACCAGATGTAAAAACCCCTCCTACAGCTCGCCCAGTTTCTGTTTTAACAGGCAAGAAAATGGACAAAATTGAATGGGGTCCAAACTGGGAAGATGACTTAGGTGGAGAGTTCAAGAAACGTGCTAAAGATATGTTATTTGAAGGTATTCAAAAAGAGATTCACTCTACTTTTGAAAATACGTTTATGATGTATTTACCACGTTTATGTGAACACTGTTTGAATCCTACCTGTGTAGCTAGTTGCCCATCAGGTTCTATTTATAAGCGTGAAGATGATGGTATCGTTCTTATTGACCAAGATAAATGTCGTGGTTGGAGAATGTGTATTTCTGGCTGCCCTTATAAAAAGATTTACTATAACTGGACATCAGGTAAAGCTGAAAAATGTACCTTCTGTTATCCACGTATTGAAGGTGGTCAACCTACGGTATGTTCTGAAACTTGTGTGGGTCGTATTCGTTATCTTGGTGTATTACTTTATGATGCGGATAAAATTGAAGCAGCTGCATCAGTTGAAAACACTCAAGACTTATATGAATCTCAACTAGGTGTATTTTTAGATCCAAACGATCCAAAAGTTATTGAAGAAGCACTTAAACAAGGTATTTCTCAAAGCTGGTTAGATGCCGCACAAAAATCACCTGTTTATAAAATGGCAATGGAATGGAAAGTGGCCTTCCCTCTTCATCCTGAATACCGTACTTTACCAATGGTTTGGTATATCCCACCTTTATCTCCTATTCAATCAGCAATGGAGAATGGTCTAATTGGTGAAAACGGTATTATTCCTGATGTTAAAGATTTACGTATTCCTTTACGTTATTTAGCTAACTTGTTAACTGCTGGTAAAGAAGAACCTGTTTTAAAAGCTCTAGAAACAATGATTGCTATGCGTCGTTATATGCGTAGTAAATCTGTTGATAAACAAGCTGATGTGTCTACTTTAAAAAGTACTCATTTGTCACCTGCGCAAGTAGATGAAATGTATCAAATTATGGCTATTGCTAATTATGAGGATAGATTTGTTATTCCTACCTCTCATAAAGAAATGGTTGAAACAGCATTTAATGACAAAGGTTCTTGTGGCTTTACATTTGGCAATGGCTGTTCAGATGGTGCTAGCAAACCTAGTCTATTTGGCAAGAAAAAAGCCTCTCCTATTATCTTCAGTGATGCAATGCAAGATCGTGAGGCTAATAGAAACAAGGAGAGTAATAGCTAATGGCAATCTACAAAATAATCTCTGTATTACTTTGTTATCCTGAACAGGATTTGCTTGATAGTATTCCCACTATCAAGCAACTACTAGCAGATGAAAAAGTAGCTACTCATCAGTTAACGCCTTTGCTAACTGAATTAACTACAACTGACATCATCACCTTGCAAGAGAATTATGTACAGACTTTTGACCGCACACCTACACACTCTTTGCATTTGTTTGAACATATCCATGGTGAAGACCGCATTCGTGGTCAAGCAATGGTAGATTTAATGGAAGAATACAAATCAGCAGGTTTTGAAGTAGTTTCGGATGAATTACCTGATTATTTACCATTATTTCTAGAATTTCTAACTATTTGTGATGAAGATAAAGCAACAGCCCTATTAGGTGAAGCTATTGATGTTATTAGCCATCTTGGTAATAAACTAGCTGCTGACAACTCTGTGTATGCTGGTATTTTTCAAGTGTTGGAATCACTTTCACCTGTCAAACCAAAACCTTTAACTACTCCTCCCATACGGGATATGGATGAGGCTTTAGAAAAATTCGGCCCTAATCCCGAAGGTATAGAGCCACTTTTACAAATAAATAGCTCCAACGCCTGTATGGCCAGTACTACTTTAGAGAGGCAAGCAAAATGAATTATATTGATAAATTTGTATTTGGAATCTATCCATATATTGCCATGAGTATTTTTATTGTAGGTTGTTTAGTTCGCTTTGAACGGGAACAATACTCTTGGAAAAGTGAATCAAGCCAGTTACTTTATGCAGGGCAATTACGTTTAGGCAATATTTTATTCCATGTGGGTATTTTAGGCCTATTCTTTGGACATTTAGTAGGCTTATTAACTCCAGTAGTGGTTTGGGATACACTTGGTATTAGCCACTCATTCAAACAAGTAGTAGCTATGACAGCTGGTGGCATAATGGGTACTATGTGTTTAGTGGGATTAGTTATTCTAATCCATCGTCGCTTTACCTGTGACCGATTACTAGCCAATAGTACTTGGCGTGATAAGTTAGTTTTGATTTGGCTATTAATTACCTTGTTACTTGGCCTTAGTACTATTGTTGTATCTTCCCAACATTTAGATGGTCATGAAATGGTATTACTAATGACTTGGGCACAACATATCGTAACTTTCCGTGGTGATGCGGCTAGTTTTATCGCTGAAGCATCTATCATCTTCAAATTACATATATTTATGGGGATGGGGTTATTTGTAATTTTCCCTTTTACAAGACTAGTTCATGTTTTTAGTGGCTTTGCTGCTGTCACTTATATAACACGTGCATGGCAACTTGTAAGGCCTCGTTCTTAGCATTTCACTTAGTACCCACCACCATATTTAGGTGGGTACTTTTTTTAATTCAAAGGATTTCATCATGATTAGCAAAAACTTAACAAAAAAATTACTAGCTAGTGTTATTGGTTTATCCTTTGCTTCAATTGTTCAAGCTGAAGAAATTGTTGTGTCAGCAGCAGCTAGCTTAAATAATGCATTTAAAGAAATTGCTACTCAGTTTGAAAAGAAACACCCTGCTGACAAAATTCTTTTTAATTTTGCAGCATCAGGTACCCTACTTCAACAAATAGCCAAAGGCGCTCCTGTTGATGTATTTGCTTCTGCTGATCAGGAAACAATGGATCAGGCAGAACAACAACAGTTAATTAACAATGAAACCCGTAAAGACTTTACCCAAAATACACTAGTATTAATATCCCCTATTGCAAGCTCATTAACTATTAAAGAGTTAACTGATCTTAACTTAGATACTGTAAAACGTATTGCTGTTGGCAATCCTGCTAATGTACCAGCTGGCCGTTATACTCAAGAAGCATTAGAACAAACTGGCCAATGGCAGTCGTTAAAGGACAGATTTATTTATACTCAAAACGTCCGTCAAGCTCTTGATTATGTTGCAAGAGATGAAGTAGATGTTGGTTTTGTATATGGTAGTGATGCGGCTATTATGCAAGATAAAGTAAAAATATTATTAACAGCGTCTTTAAAAACAGCTGTAACCTATCCTATTGCACAAATAAAAGAGAGCAAGCATAATCAACTAGCTAATAATTTTATTGAGTTTGTATTATCAACAGAAGGTCAACAAATATTAGCTAAATATGGTTTCTCCTCTATCAATCAATAGTTGAATTATTATGGATATAGCTTGGTCAGCTCTTTTTCTTTCTCTTAAAGTTGCCGGCTGGGCTGTTTTTATCAACCTTATACTAGGCATATCTGTTGGTTACTTACTAGCTCGCAAACGTTTTTTTGGCAGAGAGGTATTAGATACTATTCTTACCCTCCCTATGGTAATGCCACCTACTGTATTAGGCTATTACCTACTAGTTCTCTTAGGTCGTAATGGCTGGATTGGCCAATGGCTAAAAGAAGTATTTGATATTAATCTCATCTTTACTTGGCAAGGAGCTGTTATTGCCTCAGTGGTAGTCACTTTTCCATTAGTATTTAAACCTGCTAGAGCTGCTTTTGAAAGTATCGATCAACAATATGAACAAACAGCGAGAGTATTAGGCATCTCTGAATTAGCTATTTTCTTTCGGGTAACTCTCCCCCTTGCATGGCGCGGTATTCTAGCAGGCGTATTATTAGCTTTTGCCCGTGCGCTAGGTGAGTTTGGTGCTACTTTAATGGTAGCAGGTAGCATTCCGGGTAAAACCCAAACCTTATCAGTTGCTATTTATGAAGCTGTACAGGCAGGACAAGATAGTATTGCAAATACCCTTGTTTTAATTACCTCTATTGTCTGTATTATTGTATTATTGCTAGCTAAACGTTTAACTTCACATAAGATACCTTGTTAATTGGCTATGCAAATTGAACTTGATATACAGAAAACTTTAAACTCTGCTACACATACTTTTAAACTAAATGTAAAATTTTCTTCGAATAGTAAACGTATCGTTATTTTTGGCCCATCTGGTGCTGGCAAAACTATGATACTTAAAAGTATTGCTGGTTTAATCAAACCTGATACAGGCTATATAAAAATGGCTGATAAAATACTATTTGATACTGATAAAAAAATTAATCTAAAGCCCCAACAAAGAAACTTAGCTTATCTCTTTCAAAACTATAGCTTATTTCCACATTTAACGGTTAGACAGAACGTAAGCTTTGCCCTTAAAAAAGGATTGCTAAATCCTAGTCAAAATATTCATTTTCCTGAAGTCACTAAGTGGTTAAATAATCTTGAATTAGCATCACTAGCTAATCACTACCCTCACCAGCTTTCTGGCGGTCAACAGCAACGTACCGCATTAGCCAGAGCATTAGTTACTAATCCAAGTATTTTATTATTAGATGAGCCCTTTTCAGCATTAGACCAAACTTTACGCAAAAAAATACGTACGGAAATACATGAACTGCAACAGCAGCTAGATATCCCTATTATCCTTATTACCCATGACATAGAGGATGTTGAACTATTTGGTGAACATATTTTGGAAATAAGTAATGGTCATCTCATTGAAACACTTACACAGAATAAATAAAAGACTATATATAAAACTATCCTTATATATCAATACTCTTAAAATACTTATAAAAATCTCTAGTTATAAATATACTTATTACTTTATCACTCATGCTAATCGTACTTCTGAGTCATAGAACAACTATAAGCTCTAAAATTAACAGTGTTTTCTTAAACCTTAGAGTAATTTCACAGCTGTTTTTTGTTGCACTTCTTCCTTTGTTACATTAGGGGCTAATTCTACTAATTTAATCCCTTCTGGCGTTACATCTAATACCGCTAAATCAGTAATAATACGATCAACCACTGCTACCCCTGTTAAAGGAAAAGTACATTCAGGTACTATTTTAAACTCTGTACTTCCATCCTTTTTATTAATAGAAACATGCTCCATAATCACCACAATGCGATTAACACCTACCACTAAATCCATCGCACCACCCATGCCTTTCGCACGCTTGCCAGGAATCATCCAGTTTGCCAGATCGCCCTTTTCACTTACTTGCATTGCACCAAGAATAGCTAAATCAACTTTACCGCCTCGAATCATGCCAAAAGAGGTCGCCGATGAAAAAGTGGCGGAACCTGCGATAGTGGTGACGGTTTGTTTACCTGCATTGATTAAATCAGGATCAATTTCTTCTTCTGTAGGAAAAGGGCCTATACCTAATAAACCATTTTCACTTTGTAACCACACTTCAACACCATCAGGCACATAGTTTGCGACAAGGGTTGGAATACCTATTCCTAGATTAACATAAGCACCATCGGTTAGCTCCTGTGCTGCTTTAGCAGCCATTTCATTTCTTGTCCAAGCCATAGTATTAAGCCCTTTCTCTTATTGTACGTTGTTCTATATATTTATCTTGTTGTGCATGTGGATTATGGAAAACTCGATGAACATAAATACCTGCTAAATGAATATCATCAGGATCAAGTTCACCCACCTCAACTAACTGTTCAACTTCTACAATAGTGATTTTGCCTGCCATTGCCACTTCAGGGTTAAAATTACAGGCTGTTCTTCTAAAACGTAAATTACCTGCTTTATCTGCTATATAAGCTTTAACTAACGACACTTCTGGATGCAATGCTTGCTCTAATAAATATTGCTTACCATCAAACTCTCTGGTTTCTTTACCCTCTGCAACTACTGTTCCCACACCTGTTTGAGTATAAAAAGCAGGAATACCACAGCCACCTGCCCTTAACTTTTCTGCCAAAGTACCTTGTGGTGTAAACTCAACGTCTAGTTCACCGTCTAAATATTGACGCTCAAATTCTTTATTCTCACCTACATAAGAAGAAATCATTTTCTTTATCTGGCGACTATCAATCAGCTTGCCTAGTCCTTTGCCATCATTTCCTGCATTATTGGAGATAACGGTTAAATCTTTTACACCTATTGTTAACAACGCATCGACTAAAGCAAATGGCACACCACAAGCACCAAAACCACCAACAGCTATTAATTGATTATCATGAATAACATCACTGATTGCATCCAGTGCTGTTTTATAGATCTTATTTCGCATTTATTATTACCTTTTTATATTTATAAATTTTTTTCATATTAAAAGTTGAGAATTATATTTTGTCAATATTATAAGACGCTCTAAATATTACTCTTTTTCATAAACAAATACAGTTGACTTTATTTTTTAAAAAGTAAAATAATAAGATGATATCGTTGTGAGTTTTCAATTAAATGATGACCAAAAAGCAGTCCATAATGCAATAACACATATTTGTGAACAGACCAGACTATTTTCCAAAAAATAGGCAGAAAAATGGTTTTCGTGTTGTAAATGCTCTCTTAAACAAAAATTGTAATTAATTGATATCTTAAACTAACACGGTACAACATTTTACGAGCATGAATTTATTTTCTAATTTAATACACTGTTAAGAGAACAAATAATATGACGGTAAAACTGGTTGCTATAAGACTAGACTTAGTCGAGGTTTTTGCCACTCAGCAAAGACCTCTTTTTTTAAGTGAGCTTGCAAAATTTATGGATATCCCTGTTTCTAGTTGCTTGGGTTTAGTTCATACATTACTTAATAGGGACTACTTATATGAAGTTCTCTCAAGCTATGAAATTCCAATTGCTACTTATTGTTAATTTACTACTTTGATATAACAAGATTAAATAACTTTATATTTCTGAACATCATTACAGTACAAATTAAATTTGTCATTTTCCCCTTTTCAGAAAATCAAACTTACTTATGAAGGTTAATAAATGTTTAGCAAAAATAAATTACTGATAGCCACAGGCATAATCTTCATTCTGATGGGATTATTTTTATCAATCGGAGGTATCGATCTGGTCTCATTAGGTGGCTCTTACTATTATCTAATTGCAGGTATTACCTTAATTGTTACAGGTATTTTAATTGTGCTTAACCATGAAGAAGCGCTTATTTTGTTTGCGTTATTTTTATTAGGCTCTACTGGCTGGGGATTATGGGAAGTTGGTTTAGATTGGTGGCAGTTAGTAGTACCACGCTTATGGGTATGGTTCGTATTAGGGGTTATGCTGTTATTGCCTTGGTGGTGGAAACCATTACAAGTACAAACTAAAAAACCAAAATTACCTATTCTTCTTAGTATTGCTGTTGTAGTTAGTGCTATTATTATAGTAGCTCCTTTATTTACAGATCCAAATACAACAATTAAAGGCATCATAGATAATCCTAAAGCAAACCATATTAATCCTGACCAAATTGCAAGTGATGACTGGATAGCTTATGGTGGTACTAATGCAGGGCTCCATTACTCTTCTCTTAATCAAATTACACCTGATAATATTCATAATTTAAAAGAAGTATGGCGTATTCAAACAGGTGATATACCTAGTAAAAATGACCCTTTAGAAATTACCAACGAAAACACTCCATTGAAAGTTAATGGCCTTCTTTATGCTTGTACACCCCATAGTAAAGTTTTAGCGTTAGAACCAGAAACAGGTAAAACTCGTTGGGAGTATGATCCTAAAATAAGCTTAGAAGGTGCTGAAAATTTCAAAGGTTGGGCACATATGACTTGTCGTGGTGTTTCTTATTATGATGCGGATAAATATTTATCACTAGATCAAGAAACTACACCAGATAACGATTTAACAATCGATAATACTATTGCAGAAAAAGTTAAAAACAGTTCTTGTCC
Organism: Entomomonas sp. E2T0; assembly: GCF_025985425.1. GTDB lineage: Bacteria > Pseudomonadota > Gammaproteobacteria > Pseudomonadales > Pseudomonadaceae > Entomomonas. The sequence continues at coordinate 2,891,304 of NZ_CP094972.1, forward strand.
ACGTCGTATTATTTTACCTACTGCTGATGCTCGCTTAATAGCACTTAATGCTGACACAGGCGAAATATGTTCAGAGTTTGGTGATAATGGCTCCGTAGATTTAACTAAAAATATAGGTCCATTTACACCAGGTGGATACTATCCAACCTCTCCAACAGTTGTTACACGCAATTTAATTATTGTTGGTGCTCATGTAACAGATGATGAGTCTACTGATGAGCCATCAGGTGTTATTAGAGCCTTTGATATATCTGATGGTCATTTAGTATGGAACTGGGATAGTACCCAACCAGACAAAACGGAACCTATTGCTAATGGAGAAATATACCCACGTAACTCAGCTAATGTATGGTCTGTGATGAGTGCCGATGAAAAGTTAGGCATGGTTTATTTACCAATGGGTAACCAAACTCCTGATCAATATGGTGCCAAACGTACTGAAGGTGCTGAAAAATTTAGTGCTGGTATTGTAGCGTTAGAGATAGAAACGGGTAAAGTTCGTTGGAACTACCAATTTACTCGCCATGACCTATGGGACATGGATGTACCTGCACAGCCTGTGTTAATAGACTTAAAAACAAAACTTGGTATTGAACCTGCAGTAATACAACCCACTAAACAAGGTAGCCTATATGTCTTAAATCGTAAGACAGGAGAACCTATCGTTCCTATTCATGATATTGAAACACCACAAGGTGCAGTTGAAGGTGATTGGGCTTCAAAAACTCAACCAAGATCAGCACTTAATTTATTACGTCCTAACTTAACTGAAAAAGACATGTGGGGCGCAACACCCTTTGACCAATTAACCTGCCGAGTTGGTTTTAAATCCTTACGTTATGAAGGGCAATATACCCCTCCTTCTGTACAAGGCAGCCTTATTTATCCAGGTAATGTAGGCGTATTTAACTGGATGGGTATTTCAGTAGACCCTGAAAGACAACTTATTTTTACACCCGCTAATTACATGGCTTTTGTTTCACAACTTGTACCTGCTTCACAATTAGCTAAAGATGCTAAAAAAGCCTCCGAAGGACAAGGACTACAGCCTAATAAAGGTGCTCCCTATGCAGTTATAATGCATCCATTTTTGTCTAAATTAGGCTTTCCTTGCCAAGCGCCTTCTTGGGGAGACGTTGCAGGTATTAGCCTCACTGATTACTCTGTTGTGTGGAAACATCATAACGGTACCTCTCGAGACAATACACCAATTATTCCTATGCCTTTTCCTGTAGGTGTACCTGCTATGGGTGGCCCTATTACAACAGCAGGTGGTGTTGCTTTTATGAGCGGTACACTTGATCAATATATTCGTGGTTATAACGTAGCTACAGGTGAAGAGATTTGGAAAGCAAGATTACCTGCTGGTGGTCAAGCGACACCTATGACTTATAAAGGTAAGGATGGTCGCCAATATGTACTTTTAGTGGTGGGTGGTCATGGTTCTTTTGGCTCTAAGATGGGTGATTACATTATTGCTTATGCATTACCTGAAACCAATAACTAAACATAAATAATGCTGAAGGAACATTATGATACCTATACAACCAAAAACTAATAACTACATCATAAAAACATTAGTGGTAATAGGATTAAATACTGTTCTTTTTAGCTCAGCTATTCAGGCTAAACCTTTTGATATAGACTCCCCTTGGATGCTAGGTGACTGGGGCGGTGTTCGCTCAAATTTACAGGCAAAAGGTTATCAATTTTCTTTTAATTATTTATCTGAAACCTCTGCTAACTTAGGTGGCGGTTACAATAATGATCGTACGGCACGTTATGCTGACCAATGGACATTAGGAAGCCATTTAGATTTAGAGAAAATTTTCGGTTTGCCCATTGCTGAATTTCAAGTAACTATAACAGCCCGTAATGGCAGATCATTATCAAGTGATCGCCTAGCAGATCCCCGAACAGGACAGTTATCTAATACCCAAGAAATTTATGGCAGAGGTCAAACAGTACGCCTTACTCACTTATGGTATCAACAAAAATTCTTTGATCGTTTGTCTATTAAAGCTGGTCGTTATGGTGTTGGTGATGACTTTAATACATTTGCTGATTTAGGTTGTGAATTTCAAAACTTAGCCTTTTGTGGTTCACAAGTGGGTAACTGGGTAAACTCATGGTATAACGGCCCTATTGGCCAATGGGCAGCTAAAATTAAATATGATTTCACCCCTCATTTTGCTTTCCAAATTGGCGCATTTGAACAAAACCCTTCTGTCTTAGAAAAAAGTAATGGTTTTAAATTAAATGGGAGCGGTGGCCGTGGTGCACTATTCCCTATGGAGTTTATTTGGACACCTAAAGTAGGTAACAATGGTTTACCTGGTGAGTACAGGGTTGGTTATTTTTATTCATCTGCTAATCAAAATGATGTTTATAAAGATGAATATGGTTCCCCCATTGCTATAACAGGTAATCATGCAAAAACTAGAAGCAATAGACATGGTTGGTGGCTTATTGGTCAACAGCAAGTTACCTCTCACGGTAAAGATACATCTCGAGGGTTAGTGCTGTTTGCTGGCTTTAGTATGCATGATAGAAACACTAATGCTGTTACCAATAATCAGTTCATTGGTGGTATTTATAAAGGGCCTTTTAACTTTCGCCCACAAGATAGCATAGGCTTAGCTGTAGCAAGGATTGATGTAGGTTCAAGAACACGTCGTGGGCAACATTTAGCTAATGAAATTTATCAAGCCAATAATGGTGCTTTAGGCTATGACAACCCCGACTACACACCTATTCAAAGGGCAGAATACAATGCAGAGCTTTATTATGCTATTAATATCGCTAAATGGCTTTCTGTTCGCCCTAACCTTCAATATGTTAAAAATCCAGGTGGCGTGACACATGTCCGCAATGCTGTAGTGGGCGGTTTAGAGATTAGATCTTCCTTTTAAAACTTTACGGATAATATGAAAAAGCTATTACGGAAAGAAAAAAAAGCCTTTATCTACCTATTATGCAATATTATTTTACCAACAAGTTATGTAGTTGCTGCAGATGATATTGTATTGCCTACTGTAGAAGTTAGTAGTACCCGTACAGAAACAACAGTTTTTGATACACCTGCTGCTGTGGATATTATTGAAGGTAAAGATATTCGTGATAGCAAGTTACAAGTTAATTTATCAGAAAGCCTACAAAGTGTTGCAGGGGTACAAATACAAAATCGTAATAACTATGCACAAGACCTTAGATTATCTATTCGGGGTGCTGGTGCACGTTCTGCATTTGGTGTAAGAGGCACACGTATTTACGTAGATGGTATTCCTGCTTCAATGCCTGATGGTCAGGGACAAATTTCTAATATTGATTTAGCCAGTGTTGACCATATTGAAGTATTAAAAGGCCCTTTTTCATCACTCTATGGCAATTCATCAGGTGGTGTTATCCAAATTTTTACAGAAGATGGTTCTGAACGTCCCGCTCTTGAAGCAAGTACAGCCATTGGTAGTTTTAACTCCTATCGCAATAATGTAAAAGGAACAGGCTCAATACCTACTGAAACAGGTAGTTTCAACTACACATTAAGTGGTAGCCATTTTTCAACCACTGGTTATCGCGATCATAGTGATACCCAGAAAAACTTACAAAATGCTAAATTTAGCTGGCAAATAGACCCTGATCGAAAAATTACTTTTGTTCTTAACAATGTGGACTTAAAGGCTCAAGATCCTTTAGGAGTAACACGCCAACAATTTAAACATGATCCTAAAAATGCTGACAAAGCAAAACAATTTGATACGCGCAAAAAAGTCACCCAAACCCAAGGTGGCTTTTTATACGAACAAAATATTAATGATAATAATGAACTAAAAGCCATGCTTTATTATGGTGTAAGGGATAATGTGCAATACCAATCAATACCTTTTGCGGCACAACAAAATCCTGGCCATGCGGGTGGTGTAATCGATTTTCAACGTAACTACGGTGGTGCTGACTTACGTTGGATATCTCATCTCAGTTTAGCTGATCGCCCTTTTACCTTGATCTCGGGTATTTCTTATGACCTTATGAAAGATAATCGTAAAGGTTATGAAAACTATCTAGGTACCGCCACTAATCCTATTTATGGAGAAAAAGGAAAGTTACGACGTAAAGAAAATAATAAACTTTATAATATTGATCCTTATATGCAAAGTTCTTGGCAATTTGCTTCTAAATGGGAACTAGATACTGGTGTTCGTTATAGCACCGTTCGCTTTAAATCAGATGACAAGTATATATCCAATGGCGATGATAGTGGTTCTAAAACTTACCATAGAATATTACCAATGGCAGCTTTAAGCTATGCCATAACTTCTGATATTAATCTTTATGCTTCCTATGCTAAAGGTTTTGAAACCCCTACCTTTACTGAATTATCCTATCGTCCTGATGGCGATGCAGGTTTAAACTTAAACCTTAAACCATCTGTCAGTGACAACTATGAGCTTGGTACTAAAATAATGCTACCTCGCGGCATGATTACAGCTAGCTTATTTCAAATCAATACTAAGGACGAAATTATCACCGCGGGCAATATTGGTGGTAGAAGTACTTACCAAAATGGTGGTAAAACACGTCGTAATGGTTTTGAATTAGCTTGGAATAATGACTTTGCTGAAAATATCAAAACACAATTATCTTATACATGGATAGACGCTTACTACCGCGATAATGTTTCTGCTGATATTAGAAGTAACAACTATATTCCAGGTATAGCTAAACAAACACTCTATGGAGCTATTACTTGGAAACCAGATACAGGTTGGTATGTAGGCATTGATGGGCAATATATGAGTAAAATCTATGTCACTGACAATAACTCTGAAGCCGCCCCTTCCTACTTTACCAGCTCTGCTTATACTGGTTACACATGGCAAAGTGGCGACCACTGGACAATAAATGGTTTTGTTAGAATCGATAACTTACTGGATCGTCGCTACGTTGGTTCTGTTATTGTTAATGAAAGAAATGGTTATTTTTATGAACCTGCTGCCAAAAGAAATTGGCTAGTGGGTAGTACTGTTTCATTTGCTTTTTAAGCATTAACTTTATATTAAATAATTCTTAAAAAGAACTTCAATATATAAAGCCAATAAAACAATTTTTATTATAATAATGAAGTAGTAGATAATGCTACTAACAGTATTTATTTAATGTATTATCTTATATGATAATTAAAAAACTAATTAAGTAGTTTAGAAAATGGATTTAATGATATGAGTAAACCCTCTATAAACATAAATACAAATAATTTATCTATTAAATCATTTACTTTTAATATGACCAAACAGCATAAAACAATTTTTAATATCGGATTTAGTGCCATAATACTATTTGCTGTTATATCCACAATTAACGTCGCTCTTATAAAAAATAGTACTCGTTTTATCATTATGGGAATTGCTTTTTACTCTATTATGATTCCTTTCTGTTGGTTTATTTTCAAAGTCATTAATCAAAAAGAACATATTATTATTAATGAGCAAGGCATCAATTTTATAGATTGTATTAGTTTTAACGTACCAAAAAAAATCCTGTGGACTGATTTATCCAAATTATATCTTGTTATTAATAATAAAGATCGACATAAGTATTTAAATAATGAACTATTATTTATTCTTAATAATGGTAAAAGATATACCTTAACTATTAAAACAGAACAACAAGATATATTTATTAATCAAACTACTCCTAATAATTTATTAGAAGTTATTGAAGCATATTACTACCAATCTATTGAACAAATTTCACCCACTAATGAATTATATAAAAAAACACAAAATGATCTTTCTTCTTTAGATTTGGGTAAAGAAGTAAAACATATTACGTATGCAGCTCTATTTATAATGACAATAGCTATATTGCTTTTTTTTACTCTATCTACTGTTTTATTAGACAGTATTAACCAATTATGGTGGTATATATCAGCAACCATCATTGTTGTACTATTTTCAATTTGGTATATGCGGCATGTAAAAATATATATTATTATTCCCTGTTTACTCATTGCAGCCACTACAGCTTTTCTAACGCTTCCTGTAACCAATCTTCTTCCGCAACTTATTGGAACACCTATTCAAACAACATTTATAATAACTACTGAGGATAATCAACAACAAACATGGCAAAGTAGAGATAATACTCAATTATATTTTACTAGAAAAATATCACCCAAATACCGTACTTATAATAAAGAACAACAACCTCATATTGATCTTACCGTATATAAAACATCATTTGGCTTAAACGCTATTGATCGAACTGAATATCGGAAACTATTTCATTGAAAAAGCCCTATATATAATAAATTTATTCTACTAATAGGCTTTTGAGTAGGGACATCAAGCTATATAATAAAAAAATAAACTAACACTTATAAGTTTATTTAAATAATATTAAACAACTTGTTAGCTTTTCTAATACAACACATACATCACAAGTTTATTGGACTATTATGATAAATACAGCAAATGTTGCTATAAATGGACAGCCTCATGCTCGACCACTTAATAAAAGTGATTATAAAACACTGGCTTTATCCTCATTAGGTGGTACTTTAGAATTTTATGACTTTGTAATATTTGTCTTTTTTACCAATATACTGACACAACTATTTTTTCCTAGTGAAAATCAATTTTTTGCTCAGATGCAAACACTTGGGGTATTTGCTGCTGGTTATTTAGCCCGTCCGATTGGTGGCATTATAATGGCACATTTTGGTGACAAAATAGGTCGTAAGCGCATGTTCACATTAAGTATTTTCTTAATGGCACTGCCTACATTTGTTATTGGTTGTTTACCTACCTATGAAACCATAGGTGTATTAGCCCCTCTTTTATTACTTATTATGCGTATTCTACAAGGTGCTGCTATTGGTGGAGAAATGCCGGGCGCATGGGTTTTTATTGCAGAACATACCCCTAAACAACGCTATGGGCTTGGTATTGGTACCTTGACATCGGGTATTACTGGTGGAATCTTTTTAGGTTCAATTGTAGCCATTATTATTCAACAAAACTTCTCTGATGTAGAAGTCAAAGAATATGCTTGGCGTATCCCCTTTTTATTAGGTGGAATTTTTGGCTTTATTTCTGTTTATTTACGTCGTTTTTTAGAGGAAACACCTGTCTTCAAAGAAATGGCAAAAAAACAAGCATTAGCTACTACCCTACCTATTCTCACCGTTATTAAACAACATAAAACAGCTTGTTTTATTACCGCCATTTTAACTTGGGCACTATCTACAACCATTGTAGTGACTATATTAATGACACCTTCTATTATTTTAGAGGACATGTATCAGATTGATCGTACTACTTCCCTGCAAGCTAATTGTGTAGCTACTTTAACACTGACCCTAGGCTGTATTTTATGGGGCTATTTATGCGATAAATTAGGTATTCGCTTAACGCTTTCAATAGTATGGGGTGGCCTAATTATCACAAGTTTTTATTTTTATAGCTCACTACATAGTGATATAAGTACAGGTACTTTAATCTTTAACTATGGCCTAATGGGACTTTTCGCTGGTTCTACTGCTACAGCCCCCATAGTTGGTACTAAAGCTTTCCCACCTGCTATTCGTTTTACAGGATTATCTTTTGCTTATAATTTGTCTTATGCCATTTTTGGTGGGCTAACTCCCATGATTACAGGCGCATGGTTACACCATAATGCAATGGCTCCTGCTTATTATGTAAGCATTACAGCCATATTTGCTCTATTAGTTGCTTTTATGCCATTAGCTTATCGTGGTTATACTGCAAAGTCTTAATAAAGACCCACTTTATAGTGGGTCTTTACATTAACTAATTATTTTTGAGGATCAAATAGTTTATCTTTAATAAATAATGCAGGAATAAGACCACAGAAGAAATAAGCGGCACCCATTACAAGGAAACCTGCTCCAATTGAATAATGTGATGCAATAAAACCTATACAGGCTGGAGCAATAGCCGCACCTGCACGACCTACGTTATAAGCACCTCCTACTGCTGTGCCACGAATTTTAGTTTCAAAACTCTCAGTCATATAGGTTGCATTAACACCATAGGGAATACCATAAAGGAAACCGAACAGTACCATTAGGTAAGCAATATTTACTGGACTATGGAACATTACAATTACTGGTAAAAAGACTGCTGTACCTATCGCACCAAAAGCATATACAGCACGTCTACCAAAACGGTCTGCCGCCATACCTGCTAAAATCTTACCTAAGATCATTGCAGTATAAGAGCCTACTAAAAAGAAAGCCGCCTTTTTAAAATCTAAATGCAGTTCTTTCTCTAAATAGTTAGGTAACCAGTTATTTACCCCATAGTAACCAAATTGTAAGAAACCAGCTGTAGCCGCCCATAATAAGAACATTTTACGGGTGGTCTTATCTGCAAAAATCACAGTCCACGCATTTTCTTTCTGCTTACTAGTATCAACACCAGCAGCTTTATCGGCATCACGTTTTGCTTTTGCAGCGCGCCATGCGGCAGGCTCAGGCACCATGAATTGCATAGCAATAGCCATAAATGCTGGGATAATAGCCACATAGAATAACCAACGCCAGCCATAGTTAGGAATAATCCAACCTGCTAGTAATGAAGCAACAATATAACCTACAGACCAACCTGCCTGTAGAGTACCTAATACTGTAGTACGGTATTTGGTAGGTACATATTCAGCCATTAACGTATTACAAGCCACATACAATGCACCAAGCCCGAGAGAGGCAAGAAAGCGCATGACTGCAAATTGAAAATAACTTTGTGTTGCACCTAAAATAGCAGTACCAATAGAAAATATTAAAATACTAGCTACCACTACTTTTACTCGTCCAAAACGATCAGCTAGCCATCCTCCAAAGATACCACCAATCGCCATACCTGCTAGGGTATAAGAACCTAACATGCCTTTCTCAAATTGACTGAGTCCCCACTCAGCTTCTAATGAACTTAAACTAAATGAAAGAAATAATAAATCTGCTCCATCAACTAATAAGCCTAGGAAAGAAAATATAAAAACCAATATCCAAATTTTATTGTGTTGCTCAACTGACGCAGGTGCATTTACTGAATTATTTGAAGACGCCATTGTTTTTATCTCATTATTTATGAAACTGCTTATTGTTGCCCCTTATTAATAGGGGCAACAACTCCCCTCTTTATTATTTCTAACCTTGAGCTTCCTTGATCATATTTCTAGAAATAACTAATTGTTGAATTTGTGTTGTACCTTCATAAATACGGAATAAACGTACATCACGATAGAAACGTTCAATACTATATTCACTGACATAACCCGCACCACCATGAATTTGTACTGCACGATCAGCTACACGACCACAAGTTTCTGTAGCAAACATCTTTGCACATGAAGCTTCTGTACCTACATTTTTACCTTCATCACGCTTACGTGCAGCATCAATTACCATACATTTTGCAGCATAAATTTCAGCTTTACTATCAGCTAACATTGCTTGAATTAATTGGAACTCAGCAATAGGTTTACCAAATTGCTTACGCTCTAAAGCATAGTGTAAAGCATCATTTAACATACGTTCTGCAACACCTACAGAGAATGCAGCAATATGTAAACGACCTTTATCTAATACTTTCATTGCTGTTTTAAAACCAACCCCTTCCACTCCACCAATTAATTGTGAAACAGGAATACGGCAATTTTCAAAAATTACGTCAGCAGTATGAGAACCTTTTTGTCCCATTTTTTTATCTGGTTTACCAACAGTTAAACCTGGTGTACCACGCTCTACAATAAATGCAGAAATACCACCAGCACCTTTAATATCCGGGTTAGTACGTGCCATTACTGTGAAGATATCAGCATGTGGAGCGTTAGTGATAAAACGCTTAGTTCCATTTAACACATAGAAATCACCGTCACGCTTAGCCGTAGTTTTTAATGAACCAGCATCTGAACCAGCATCAGGCTCTGTTAAACAGAAAGAAGAAATAAATTCGCCAGTGGCTAATTTTGGTAAGTAGTGTGCTTTTTGCTCTGGCGTACCATCAATGATAATACCTTGTGAACCAATGCCATTGTTTGTTCCAAAAAGTGAACGGAATGCAGGAGAAGTATGACCTAACTCAAAAGCCACGTTTACTTCTTCTTCCATAGTTAAACCTAATCCACCAAACTCTTCTGGAATACAGAAGCCAAATAGCCCCATTTCACGCATTTGAGAAACAATACGTTCCGGAATTTGGTCCGTTTCTGCTACTTCATTTTCACTAGGCATCAACTCATTCGTAACAAAATTGCGAATAGAGTCTAGTAAAATATCTAATGTTTCTTGGTCGCGGATCATGTTAATCTCCTAACATTTGCTGATTGTTTTGTTTGTTTTACTTATTAATTAAATGAAAAATATTATTAATTATTAAACATTTAAAAATTAATACTTATATTTTTATAGTACTAAAGTCTTTATTTGAAGTTTGCATACTAATTTTAGCCCGTGTATTAACAAATCTGTGTAGATACGACTGAGTCACTAAATCAATCCTCCTTCAAGATACTTTTGTTATAGACAACCATTGGAATGGCGGGCAGTTTATTATTTTTGCCACTTTAAAATTCCATATAGTTGATCTTTTATTTTTACCTATCATAAACCGTATTATTAACAAAAATCAACAAAAACAAAATTACATTTCGCATAATGAAATATTCAACCATTCATCATAAAAAAATATAACTTTCATTTGGTATTGAGAAAAAGACATAACCTTAAATAAATTCATTTACTTAAATGAAAATAACAAACAATTTATTAGATTAAAAACACAACAAAAATAAAATAAATCTTCAATAACATTGCAAAGAGGTAAAGTAATTAGTACATTTTTCAAAATAAATTTGTACCATTTATTCAATCACTATTATGTTAATCATGATAAATAAGTACACTAAAAAGAACATATTGCTATATAACAAGAAACTGTCTTAATTATTACAGTTAAAAATTAGGAGAAGAATAATGCTCAATGCTTATATTTATGAGGGACTACGTACACCATTTGGACGCCATGCAGGTGTATTATCTTCCATCCGTCCCGATGATCTCGTTGCAGGCGTTATGCAACAACTTATCGAAAGAAGTAAATTTAATGCAGAAGATATTGAAGATGTTATTTTAGGTTCTACCAACCAAGCTGGTGAAGATTCTCGTAACGTTGCACGTAATGCATTATTAGTAGCAGGTTTACCTTATACCGTTCCTGGTCAAACAGTTAACCGTCTTTGTGCCAGTGGTCTAGCAGCAATTATTGATGCCGCTCGTGCGATTACTTGTAACGAAGGTGCTTTATACTTAGCAGGTGGTGTTGAAAGCATGTCACGTGCTCCCTTTGTGATTCCTAAATCAGAATCAGCTTATAGTCGTGCTGCGGTTATCTATGATACAACCATTGGTTCACGTTTCCCTAATCCTCGTTTAGTGGCTAAGTATGGCAATGACAGTATGCCCGAAACAGGAGATAACGTAGCCAAAGAATTTGGTATCAGCCGCGAAGAAGCTGACAAATTTGCGGCTGCATCACAAGCTAAATATGAAGCAGCACGTCAAGCTGGTTTCTTTAAAGACGAAATCTGTCCTGTAGAAGTATCTACTGGTAAAAAAACACCACCAAAGATTGTCACTGAAGACGAACATCCACGTCCTAGCTCTGACTTTGAATCCTTATCAAAACTAAGATCATTATTTGAAGGTGGCGTAGTGACCGCAGGTAATGCGTCTGGTGTTAATGATGGAGCAGCGGCCTTATTGATTGGTAGCCAAGAAATGGGTGAACAACGTGGTGTAAAACCAATAGCCCGTATCTTATCAGCGGCGGCAGCTGGAGTAGAACCCCGTATTATGGGAGTTGGTCCAGTAGAAGCGGTTAAAAAGGCAGTAGCACGCGCTGGTTTAACATTAAATGACATGGACATTATTGAAATTAACGAAGCATTCGCTACCCAAGTATTATCTTGCTTAAAAGGACTAGGTGTAGCTTTAGATGATTCACGTGTTAATCCAAATGGTGGAGCTATTGCCTTAGGTCACCCACTGGGTGCATCTGGAGCACGTTTAGCATTAACAGTAGCAAGACAGTTACAGCGTACTGGTCAACGTTATGCAGTAATTAGTTTATGTATTGGTGTAGGTCAAGGTTTGGCTATGGTTATTGAGCGCATTTAAACAAAAACAAAAGAGGTATAGCAATGGGAGCATTAGCAGGAGTTCGTGTCCTTGACATGAGCCGAGTTTTAGCAGGACCTTGGTGTGGTCAACTTCTCGCTGATTTAGGTGCAGAAGTTATCAAGATTGAACGCCCCGTTCATGGAGATGACACACGTGGCTGGGGCCCTCCTTATATGAACGATGATAATGGTAATAAAACTAAAGAGTCATCGTACTATATGTCTGCCAATCGAGGTAAACAGTCTGTTTCAGTTAATATCGCTTCTCCAGAAGGTCAAGAGTTAATCCGTAAATTGGCTTGTGAAGTAGATGTTTTAATAGAAAACTATAAAGTAGGTGATCTAGCTAAATACGGTCTTGGTTATGATGATCTAGCTAAACTAAACCCAAGACTTATTTACTGTTCAATCACTGGCTTTGGTCAAACTGGCCCTCGAGCTACTGAACCTGGTTATGATTTTATCATTCAAGGTCTTGGTGGTTTAATGAGTATTACTGGTGAGCGTGATGACTTACCTGGTGGCGGCCCTCAAAAAGCGGGGGTTGCAGTTGCCGATTTAATGACTGGGATGTATGCGACAGTAGGTATTGAGGCTGCTCTGTATAGCCGTGAAAAAACAGGCAAAGGCCAATACATTGATGTAGCTTTACTGGATACTCAAGTAGCTATGCTTGCTAACCAAGGTATGAACTATTTAACGTCTAATAAAGTACCTGGTCGTTATGGCAATGCTCATGCTAATATCGTTCCTTATCAAGTATTTCGTGCTTCTGATAGAGACTTTATTATTGCCTGCGGTAATGACAGCCAATTTGTTTCACTTTCTAAAGCTATTGGTTTGCCTGACTTACCACAAGACCCACGTTTTACTACTAACGCAGCACGTGTGGAGCACCGTACGGAGATTGTAGAACTACTCTCTAAACATTTTCTTTCTAAAACAGCCGATGAATGGGTAGCTGCTATTTATCCTGCAAAAGTACCTGTTGGCGCTATTAACGATGTAGGCCAAGCAATGGCAGAGCCACAAATTGAAGCACGTGGTATGAAAGTCAACATGCCCCATCCATTACGTACAGACTATACAATGGTTGGTTGCCCACTTAAACTTTCTGGTACACCTATTACTTATGAGCTCACACCTCCTCGTTTAGGTGAACATACTAAGGATGTATTAAAAAGGCACCTTGGTTTATCTGACGAAAAAATTGCTGAATTAGAAAGCCAAGGTATTATTGAATTACTTAAGTAATTTAAAATAAAAAGCTCTACTAAAAGTAGAGCTTTTTTATAACCGCTATAAACTTATAGCTTAATCCATGTTGCTTTTACTTCAGTGTATTTATCAAAGGCATGTAGTGATTTATCACGCCCTTTACCTGATTGTTTATAACCACCAAACGGTGCTGTCATATCACCACCATCATATTGATTCACCCACACACTACCCGCTCTCAAAGCTCGTGCTACACGATGAGCTTTAGATAAATTAGCTGTCCATAAAGCTGCCGCTAAACCATATTGAGTATCATTAGCTATTTGCACAGCCTCTTCTACTGTATCAAAAGTAATAATAGACAATACGGGACCAAAGATTTCTTCTTTAGCTATTTTCATATCATTGGTAACATTATCAAAAATAGTAGGTTCAACATACATACCACCTGTTTCTTCAGCAATACGTTGTCCACCTAATACCAACTTAGCCCCTTCTTGATTACCTGCTTCAATATAGGACATCACAGTTTTCATTTGGGTATCATCCGCTAACGCTCCTATATTCGTTGCAGGGTCAAGAGGATTACCTGGTCTCCATGATTTAATCGCCTCTAACAACAATGGCATAAACTGATCTTTAATAGAACGTTCAATCAATAGTCTAGAACCTGCTGTACATACCTCTCCTTGATTAAAGGCAATGGCTGTAGCAGCGGCTTGTGCAGCTTCTTTTAAATCAGGGGCATCGGCAAATATGATATGCGGACTCTTACCCCCTGCTTCTAACCAAACACGTTTCATATTGGATTCACCCGCATAAATCATTAACTGCTTAGCGGTTTTAGTAGAACCTGTAAACACTAAAGTATCCACATCCATATGCAAGGCTAACGCTTTACCTACAGTATGACCATAACCGGGCAATACATTGAACACTCCTTTAGGAATACCTGCCTCAATGGCTAATTGTGCTACACGAATAGCTGTTAATGGCGATTTTTCAGAAGGTTTTAAAATAACTGAATTGCCCGTAGCTAACGCAGGCCCTAATTTCCAACAAGCCATCATTAATGGGAAGTTCCAAGGTACAATAGCTGCCACAACACCTACCGGCTCTCTGGTTACTAACCCGAGTTGATCTTCTGGCGTAGCGGCAACTTCTCCATACACCTTATCAATGGCTTCGGCCATCCATCTAATCGATTTAGCAGAACCAGGAATATCTATAGCCAAAGAATCACTAATAGGTTTTCCCATATCTAAGGTTTCTAATAGGGCTAATTCTTCTTTATTAGCTCTTATTAAGTCAGCAAAACGAATTAAAATAGCCTGTCTTTTGGTTGGAGGTAATTGTGACCATATACCAGATTCAAAAGTTTCTCTGGCATTAGTAACAGCCTTAATCGCATCAACTGTATCACAACTGGCTACATCAGCTAATTTTCTGCCATCAATTGGGCTAATACACTCAAAAGTTTGACCACTTTCCGCAGTCACATACTCACCATTAATAAAAGCTCTACCTTCTATAGTTAAGTTTTTAGCGCGGCTTTCCCAATCATTTACTGTTAATTTTGTCATTGTTAAACCTCTAGTTAGTTAAATACTCTTTAAAAACGCCATTAATAATTGTTTAAAGTTTTGACGATTTGTTGCTTCTCTAAGCTCAATTTCTTTACGCCATTGTTCTGGAAGATCAGCCATTTTTTCTAAAAATCTTTGCCCAGTTTGATTACTTTGCCATTCTTTCATCCAACAATCGAACATAGCATTACACATTTCAGGGTGAAACTGTACAGCTAACGCCCTTCCCCAACTATAAGCCTGCTGCGCTATATCATTTTCTGCCAATAAAATAGCATCTTTAGGGGCAGTAAAAGCATCATAATGGAAGTTAAACCAAGGGCCTGCATGTTGCCATCGATCATTTACAATATTGATATCTGTCCAACCTAACTCTGGTTGACTATTTTTAAAAACCTGACCATCTAAGGCGCGGGTTAATATTTGTGCACCAAAGCAAATCCCTAAGGTTGGAATATTTTTTTGTTGTACCTGCTTAAGCCAATTTAACTCTTTGGGAACCCAAGCCAAACGATGATCATAAGCTGATGCAGGGCTACCTAATAAAATTAATAACTGTAACTCATCAGGTTTAGGTAAATTATCAGTAACAGCTATCACTTTATAAGCAATACCTAACTCAGGTAATAAATCTGCTAAATTACCAATTGAATCTGTTTCTGCATGAATAACTATCACTGCTTCTGTAGACTTCACAAAGTAACTCCTATTACATTATTTTTATTAGCAAAAAGGTCACTAAGTTAGTCATGCTAATAAAGTTACTTAAAGAAAGATAGTAGTATTATTTTGCTAATCATTTCTCTCATAATATAGTAACTATACAATTTTAAATTACGTCGTCAAACAGGATTGTAATGCTGCAATATTAGCGGATAACATACCTTTTCTCCACACTAAATCAGTTACTGCACTACCAATAGATTTAGATAGTTTATGAACACTTAGGGTTTGTTTATCTGGAAATAATTTAAGTACCGCTTCTGGAACAATCCCCACTCCCATTCCTGCTGATACTCCACCTAAAATAGCATGATAAGAAGATAACTCTGCGATACGTTCAGTTTTTACATCATGCTCTACAAACCACCTAACTAATCTATCACGGTAAGAGCAACCATCTTTAAATACTAGTAATGTTTTTTTGTGAATATCTTGTGGTGTATTAATAACAGAATGATCTTTAGGTGCAACAATTACCAATTGCTCTTTAAAAACCCCTAACTTATCCAATCGATCATCTGCTGGTGTATCTGCAATAAACACTGCATCTAGCTGATTAGACAATAATCCCTCATACAGTGAATTACTGGTTCCAGTCGTAAGTTCTAAGTCTATTTGCGGATATTGTAAGTGTAATTTTGCTAACAAATTAGGTAGTCTAGCTGCCGCTGTGCTTTCCATAGCACCAATACGTAACTTACCTTTAGGTAGTGCACTTTTTATTTGTAGTTCTGCTTCATTTGCTAACTCAACAATTTGTTTAGCATAGTTATAGAGTAATTGTCCTTTATCAGTTACTAATAACCGCTTACCTTCTCGAATGAATAACTGCACCCCAAGATTATCCTCCAATTGTATTATTCTGGTTGTAATACTTGAAGGTACTCTATTTAGGTATTCTGCTGCACGGGTTATTCCCCCTTGCTCAACAACAGCTATCAATGTTTTTAAATAAGAAAGCTCCACAAAACATTCTCCAAAATCGAATATATATTTCGATTTTATTCAATTTACTTGAATCATTATTCTAACTAGAATTGCTTCATAAAACAATTAACAAGCTTTACAAAATAATTTCAGTATAGGATTTCACCATGAACCCATTTTATAAAAATGGCTTACTGCAAACATTGGGCGGGCTTTGTGTACTTATTGTAGTAATGGGTATTGGACGCTTTGCTTATACCGCCATGTTACCTTATATGATGGATAACTATCAGTTAAATGAAAAAATAGCAGGAACAATGGCTGCATGGAACTATACTGGCTATCTAATTGGTGTACTGGCCGTGTTTAACGAAAAAGCGGGGTTACGTCGTTATCTATTACTTAGCTTTTTTCTATGTTTTAGTTTCTTAACCACTTTAGCTATGGGATTAACAGAACAAGTTTATCTATGGAATATTATACGTTTTGTATCAGGTGTTGCTTCTGGTGCCTGTTTTGTTTTATGTTCTGCTATTGTATTAGATACTTTAGCTACCATCAATAAACCTATACTTGCAGGTATCCTTTATAGCGGTGTGGGTATAGGTATCGCACTAAGTGGTCTAAGCAGTCAACCTTTAGTAAATGCACTAGGTGTTGAAGGTGCTTGGATAACCACTGCATTACTTTGTATTCCGCTAATACTAATAGCACTAATCTATTTGCGCCCAACTAAAAATTTTTCATTAAGCCTTCAAAATAACTCAACTACAACGAATCCACAAAAGGTACAAAGTGGTTATTATCTATTAATACTTATCTATTTTTTAGAGGGTTTTGGCTACATTATTGGTACTACATTCTTAGTAACATTGGTAAAAACTACTACTCAATCAGCCACCCTCGCTAGTACAGCTTGGATAATAACAGGCATTGCTGCCGCATTAAGTGCCCCACTATGGCGTTATGCAGCAAAAAAAGGTTATCAACCAATGTTAATACTCGCTTTTTTATTACAAGGTATTGGCGTGGTTTTACCTATTATTTCTAATACACCTGCTATTATCTTATTAGGTGCATTGCTATTAGGAGGAACTTTTATGGGTATTACCGTACTTGCTCTACAATATGGCATTACTTTAAGTGGTAAACCCAGTGCGCATACCATTGCTATATTAACAGGTGTTTATGGGATTGGTCAGATTATGGGGCCATCTATAGCAGGGTTAATTTCCCATGATCAAGGTTTTGAGTTTGCCTTTATTCTATCTGCTATCAGTTTATTTCTAGCTGCTGGCCTACTTATCTTTAAACATATTATAAATAACCACATTCAACTAGCTAAGGAGAAACAACATGCCATACGTTAATATTAAGGTTACAGGTGGTAATGAAGCCCCTACTACAGAACAAAAAGCTGAATTAATTAAAGGCGTAACGGAATTACTAGCAAGAGTACTTAATAAAAATCCTGCTACTACTGTTGTCGTGATTGATGAAATTAATCAAGATAATTGGGGAATAGCTGGAGAAAGTATTACCGTTCGTCGAGCAAAACAAAATTAGTATATTTGAAATTTGAGCTAGTATATTCAATGCTAGCTTAAATTAATATTCTTTCAATTAGTTAAATAAAATCCTTTCAAATATTACCGCTGATTACATCTATTCATTTTCTAAAAAAATAAAATAATACCCAGTATATTTAATACACATACGACAATTGGCTAATATAAATAAAAAGTACTTTAGAGCATGCTAGACACAAAATAAATATGGCTTAGTACACAATAAATATGACTTAGCACAATTTTATAAATTAATTGCCAATTTTTGATATTCGCTCCGCGAATTTCCTTGTTAAGCTCATTACATCTTAGGAGGTAATGATGGATATTGAAAAAACCCAAACGAGAATTATCCAAGAATTTGTGCCTGGTAAACAAGTCACATTGGCACATCTTATTGCTCATCCTGGAAAAGATTTAGCACAGAAGATTGGTGTACCCGATGCAGAAGCTATTGGCATTATGACCTTAACTCCCAGTGAAACAGCTATGATTGCAGGTGACTTTGCAACTAAAGCAGCCAATGTTGAAATAGGTTTTCTTGATCGTTTTAGTGGTGCTTTAGTAATTTATGGTTCAGTCGGTGCTGTAGAAGAAGCACTTAATCACACAATACGTAATCTGGGCACAGCCTTAGGTTATGCTGTCTGTACTGTAACTAGGAGCTAACCATGTTACAACAGCGCTACGTGTTAGTCGGCCCCGTTGGTGCAGGTAAAACATCTTTGTTTAATGCACTCAATGACGACTATAGCTTAGCTGTTAAAACTCAAGCTGTAGCTTTTGACCAACAAGGTGGTGTAGACACTCCAGGAGAGTTTTTTAATCACCCTCGCCTATATCGTGCACTGATTAGTACTACCACTGAAGCAGAAGCTATTATTTATGTCCACGCAGCAAACGATCCTATTTGTCGTCTGCCTACCGGACTACTCGAAGTTTATCAAAACAAACGCCTTATTACTGTTATTACCAAAATAGATCTACCTAATGTTGATGTACCTGCAATAAAACAAATGCTGTTAGAGCATGGCTTAAAGGAACCTATTTTTGAAATCTGCACACAAGATCCAACTAGTGTTCAAGCTTTAGCAACATTTCTTGAGCAGGATGTGCCATCTAAGAGGAAAGCGCAATGAGTAAACAATTAATTACAGCTGACAATATCCGCGAGATAAAAGCTAAGGGGCAAACTGAAATTGAGGTTAGCTTAACTAATTGCATTATTACACCTGAAGCAAAAGAGGTGGCAGAACAGTTAGGTATCCGTATAGTGGATAAAAATTGTCCGCAAGCTCAAGCAGTCAAAAAACCTAATACAGGTAATTGCTCCTCCTCACTGACTGAAGCAGAGTTAAAAACTATTAGACAGGCAATTATTGAACAATTACCTAAAGGTGCCATGATTAGCGATGCACTGATAGATCAATTAGTGTGTAAAGCTGTTCAAGAGAATAAACATGCTGCTGCACCTAAAGCTTCTAACCAAAAACCTTCTGCTGTCAAGTTAGTAAAAGGCAATATGGCTAAATTAGAAATCTTTGAAGGGGCTGGTATAGAAAAGCAAGTTGGTATCGCTGATATGATCGGCACTGCTGATAACAGCAATATGGCTGCTGGTTATATGGCATGGGAAAATGCTTTCTTCCCATGGACATTAAACTACGATGAAATAAATATTGTACTTGAAGGTGAGTTACATATTTGTCACAACAATGAAGTTAAAATAGCCAAAGCGGGAGATTTAATCTTTATCCCTAAAGGTTCTTCTATTCAATTTGGCACACCTACTAAAGTTCGTTTTGTATATGTGTCATGGCCTGCTAATTGGCAAGACCAATAGTAGCGTCATGGAGAATAATCATGAGTAACTTTATAACAGAAGACTGGCTAAGAGCAAACTACAGCCTAAGCGATGGCACAGAGATTCGCTTACCTGCTGATTGCAAATTAACGCCTGCTGCTCGTGGTTTGATTACTGATCATCATTTAGTAGTAAAATTTCATGATGAACAAGGACGGTTATTTGTTGAAGCAACAGAAGATAAACCAACAAATAACAACAGTACTTATCAACCTAAATTAAAAC
This sequence comes from Entomomonas sp. E2T0, assembly GCF_025985425.1. GTDB lineage: Bacteria > Pseudomonadota > Gammaproteobacteria > Pseudomonadales > Pseudomonadaceae > Entomomonas. The sequence continues at coordinate 2,911,616 of NZ_CP094972.1, forward strand.
AGGTACATGGTTTAACCAGTCAACAGGGGCATGTCGCTGCTGAATGTCAGCTTTGTCATCAAGCTGTTGCGAAAAAACCAGACACACTAACTCACTTAAACGCTCACACATTAGTATCTAAATCTGATCCTCGCTTAGCTTTTAGAGCTAAGTTAGATAGTTGTATCGCAATGGCTGTTTGGTTACAAGTCGAAGCCACTGCAGAACCACAACGCTGGTTAGCAGATATTCGCTCTGTATTAGGCAATATTATGCGAGCTGATGTATTAAATGAAACCTTAACTGATTTTGTTATTGCTGGGTTAGATGAAAAAGCTATTCATAAGCTATCTCACCAACCACTTAAATATATTGGACACGATCATATTGTGCCTGCGGTAGAACATGGTCGTAATGCTTGTTTATTGAACTTATTACGTACTGAAATTCGTGAAACTGAAACCTCAGCAGCCTCTATATTTATTGATCGCGATTTGGTAGTTTCAAGACCTGATCTTATGCAAGGTTTAAATCGGCTATCCAGTGCAGTTTATGTATTAATGTTGTTATGTGTACTCCATGAAACAGGTAAAGAATGGCCTACTACAGAAATGTTACTCGCTAAATTGGGAGCACAATAATGAATCTTATTGAACGCTGCCAACAGCAAGCAAAAGATAATCCAAGCTGGATTGTATTTCCTGATGCAGTAGATATCAGAGCAATTCAAGCAGCTATTCATATTCAACAGCAACAGTTAGGTTATCCTTGGCTGTTAGCTAACCCTGCTGATTTACGTAATTTGTGTGAACAACATAATTTACCTTTTAATCAATTAAATATTATTGATCCAGCAACATCAGAATGGTTACCTGAGTTTACAGCCTATTTAGCACAACGTATGCCAGATAAACCAATAGAAGACCTTAAGAAAAATATCAAGGATCCGCTATGGTTTGGTGCAGCAATGATCGCTACAGGTAAAAGTGATTACTGTATTGCAGGTAACCTCTCCTCTACTTCTAGTGTATTGAGAGCTGGATTACGTGTATTGGGTTTAGCACCTAATAACAAAACATTATCTTCGATCATGATTATGATCTCTCCAAATGGAGATCAAATCCTCGGATTTGCCGACTGCGGGGTTGTTCCACAACCTACAGGGGCGCAGTTGGCAGACATTGCAATAAGTACCGCCCAAAGTTTTGAAGCAATAACAGAACAAACTGCACGTGTTGCGATGTTATCATTCTCTACTAAAGGTAGTGCTAAACATGAAGCTGTAAATAATGTGCAGCTAGCAACAGATATAGTGCGCGAACGTATGCCTAACTTAGCAGTTGATGGCGAGCTTCAATTTGATGCTGCAATGGTGGAAAGTGTTGCTAAACAAAAAGCACCTGATAGCCAAGTTGCAGGTAAAGCCAATGTGTTAATCTTCCCTTCTTTAGAAGCAGGTAACATTGGTTACAAGATTGCACAACGATTAGGTAAATACGAAGCTATTGGTCCACTTATTCAAGGATTAAATGGCTCTATGCATGACTTATCACGCGGTTGTAGTTGGCAAGATATGGTTCAAGTAGCCATGCTTGCTACAAAAATGCGTGCTAAATAAGAGATATGGCGTTTTATTTGTAAGAAAACGCGATTACCACTTTTTATAGAACAGTTAAAATTTCTATAAAAAGATTAACTGGGTGGCTTGCCACTTGTATTAACTCCCATTACGGGAGGCTAACTGAGAGGAATTTATAATGGAAGCTTTAGGCATTATTGAAACCAAAGGTTTAGTGGCGTTAATCGAAGCCTCTGATGCCATGGTGAAAGCAGCTAGAGTTAAACTAGTTGGTTACAAACAAATTGGTGGTGGTTTAGTAACTGCAATGGTACGTGGTGATGTAGCAGCTTGTAAAGCGGCAACAGACGCTGGTGCAGCGGCTGCACAACGTGTTGGTGGTGAGTTAGTCGCAGTTCACGTTATCCCACGCCCACATAGCGATTTGGAAGATATTTTCCCAATCAAAATGTCTGCTGAGAAACCATTGGACTGAGCAATAACTCACCCGAATTGAGGTGTGTGTTTTATTAATAATAATTCCACACCTCTATTATCCAATTGGTTTTGACGTATTGCATGCTACAAAAGGTATTGTTGTTCTAATTATTAGTACAACAAGTCAGTGTTGTTTACTGTTGCCTTTGTAACATAGCAATAAAGGAGGACTCATGAAATTAGCCGTTGTCGTAGGACAAGTTGTTAGTACCGTAAAACTTGCTGGGTTTGAGCAAGAACGCCTACTGCTTGTAGACATGATAGATAAAAACGGTTTACCAGAAGGTGAACGGCTTGTCGCTACTGATTCTGTAGGCGCAGGCGATGGTGAGTGGGTCTTGGTTGTTAGTGGTAGTGCAGCTCGTAAAACTATTCACAGTATTAATGGCGTGGAAGCACCTGTTGATGCCAGTGTGGTAGGTATTGTAGACGAAGCTGTTGTTAATGGTAAAATTTTCTACCATAAGTGAGGTATTACAGTGGACATAAATCCTAAAGAAATTGAACAAGTGGTCAGAGCGGTACTGACTTCAATGGGTAGTGGTCAGCCTAACAAACCAACATCCGCTGCATCACAACAAATCGCCGCAGGCGTATTTAACGAATTAGATGATGCTGTTGCTGCTGCAAGAGAAGCACAACGAGCATTAAAAACTGTAAAAATGCGTAATCTTGCTATTGCTGCCGTTCGTCAAGCAGGCGAGAAATATGCAAAAGAATTAGCTGAATTAGCTGTTGCTGAAACCGGCATGGGTCGTGTTGACGACAAAACAGCTAAAAACTTATTACAAGCACGTGAAACACCTGGTACAGAATGTTTAAGGCCCGAAGTATTAACAGGTGATAATGGTCTTACTTTAACAGAAAATGCTCCTTGGGGTGTAGTGGCTTCAGTAACACCTTCTACTAACCCTGCGGCAACTGTTATCAACAACTCTATCAGCATGATTGCTGCAGGCAACAGTGTTGTTTTTGCACCCCACCCTGCTGCTAAAAAAGTATCACAACGTGCTATTACTGTTATTAATGAAGCAATTGTTGCGGCTGGTGGCCCTGCTAACTTAGTAGTTACTGTGGCTAATCCTGATATTGAAACTGCGCAACGTTTATTCAAATACTCTGGTATTGGTTTATTAGTGGTTACTGGTGGTGATGCCGTTGTAGAGTCTGCTCGTAAGCATACTAATAAACGTCTTATTGCTGCTGGTGCTGGGAACCCTCCTGCAGTTGTAGATGAAACAGCTGATATTGACAGAGCAGCTGACAAAATTGTTTATGGTGCTTCTTTTGATAACAACATTATATGTGCTGATGAAAAAGTAGTTATTGTTGTTGACTCAGTAGCTGATCAGTTAGTTGCTGCTATGCAACGCCATAATGCAGTGTTATTAACAGCAGAACAAGCTAAACAATTACAACCTTTACTACTACCTAAAATTGATGAACAAGGTAGAGGTACAGTGAGTCGTGATTGGGTAGGACGTGATGCTTGTAAAATTGCTGCTGCTATTGGTTTGAACGTTCCAGAAACTACTCGTTTACTGATTGTTGAAACACCTGCTGACCATCCTTTTGCCATTACTGAAATGATGATGCCTGTATTACCGATTGTTCGTGCTAGAAACGTTGATCAAGCAATTGATTTAGCCGTGAAGCTTGAGGGCGGTTGTCATCATACAGCATCCATGCACTCACGTAACCTAGACAACTTAGATCGTATGGCTAATGCTATCGATACCAGTATCTTTGTTAAAAACGGTCCATGTATCGCTGGCTTAGGCTTTGGTGGTGAAGGTTGGACAACAATGACAATCACTACTCCTACAGGCGAAGGTGTTACTTGTGCACGTACCTTTGTAAGGTTACGTCGTTGTGTTCTAACTGAACATTTCCGTATTGTGTAATAAGGAAAAATCATGTCCCAAAGAGATATCGATCAATGGTTAAATCACCGCTTACAATTAGCGGAGAAGCAACTACGTGAATCTGATAAAAAACCAGAGCACCCTCTCAAGGAGTGGTTTTTAGGTATCGATTTGGGTACTTGTAATATTGTATCAATCGTCATAGATAAAGATGCTAATCCGATAGCTACTCGCCTTGATCAGGCTGATGTAGTGCGTGATGGTATCGTTTGGGATTTCTTTGGGGCTGTATCGATTGTTAAAAAACAACTCGCTAGCCTACAGGAGCAATTGGGTGTTGAGTTTACCAAAGCTTCAACCTCTTTTCCTCCTGGGACAGACCCCAGAATCTCTGTCAATGTTTTAGAAGCAGCTGGACTTGAGGTGACTCATGTAATTGATGAGCCCTCTGCCGTTGCTAATATGTTGCACTTAAAAAGTGCGGCTGTAGTAGATATTGGTGGTGGAACCACCGGTATTGCTGTCATTAAAAATGGTAAAGTTGTCTATTCAGGTGATGAGGCCACGGGTGGTCATCATGTTTCACTGACTTTAGCAGGCAACCTTAATCTACCTATTGAACAAGCAGAAACAAAGAAAAAAGAACAAGGTACAGAAATTTGGCCTATTGTACGTCCTGTTTTTGAAAAAATGACTGATATTGTTCACGATCATCTACAGCAATATCCAGTAGAAGAGATTTATTTATCAGGTGGTTCTTGTGCACTACCTGGTGTTGGTGTGTTATTTAGCCAAGCATTTCCTGAGCAAAAAGTAATACTACCTACCTTGCCTATCTTCATTACTCCCTTAGCCATTGCCGTTTGTGGAATGGAGGATAATCATGCAGATTAACGAAGTCAGCCATGTAATTTATCGTGCTCTTGATTTAATTAATGCCCAGTCAGTACGTGAATTTACTGTGCCACCACAAACCTTTATTGGTGCAGGTGCATTAGCACGTTGCGGCGAAGCTATGGCTGAGCGCGACCTGAAATGTGTATTTGTGATGGTTGATGGTTTCCTACACAAACAAGGCATAGATGAAGGTTTATATCGCTCTTTAGAAGGCGCCAATATTAAATATGAAATCATCACCTATGCTGGTGGTGAACCAACTACTCAAATAGTTGAAGCAGCAGCTAAACAATTGTTAGCTGCGCAATGCGATAGTGTACTTGCATTAGGCGGTGGATCTGTTTTAGATGCCGCTAAAGCGACTGCTATGTTAGCAGCTAATGTTGATTTACCTATTGAGAATTTAGCCAATAAAGCCATTAAATTAAAAAAACGTCTACCTCTGATCGCTATTCCTACTACAGCAGGAACAGGCTCAGAAGCAACTAATATTGCAGTTATTACTGATACTACAAATGATGTAAAACAAGTATTAGTTCATCCACAACTAATACCTGACTTAGCTATTATTGATGCTTGCTTAACTTTAGGTGTGCCCTCTGAAATTACTGCGATTACAGGAATTGATGCACTTACTCATGCCATTGAAACCTATGTAGCTTGTCATGCAACACCACTTACCAAAGGTTTTGCCTACAGAGCAATTACCTTAATTGGTGAAGCACTACCCCATGCAGTAGGCCAAGGTAATGATATTCCTGCTCGTGAATCAATGATGCTTGCCTCTTATATGGCAGGCATGGCTTTCTCCAATGGAGGACTTGGTCTATGCCATGCAATGGCACACCAAATTGGTGGTAAATACCATATTCCTCATGGCATGTGTAATGCCATTATGTTGCCTGCTGTTATGCGCTTCAACCAATTAGTTTGCAAGAAAGAATATGCTGAAATCGGTCATGCATTAACGGGTAAACAAATAGAAGCAGAAGACACTATTAAAGCTATACAACAGCTTATATATGACGTTGGACTTTGTAAAAAATTAGGAGAGTTTGGAGGGTCTCCTGAGGATATCCCGCAGCTTGCCGAAGCGGCTATGCAAGATATCTGTTTAACAACTAATCCTCGGACAGTAACACAAGAGCAAATAATTGCAGTTTATCAAGATGCATTAGCCTCTTAATAAACTAACAAGAAGGTTTAATTTTTATAATGAGTAGGAGTTCGGCTAATGGGTATTAATGAAATTATTGTCTATATCATGATGGCCTTTATGATAATAGCAGCCTTTGATCGTATCCTTAACCAGTTTGGGGGCTCAGAATCTATTCTTAGCAAGATTGGTTTAGGGAAAGTGGGTAAAGGTATTGACGGTTCAGGTAGTCAATTTGAAGAAGGCTTTATGGCGATGGGAGCCTTAGGGTTGGCAATGGTCGGAATCACTGCTTTAGCCCCTGTTATTGCCACTTATTTAGGCCCCTTAGTTAAACCTCTGTATGAAGCTGTAGGTGCTGATCCATCAATGTTTGCTGGCACTATATTAGCTTGCGATATGGGTGGTTTCTTCCTTGCTAAACAATTAGCCACTTCAGATGCCGCAGCCTTATATTCAGGTATCATCTTAGCGGCTATGATGGGTCCAACCATTGTATTTACTATCCCTGTAGCACTTGGCATCATTGATAAATCTGACAGACGTTACCTAGCTTTAGGTGTCTTAGCAGGTATCGTCACCATCCCAGTAGGCTGTATTGCTGCTGGTTTAATAGCCATGTTCTCAGGTGTAGAACTTGATGGCCGCCCTGCAACGTTTACTTTCGTATTTATCTTAGTCAACATGATTCCAGTAATCATTATTGCAGCACTGATTGTTTTAGGTTTAAAACTATTCCCTGAAAAAATGATCTCTGGCTTCCAAGTTTTTGCAAAAATCTTAGTGGGTATCATCACTGTTGGCTTAGTAGCAGCAGTATTAAAGTTTACAACAGATTGGACCTTTATTCCTGGTATGGATCCTATTTTCAGTACTCAATCACCAGCTGCTGATGATATGCGCGCCATGGAAGTTATTGGTTCCATTGCTTGTATCTTACTAGGTGCTTACCCAATGGTATTCCTAATCACTCGCTGGTTTGGAAAGCCTTTAATGAAAGTGGGTGGCCTATTGAAAATGAATGACATTGCAGCAGCCGGTATGATCGCTACCTTAGCAAACAATATCCCAATGTTCAGTATGATGAGCAGAATGGATGAGCGTGGTAAAATTATTAACTGTGCATTTGCTGTATCTGCCGCCTTCACCTTAGGTGATCACTTAGGTTTTGTTGCAGGTATTGGTGTATCCACCATGATCTTCCCAATGATCGTAGGTAAGTTAGTCGGTGGTATTACAGCTGTTGGTGTAGCGATGATGATTGCACCTAAAACCTCTGCTCCAATGAAGGTAGAAGAAGTTGATATTGTTGTTGAAGAAACTTCTTTTGAAGCAGAAGCTAAATAAGGAATATTAAGATGGCTACCACAGTAATTCGTAGTGTAGGTATAGATATAGGTACTACCACTACTCAGGTGATCTTCTCTCGCCTAGAGTTAGTAAATCGTGCCGCTGTATCACAAGTACCTCACTACGAGTTTACTAAACGTGAAATTCTTTACGAAAGTCCTGTAATCTTTACACCTATAGATTTTGAGGGACGTATTCGTGAAGAAGAGCTATTGTCATTTATTCTAGATCAGTACCGTACTGCTGGTGTTACCCCTGAAGAAATTCAGTCTGGCGCTATCATCATCACAGGTGAAACGTCCAAAGCACGTAATGCACGCCCTGCAGTATTGAAACTAGCAGAAACACTAGGCAACTTTGTTGTAGCCACAGCAGGCCCACACTTAGAATCAATCATTGCAGGACAAGGTTCAGGAGCGAGTGAATTATCACGCACTACCATTGGTCGTGTATTAAATATTGATATCGGTGGTGGCACTGCTAACTATGTATTATTTGAAGATGGCGAGGTGGTTGACTCTGCTTGTCTTAATATTGGTGGACGTTTATTAGAAACAGATCAACAGGGTCGTGTGGTACGTGCACATGCTCCTGGTAAACTAGTCTGCCAAGCCTTGTTTGGTAATCAAGATCCACTAACACTTAATAGACAACAACTTGTACAAGTGACAGAGTTGATGGCTGATTTACTTTATCAAGTGACTATAGGACAACCTTCTGATCTAGCCAAACAACTATTAATGACAGATGCCCTCCCCACTTCAGGATTGTTAAATGCATTAACTATTTCAGGTGGTGTTGGTACTTGCGTTTATCAGCCAGTAACCGACGATCAACTATTTAAATTTGGGGACATTGGCCCATTACTAGCTCGTGCTATTGCGAAGCATGCTGGTTTCGCTAAGTTGCCTTTAAAAGCACCTAAACAAACTATTAGAGCTACTGTCATTGGAGCTGGTGCACATACCTTATCACTTTCTGGTAGTACTATTTGGTTAAAAGAAGTTCCTTTACCAATTCGTAATATTCCAGTTATTCATACCAGAGTAAGTGGTGTATCACTTAACCCAGAGGAGCTTCTTACAGCTTGGCAACAAGCATTAATACAACATGATTTATCTGCTGAAACTGACTCTTATGCTTTAACGCTCCCTGCTGATACACCTGTAACTTATCAGGCTATTCAGTTATGTGTTAAAGCACTAGGTGATTTTTCACAACATTATCCCAATTCTCAGCCACTTATCGTGATTGCTCAACAGGATCTCGGTAAAGTACTAGGGATGTTACTACAACCACACTTAGGGGGTAGAACATTGGCCGTCATTGATGAAGTAGTAACCCGAGAAGGCGATTATATTGATATTGGCAACCCATTATTTGGCGGGGAAATTGTACCAATCACCGTTAAATCATTGGCATTTCCTTCCTAAAGGAGCGTAATTAATGAAACTTAAAACCCAGCTTTTTGGTCAAAGCTATCAATTTAAAGATGTTAAAGAAGTTTTAGCAAAAGCTAATGAGCCACGCTCTGGCGACGAGTTGGCAGGTGTTGCTGCCACATCATCACAAGAACGTGTGGCGGCAAAGCAAGTGCTATCTGAAATGACTATTGCAGATGTTCGTATGAATCCAGTGGTTCCATATGAAGAGGACTGTGTTACTCGCCTTATTCAAGACAATGTGAATGAGACGTCTTATAACAGTATCAAAAATTGGACCATTGGTGAGTTACGTGAGTATATTCTCTGTGATGACACCACTAACGATGATATCGCTTTCTTACGTAAAGGTATAACATCTGAAGTAGTTGCGGCAGTTGCTAAAATATGCTCTAACGGTGACTTAATCTATGGTGCAAAAAAAATCCCTGTAGTAAAAAGAGCTAATAACACTATCGGCTTACCAGGCCATTTTGCTGCTCGTTTACAACCTAATGATACTCGTGACAATGTTAAAAGTATTGAAGCGCAGATTTATGAAGGTTTATCCTATGGTTCAGGTGATGCCGTAATTGGTGTAAACCCTGTAACGGACGATGTGGAAAACTTACGTCGTGTTTTAGATACCATCTATGAAGTTATTGATAAATTTAAAATCCCTACCCAAGGCTGTGTTTTAGGTCATGTTAGCACTCAAATGGAAGCTATTCGTAAAGGTGCTCCCGGTGGTTTAATCTTCCAAAGTATTTGTGGTAGCGAAAAAGGCTTAAAAGAATTTGGTATTAGCCTAGAAATGTTAAATGAAGCACAAGCAATTGGTAGAGAATATAATCGTATTGCTGGTAGTAACTTCTTCTACTTTGAAACAGGCCAAGGCTCTGCTCTTTCTGCAAATGCCCACTATGGTGCTGACCAAGTAACCATGGAAGCTCGTAACTATGGACTGGCTCGTCACTATGATCCTTTTATGGTGAACACCGTGGTTGGTTTTATTGGCCCTGAGTATCTCTACGATGGTCGTCAAATTATGCGCGCAGGTTTAGAAGATCACTTTATGGGTAAATTAAGTGGTATTTCTATGGGTTGTGACTGCTGTTATACCAATCATGCCAATGCAGATCAAAATGTTAATGAAACACTTTCTATCTTATTAGCATCTGCTGGCTGTAACTTTATTATTGGTATGCCTTTAGGTGATGATATTATGCTTAACTATCAAACCTCTGCGTTCCATGATACTGCTATGATACGTCAATTACTAAACCTACGCCCTTCTCCTGAGTTTGAACGTTGGTTAGAAAGCATGGGTATTATGAGTAACGGTCGTTTAACCAGTGCTGCTGGTGACGCTTCACTATTCTTCTAAGAGGGGTAATAAATCATGGATCAAAAACAAATTGATGCGCTTGTTCGAGAAGTAATGAGCAAACTTGATGTGAAAGGTAATAGCACATCTTTTACTACCACTCAAAATGTTGGGCAGGCTAGTAATAATGTGACTAATGAAGCGGTTGAAAGTTGCTCTATTGACTTAGGTTCTCAGGAAGCTAAACAATGGATTGGTGTACAACACCCTCATAATCTAGAAGTGTTACAAGCGTTAAAAAACAATACTGCATCACGTGTTGGTTCTGGTCGTACAGGTGTTAGACCTAGGACAAATTCATTACTACGTTTTTTAGCTGATCACTCTCGCTCAAAAGATACAGTACTTAAAGAAGTACCTTCTGAGTGGGTACAAAAACAAGGTTTATTAGAGTTACAATCTGAAGTTCACGATAAAGATCAATACTTAACCCGTCCTGATATGGGTCGTATTTTAAGTGATGATTCTGTTAAAATTTTACTTGAGAAATGCAAAAAAAATCCTCAAGTACAAGTAGTGGTTTCAGATGGTTTATCTACTGATGCTATCCTTGCTAACTATGAGGAAATTCTACCTCCTCTACTAGCTGGTTTACAAAGTGCTGGTTTAGATGTAGGTACTCCATTTTTCGTCCGTTATGGCCGAGTAAAAATTGAAGACCAAATTGGTGAAGTACTAGGCGCTAAAACAGTTGTTATGTTAGTGGGTGAAAGACCAGGTTTAGGCCAGTCAGAAAGTTTATCTTGTTATGCTATTTATAGCCCAACTGTAGCTGACTCTGTTGAAGCGGATAGAACTTGTATCTCAAATATTCACCGTGCAGGTACTCCACCTGTAGAAGCAGCAGCAGTTATTGTTGATTTAGTTAAACGTATGCTAGATAAGAAAGCGTCTGGCATTGGCTTAACCCGTTAATAAGGAGGCAATATCATGCCTACATTAGACCTAATAAGACCCAGTGTTAAAGCCGTTAGATTAATTGCTTCACTGCAAGAAGATTTTCGCAAAGAGCTAAAACTACCCGATCATATCCGTAGTTTAGGTTTAATCACAGCTGACTCTGATGACGTGACTTATATTGCAGCAGATGAAGCGACCAAACAAGCTCAAGTACAAGTGGTATATGGTCGCTCATTATACGCAGGTGCTGCAAATGCTCCATCACCAACTGCTGGAGAAGTATTAATCATGTTAGGTGGTCCTAATCCTGCTGAAGTTCGTGCAGGTTTAAACGCGATGATTGCTACTATTGAAGATGGCCCAGCGTTCCAATGGGCAAACGACCAAGAAGATACTGCTTTCTTAGCGCATGTAGTATCACGCACTGGTTCTTACCTTTCGGAAATGGCTAACATTCCACTAGGCGATCCTATTGCCTACTTGGTAGCACCACCACTAGAAGCTACTTTTGGAATTGATGCTGCATTAAAAGCAGCTGAAGTTGACTTAGTTTGTTATGTACCACCTCCATCTGAAACCAACTATTCAGCGGCATTTTTGAGAGGTAGCCAAGCTGCCTGTAAATCTGCTTGTGATGCATTTGCTGAAGCAGTTTTAGAAGTAGGTCGTAATCCTATCCAATCTTAGGCAAGGAGTTAATATGATAAACGCATTAGGACTGTTGGAGGTAAGCGGCTTAACCGCCAGCATTGAAGCTGCCGATGCAATGCTGAAGGCAGCTCAAGTGCGTCTAATCAGTCAAACCGTAACCCCGCCTGGGATGATTACTTTAGTGATTGAAGGCGATTTAGCTGCTTGCCGTGCTGCATTGGATGCAGGCTCAGCAGCAGCCAGTCGTTTAGGCCAAGTTATTATACGTAAAGAGATAGGCCGTCCAGAAACAGATACAGAATGGTTTGTTCTTAATCTTCAACAACCACAAACTGCTGTTAGTGAAGCTAAAGCGCCAACAACTAAACCTGTTGCGCCTAAAGTAGTAACACCTGCTACAGAAGTCGCAGTGACCAAAGCTACGCCTAAAGCAGCGCCAGAGAAAGCTGCTAAGCCAGTAGTTGAAACAACTACTGAACTTAAAGTTACCGAATCTGATGAGATAAATGAAGTAGCGCTTATCAAGCTTATTGCCAAACATCCACAAGGCCGTAATTTAACTGATCTTATGAACCATTTTAATGTTTCTAAGACAGAAATTAGTGCGTTGTTAAAAAATTGTGTTGGTGATGGTAAATTACGTCGAAAAGGTAATCGCTACTATATCATTGAGGCTAAAAAATGATTACTGAAATTGATGCTGCCACCATACGGCAACGTGTACAACAAGCAGGTATTGTTGGTGCTGGTGGCGCAGGTTTCCCTACACATGTTAAATTAAACGCTGAAGCTGAAATTTATTTAGTGAATGGTGCTGAATGCGAACCTTTATTAAAAGTAGATCAACAACTAGCTGCTCGGCAAGCTGATGATCTAGTCCGTGGTTTGCAATATGCCATGAAAGCTACAGGTGCTAAAGAAGGTATTATTGCTTTAAAAGCTAAATATCAAGAAGCTATTACTCAACTTGAACCTTTATTACCTGCTAATATTCGTTTACATATATTAGAAGATATTTACCCAGCTGGTGATGAAGTTATTACCATTTGGTTAGCAACAGGTCGTAGAGTACCTCCTGCTGCCCTACCCTTATCAGTAGGTGTGGTAGTAAATAATGTACAAACATTAATCAATGTTGCCTATGCCGTAGAAAATGAAACACCTGTAACAGACCGTACTTTAACCGTCAACGGTATGGTTAAACAACCTATTACTCTAACCGTACCTTTAGGTACTACCCTAAAGCAAGTTTTAGATTTAGCAGGTGGCCCCACTATTAGTAATCCTGCCTTTATTAATGGTGGCCCTATGATGGGGGCATTAGTAGAATCATTAGATGAACCTGTTACTAAAACAACAGGTGGCTTATTGGTATTACCTGATGATCACTTATTGATTCGCCGTCGTAAGCAAAATATGCAAAGTGTGGTAGCGATGGCCAGAACAGTATGTGAACAATGTTGTTTATGTACAGAACTATGCCCACGTCATTTAATTGGGCATGAATTACCTCCTCACTTAATTGTACGTGCAGTTAATTATCAAAAAGCTGACGAGGCCTCTATTCTACTATCAGCACTTACCTGCTCAGAATGTGGTATTTGTGAAGCCTATGCCTGCCCTGTTGATATTTCACCTATGCGTTTGAATCAAGCCTTAAAGAAACAATTCCGTGAACAAGGTGGTCGCTATGAAGGTGAACTTCGTCCAGCAGATCCAATGGCACGTTATCGTCTATTACCTATTAAGCGCCTTATCAGCCGCTTAGATTTAGATAAGGTCAACCATAAAGCACCTTGGTTTGATACCAGTTGGCAACCTATCAAGGTAACTTTGCCCGTTAGACAACATATTGGCGCACCTGCAAAACCAGTTATTCAAGTAGGTGATAAAGTAACCAAAGGGCAATTATTAGCAGAGATGGCAGAGGGACAACTTGGTGTACCTCTTCACGCTAGTATTACAGGCTTTGTACAACACATTGATGACCAAAATATTGTTATTGCTCAGGAGTCATAATAAATGCATCATGCAATTGGGTTAGTAGAACTAAATAGCATTGCTAAAGGCATACAAGTTGCAGATGCAATGTTAAAAACAGCTGATGTTACTTTACTGACTGCAAAAACTATCTGTCCAGGTAAATATATTGTCATGGTAGGTGGTGATGTAGCAGCAGTTAAGCAATCTGTAGAAATTGGCGCAGAGGAAGGTGGTCATCTATTAGTTGATCAATTCATCTTACCTAATATTCACCACTCTGTATTACCTGCTATTAGCGGTGTTACACAAGTTGACTCACAACAGGCATTAGGTGTTGTAGAAACTTATAGTGTGGCAGCTTGTATTGAAGCAGCTGATAGTGCAGTAAAAGCAGCCAATGTCACATTAATTAGAATCCATATGGCCTTTGGTATTGGTGGAAAATGTTACTTAGTATTAACAGGTGATGTAGCTGATACTACTACTGCAGTGAACACTGCCAGTGCTAATGCAGGTGAAAAAGGATTACTTGTTTATAGTATGGTTGTACCAAGACCCCATAGAGATTTATGGCAACAACTGCTATAGTATAGATAACTGTTTTTTTATCTATGGTGGTTGTTATGAATAATAAAATCAAGGATATTGATTTACACCATTTAATTGTTGATCCTATCGACGGCAAGTCTACTGTTGACGAAAAAAACTTTACGCCCATTGTTGATTTACATAATGTCAATGTGCGTAAAACTGATGATGTTTATCAACATGCGTGTAATATCACTGCATGGCAGCAACTTTATGACCAATTAAAACCTGGCCAATTTACTGGTCAGTTAGATGAATGTTGGTTAGAGGGTGTGCAATTCTTTAAAGAATATACTAGCTCTGCATTACGTCAATCTTGTATGGTTTGGCCTAATGCAGTTTGGCTAGGTATACCACCTGATACAGAAACCACTGATGGTTATATTGGATCACAAGCTATTTCACCGCAGACAATAGCTATTCGAGAAGGTGGTAAAGAATTTGAATTGAACACGCCCGATGACTATACCATCATGGGCTTAGTAGTAGACTTAGAGCTGTTAACAAACCATATAAGCTCTCTCTATAAAGAGCAACAAGATACCTTATTTCCTCTAATGCGTAATACAACACTACAAGTTAACGCATTCCAGAAACAATATATTTGCCATCTTATTCAACAAGCATTAATTGCGGGTGCACAATATTCAGAGTTAACCACTAACCCAGCCACATTAAAAACACTCCGGCAGGATTTATTAGATAGCCTAGCAGGCTTATTACTCAACTCCCATCAAGTTGATAATAAGCGCTCTCGTACTCGAGAAAATTACCAAAAGATTGTTACTAAAGCCCGTGACTATGTAATAGGACATCCACAAGACGTTATCACTGTCGCTAATCTTTGTGAATATCTTCATGTTAGTCGCCGCACCCTACAAAATTGCTTTCACGCTATTTGGGGAATTAGTCCTAATACTTATTTAAAAGCAATCCGACTCAATGCTGTACGCAGAGAGTTAGAAAGCCGTTACTCGAAACATAAAACTGTACAAGATGCAGCTATGGCTTGGGGCTTTTGGCATATGAGTCAATTCGCGATGGACTATCATATGCTATTTAGTGAGTTACCTTCTCAATCATTAGCTTCAAGAGGCAATCTCCAAACCTATTGGTTATAGCTTAAAAATTCATTTAGTACAGTGCTTTAATAAGGTTGTTTTTATAGTTTCTACTGTTGAAAAACGACCTTTTCCTTACGCTGTTTACCTCATGTTCTATTTGTTTTCAGCTTCTGTTTTTAATTTTTCTAACAGCAAATTTAGCTTCTAATAAATTTAGAGTAAGTTTACCACACCCCTACAAACTCAAGAGACACATATAGTGAGAGCTCTATCTAATTAAGGTAAATTGATTTAATGGGGCGACTTTTATAGTAAGCCCTGCTACCTAGCGACAAAGGAGCTAGACATCACTTTTTCACCTAAACATTTTATGCAGTGCATTTTAGATTCTACTAAACTTCCTCTGTGGTGGCTTGATAACAAACTTTGGTATCATAAGCTCCATCAGTATAAATAGCCTCTATCTTTTGTTCTGGATTAATTTGTTGTAATAGCTCTGGAAAAACTTATTAGTCTCCTGTATCCATGTTTTGAGCGTACTTACACTTAAGTTTTTTATAAATCGCTTATTTAGTTTGAAATAACTGTGATAAAGTGATTTATCTTTTTATCACTTTACACTCTATTTTAGAATATTGTATACAGCATACGAATTAATGAAAAAAAATATCTTATCCTTTTTCTATATGCTTTCTATTGGATTATTAAACGGTATCTATAGTTATGCTTCAGCTACAGAACCAACTATGAATAACTCTGAACAAGCAGCTAAATTAAGAGTATTTACCTCATATTCGATTAATGATACAACATGGTTCGTCTCACTATCTGACATTTACCCTTATGAGAAAGGTGTGCTAAAACCTGACAATGATAAAGATGAATTTAGAAGAACGTATTAATATTATGCAATGGTGGAGCAACTATATTACTTATAATAAAGAACATGGCTACATAGCCCCCTATCAATTCAAAAATTAATAATAAATAAGCTGGCAGTTACTCTCTTAATTTATCAACTCTAGATTATCTTTCCCTTTTTTGACTATTTTAGAGAAATAGCTAACTTGACCGCCATAAATATTTATCTATATATTTAACTCATAGTAGTATGTAGTTTTAATCATACTATCTCTTTTAATAATCCAACAATGAGCATGATGCCGCTTAGGGATTTTTAGTCTACAGGATTTCTATAGTTTTTTTGGAGATTTTAACTTGCACAAATCTGGTTTTATTGTGCTTGGTGGTGTACTTGAATCTGAAAATCGGTATCTGCCATTTGTAAATAGTCCTGTTAGGGCTGGTTTTCCTTCCCCTGCTGATGATTATCTTGAAACTAAGTTAGACCTTACTGAACATCTTATACAACACCCTAGTTCTACTTATTATATTAGGGCTGTTGGCGACTCTATGATTGAGTACGGTATATTTAGTGGTGATCTACTGATTGTAGATCGTTCTCTTGAGCCGAAAATTAGTGATATTGTAATTGTAGCTATAGATGGTGAGTTAACCTGTAAGCAATTGGCTTATATGCCTAATTCGCTTTGCTTAGTATCTGGCAATCCTGAATACCCTACTATTCCTTTAGAGGATAAAGATGTTCATATATGGGGCGTTGTGATACATGCTATTCATTCTTTAAGGGGTAGAAGTTAGTGATTGGCCTTATTGATTGCAATAACTTTTATGCTTCTTGTGAGCGTGTTTTTAATCCAAAGCTTGAAGGCAAACCCGTAGGTATTCTCTCCAACAATGATGGGTGTGTAATAGCTCGTTCTAATGAGATTAAGCCTCTTGTGCCTATGGGTATGCCTGCTTTTAAAATTCCGCCTAATATTCGTAAACAGATTACCCTTTTAAGCTCTAATTATGAGCTATATGGTGATATGAGTCGTAGAGTTTTTGATACAGTCAGAGAACATACTGCTGATTTAGAGATTTACTCAATAGATGAAGCTTTTATCCACTTAGAAGGCTTTGGTAATCCTGTGGAGTACTGTAAACGTTTAAGGGCTATTATTAAACGCAATACAGGTATTCCAGTCAGTATTGGTCTTTCCTCGGCACGTACTCTTTCAAAAATAGCTAATCATGTGGCTAAAAAAAATCCTGATTATGAGGGCGTATGTTGGTTGCATCCTTCTGATTATAAACTTGAAGAACTATTAAAGCAGTTGCCTGTTAGTGAAATATGGGGCGTTGGCTATCGAATAGCTAACAAACTGCAGGCAATGGGCATAAAAACAGCATGGCAATTAAAAGAAGCTGATCCTAAATTTATTAGAAAAAAATTCTCAGTTGTTCTTGAACGTACAGCATTGGAATTACAAGGTACTCCATGCATTGAACTTGATGATCTCGATACACCTAAAAAGAATATTATGACTTCTCATAGCTTTAGACGTTTAACAGGTAGTCTCTACGACCTACACGAAGCTATTAGAGTTCATGCTAGTCGTGGAGCTGAGAAGTTAAGAAAACAAAACTCTGTTGCTAGAGCTGTATTAGTATTCTTAAAAACCAATCGTTTTAGGGATGATTTACCCCAGTATAACCCTTCTATAGTTGTTCCTCTTCCTTATCCAACTAATGATACGAGAGAGATCATTAAAACAACTCAAGAAGGATTAAAAGCTATTTACAGAAAAGGCTATTTGTTTATGAAAGCTGGTGTCATGATGCTTGATCTAACTGATAAGGATATTGAGCAGTTTGATATATTTTCAGCATCACAGGATAGCGAAGAACGTCAAAAATCAGATACATTAATGAATACCATTGATTCAATTAATAGAAAAATGGGTAGAGATACTATTAGAATAGGTGGTATTAGACAAAATGCTGCTTGGAGTATCAAAAGGGATTTGCTAAGTAAACGTTATACTACTAGATGGGATGAGTTACCAGTAGTTAAATAAGCCCATCATATGATGGGCTTATTGTATTTAAAGAGTTGCTGGGCAGCCATAAACTGCCATTATCGATTTTACTTCTTTAGTATCTGTAGCAACCCATACCCCTGCTACTGGATCATATTCCTCTAAAACACGCTCATATGCACAATAAACAGTACCAACAGCAATTAATTTCCAACTTGTCCATCTTTGCTCCTGTGCATAAGAATTAATTGATATTAAAGTAAATAATGACATTATAAATGCGATCATAATCTTTTTCATTTAGTTCTCCTGAGAGGCTAGCATTATCTTATAAAATAGATAATTATTTTTATTTGAAATTTTACATTTATGCTTGCAAGCAAAACCATTTTGCTTTGAAATAATATTAGGTGTCAATAAAAATAAAAATCAATTAAATCATTACCTTATTAAATATAAATTATTTTTCATTAAATATTTTTTTATTAATCAAAATAGTGTAATTTCTATTTATAGGCTATATACTATAGTCGTATATCTCATTGATAAACAAATAATATGAAGCTATTCTCCATTCTATTACTCTGCCCAATTATTTCCTTTGCTGATACTCTCACTTGTAAAGTAGTAGCTATTGCTGATGGTGATACTATTACCTGTTTAACTGCTGATAAAGTTCAACATAAGATTAGGCTCTATCAAATAGATGCGCCTGAACGTAAACAAGATTTTGGCACTGCGTCCAGAAAAGCCTTATCTGATCTTATATTCAATAAAACTGTGAGGGTAGATACTCATGGTAAAGATAGGTATAGATATACTCTAGGAACTATCATGCTCTACTGTTCAAATATAGCGCACCAACCTATTTAACAAAATTTGAACCTTCATGTTATGAAGATGTTAATCTTATAATGATTCAAAAAGGAATGGCTTGGTACTGTCCTTTTGGGAAGAAAAACGAGCAATACAAAAAAGCAGAAGAACAAGCTAGAGCTAATAAGATTAGTCTATGGTCTCAAAAAGCTATAGCTCCTAGGAAGTTTAGAAAAAACAAATAATTCCAATACTAAAGTCTAATAAAGGAAAATGCTATTAATAGATTATTCTAAGTTTATAATAACTTGAAAATATATAAGTTATTTTAATTCAAAGGAAGCTCTAGGAGAGAGATATGAAAAAAATAATATTAATAGTATTAACTACCTTTTTATCTACAACCTCTTATGCAGGTTTTACTGTAAATGATCTGGAAAATGGCTGTAAAAACTATGGGCCTAGAGGAAGCAGTGTTACCCCAAATATATCTGATAATATGGAATAGTTAAGACCTGATCGTACAATTTTCTTGCAAAAGAGAGAGTTACCCGTTTTGATAAAGGTGTTGAAACTTTAATCAGAACAAAAGGAGTAACTCTCATGTTACATACTAACAATCCAATCATTAAACATAAAGTAGGTCTTTTAAACTTAGCAGAAGAACTACAAAACGTATCCAAAGCCTGTAAAGTAATGGGGGTATCAAGAGATACCTTTTATCGCTACCAAGAACTTGTAGAGCAAGGTGATATCGATTCGCTTATTTCAAAAAGTAGACGAGTACCTAATCTAAAAAATAGAGTGGATGAAACAACAGAGCAATCAGTAGTATCTTATGCTGTAGAGTATCCTGCCTATGGTCAACACAGAGCTAGTAACGAGTTAAGAAAGCAAGGTATATTTGTTTCAGGTGGCGGTGTTCGTTCTATTTGGCTTAGGTATAACTTAGAGAATTTTAAAAAACGTCTTAAAGCATTAGAAGAAAAAGTAGCTACTGAAGGTATTATTCTCAACGATCAACAAATAGCTGCTTTAGAAAAGAAAAAGCACGATGATGAAGCGAGTGGTGAGATAGAAACTGCTCATCCTGGTTATTTAGGTTGCCAAGACACCTTTTATGTAGGTAACTTAAAGGGTGTAGGTAGAATTTACCAACAAACCTTTATCGACTCCTACTCAAAGGTAGTTCATTGTAAGCTATACACCACTAAAACACCGATTACCGCAGCGGATATACTTAATGATAAGGTATTACCTTTCTATAATAGTCATGAACTGCCTATGTTGAGAATACTCACTGATAGAGGCACAGAGTATTGTGGAAAGGTAGAACACCATGATTATCAGCTCTATTTAGCGATCAATGATATTGATCACACTAAAACTAAAGCCATGTCACCGCAGACTAATGGTATTTGTGAAAGATTCCATAAGACTGTATCACAAGAGTTTTACCAAATTACCTTTAGGAAAAAGCTTTATAATCATCTAGAGGAACTGCAAAAAGATCTGGACGAATGGCTAGATTACTACAATAATAACCGAACTCATCAAGGTAAAATATGCTGTGGAAGAACTCCTATGGAAACATTACTTGATGGAAAACTGATCTGGTTAGAAAAGAATTTAGACCAGATCTAACCTAACAGACACCTTTTTAAAATGGGTTACTGTACGATCTGGTCGTGACTACTACATTACCTTAAGTTATTAGCCAACTATACAGAAAACTGCTCAACTGGCTTTTGTTCAGTATTATTTTTCACTACTACTCGACCTTCAAGTGATCTTCTTACAATATATTTAATGTCATCATTTGTATGCTCAGGAGTAACTTCTATATAACCAACACCTGCTTTACGTAATGCTTCTTTTTTTACAGCATCTCTCAAAGCTGCATCGCTCTTATAATGACCTGATCCCTGATATTCAACAGCTAGCAAAGGATTACCACTACCATCAATAATTAAGATATCTACACGCTTACTATTAATACATCTACGAGCCAAGTTATAGCTAGAATCTAAGATCTCACCAAGACTTACTTGAGCAAATACTCTGCAATATTTAAAATCTGGAATAATTTCCTTTTCAATTAAATTAAAAACCTTATACTCATGGAATCCCATAAGTTTTCTAGTTGAAAACTCTACACTCTCAGAAGATACGATTTTTAACTGATCTCCTTTATCTCTAATGTTAGGGCTAGGCTTTTGAATTGTCTGTTCTCTTAAAGGAGGACCCCAACTGCTTCTCTTCGAGTTTTTCTTATTTTTTGATCTTAGAAGCTCTTTTAGTACAAATAAAACACTTACCAAGATGATTATTGATACGGTGGTAAACATTCAGTCTCCCTATATAAGAAAAAATAACTAATAATAGTTTTTTCATTATTAATTATTATCTGTAAGTTAAATTTTTAATTATCTTCTAATTCTATTCGCTTAACTTATATATAAGAAAACATAAAAAACTCATGCTATTACATATCTAAAGTAATTATTAAAAAAGATATCCTTTTGATATATTGATAAGTTAATTAAAACCCAAAAAAGGATGTTTCAATGAAAAAGCTAATACTGGCTATTATAGTGGTTGGCTTACTAGCAAGCAGTCTTACAGTGCTCATTCTGGTCGCACGGATAAAAATGGTTGTCATATGGATAGAAAAGCGGGTACTAAACATTGTCATTAGAGATTAACCCGCTTTAGGCGGGTTTATTTATATCTACTAATACCATATAAATCTATTTTTTTGTAAAAGAACCATGAAATATTTTTATAGTAAAAACCTAATCAATAAAGAGTCTTTTGTCTTTGTACAGCTACCAAAATATAAAACTTAATATCATCATGAATATTATTAATAAAAAGCGATAAACTTACTAAGCAATACTTAGCAATAACAAGAAAACACAAGACTACCCTAGCAAAATAATTTATAATTACAAACTGTTAGGACATAGATATTGAACAATGCAAACAGCATGGAGTTACTTGATAACCTATTCTATCTATTACCTACCTTTCGATATTATATATTTCCGAGTAGCTAGACTGCCTTTACTCTTACCAGTTAAGGAATTTAGCTATGCTATCAACTAAAAAATTTATCAAACTCTCTCAAGTAATATCTATTACAGGCTTATCAAGAGCTACCATATATAACTATGTTAATGCAGGTATATTTCCCCAATACACTAAAGTTGGTCGATCAACTTTTTGGGAATATAACGAAATCCAAGAATGGATAGAGCAACGTTTAGCAGAAAGACAACATAGTAAAGCTAGCTAAACAAAAATCAATTAACTCATTATAAACATTAATCATTAGCTAACCCTTTGGTTAGCTAATAGAGACTTTTATTGTCTTTAAAAAAGTTAAAAGCCTAATAATCGTTAGAGGTTATCAGAATGAACGATAAGCAAAGAAACTACAAAAACCGCCTAGAGTATATTAATACCCAAAAAGCTATTGTTATGATTGCACAACAAGAAACGCCTTTACAACACTTTTTAAGTGGTTGCTGTTGGGGTACTCGCCCTAAATATACTAATCCTACTGCTAGTCAATTAGTAGAAGATTTAGCGGAATTGGTTAAACTACTTTTTAAACCTACCTTAGTAAGTGAATACCAACTTGCCAGTAATCCCAATGCGCCAACAAGACATTATCGTGATGGTGAGTTTGCCTCTGTTTATAATCGCCTTAAACAGCTTACTATTTATCTGCCTGCTGCCGATCATAGCGCAGAAGTGATGCTTACCTTAAAAGCTAAACATACTAAATACTATAATCATGATATTAATATTATTACCCCTGCTTGGCAAAAACGTAGTAAAGCGCAGTGGATACCCCATGAGATAGGGCAAGGTATTGTATTAAAAGCAGAGCTTGAGGCTGTAGAAATCGAACAGCTAGAAGCGCATATTTACTATACTAATCCTATTATCACACTATACAATAAGCAGATAGCCGAAATAGCTAAAAATCTACAAGTGGAAGATTATTATTTCCGTATACAACACAGTGGTGTAGAAGAATTAACCAACCCTAGCAACTGTGAGCTTATAAATGCTAGAGATACTTTAGTAACCTTAACCTCACAACAATTAACCCCTAAAGCATAAGGATAGCCTAATGAAAACCGTTCAATTATCCCCGCCACCTATCCCTACTGGCCATACCGCAGGCGATATAGGGGGATTATTGGACGCAAAACTCATAATATTTTAGATATTTGTTCTGAATATGCTATTGCTGGTGTTTATGTTTTTTTATGGGGTTACTCTTGGCTAATAGGCTTAATTGTTTACTTAATGGGATGGGAAAATTTTTCAAAAGGTGGTGGTTTAGTCATTATCTCACTTATTGTATGCTTTCCTATTATATTAGGCAGTATCTATGCCCTATTTAAATCCGCCCCTTTACCTAGAATACGATTTAACCGTCAGCGACGAGAAGTGTATATACGCTATAAAAAACAGGATTGGTTTATCCCTTGGGAAAAAATTAAAGCCGAAACCAAAGAAATCAATACCTATGGTCGACATGGGGTAATTACTCAGGCTATTTTTAATCTCTATGCCCCTCATCCCAAAACAAAGCAATATGTGGCGGTGTTTTCGTCTAATTGTGCGTTTGCTGAGGGTGGTTTTGCCCAATGGGAATGTATCCGTAGCTTTATGGAAATAGGCGCAGAGGATTGTCCAGAGCCTAGTATTGGCAATAAACATCCTATAAAAGATGGGCGCATAGGGCGAATGATTATGGAATGGAAAGAAGGCGATTTAATAGGGGCTATTTGTAGTTTAGGTAGCATTGTACTTTTGGGTGAGTTTTTAGTGGATTTTTATGACAGTTGGAAACTAAATGAAATCCCCGACTTTAAAGATGAAACCATCCTAGCATGGTCTATGCCCTTACCTAAAGAAAAATGGACACAACCAAGCCCAAGACTACAAAAAGAAATAACAGAAAGGCAACAATGGTTAGATCAGCAAAAAGCTAATTAATAATATATCTAGTTAAGTATGGGAGAGGTAGGATAAAACTTATTATTTTAAAATGTGGTGACCGTATCTCTAGCTTTTTTATTTAACCGCAAAATTAAAAACTGAAATTTAACTTAATTAAGGTAGGTTAAAAAATAAAATAGGGGTTAAATTAGGGGTTAATAAAAGCTATTAAATAAAAAAAGCCTAGTTAAATCAATTAACTAGGCTTTATATATGGTGCCGGCACCAAGAGTCGAACTCGGGACCTACTGATTACAAGTCAGTTGCTCTACCGACTGAGCTATACCGGCTTTATGGGTTGTGCATTATAGAGGTTTTTTAATTTTTGTAAAGCTTTTTTCTAGAAAATATATGATTTATTTTCATCCAACCAGCTAATATAGGTTAGTTTATAGAACTAGATAGTTGTTGTATAAGATTGCCATCTTTATCCAATATCAATTTATTACCATCCCAACAAAGAAGATGTATTTTTTTATCTTTAATTTGAAATGATTCCTCACCAGTAGTGCTAATAAATACATCACTATAGCCAAATATCCACTCCTTATTAAATCCATTATCTAATTTTATAATTTCAAGCTCACCATATATAAGATACCCTCCACTAAAGTAATTAATAGAGAAAAATATTTCATGATCAGAAAACTGCTTACAATTAATACTTCTAATACTATTAAATCAATCTCTACAATATAATTATTAAAGAACTATAAGGTTATAACAATCACTTCTTTTTAAATTTATAGGGTTAAATAATTTGTTATAGACCTTATTATCCGTAGAGTCTAAAGTAAACGTACTTTCATCAATTAGCTCTATTTGAAATAATTCATTTTTTAACTCTATCATGCTGTAATTATTATCTTTAATATATTTATATAAATGAATAAACAATAAAAAAGGGCGAATAAATCGCCCTTTTTTACTTTATTAGCAGATCATTAATTATTTTGATCTTCTAATTTTTGACGGAATAAGTCACCTAATGTAGTTGGTGCTGTATCGTCTTGTTTACGAAGCTCTTTAAGGGCATCTTTCTCTTCTTCAACATCTTTAGCTTTGATAGAAAGAGTGATTACGCGAGATTTACGATCAACGTTAGTGATCTTCGCCTCAACTTCTTCGCCTTCTTTCAATACTGTACGCGCATCTTCAACACGCTCACGAGAAATATCAGCAGCTTTTAGTTGACCTTCAACTTCTTCAGCTAAAGTGATAATTGCACCTTTAGCATCAACTTCTTTCACTATACCTTTAACTACTGTGCCTTTGTCATGAGTTTCAGCATAGTCAAGGAATGGATCAGCTTCAAGTTGTTTGATACCTAAAGAAATACGCTCACGTTCTGCATCAACAGATAAAATGATAGTTTCAATTTCATCACCTTTCTTGTAGTTACGAACAGCTTCTTCACCTGTTTCATTCCAAGAAATATCAGATAGGTGTACTAAACCATCGATACCGCCTTCTAAACCAATGAAGATACCAAAATCAGTGATTGATTTGATGTTACCGGTGATTTTGTCACCTTTGTTGTAACGAGTAGAGAAGTCTTCCCATGGGTTAGTTCTAGTTTGTTTGATACCTAGAGAAATACGACGACGTTCTTCGTCAATTTCTAACACTTGAACTTCAACTTCGTCGCCCACTTGTACCACTTTAGATGGGTGGATGTTTTTGTTAGTCCAATCCATTTCTGAAACGTGAACTAAACCTTCCACACCTTCTTCTAACTCAGCAAAACAACCATAGTCTGTTAAGTTAGTAACACGTGCCATTGCACGAGTGCCTTGTGGATAACGAGCTTTGATTGCAATCCATGGGTCTTCGCCTAATTGTTTTAAGCCTAAAGATACACGGTTACGCTCACGATCGAATTTCAATACTTTAACATCAATTTCATCACCAACAGCAACTACTTCTGATGGGTGCTTGATGCGTTTCCAAGACATATCAGTGATATGTAATAAACCATCAACACCACCTAGGTCTACGAATGCACCGTAATCAGTTAAGTTCTTAACAGTACCCTTAACCTCTTGACCTTCTTGTAAGTTCTCTAATAATGCTTCACGCTCAGCACTGTTTTCAGCTTCTAATACGCTACGACGAGAAACCACAACGTTGTTACGTTTTTGATCTAACTTGATAACTTTAAACTCAAGCTCTTTACCTTCTAGATGTAAAGTATCACGTACAGGACGCACGTCTACTAATGAACCTGGCAAGAAAGCACGAATACCATTAACATCAACTGTAAAGCCACCTTTAACTTTACCATTGATAAGGCCTTTAACCACTTCTTCGGCAGCGAATGCAGCTTCAAGCGTTTGCCAAGATTCAGCACGCTTAGCTTTTTCACGGGAAAGCTTGGTTTCACCCCAACCATCTTCAACAGCTTCTAAAGCTACTTGAACGTCGTCCCCAACTTTGATGGTTACTTCACCTTGTTCATTTACAAATTGTTCTAAAGGAATAAAACCTTCAGATTTTAATCCAGCATCAACGATAACCCAATCACCGGCGATATCAACCACAGTCCCTGTTACAATAGAACCAGACTGCATTAATTGGATTTTTTGACTTTCTTCAAAAAGTTCTGCAAAGCTTTCGCTCATGTTCATACCTGTAGTTAAAGACGATAAATCGTCTAACCGTATCTCCAGCTTAAATACGGGTTAGTTAATAAAATACCAAAGAACTTTAGCTGGTTTCTTTGGTATGAAAAAATTACTTTTAAACTAACTAAAAATAGTGTGCTTAGATACTTCAGTTAAAATTTCTTGCAACACTTGTTCAATCGTTAGCGTGGTTGAGTCTATAACAATAGCGTCAATTGCTGGCTTTAGAGGAGCAACAGATCTATTAGTATCCCGTTCATCACGCTTTCTAATTTCATCAATAAGACTCCCCAATATAACATCTTCACCGGCTTTTTTCAACTGAATATGGCGCCTTCTAGCCCTTTCCTCAGCACTAGCTGTTAAAAAGAATTTTAAAGGAGCAGTAGGAAATACGATTGTTCCCATATCACGACCATCAGCAACTAACCCTGGCATTGTTAAAAATGCTCTTTGCCGCTGTAATAAGGCTTCTCTTACCTTTGGTAAAGCAGCAACTTTAGAAGCACAACTACCCACTGACTCAGTACGAATCTTGTCTGACACATCTAGGCCTTCTAACAAGATAGATTGTTTATCTTGGTTTGTATCAACCTTAAAAACAACATCTAAATCTTCTGCTAACTGAACTAATGCACTTTCATCGTCTAATGCAATCTGATGCTTTTCAGCGGCTGTTGCCAATACCCTATAAATAGCACCTGAATCTAATAAGTTATAGCCCAAATTTTTAGCTAGCAATGTAGCTATGGTTCCCTTACCAGAACCACTAGGCCCATCAATGGTGATTAAAGGTATTTGCTCTACTGCCATCCACTCTACTCCTGTTTTACATTAATACCGCATTGTTGAGCCAATTCTAAGAAATTGGGAAAAGAAGTAGCCACATTTTCGCAATCGCGAATACGAACATCACCTTGTGCACGAATAGAAGCAACTACAAAAGACATTGCTATACGGTGATCTTCATGACTCCACACCTCTCCTGAGGTTATTTGTCCACCTTCAATAATAATTCCATCAGCTGTTGGTTCTGCTTTAATACCTAAAGTGATTAGGCCATCAGCCATTACTTGGATACGATCAGACTCTTTTACTCTTAGTTCAGCAGCACCCGTTAATACTGTTGTTCCCTCTGCACAAGCAGCTGCTACAAATAATACAGGGAACTCATCAATCGCTAAAGGAACTAGCTCTTCTGGAATTTGAATACCTTTTAATTTTGCACTACGCACTCTAATATCAGCTACTGGCTCTCCACCAACTTCTCTTTCATTTTCCAGAGTAATATCTGCACCCATTAGCTTCAGAATATCTAAAACGCCAGTCCGTGTTGGATTGACACCTACATGGGTCAATGTTAAATCTGCCTGCTCAGCAATCGTTGCTGCTACTAAAAAGAAGGCAGCTGAGGAAATATCTGCAGGTACATGGATATTAGTTGCGGTTAGTTTACCTTCTGGTTTAATCGTTACAGTTGAACCATTAACTTCAACAGGATAACCAAACCCTCTTAACATACGCTCAGTATGGTCTCGAGTAGGAGCTGGCTCTGTAACGGATGTTTCTCCCGAAGCATACATACCTGCTAATAATAAGCATGATTTAACTTGTGCGCTCGCCATGGGCATATCATAGTGCATACCAGTTAAAAGATGTCCGCCTTCTATGCTTAGAGGTGGTCTTCCCTCTGCTCCTGTTTCAATAACAGCTCCCATTTCTCTAAGCGGTTTCGCCACACGATTCATGGGACGTTTTGATAAAGAAGTATCACCTGTTAATACAGAGCTAAAGGCTTGAGCAGATAATAAACCTGCCAATAAACGCATTGAAGTACCTGAGTTACCTAAATATACTGCTCCAGAAGGCGCTTTTAAGCCTCGCATTCCAACACCATGAATAACCACTCTACCCTCATCAGGCCCATCAATAGTCACCCCCATATCACGGAAAGCTTGTAAGGTAGCTAACGCATCTTCACCCTCCAAAAAGCCATCAACGGTGGTTACACCTTCCGCTAATGAACCAAAAATAATAGAGCGATGTGAAATAGATTTGTCACCTGGAACTTGTAATTGACCTGATAATTTTTTAACGGGTTTAGCAATAAAAATTAAATCTGTTGGTTGTTGAGATTTATTGTTCATATTAGCTCTATCTTCTAAAATCTTATTGAAATGACCACGTGCTGCTTTTGCCCGAGTAAAAACATCTAATAACTCTGTGCCGTTTTTTTCCTCAACAGCTTTATAGAGCCCATTTAACTCTTGCATATAACTATCTAAAACAGCGAGCACTGCTTTTTTATTTGCCAGAAAAATATCATGCCACATGATAGGATCACTGCCCGCAATACGGGTGAAGTCACGAAAACCTCCCGCGGCATAACGAAAAATATCTAAGTTATCATGATTTTTTGCTAAACAGTCTACTAAGCCATAAGCCAATAAATGGGGTAAATGACTAGTGGCTGCTAAAATTTCATCATGATGTTCAACAGACATCTGCTCAACATCGGCACCCAATGTCCGCCAAATACTTGTTACTAACTGTAAAGCAGTTAAACTGGTTTGATCATTAGGTGTCAAAATCACTTTATGATTAACAAATAACTCACTGTTAGCAGCTTCTATACCACTACGCTCAGAACCTGCTATAGGATGCCCTGGAACAAATATAGATAACTGATCTGGCATTGCTAAACGCACAGCATCAACTATATTACCTTTAACACTCCCCACATCAGTAATAACTGCTTTTCCTAAATCAAGTTCAGCTAACTGTGGTAAAAGTTTTTCTACTGCTAGAATAGGAATAGCCAATACTATAAGGTCTGCATTTTGGCAAGCGTCAATAAGAGACGCAGCCGAATGGTCTATTACCTGATTTTGTATAGCTATTTGGCAAGTATCAACGCTTTTATCAAAGCCTACTACTTGTTGACTAAGACCCCGCTCTTTTATTGCTTTAGCAAAAGAGCCACCAATAAGACCTAGCCCTATTACGGTTACTTTATCCAGTTTAGGGTAATTAAACTCTGTTGTTGATTCAGCCACAAAAAAACCTTACTTATTAATTCTTATTAACTAAAATCAATAAGAACACCATTATGCAAAAAACTAGTAAATTAGTATGATACAGCTATTAATAGAAAGTGAATAATTAACTCAGCTATTTTTTAATTATGTAATGTTGAATTATATCATTTCCAACGACTGATATTAACTAATAGTTATTTATTTCAAATTAATAATATGTCTAAGTAAGACTTTCTAATTACTTAACCAAACCAAAATAAACAACAATTTTATTTAAACTAGTGATTAATTTTAGTTAAAATGAACGATTTAATTGACATTACATTGAGTAAATCATGCCAAATACAATTCAAACCATTACTTATGATGCCATTGAGATCGGTCAAAAAGCTACTATTGAAAGAAGTGTAGAAGAAAAAGATATTTTATTATTTGCTGCAGCATCTGGTGATAACAACCCTGTTCATTTAAGTGCTGAATATGCAGCCACTACTAGCTTTAAAAAACCGATTGCACATGGGATGTTGAGTGCCGGTTTTATCAGTGCAGCTATGGCTTGCCATCTACCAGGCCCAGGTTCAGTGTATTTAACACAAACCTTAGAATTTTTACGCCCTGTTCATGCTGGTGATACTTTACGAATTGAAATTGAAGTTTTAGAAAAGTTACCTAAGAATCAAGTGCGCCTATCTACTAAGGTATTTAATCAACGTAATAAACGTATTGTAGTGGGTGATGCAACTGCCTTACTTCCCAATGAAAGCGTTGAAATAGAAATGGCTGAATTACCTAAAGTTGCTATTGGTTAATCTACTCTCATTTTGACAGTTTCTCCCATCCCTGCCTTATGAGAGAAGCTGTAAACCATCACCATAAAATAAATAAATCAGCAAATCTTGGTTCACCAATTCGCACACTGGCTGTCATACCTGCTGCTAAATGGATATCTTCTGGTATTTCATCAAACTCTATACGAACAGGGATACGCTGTGCTAAACGAACCCAATTATAAGTAGGTTCTACATCCGCTAATAATTGTCCATCTGGTGTAGCATTACGATCCGTAATACCACGACTGATACCTTCAACACGTCCCTTTAATAACTTACTACCACTCATTAAGCGAATAGCTACTGGCATTCCAGCCTGAACACCTGGTAATTTGGTTTCCTCTAAATAAGCTTGTATATATAAAGAATCCTTCACCACAATCGCCATAGCCGCTTGGCCTTCTTTAATATAATTACCTTGCACCAATTGTAAGTTAGTAATTTGTCCAGAACGTGGAGCTTTAACAATACTTCGATCTAAATTAAGTTTGGCTAATTCAAGTTGTGCCAATGATTGATCATACTCACCTTTGGCAATAGCTGCTTCTATTTGAGCATTCTCTAATAATTCTGCACTAATTGCTTTTGAACCAAGTATACGACGGCGTTTCGCTTCATGTTGTTTTAAATACATTTGTTGTTTTTTAGTTTCAGCAATCGCTTTTGCCTGATCATAAGCCGCCTGATAACGATCTTTATCAATCGTCATCAATATATCACCTTCATTCACTTGCTGATTATCTTTAACTTTAAGTTCAATAACCCAACCTGCCACATCAGGCGCTATGGTTACAATATCTGCTCTAACTCTAGCATCTCTTGTCCATGGTGATAACATATAGAACCGCCATAACAAAATGGCCGCAATAATAGCAAGCACTACTACAAATAGAGTCACACCTACACGTATAACTGAACGCACACTTACCTCACCCTAAAAAAAGACGCCAACAATTAATGTCAGTATACAAAAAATCAATAAATATAATGCACAAATAAATAGCATTTCATGCCATATCCATCGGGGTAATGGGGTTTTTTGAATAAGCATTAACACACCTTTGGTAATAGGTAATGCTAATATTGCAAAAACTAGTAGCGGACTGATATAAATACCACCAATAGCCACCTCATGCAACCCCATAATTTTCTTCCTTTTGTCTAGATTGTTCTTGACTCCAAGCAGACCAAATTTGTTGTAACTGTTTAACAGATGACAATGCTAATAATGAATTAGTATCAACATCTTTTTTCCTAATAGCAGATTTAAGCTTCTCACTTGCCTCATCTAAAAGAGATGTATTAATACTATCAGGTTCTTTCTCAAATACTTTCACTAATACCGCTAAATAATCAGCTAAATCTGTACGTAATACTTTTTGCCCCACTAAACTACTACGTAGATTAAGTATCTCATCACCCATATCCATTACATGCAAGGCATCATTCCAGCGTTCCTCAGCTTTTGCTGCCATTATTTCTCGATGGCGTGCTAACAAAATTAAACGGTCCGCCATTCGTCCACCAAACCATGTTTCAGCGCCACCCACCGAACTTTGCGTCAGTTTCCTTAAATCCTTTAGCATAGCTCCTAACATATATCTGCCCTGCCAATAAGGTGTGTTAATTTTAACCAAATGAAATGCTAGCATCGCCGCTATAATGCCTAATGGCATGGCTAAACCCTGATTAATAAACATTTCGGTAGATTGAAAGCCATGATTAGTTGGCCTACATAACATTACAATATTAATAGAAAATATAGTACAAGTACCAGCTATCTCAGGTTTAACAAGACCAAGTGAGCTAAAAAATAGTGGTACACCTATAGCCAACCACAATAGTGGGAAACCACTCCAAGAAGGAATAATAAGTTGAGAAACGACAAAAGCTACGATCACTGCATAGCAAATCCCACGCAAAAATCCCATACTTATCTGAGCCGCATTTTCTCTATTGGCAAAGAGACTGCAAGTAACAGCTACCATCATTAAAGCACCACTTGCTTCATTAATAGGCCAGCCCCATAACATCCAAAAAGCAGCTAATACAATAAAAGCTAGCCCTGTCCGCAAACCAAAGAATAACCCTAATGAATAATCTCTATGTATTGATAAATAAGTAGCTTTTGCTCTTCTGTGCAATTTACCACTGCGTACTGATGACAAATCTAATCCTGCCGCAATAGCATAACGAATAACCATTTCTAATCGAGCTAGAATATCTTTTTGTTCCATCTCTTTATTAATACGGCCTGCTTCATAGAGGCTTTTTGCTAAGTGAGTTAAAGATTTATGGGTAGGAATAGTTAATTTCTCAATACACTCATCAAGCCAAGGTTGCAACTGCTCAGCGCTTTCTCTAGATAGAAACTTCCATTGTCTCGCCACACCCCTTGCTGCACGTAATAATGCCAGAATATCATGACTCATATCCTGGATAGCTTTTGCCCGATTTTTGCCATCACCGCCCTCAAATAGTGCATGTTCACGCTGTGCGTCTACAGCTACAATTTTTGCAAGGCTATTTAATAAGCTCTCATTAACATTTTGCCCTTTCAATGCGCTACAAGCAGATAATAGACCTGCCTTCCACGTATTAGAAGCCTCTGTTACTAAGCTATGATGAACACGAACAGGCCATAAAATAGCAAACACTACAGAAGTACATATAATCCCTAAACAAATCTCTGTACATCTTGCAATGGCATAATCAAAAATAGAAAGTGGCTTAAAAATATCAGGTAAAACAATAATTGCCGTAGTATAACCTGCTAACACGAATGAATAAGACCAAATACTACGAATAACTGTAGAAGCTGCAGTACAAAGGGTTAAGACAATAGCCATAGCAGCAATAAAGAGCCATGGTGTTTGGCTAAACAATGCTGTAATTACTAATGCCACTATTGTTCCCATTATAGTGCCTACTAGCCTAGCCAAGCCTTTACTTACGACCATCCCAGAATGAGGCTGAGCTACAATCACAGCAGTTGCAGCTGCCCATTGCGGCTGATTTAAATCCCAACAAAAAGCAAGAAACAATGTTACCCCTGCTGCAATAGACACTTTTATAGCGAATTTTACAGCATCTAAACTTGGACAAATAAAGGGTTGTAATAAAGCATACATAAATGCGCTAAACTCCCCTTATTAAACTTAATATCAATTAATTTATAACCTAATTTTTCACAAACACACAAAACACTGACTAATTACTTAAATAAAGTAATTAGCTTCTTTTCTATAATAAAGTTACTAGAGATAAGAAAAAGAGAAATATATGAGAAATTTATTATTTCTCTTCAAACTTACTTTTCAGATTTTTAGGATTCTGTCCTCTAACAGAAAGTTAAAAAGGTAATAAGTTCCCTTCATAACACAAATTTTAATAATGAGGTGGTGGTATATTGTCCTCAATCTCACGCCACTGCTCTAATAACTCATTGTGACCTTTAATCAGTAACTGTACTTTTCTTTCTAAAAGGTCTATTAACTGTTGTTGTTTTACAATAGTAATATTCAATGCTTGAATAGTATCATCTTGGAAAGCCTGACGACTTTCCAAGTCATTAACACGCGCCTCTAAATCACTCATTATTAATCACTTAAATGAAAAGGTAACAGGCATTATTTCTTGCAACTGCTTTTTAATAGCGTCTATTTCACTCTCATCATAAGGTTTTGCAGGTAATTTATCCCAAACAGGTTGAGGCCAAGTTACATCATCTTTATAACGTGCTATTACATGGATATGTAATTGGCTAACAATATTACCTAATGCACCAATATTGATCTTATCAGCTTTAAAAACATCCTTAACTAATTCACTGAAAGCTGTCACTTCAGCCCATAACTGATGTTGTTCATCAGGTAACAGGTCAAATATTTCCATCGTATCATTACGTCTTGGTACTAAAATAAACCATGGATATTTTTTATCATCCTTTAGTAGTAATTGGCAAAGTGGGAAATTGCCAATTGCAATACAATCTTTATTTAAATACTCATCTAATATAAACATATCAATTCCTATTATTAAAAACAGTATGTAACTTAGTTTACGCTATATTAACAATTTAACTTAAAATATTAAAAAAAACTCTAACATAAATCATTTAGAGATTATCTTTTCATAACAATAATTTAAAATCACAATCACTATAAACAATTAAATTATCATTTTTTATAACAAAAAAGCACAAAAGGCATACTAATTGCATTAAATCATAAAAATTTTAATTACTTATTTTACATCAATGTCTTTAATGCTATAGTTTTTAACAAATGAGGTAATATGATTATATTTTTAAATTTAATAAAAAGATCTTACTTATTTTATTACATAGTTTTTTGCTACAACAATACATCTAATAACCGATATTACAAAAACTTAGCTCATGCTTGAAATAGGGAAACTAGCAAATGAATAAAGCCAAACATAACTTGCTGGCAGTAACCATCGCAACACTTATACCAACTTTAGCCATCGCTGAAGAGCAGCAGGACACCTCAACTCACTCTATACTTAATAAAAACGCTCAAGCTGAATCTGCTGGTTTTGTAGAAGACAGTAACTTAAATGTGCTTATTCGTAACGTTTATTTTAAGCGTGATTTTCGTAACTCTAGTAATTCAAATATGACTCAAGATGGCAAAGAACGTCAAAGCTATCGTGAGGAATGGGCACAAGGCTTCATGGCTACCTATGAGTCTGGTTTCACCCAAGGAACCATAGGCTTTGGTGTTGATGCATTTGGTATGTATGGTTTTAAACTAGACACAGGTAGAGGACGTAATGGTGCAGGATTACTTCCGATTGATAGCCATGGACGAGCTGAAGATAACTATAGCAAAGGCAGCGGTGCTGTAAAAATGCGTATCTCCAACACTGTTTTAAAATATGGCGAACAGATGGTAGACACGCCTGTTTTCTCTGTGGATGATGCCCGTTTATTCCCAGAAACAGCAGAAGGCTTTTTACTAACCAGTAACGAAATTAAAAATCTTACTATTAATGCTGGACACTTTACCTCATTACGTGCAATGAATCAAAGCTACCGGGATTCAAGGTCTAATGATTGGGGACTATACAATGATAGAGGCACTGGCTTAAAACGTGCTGACTTTATTGGGGGTACTTATCAATTTACTGATAATCTATCTGCTTCACTTTATTATTCAGATGTACAAGACTTCTGGAAGAAAAAATATGTAGGTGTTGATTACGCTATTCCAATTGATGATAAACAAGCAGTAGACCTATCTTTTAATTACTACAATACCAAAAGTCAAGGCCCTGTAAAACACCTAAGTCGTCAAGTATATAACGGTGATAAAATCAACTCTAATGTATGGAGTTTACAAGCTTCCTATACCTATGATGCCCACAAGTTTACTTTAGCTCATCAACGTGTAACAGGAGATGGGCCAGGTAATCCTTATGGTGTTGACGGTGGTGGAGCTATTTATTTAGCTAACTCTGTACAGTACTCAGACTTTAATAATGAAAATGAACGTTCATGGCAAGCTCGTTATGATCTTGATATGAGCAAATATGGAGTACCTGGCCTAAGTTTTATGACTAGATATCTTCGTGGTACTAATATTTCTGAATACCTACGTGATAGCAATAAATCAGGCGGTAAGGTAACAGAAACTGAGCATGATATTGAAGCGAAATATGTAGTACAAACAGGCCCAGCTAAAGACCTCAGTGTACGTGTTCGCTATGCTATTTACCGTTCTTCAGGCTTCTCAGATGATATCAATGAACTTCGTGTCATTACTGAATATCCTTGGGATCTTATGGGAATGTTTAAAAAATAAACCTATTTTCAATAAAAAGCCCAGTAAGTACTGGGCTTTTTTATATAGTTATTATCCTTCTAACTCAGACCAACGTTCTAATAACCCATCTAACTCAAGCTGCATATTAGTTAACTTTTCTAATACAACACTGGTTACGTCCGTTGATTGCTGATAAAAATCAGGATTATTGACTTGTTCTTGCAATATCTCTAACTCAGACTCTAATGCTTCAATCTTGGCAGGTAATGCATCTAGTTCGCGCTGATCTTTATAACTTAATTTTCGCTTTGTAGATTGCTCTTGTGTCACTACTGACTTAGCTGATTGCACAGTAGTTTCAATCATTACTGCTGTTTGTTTTTCATCTTGCACACCTAGCAACTTAGGTGAACCACCCTGTCTTAACCAATCATCATAACCACCAATATATTCAATGACTTTACCATTGCCTTCAAACACGAGAGTACTGGTTGCTACATTATCTAAAAAGACACGATCATGGCTGACAATAAGAACCGTTCCTTGAAAACTATCTAATACTTCTTCTAGTAACTCTAAAGTTTCTATATCTAAGTCATTAGTAGGCTCATCCAGTACCAATAAGTTAGCTGGTTTACTAAAGAGTTTAGCCAATAATAATCGTGCTCGCTCACCGCCTGACAATGCCTTTACAGGAGTTCTTGCGCGTTGTGGACTAAACAAGAAATCACCTAAATAGCTCAGCACATGTCTTTCTTGACCTGCAATACTGATAAAATCACGCCCTTCAGCGACATTGTCTAATACTGTTTTTTCTTCATCCAATTGATTACGTAGTTGATCAAAATAGGCAATTTCTAGCTTTGTTCCATGCTTTACCTGTCCATTATTAGGCGCTAACTCACCTAATAATAATTTTAATAAGGTTGTTTTACCCGTACCATTTGCACCTAATAAGCCAATACGATCACCTCGTTGAATAATCAACGAAAAATCCTTTACTTGTGGCTTATCTTCATAACCAAAACTAATATTATCTGCAATAATAACTTGCTTGCCTGATTTCTCAGAGCTATCTAATTGGAAACTTGCCTTACCTTGCACATTTCTACGCTCAGCACGCTCCTGCCTCAAAGCTTTTAAAGCACGTACGCGTCCTTCATTACGGGTACGCCTAGCTTTAATTCCTTGTCTAATCCACACTTCTTCTTGAGCTAATTTTTTATCAAACAAAGCATTGGCTGTTTCTTCGGCAGCTAACTGTTGCTCCTTATGCACTAAAAAGCTTGCATAGTCACCTTTCCAATCAATCAAATAACCACGATCTAACTCTAAAATACGTGTAGCTAAATGCTGTAAAAAACTACGATCATGGGTTATAAACAAAATAGCGCCTTTAAAATCCATCAAAGCATTTTCCAACCAATTAATCGCCCCTATATCTAAATGGTTAGTTGGTTCATCTAATAATAATAAATCTGGCTCAGCCACTAACGCTTGGGCTAGTAAAACTCTACGCCGCCAACCACCAGATAATTCTGCTAATTTTTTATCGGCTGGCAATTGTAATCTTGTTAAAGTAGTTTCTACTAATTGCTGTAATCGCCAGCCATCCTTCGCTTCTAATTGTTGTTGAACTTGCATTAACTGCTGTAAATCGTCATCATTATTAATATGTTGGCTTAAATGATGATAACGAGCTAATAACTCTCCTACCCCTGTTAAACCTTCTGCTACCACATCAAATACAATGCGATTATCAGCTTTAGGCAACTCCTGAGGTAACTCCCCAATCTTTAAACCAGGAGCTCGCCATATTTCACCATCATCAGGTTGATTAATCCCTTTTACTAAACTCAATAAACTAGACTTACCCGTACCATTACGACCAATAATACAAACACGCTCGCCCTTTTCTATTTGCCATGACACCTTATCTAATAAAGGTGTCATACCGTAAGCCAATGATACATCAGTAAATTTCAGCAATGCCATAGTTATCTCCAAACATCAAGCTAGATAGTTTAACAGGCATTACTTATAACCAAAACTAGCAATCAATAATTTGTATTATTTAAGTATTCGCAAATTCTTAATTAGCAAGGTAAGCTATAGTATTTTCATGAAATATAAAGGTCTAACACTATTATGGCTAACGCATTGATTCGCTATGTGTCTACAGTAAGCTGCTTATTATTAGCCAGCTTTACTTTGCAAGCAGCCACTTTAGAAGAGCAACGTAACTATTTTGATCAAGCAAAAGTTGCATTAGATAAAAATAATCCGCTTGTTTACTATAGCCATAAAAAAGCATTACAAGGTTACCCATTAGAACCCTATCTTGCCTACTTAGAACTCAACAAACGTATAAAACTCGCCTCTGATAAGGAAGTTATACTGTTTGTAAAAAAGCACCAAGATTTACCACAAACACGCTGGTTAGAAATGCGTTGGTTACGCCTAGTGGCGGAAAGAGGTGATTGGAATACTTTCTTAAAGTATTACCAACCTGATACCTTTTCTGAGCTTGATTGTTTTTACGGACAATACCTCTATCAAAATAAACAAACAACTAAAGCAAATGAATTAGCTGAAAAACTCTGGTTAAAACCTCATTCCCAACCCAATGCTTGTGATGTAGTATTCAATTATTGGAAAAAACAAGGCAAAATGACTGCTGATATACGTTGGCAGCGTCTAAAAATGGCTCTTGAAGCAAAGGAGTATAGACTAGCTAATCATATTGTAGGATTATTACCTGCTTCATTAACTGAGCAAGGTAAAGAGTTTACCTATGTCGCAAAAAACCCTACATTAATCGCTAAAACCCAAAACTTTCAGGGTAAAGATAAAATTACTGGTGATATTGTTGGTTTAGGGTTAAGACGTTTAGCACGCCAAGATCCAGAACAAGCATTATCATTACTACAATACTATGGAACTCGTTTACAATTTTCTGATGACCAAAAAGTCGCTTTAGCTAACGATATAGGCTTAACTTTTGCACGTCGTTATGACGATCGAGCATTACCAATTTTAGCAAAATATGATGCCAACCTAGATCATGATGATGTAAGCGAATGGCATGTAAGATTATTACTACGATTAGGCCGTTGGCAACAAGCGCAAGACTTAATTAATCGCTTACCTGAGCAATTAGCCCAAACTAATCGTTGGAAGTATTGGAAAATTAGGGTAGCACAATATATAGACCCTAAAGCCCCCCAAATTATAGAACAGTATAACAAGCTAGCCCAAGAAAGAGATTTTTACGGCTTTTTAGCTGCGCAACGAGTTAATGCTGACTATCAATTTAACCATCAGCCTATTATTGTTAATAATAGTATGGTGCTAAGAATAAAGAATATGCCTGCCATACAAAGAGCTATAGAGTACTTGTATAAGGGAATGGATAACGAAGCTTGGATTGAATGGCATAACCTCACACGCAATCTTTCTAAACAAGAGATGCTTGCCCTTTCACAGTTAGCCTATGATATGAATCTTTATTTCTACGCGATACGTACCTTGGCTATTACTAGTTATTGGGATGATTTAACTATCCGTTTCCCTATTGCTTATAAAGATATTCTGGTTAAAGAGGCTGATAATAGGAGCATTAGTCCTAACTGGGCTTTTGCTATTATGCGTCAAGAAAGTGCATTTAATGATCGGATTAAGTCACATGCTGGTGCTATGGGATTAATGCAACTTATGCCTGCTACAGCAAAAGAGACTGCCAAGAAATTTGATATCCCATTAGCAAAACCTCAAGAGGCATTAAACCCTAATACTAATATACAATTAGGTACCGCTTTCTTAGGTCAAATGTATGGACGCTTTCAGAACAATCGCATCTTAGCTTCCGCCGCCTATAATGCTGGCCCAGGCAGAGTGAGACAATGGCTACAAAATTCTAACAACGTAGATTTTGATGTATGGATAGAAACCATACCGTTTAATGAAACCCGTCAATATGTGCAAAATGTATTGTTCTATTCAGTTATCTATGGTCATAAATTAAATATTCCACAAGTATTAATTGAAGACCATGAAATGAATTTTGCCTCAAATAAATAAAGCAGCCTAAGCTGCTTTATTTATTTCATTCTATATAGACTATTGCTTATTTGCACCACAATCATTTACTACTTGAAGCATTTTAGTCTCAACATTTTTAAACTTAGTAATATCTTCTTGAGTAATGCTTTGTGGTGGTGTTAATAATAAATCCCACTCTTCTTTTGCTAACTTGTCATCAAAGTTTTTAATGGAACAGTCGCAAGATTTTTCAGTATTACCACTTTGTAAACAACCCGTTTTTAATTCTTGTAAAACAGCTTCTTTTGTTAATGTTGGCGTACTTGGCGTCTTTTCTGCCCACGCTGTTGCACAAGTAAGCATTGTTGCCACAACTAATAACTTTAATTTCATAGTTTTTGCCTTTATATATGCTGATAAAAAAGCATACTATAAATAATCCCAGCTAATTAAGCTAATTGTTTACAACTAATTAATGATACATATTAAAAGATACTACCAAGAAATATATTATAATCAAACTAATAGTTTACTTTAAAAAAGCATTAGCATAGTGCAGATAATGCTAATCTACGTTAAAATA
This sequence comes from Entomomonas sp. E2T0, assembly GCF_025985425.1. GTDB lineage: Bacteria > Pseudomonadota > Gammaproteobacteria > Pseudomonadales > Pseudomonadaceae > Entomomonas. The sequence continues at coordinate 2,952,541 of NZ_CP094972.1, forward strand.
CAGAAGTTATTACTTAATAAATGGAATAAATACTTTGCTAAAAGCATTAAAAAGTTTTTTTACTAAAAAACAAGCTACTCCCCCTCAACAAGTGGCTAATAAAGCTCCATCTGAAAACGCTTCACAACACAATAATAAACAGAAAAAAACACCTCATAAAAAGCTTCGTGTTAAAAAACAACAATCAACAAACAAAAAGCAAACAAGTACCCTATTAATGGAATGGCAGGTAGAAGACTTTGTTGTAGAACCACAAGCGGGCAAGACTCGTTTTCATGACTTATTCCTATCAAACTCTCTAATGCATGCCATATACGATCTTGGTTTCACTTATTGCACACCTATTCAAGCAGGTGTACTAGGCCATACCTTAAAAGGGCTAGATTGTATAGGACAAGCACAAACTGGTACAGGTAAAACGGCTGCTTTTCTTATTTCTATTATTGCTCAACTAGAAGAAACCTCTCCACCTACTGAACGCTATATGGGGGAACCCAGAGCTCTAATCATCGCCCCTACTAGAGAACTCGTTATACAAATAGCTAAAGAGGCACAGACATTAACAAAATACACATCCCTTAATGTGATGAGTTTTGTTGGTGGCATGGACTTTAACAAGCAATTAAGGCAAATAGAGAGCAATTATTGTGATATTTTGGTAGCAACACCTGGTCGTTTATTGGATTTTCAGCAGCGTAATGAAATTCATTTAGACATGTTAGAAATACTTGTTCTTGATGAAGCTGATCGAATGTTAGATATGGGTTTTATTCCTCAAGTAAGACAAATTATTCGCCATACGCCTCACAAACGAGATAGACAAACCCTATTTTTCTCAGCCACTTTCACTGATGATGTAATGGATTTGGCTAAACAATGGACCACTGATCCTGCTATTGTTGAGATAACGCCAGAAACTGTTGCCAGTGATACTATTGAGCAACACATATATGCCGTATCTGAAACTGATAAACTTACTTTACTCTATAACCTAATACAACAAAACAATTGGCAACGTGTTATTGTTTTTGCTAATCGTCGTGACCAAGTACGAGATATTGAAAAACAACTGAAATACCAAGGCATTAGCACTGCCCTATTGTCAGGAGAGGTTGCACAGAACAAACGTGTACAAACATTAGAAAAATTTAGAGCAGGCAAAATCGCGGTATTGATTGCTACCGATGTAGCTGGCCGAGGTATCCACATTGATGGTATCAGCCATGTCATTAACTATAATCTACCAGAAACTCCTGATGATTATGTACATCGTATAGGCCGTACTGGCCGAGCAGGAACTAAAGGTATCTCTATTAGTCTAATAGGAGAGGATGATATTTTTATATTACCTAATATTGAGACTTTATTAGGTCAAAAATTAGAAGGAAAAATTCCACCTGCTAATTTATTAACACCGTTACCGAAAAAATAAGGATAAAACAATGACAACTTTTGAGATAGTGCTTATTTTACTGATTACTGCCTGTTGTTTATTAGGTTTTGGCTTTAATTTCCGTCAATATAATTGGGGGATAGCTATTATGTGGTTAGGTGCTATTACTATGTTGTCTGCTATTGCCTATAAAATATATGATGTTACTCATATTATTTAATCACTATTAACTAATATTTTAAAGCCTATTAACTGGTAAATAAGGATTAGCATCTACTATTTGCTGTCTATCTAACATTAAATCTGTTAATAGCTGACATGAAGCAGGTGCTAAAACAAAACCATTACGGAAATGCCCACAATTTAACCATAGACCGGGATAATCTGGCACCTCCCCAATATAAGGAACACCTTCAGGCGCTGCTGGTCTAAGCCCTGACCAATGTTGTATCACTTGTGCTTTAGCCAACTCAGGCAGCATCTCTATAGCTGATTGTCGAAGGCTTTCCTGCACTTCTAATGTAGGTTCATTATCGTAACCAACATATTCCATTGTACTCCCCACTAAAATATGTCCATCACGACGAGGAATAGCATAACGCCCATTAGCTAAAACAATAGTGGGTAAAAAATTCTCTGCACATTTAAACAAAATCATTTGTCCTTTAGCAGGTTTTACCGATATATTAAGCCCTAAGGAATGCAACCAATTGCCTAACCATGCTCCTGTACAGATTACAACATTATCAGCATAATAATCTTGGCGGCTTGTATGAACACCAATAACACGCCCTCCCTGTTGAATAATATCAGTAAACATACAATTTTCTTGAATATGTACATTAGGCATATTAACTAGAATACTATGTAATGCCCTAATTAATCGTGGGTTACGGATATTAGCTACATTATCCATATAGATAGCAGAGGTAAAACCACTTCCTAAAACACTAACAGCTCGTTCAACCTCAACAATATCCACTTTATTAAGTGGTCGTTGGTATTGCTGAGCCCAGTCCAGTGCCTGTTGCTCATCTTCTAAATTTAACCAATATAATCCCGTTATATAATACTCTGGATCAATGTTTGAAAGGCTTTTTAACTCAGTGATAAACGCTAGATAATTATCTTGCGAAACATTGACTAAACTAGTGATGGAGGAGTGTTGTCGCCAAGGAAATAATGGAGAAATAATACCACCACCTGCCCATGAAGACTCTCTTCCTACAGCACTATTTCTCTCTAACAAAATAACTTCTATGCCTTCCTTTGCTAAGGTATAAGCAGTTAACAACCCTATGATACCAGCACCTACAACTAATGTTCTAGTAGTCAAAAGTTACCTCTTTAGCTTTTACAGCAACATAAAATCTAAAATTGAGTGTGACTAATAATCAATATATTATTTAAAGTAATCGGCAGCGATCAGCATTAGGATAAAAAACCTTAATAACATTATTGTTAGGTGCATAATTAATCACTATTACCGCAGCAGGAGTCATATTCTTTTTATCCCAAGTGACATATTTATTAGGACGTTCAATTGTTGGTTTACCATAAAGATCTTCTATTTTATAGCGTATTTGAGCAGTATCATCATCACTTGCACTAACTACAGATAATGCACATAACCCTTCTATGGAATTAATAGTGTATACAATAGACTCAAATTGATAACCATAACTATTAGGTAATGCATTACCAGCAAAGGTTTGCCCATCATTACCAAGACCTGCTAAAGGAGAATAACGTTCTATTTGTTCCTTAGTAATGCCCATTTGAACGCCAAATAAACCATCCCATGGCCCCATTTGATATCTTTTCTCAGGAGAAGTACTGCTACAAGCCACCAATGTAGCTAAAACCATAGTAAAAATTAATGTTATCCGCATTCTAATATCTCCATTCTACTTTTAGTGATTATAATAATATTTTTACTAATTAACGCCCACTTTTTTGTTACTTTTATCTACTAATTCATTATCAATGTTTTATTAGCTTTTATAATGGTACTGTTAAATGTTCTTGTTGGTATAAATAACTGACAATCTTATGTGGGTATGCAACATAAGGTTCCGAAATAGACTTAACTAGTTGATAACCTTTTTTTGTCATTATGGATAATCTTAATACTCCAGAGCAAACCAATATGAGTTAGAAGTTTTTCTACAAGGCATTGGTTATTTAAACACCTCCTTATTTCCCTTGATTACTGGTATCATATTACAATACTTTAGTTCACTTGCCTTAGCTTAGATATTTATGAGTATCATAAGCATTATTTTATTAATCATAGTCTTTACATTTACTCCTACAAACAATCAATTAATTTTTAAATAGAAATACTTATATGACTTCCATCAAACCTCTCTCCTCTTGGTTTGTATTGCTATTATCAATCGCAACTGGAGTAAGCGTAGCTAGTAACTACTACGCTCAACCATTATTGAATACTATAGGGAATGATTTGCATATTCCTCTTAGTAGTACAGGCGTTATTATTACTGTTGCTCAATTATCCTATGCAGCAGGATTATTATTTTTGGTGCCTTTAGGAGACCTTATTGAAAGACGAGGACTTATTGTAAGTATGTCCCTCACCTCAATGTTAGGTCTACTGGTTTCTGCCACTGCACAGAATATGACATGGTTATTAATTGGTACGGCAATAACTGGTTTCTTTGCTGTAGTTGCACAGGTTATTGTGCCCTTTGCTGCTAGTTTAGCCTCACCCACTGAACGAGGAAAAGTAGTAGGCACTATTATGAGTGGCTTATTGCTAGGAATATTATTAGCAAGAACAGCAGCTGGATTTTGTTCATATATAGGAAGTTGGCGTACCATTTATTTTATTGCGGCGGTTACTTTATTTATTATCATCATTTTATTATTAAAAACACTTCCTCGCTATCCAGCCTCCACTAAAATGGCTTACCACCATTTACTTATTTCTACCATAGGGCAATTTATTAAATACCCCAAGTTAATTGTATATGGACTATTGGGCGCGCTAAACTTTGCTGTATTTAGTCTGTTATGGACACCCATTGCTCTTATCTTAGCTGATACTTATAACTATAGTGATTTAGTCATTGGTCTATTTGGTTTAATTGGTGCAGCAGGCGCATTAATGGCCCCTTATGCTGGTAAATTAGCAGATCATGGTAAAAGCAATTTAGTCATTACACTAGGCTTTATTTTATTAATTGCCTCTTGGCTGCCCTTGGCTTTTACAGCTTTTTCGGTGACTTTATTAATTATTGGTATTTTAATATTAGACTTAGCTGTGCAATCTATTCATGTTACTACCATGAATCAAGTGTATAAAATAAACCCTGATTCCAGAAATCGTTTAAATGCTTGTTATATGCTGTGTTATTTTATAGGTGGTGCTACAGGCTCGCTGAGCTCTACATGGATTTTTGCTCATTTTGGTTGGATTGGTGTTACCATTGTTGGAGCTACAACTGCCACAGTTGCATTACTAATATGGATACTATTCTATATACAACAAAGAAGAACCACTGACAATGAACAATAAACAACCCTCTTTACTTATTATAGGCTGTGGTGATTTAGGTACACGACTAGGTATAAAGATGGCCAATGAAAGTTGGCAAGTTTATGGTGCGAGAAGAAATATCAGCCAACTACCGAATGCAATCTCAGGTATAGGTCTTGACTTATACCAAGAAAACTTACCAATAAATTGGCCACAACATCATTTGGACTATATTGTATATTGTGTAGCCCCTAGTAAGGCTGAGCATAATCAATATTATGACCTCTATTATAAAGGCCTACAAAATACTCTAAATTGGTTGCAACAATGCCAACAAGTACCTAAAAGACTGTTTGTTATTTCTAGTACAGCGGTTTATGCGCAAAATGATGGACAATGGCTTGATGAGAATAGCCCAACTACTCCTGATAATGTACAGGGTAAAACCATGTTAGCTATGGAACAATTAGCATTGCAAAGTAATCTAGCTAGCACCTGTGTACGTTTGTCAGGTATTTATGGACCTAATCGTACTTACCTAATTAATCAGGCTAAACAGGGCGTACATTATCCCGATCAGCCTCCTCTTTATGCTAATAGAATTCATATTGAGGATGCTGCAAACCTTATACAACAGCTAATTCAATATCAGCAAACGGGTAATATATTAAATAATTACTATATTGGCGTTGACGATAATCCAGCACCTATTCAAGAAACATTGGCTTGGATAAGAAATAAACTAAATATCACTGAACTTGCTGATGAGTACAGTGAGCGTCGTGTAGGTAGTAAAAGACTCTCTAATAAGCTAGCAAAAACAACAGGCTGGACCCCCTATTATGCTAGCTATCAAGAAGGATATAGTAAGTTATTGGACAATTGAATTAATTATGCTTTGCTTAATATTTTCTTCAACTGTAGTAACAGCTGTTCCCTCGAATTGAAGACGTTTATCATTAACTGATACTAAATCAGCTAACTCATAGACATTACGATAGCCATAACCATACAAATTAATAAAAGTAGGAATATTTAAGGCGAGCGTAAGATTATTAGCATAAGTTTGTTTACCATCCAAATCCTTTGGTATTACTGCCATTTTGCTAGCAAAGCTCTGCTGGTCGTCAATAAAATTATTATTACAATAAATAAGAATAGTGGTATTTTTATCAGGAATTAGTTGATATAAACTGATTTGATTATAATCAGAATAGTTTAAATGGATAGCACCTTTTAAGTGTTTTCTATCATACATTGCTTTAGAACGAGAATCTAAAATAACAGTATTAGGCTGTTTTGCCTTTGCTAAAAAATCATCTAAACCTAATAATCTGTTAGCCCTATACTGTTCTACTTCCTCAGCTAGTTTCATAAAACTAGTAAAATCGATTTTACTGGCAACAACTTTATCCTGCTCTTGGAAATATTGATTAAGCTTTGCAACTTCTTGATAATCTGCTTGTTGTATATTCTGAGCAAAACTATTCCCTAGAATCATACTCATAACTAATAAAACGCTTTTATAAAATATATTCTTCTTCACAAGTGATCACCCTACTGTATATAAGCAACAATAATATATACAAATATACTTAATTTTAGGTTAATTTTAATTGCCAAAAAAAATGGATAATACACCAAGATATTATCCACTTTTAACTTCAATAAAACTTAATTATCTTACAGCAGTCGCCATTTGTTGATCAACTTCTGCTGGATTAGTTAATGCATAATTTAGTTTTTCCACATCCAACTGACCACAGTATTTAGCCACTACCACCGTCGCTAATGCATTACCCACTAAGTTAGTTAGTGCACGTGCTTCTGACATAAAACGATCGATACCTAGGATAAGTGCAATACCTGCTACAGGAATATGCCCTACTGCCGACAAGGTTGCGGCTAACACAATAAAACCACCACCTGTTACAGCAGCAGCACCTTTAGAGGAAAGCAACAATACCAGTAATAAGGTAATTTGATGCATTAAGTCTAGTGGTGTATTTGTAGCCTGTGCAACGAAAATAGCCGCCATTGTTAAATAAATAGACGTACCATCAAGATTAAAAGAATAACCTGTTGGAATAACTAGACCTACCACTGATTTGTGACAACCTGCTATTTCCATTTTCTTTAACATACGAGGTAATACAGACTCAGAAGAAGAAGTACCCAATACAATTAATAACTCTTCTCTGATTAAACGAATTAACTTAGTAATACTAAAACCACTGTAGCGTGCAATAGCACCTAATACAAAGAAAATAAAGATTAAACAAGTAGCATAGAAACAAAGCATTAATTGCCCTAACTGCCACAAGGTACTAATACCATAACGACCAATGGTAAAGGCCATAGCACCAAATGCCCCTATAGGTGCTAATTTCATGATCATATTAACTACATTAAACATAGCATGAGCAATTTGATCAATCATATTTAATAGTTGTTTACCAAAATCCCCTAAGCGATGTAAAGCAAAACCAAATAATACTGCAAAGAATAAAACCTGTAATATTTCACCACTAGCAAAAGCACCCACTACAGTATTAGGGATGATATGCATAATAAACTCAATAGTACTTTGTTCTTTACCAATATATTGTTGAACGCCTTTAATATCCAGCGTTGATGCATCTACATTCATGCCAACACCTGGTTGTACAACATTCACAATAATTAAACCAATGACTAATGCAACAGTTGAAACTATTTCAAAATAAAGAATAGCTATACCACCTGTTTTACCCACTGATTTCATACTTTCCATACCAGCAATACCACTAACTACAGTACAGAAAATAATGGGAGCAATAACCATTTTAATCAATTTAATAAAACCATCCCCTAATGGTTTCATTGCTTCACCCCATCCTTTTTCGACCACAGCATTGGTTACAGGATCGACTATAGTGGGGGAAAAATGTCCTAATAATATACCAATTACAATGGCAACAATGACTTGGAAATATAAAGACTTATATATTGGTTTTTTCTGCATAGTGATTTCTCTTTATAAATTATTCACTTATTCCTAAGCTCAATAAACTCACAATTATTTTTTTTGTTACCATCCATAGTAATTATTACAATATATACACAACCATTTTACAATCTATAAACCATTCAGATAATAGATACTATCAACATCATATAACCCACTATTTAGCAAATAAACAGTGGGTTATATAAAATGAACTTATAACTACTGAACTACTAAAGACCATGATTGATAGCGTTATATAAATGCTAATTTCAATCCTTTAATAAGCTATTATCATATCACAAAACAATAACTGATTTCATCTAGCGATACAATATTATTAATAATCAAAAAACTTATAACCCACTGATATTTAATCAATAATTTAAAAGCCATTATTAGTTAATAAATACCTGACATTAATCAAATTTCTTTTTAGTCAGCCCAGGATAACGACGACTAACGTTATTTTTTAACAAACTTTCTACCCAAAAAGGCACTTTTTCTGTAGCTAAACCATAAATAGCGCGTTTGAATAAACTCTGATTTTGACCCGGCTTTAAGTTAATCTCCAAAGTATCTGCATCCCTAGCATTTGCCTCTGTTACAAAACTAGCAGCAGGATAAACACTGCCAGAAGTACCAATAGCAACAAATAAGTCTACCTTCTCTATTGCTTTATAAATCTCATCCATCATTAAAGGCACTTCACCAAACCAGACTATATGAGGACGTAATGTGTTTTTAGTATGACAACAAGGACAGATATCACTCTGTTCAATATTAGTATTCCAATCATAACAACGCCCTGTTTTGATACAACGTGCTTTTAATAATTCACCATGCATATGAATAACTTTTGTGGAACCTGCACGCTCATGTAAATTATCAATATTCTGCGTAATAACTGTTACGGTTCCTGAATGTTCATTTTGTAACTCCGCAATGGCATAGTGAGCAGCATTTGGCTTTATTTCTGGAGATAACAAAGCTGCACGTCGCACATTATAGAACTCTTGTACTAACTCAGGATTTCGCTTAAATGCTTCAGGCGTGCAAACATCTTCAATACGATGATTATCCCATATTCCTCCTTCATCTCGGAAAGTATCAATACCTGATTCAGCAGAAATACCTGCTCCTGTTAAAATAACAATATTTTTAGGTAATCCCGTCATGAAGTTCTCCTAATTATTTAGCATCATTACTACATCCTATATCTTTATTATACAAGGATAAATATATTAACCATTGATATTTTCACTGAACAATTAATATAAAATTTGAGTTTTATCAATAAACAGATTGAGGTACTATTAACACTTTAATTTAATACCTTAAATGGGAAATCTCATGTCCTTGCAACAACACTATACAGCTATCCTAACAGAACTTGGGGAAAACCCTCAGCGTGAAGGATTAATAGATACTCCAAAACGTGCCGCTAAAGCGATGCAATATCTTTGTAAAGGTTATCAACAAACGTTAGAAGAAGTAGTGGGTGGTGCCTTATTCACCTCTGATAATAGTGAAATTGTATTAGTCAAAGATATAGAACTTTACTCACTCTGCGAACACCATCTGTTACCCTTTATTGGTAAAGCACATGTCGCCTACTTACCCAATGGTAAGGTATTAGGTTTATCTAAAATAGCCCGTATTGTTGATATGTATGCGAGACGCCTACAAATTCAAGAAAACTTAACTCATGAAGTAGCCAATGCCATTGAAAAAATCACAGGAGCATTGGGTGTAGCTGTAGTTATTGAAGCAAAGCATATGTGTATGATGATGCGTGGTGTTGAAAAACAAAATTCAACAATGACCACTTCGGTTATGTTGGGTGCATTTCGTGAAAAAGCGACAACACGTGCTGAATTTTTAAGTCTTATTAAATAAAAGTTATTATTGTGAAAATTATATCATTTAATATTAATGGGTTACGCGCTCGTCCCCATCAATTAAAAGCCATTATTGATAAGTATCAACCTGATATTATTGGCTTACAGGAAACTAAAGTAGATAACCCACAATTCCCTTTAGAAGATATCCAAAATCTTGGCTATCATGTGGAGTATCATGGCCAAAAAGGCCATTATGGGGTAGCCTTACTATCATTACGCCCACCATTAAAAACGTATTGTGGTTTTCCTACGGATGTGGAGGGTGCGCAATGCCGTTTTATTGCAGGTGTTTATGAGGACTCACAAGGACAGGCTATCACTATTATGAATGGCTACTTTCCACAAGGCGAAAGTCGTAGTCATCCTGTAAAATTCCCTGCTAAACAAAAATTTTACGCTGATTTATTACAGCTATTAAATGCCCAGCAGTCTCCTACACAACCCTTGTTAATCATGGGAGATTTTAATATATCACCACAAGATTGTGATATTGGTATTGGTGAGCAAAATGCTAAGCGTTGGTTACGTACAGGAAAATGTAGTTTTTTACCTGAAGAACGTGAATGGATGGGTAATTTAAAAAATTGGGGACTAATTGATAGTTTTCGTACTCTTTACCCAGATATTGATGATGAATTTAGCTGGTTTGACTATCGTAGTCGTGGTTTTGAGGATATCCCTAAACGTGGCCTAAGAATAGATTTAATTCTTGCTTCTACCGCATTACAGAATAGGCTTAAAGCTGCCGGCATTGATTATGAGATTAGAGGAATGGAAAAACCTTCTGATCACTGCCCTATTTGGTTAGAACTAAACTAGTAGGTTAATACTACTAGTTTAATCACTTATTTCTTGTAAATATTGTGTTTGGTATTATTCCCAATCAACAAAAATACCACGAAAAAATGCTTTGATAATAATTTCAGAATTATAACCCTCAGAAAACTGTTTAGGATCACGCGCCCAATCATTTAAAACACCTGTAGTCATAATATGTAGCATGTGAGCCGCTAAATCAGGAGTAATATCAGAACGTAATCGGCTAGCAGTTTCAGGTTCACTAATTAACTCAGCACAATGACTAATAAATGCCTCTATCATATTATTGCAGCGTGCCTCTGATTCACTTAATTCCTCAGTATACTCACAACGTCTTAATAAAATAGTAAATATATTGCGTGTTTTTTCATCATTAGATAACGCATCAAATATATTTTTAAATAACCCAAACAGTTTATGGATAACAGAGCCTTCCATTGCCATAAACTCTTCAAAAACCTGTTCTACTGGCTGAAAAATTTGACTCATTAATTCATTAATCAAATGGTCTTTATTTTTAAAGTGCCAATAAACGGCCCCTCTTGTCATACCTGTTGCGCGCGCTATTTCTTCTAAACTGGTTTTTGAGACCCCTTTCTTTAAAAAAAGGGTTTCTGCTGCGTCTAAAATCGCAATTTTTGTTTTTTCAGCTTCTTCTTTAGTTCGACGCATAGTTAATCGTTGTTCCTCTATTTATTTTGAATGACTATTTTAATCTATTTACAAACAAGATGTATGTAATTTATATGATTTAGTACAGCACAGTTTTACATTTTATTATAAAATGCGTTAATGACTTTACGAATTATCCTAATCCTAGCAGGTTTAAATGCTTTTGGACCACTAGCTATAGATTTATATCTACCCTCTTTTGATTTAATAGCTAATGATTTCAACACAGTAACAGACAATGTCCAACTTAGTCTTTCTGTTTACCTTATTGGTCTTGCAATAGGGCAAATATTATATGGCCCATTAACTGATAAACTAGGCCGAAAGTCTCCTTTAATTGTTGGGGCATGTATATTTATTGTTGCCTCATTAGGCTGTGCATTAGCTTCTAGCCTTAACTGGCTAATCACTTTACGTTTTCTACAAGCATTGGGTGGCTGTGCTGGAATGGTTATTTCTAGGGCAGTAGTAAGAGATCTTTGTGATCCTAACACAGCTGCCAAAGTATTTTCGCAACTTATGTTAGTTAACGGTATTACACCAATGGTTGCGCCTTTACTAGGTAGTTTACTATTAGTTTATTTTTCTTGGCATGCTAGTTTTTACTTTTGTTTTATTTTTGCTATTAGTATTGGTATAACTGCGCTATTTTGGTTACCTGAAACACTACCACCTAATGCTCCTCGCCCACCACTCAGCAGTGCTTTCAAGCAATATCAACATTTATTTAAAGAACGTAACTTTCTAGGTTATAGCATAGTCAGTGGTTTTATATTAGCAGGCTTATTTATCTATATTGGCAGCTCTCATTTTTTATTTGTTGAATTACACGGTCTTAGTAATACTCAATATGCTTGGATATTCGCACTTAACTCATTAAGTATTATGTTATCTGCACAACTTAACCATTTATTATTAGCTAAACATAACTCTATTTATTGGATTCCTAAAGTACTTTGGGTATCACTTACTGCTGCGCTTTTATTGATACTCGCTCACTATCTACAAGCCCCTGTGTGGTTATTTACCATTCCAATTATTATCTTTATGGGATCATTAGGTGTATTACTACCCAATATTACTGCTTGTGCTATGGCTGTGGACGCTCGTCAAGCAGGTAGTGCTTCAGCACTAATGGGTACGATACAATTTGCTATTGCCGCAAGCTTATCAGGTCTAACTGCTTGGTTACAAAATGGTACTGCCTATCCAGCAGCACTGATGTTAGCTTGTAGTGTCACAATTGGTATGATCATTACTTACCTAACTGCAAAACACCAACAAGCCACATCAGTAAATGAAGGTATTGCTTAAAGATTTACACTTTTCCAAAAACTTTTGTCAAATGCGCTTTATAAGCAGCAGTAGTTGCCTCTACATTTGGCTCTTTTATCACATCATTCGCCATAAAGGTAGGTAACGCTGATAGGCTTAAAAATTGCTGGGATTTATGGAAGGCAAAATACACGCCATCTACCCCTCTGCCATCGAAAAAGTTTCCAAACTCTTCAAACGCTTCTACAGGCGCATTCCATGTTACTGACAACATGTAACAACGACCTTCTAACATACCACCTGTACCATATTGTTTGGTGGGATCACTACGTGTACGACCATCATTTTTATATAGCTTTCCATGACCAACAGTATAAACATCATCCATATATTTTTTTACTTTCCATGGTGTACCCATCCACCAACCTGCCATTTGATAAACAATGGTATCAGCCCACAGTATTTTTTCTACCTCTTCTGCATCATCATAACCCTTTTCAATATGAGTTTCTTTAACTTGATGACCTAAATCAGACAAAGTTTTAACTGCCACTTCATGTAAAGTTGTGTTAAGTTGCCCACCAGAATGAGCAAATACTTGAGAACCATTAATTAATAATATTTTCACAATTACCTCAAAAATAAATACTTTAAAATATGATGTTAATTATAAATATTCTCTCGCTAAAAATCTGTTATCTATATGACTAAACATAAAATTTAGCCTTATAAATCAATACAGAATTTTACAAATCATGGAGATTCTTTTTCGCCATCATCCAAATTACTCTAGATAAGCGTGTTTTATAAGCAGCTATTTGCTGCTCAACATGTGGGTCTTTATCAACATTAGCAGCTAAAAAAGTAGGTAATGCTTTTAAACCTAAGAACTGGTGAGCCTTATGGAAAGCTAAGTAAACTGCATCCACTCCTCGTCCATCAAAAAAATGATCATACTCTAAAAAAGTTTCAGCTGGTGCATTCCACGTAACAGACAACATATAGTGACGTCCCTGCAATAAACCTGTTTTACCATAAGGTTTTAATTGATCTGGGGATATTTCTTTTTCATCTTCATAAAAAATACCATTACCGGCATTAAAAACTTCATCCATGTACTTTTTAACAATCCAAGGTGGCCCCATCCACCATGCGGGCATTTGATAAATAATCATTTCTGCCCACAAAAACTTTTGCACTTCGGCATCTACATCATAACCATTATCAATACGCGTTTCTTGCATTTCATGGCCGAATTCTTTTAATGTTGTTTTAGCAATTTCACACATAGTGTCATTCAATTTGCCTCGTGTGCCTGCAAATGCTTTTGCTCCATCAATTAACAATACTTTCATAGTATATCCTCATCAATTTACAGCATGGTCAGAGCTACTTCCTGATGAGGTGTTATATACAAATTTCTAATAATATGTATTGTAATAAATCAACTAGAATAAATACGCTAAACTTTTAATAGCATACTTAAAGAATGTAAAAGGAAAAATGGATTTGCCTCGTAAAAAGCAAATCCATACAAGAGATACTATTTTTTAGGAAGATGTGGCTGAATGGTCTGTAAAACTGCTTTAAAACATTTAGGATTGCCTGTTACTACTTGGCCATTTTCTAAAAAGTCATGACCACCTTTAAAGTCACTAATTAATCCACCTGCTTCTTGAATTAATAATGCTCCTGCCGCCATATCCCACTGCGACAAACCAGATTCCCAGAATGCATCATAGCGGCCTGCTGCTACATAAGCCAAGTCTAAACTAGCCGCTCCAGCTCTACGTATACCTGCAGTAGCACCTATTAAGTCACGAAACATAGCTAAGTAACTATCTAAACCATCTAATTGGTCTTGTTTAAATGGGAAACCTGTAGCCAATAAAGCACCCTCTAAACTTTTACGAGCACTTACTCTAATACGTTTGCCATTCATTGCTGCCCCACGACCACGAGAAGCAGTAAACTCCTCCTGACGCACAGGATCCAACACCACAGCGTGCTCTAAGCGCCCCTTATATTGGCAAGCAATACTCACTGCATAGTGAGGAACACCACGTAAAAAATTAGTGGTTCCATCTAACGGATCAATAATCCATAAATAGTCAGCACCTTCTGCTGTTCCTTTTATCAAACCGCGCTCTTCAGCCAAAATACCATGATTAGGGTAAGCTTTTTGTAAAGCAGTAATAATAATTTCTTCAGCATTTCTATCGATTTCAGAAACATAATCATTCGTTTCTTTTTGCTGTGGGCTAAGACTATCTAAACGTTCTGTTGCTCTAAAAATATATTCGCCTGCACTACGGGCGGCACGTAATGCAATGGTTAACATAGGCTGCATGAGGAAACTTCCAAGGGTTCTATCAAAACAATAATTATATCAGAAAGTTTAACGTTAGAGAAAATCTTCTAAGCTATAGCACATTATAGCTGATGCTATTTAATTTTAGATAAGGCAACTTGCCAAAGATTCTAAAGGCCCACCTTCGATACCTAACACCCCATCTTTAACAACAGCAAAACTGGCATAATCTTAAATTATTTTACTAAGATTATCTCTGGCTTGTTGCTCTAATAAGTCAAATAGCTTTGCTGTTTGATAAATAGCTGGTCGTTTTATAAAAGACTTGAGTATAGCCTTACGTTTCATTTTATATAAAAAATAAGGAACCCAACTATATTCTTTTCTAATTTGTTGTTCATATTCTGCAAAACGTTGTGGTGTAGCTCCGAAAATAGCCAAATCTACGTCTACAATTATTTTCTCATCGATTGTTTGTGGCATTGTTTGATGAGCCGTTATCAGAATTAATTGCTGTACTTGATCTATAATACTTTGTTTAGCATTCAATGATCGCAAACACTCTGCCGCCCAATTAGCACTAAGCTGCTCATTATTATGACCTTTTACATTATAAATAGCATCATGAAACCATAATGCCATTTCAATAGCTATAGGTATTTCAGTCTGATCTTTTACTAAATCAAAATAACTAAAACATTCTTGCAAATGCTGTAAAGTGTGATAATGACGGTCTGACTGTGAATAATAATGAACTAATTTTATAAAAATAGTTTGATCTGCTACTACGCCTAGCTGCTGACAACTATCTATCCATCTAGTTTTTAGATCCATTATATGTTATCCAATGCTTGGCTATTTGTTGTTGTGCTGTGTTAGCTAAGTGGCTTCGGCTAGTATATTGATGGCTATCTAATACTTCATTAAAAATAACTTTAATAGTTAATTGATAACAGGTTAATACATTCCAAACACTACGTAACAAAGATATATCCCCAACAAATGCTGGTCGTGTTGTGATATTTCTTTGGGCATCTAAATACTGTATAGCAATGGGTATTACCCAACCCTTTGAACAATAAACAGGTTTAAATAATGAAGGTTTAAACTTATTTACACTTAAACCTTCAGAAGTAGTTCCTTCAGGGAAAACGGCTATACAATTTCCTGTAGCTAACTCTTTTGATAACTGCTGGTTAACCTGCATAATATCGCGTTTATTTTCTCGCTCGAGAAAAACAGTATCACCTAATTTAGTCAATCTACCAATAATAGGCCAATGGCTAATTTCTTGTTTTGCTACAAAGCGTGGCTTTATTACAGTAAAAATAACTAAAATATCTAGCCATGAAATATGGTTAGCTACAATCAAAGTATTATGTAATTGTTGTGGAAGATTACCTTCAATCACTAACCTGATATCCAGTATCTTCATTAATTTAGATGACCATGCACGAAGCACTTTGGCAGTTTTGGCCTCATCATAGAATCTTATAAAAAAGAATATTCTTATGGCACCTACACTAAAATGTAAACATAATTTAATAACACGCCATAATGCTATAAAAATATTAACGCTTTGTTTTACTGGTTGCATTGCTTAATGATGTTATGAGAAACAGCTCACTAGCTTAAAACAACTAGTGAGCTATTAGCAACTTCCTAATATAAATAATATTGCTATTTAGTAACCATTTAATTTTAATTTATTATTTTCGGCTGTAATCTGAATATTACCAATGCAACTATCTAATCCCTTAGTTTCTTTATAAAAACACAATATAGTTGTTTGACTTGGCATTTTACTAGCAAATAGTGTTTGCTCTGAGGATGTACTTAACTCTTCTTTAATCACTTTCATTTTACTACAAACAGAAGAAACTGTTTCATAGATAGTTTTATTGCCTGCCCTCTCTTTAATATCTTGTTGCATTTCTTGAGAAAACTGATCCAATAAAGCATCTCCATCTTTTGCTTTACAAGCATTTTCTATATTTGTAAAAAGCTCAGTAACAATAACGCTAGGTAATGGAATTGGTGTTAGACCATTTGCTAGCTGAACAACTGTTCCATTGGGTGCCATAACGGTTTTTTTTACTTGTACTGGGGAAGTAACACAAGGTTTATCTGAATAGAGATATTGCCCATTATTTTGCTTACATTTATATGCTTGAGCTTGAACTAAAGTACCTACACTACAAAGAATAAAAACAAATAAAAGTTTTTTCATATTATAATCCCTTATACATCAATAAATAATATTATGTGTTTTAAAAATCTTACAGCGGTTACTTAATACTAATGTATCCTCCTATAATCCATTTTAGGTTGAAATATATCCGTTAATATATTTTGAACTTTATTAAGGTCATTAATATTTAACTCTATCTCTTGTAATTTACTATTATCAGTAAAAAAATGCAAAGGTGTTGCAGTGCTTAGTTGAAACTGTAAAACACTATCAATAAATTGATAAGAGAATTCATCTGCTGTTGTTTGTAAATAATAAAGTTTATCTAAACACTCCGTATACACAATGGTATCAGGATCATCTAATACATCCCTGCAAATAATAATATAGTTAAGAAAACTATCTTTACTAAACCAAATACTTAAACTAAAGAAATTATCATCTTCATTTTCAATCTGGATTTTTGAAGCTTTCATTTAAATAGTAGTAACTCAAATAACCAATATAATTACTGCTAGGTATAATAATATAAATTAATTTAACTACCAAAAGGAGAATCACTTTGTTTAGAGCTATATCAAATTAACATGCAATAACTAGTGGATATCCCTGTATTGGATGTTTCTGGACTAATACATCCAAACCAAATATCGTTTTAACGTTCTCTATAGTTAATACTTGCTGAGGTGTTCCTTTAGTAAAAATTCTACCTTCCTGTAAAAATATTAGTTGATCACAATAACAAGCAGCTAAATTTAAATCATGTAGAATTACCATTACTGTAGCACCTTGTTGTGCACAGTACTTAACAACTTTAAGTAAAGTATGTTGATGTAATGGATCTAGCATGGAGGTAGGTTCATCCAATAACAACACTGACTGATTATTAATAGGCCATAATTGTGCTAATACGCGTGCTAAGTGAACTCGTTGTCGCTCACCACCTGACAACTCCAAATAGTTACGTTTTGCTAAATAGCTAATGTTTGTTAAATCGAGTACTTCCTCAATAATAGCTTGGTCTTTTTTAAACCCTGTATTGTGAGGTAAACGACCAAAACCCACTACTTCATTGACCAAAAAGGCAAAACTCAGGTTAGCTGTTTGCGGTAATACAGCTAAACGACAGGCTCTCTCAGTGGCTTGCCAATCAGCTAACAGTCTATCATCTAAAGTCACTTGCCCTGCTACACTGGCAAGTTCGCCACATAACCCTGCTAGTAAAGTACTTTTACCTGCTCCATTAGTACCTAATACACCTAACAACTCACCACTCTGCAAAGTTAAATCAATATTATCAATAATTGTTTTGTCTGCTCGTTGGAGAGTTAAGTTTTCAGCCTTGATCACTAAAACCTCCTACGCATCAGCAAATATAAAAAGAATGGTGCACCCAATAGCGCTGTTACAATACCTATCTGTAATTCTGCTGGTGCTAAAACTACTCTCGCCACAATATCTGCAAGTAAAAGCAAACAAGCACCTGCTATTGCCGAAGCAGGCAATAATATTCGATGATTAGGACCTACTAATAATCGTATAAGATGAGGTACTACCAAACCAATAAAACCGATCATACCTGTTGCAGCAACTGCGGTACCTACACCTAATGCGGTACAAACAATCAATTCAATTTTTATTCGCTCTACATTAACGCCTAAATGACGAGCTTCAGACTCCCCTAGTAACAAAGCATTTAATCCATTAGCGCGAAAAGGTAAAAAAATACAAATAGCAATCGTCACTATTAATAATGGCCACAAATTAGGGTATACAGCTCCATTTAAACTACCCATATTCCAGAAAGTTAGTTTACGTAACATACTATCATCGGCAATATAAGCTAATAGGCCAATCCCTGCGCCTGATAAAGCAGTAATAGCAACCCCGGCTAAGAGCATTGTAGCAACATCCGTTCTACCATTACGTAATCCCAATCTATACACTAACCACGTAACAACTATTCCACCTAAGAAAGCAAAAATAGATAATAGATAAGGTTCGATAATTAAAGGAATAGTTAAAGATGTACCAAAAACAATAGCAATACCTGCCCCTAAAGCAGCACCACTCGATACACCTATTAGCCCTGGATCTGCTAAAGGATTTCGAAATAACCCTTGCATTGCTACCCCACAAATTGCTAGTACAGCACCAGCCATTACTCCTAACAAAGTACGTGGCATACGAATTTGCCAAATGACTAAACTGTTTTGAGAAGCCTCTGGTTGTGAAGTGAATAACACATACCAAAGCTCTTTAAAAGAAATAGGTATCGCACCAATACTTAGAGATAGCGCAAAAACAAGGATTAATAACAAAATTAATCCTATAAAAAGAGGCTTTATAGCAACTCTACTAATCATGTGTTCATCATCAAATATATTAATTATCTTACGACAAAATAATGTTTAATCTGTTCTCAATAGTAACAGTTTAGCCATTTATAATATCTTTGTATATTTTGTTAAATAATTACAATTGTTTAATTACAGCAATGTCATAAGGAAAATTATAGAATATATGAGCTAACCTTGTTGCCTCTTCAGGGATTCTAGGACCTAATCCTGCCACTAATAATGAAGCATCTAATAAGACTATTTTATTATTCCTAGCAGCATTAGTAATAGTTAATGCAGGTGCAGTTTTACTAATATTGGTTATCAAGGCTTGTTGAGTGCTGCCACCTCTATCTGCCACAATAATAATATCAGGATTTAAAGCTGCTAATGCTTCATTAGAAACCACTTTATAACCATTAAAATCCATTACATTATTACCACCTGCTTGTTCTACTAACCAATCACCAGATGTTTGTTTACCTGCAGCTAATAATCCTCCATGTAAACCTATTACTAGCAACACCTTTGGTGTAGCTTGAGTTTGTCGTGCAGTATCTATAGCTTGACTCAATTGATTAAGTTTATTTTGATAGTTTTGAAATAACTCATTAGCTTTTGCTTGTCTATTAAGTAATTGGCCTAAAATAGATAAGTTATTTTGTAGTGTTTCTAAGTCAGGTTTATCAGATAATACCTTAACTTCTATACCTAAATCTTTTATCTGTTGCAGCACAGTGTTAGGCCCCATTTCGGCACTACCTACTAATAAGTCAGGTTTTAATGAAGCAACACCTTCTGCACTCAACTGCCTTTGATAACCAACCTTAGGTAGGCTGGTTACTTTTTTAGGATAAAGACTAGTAGTATCAATACCTACCAGCTTATCTTCAGCATCTAGTAACACTACCCACTCTGTAATAGAACCTCCCACACTTACAATATGTTTAGGTTCTGAATGAGCATAACTTGTTAATACAATACCTAATAGAAATAATAATGCTAAATACCAACGATACATTCTATTTATCCTCAAGACTAGGAAATGATTCTGCTAACTCACGCCATCCTTTACGCTCTGGAATCCCAGGCCTACGTGGACCAAACAGCTGTAATATAATACTGCCACTTGCATCATAAGCTTCTATACTAGTCACGATGCCCTCTGTAGTTGGCCTTCTTACTCGCCACAACTCAGCAACACCTTCCATTTTAAGGTGTAAATCAAACAGTGGATCTAATACATTAAACCAACCATTAACCCATTTAAGATTTTCCACTAAGCCCGTATGAATCTGCACACAATTATCATTGCCCACAAACACCATAATTTTTTGCTTTAGCTTAGATGCTTTTTCAAATACTTCAGGTAATAAATCAATTGCTAGAGACTCAGCCCACTCTTTACCTATTAATTTTAAAGCCTGCACCCTACCCAACTTATAATCTTTTAACATGGGTACAAAATGGTGAGTATCTTTTAACTCGGCCCAACTTTTTCGAAATGCCTCTACATCTAACTGTTGATCAGCAATAGTTGGCTCACTTAATGGTTTTGGTTCTAACTGTAATGTTTGACTTTGTTCTGGATCTTTAAACCTGTCAATAAAGGGTGTCCATGCTTCAATATTACTGCCTTCTATCAAATAAACTTTATGAACAGCTACACCCTGTTTATCAAATATTTGAATACTACGCAAAATTCCATCTTTAACTATTTTCTCAGGAACTTTATCAACAACTGCAAAGACACTTCCCCAATTACTCATGAGGAAACGTAAGTCAATATCAGGAGAAACAATTAACCCTACTTTGTTATCTTCTCCTATTGCCGTATCAATATAAGCCCCTTTACGTTCATGTACGCAATACTCATTACGAGTTAATGCCATAATCTGACCAAAGCTTTCAATAGCTGGCATTAACAATCCCCATTCGGGTAATAATTTGATTGTATCAATGCCAACCCTACTGGCAACAATTTCACCCTCACTAACACCTAGTTGGTTAGCTGCATCCAATATTCTGAGTTGAGGTTGCGTTTCTTTTAATGAAGACCATTGTTCATACAGTGTTGCAGTTTTCATACTGATATTTCCTAAAAGCTGTTTTGTTGTTTTAGAAAATACTACCTAAAAACCATTTAAATGTAAATCTAAATGATAACTATTTGCATTAAGTTTATTATTTATGTAAAGTTTGCCCTCCTAAAAATAATAGTTAATTTTTTATCAGGGAAAAAATATGTTCACTTTTAGCAGGTCCCAGTTTAAGAAACATCTATATGTAGCACTAGTTGTACCAAGTTTAGTAGTGGCAAAAGAATTACCAAAAGAGAACCATTTAACATTACCTACTTTACAAATCAGTGAAAAACTAGAAGACCAACCTCCCCCTAATGTCTCTTCTATTCAAAATAAAACCCTTGACCAACGTTTCATTAGAAACTTTGAAGATTTAGCTAAAAGAGCTGAACCAGGGATTAATTTCAATAGAACTAACCAAAGTATTAATATCCGCGGTTTAGAAAAAGACAGGGTTCTTACCACAGTTGATGGAATACGCCTTCCTTACTTAGATGATCGTATTCGTGGTGAAAAGGGTGGTGTTGATAGTATTGATTTTAATACTTTATCAAGATTAGATATTATTCGTGGTTCCAATGGCTCACAATCAGGCTCTGGTAGTTTAGGGGGCTCTGTTAATCTTTATACCCTAAGCCCTGAAGACTTACTTACCAAAGATAAAAATTATGGTGCCCTTTTTAAAACCGACTATGACTCTAGTGATCAAAGTTATGGACTTAATATGGCCGTGGCAGGCCGCTTCTCAAATACTTCAGTACTTATTCAAGCAGGTAAGCGTCATGGTCATGAGCTTGATAACAAAGGCCATAGCAACTTATATGGAAATCAACGCACTACTCCTGAACCTACAGATACTAAACAAGAGAACTTTCTACTAAAAGTAAAACAGGATTTAGGTTCTGGTCATCAAATTGGCCTTACAGGTGAACAATTCACAAAAACTAAAGATATAGATTTACGTACCAGTCAAGGTACAACTTATGCAATAGATAATAATGACAGTAGAGAAATTGTTAAACGACAACGAATTTCTGCTGATTATAAATATCGTACAACCTCCAATGATAGCTGGTTAGATGAAGCTGATGCTGTTCTTTATTGGCAACATGCAGAACGAGGTAATAAGCAACAAGCCTATCGTAACAGCAGACCTATTGGTAACTACATGCGCCATAACCAACTACAAAAAGAAATGTATGGTACTGCAGGTAGTATTAGTAAGATTTTCAACCAAGGAAATATTGATCAAAAAATAACCATAGGTGGCGAATGGTATCAGTTAAATGCTAAACAAACAGCTAGTGGTTACGATAACTGCCCTGTATTTACCTCTGTGCCATCACCTTGGGATCCTAATTTTGCTCTTTATATGGCCTGTAGCTCATTACATACCAATCAATCAGATATGCCTAAAACACATGGTCAACAATGGGCTGTTTATTTAGCTGATGAAATTAGTTTTGCTAATGAAAAAATAACAGTAACGCCTGCTATTCGTTATGATTATTACAAACATACGCCACAAAATACTAAAGACTATGTGGCTGGTAATGTACTTAATCAAAACACCAGTAGTTCAAATAAAGATTCAAAAGTATCAGGTAGTCTTACCATTAAGTGGCAATTAGCTGATCAGCTAACAGCCTATGCTCGCTGGTCACAAGGATTTAAAGCGCCAGACCCTACAGAGTTGTATATGAACTATATCAACACAGGTGTAGGTTATGCCACATTAGGCAATGCTAAGTTAAAACCAGAAGAAAGTAACAATTTCGAATTAGGTGCAAATTTAGGTAATGAACAACTAGGTGGCTCAGTTAATTTATTCTATTCCAAATATAAGAACTTCATTGATAGTATTACTGTTGATAATAGTACAATGCAAAGTTTAGGACTTGATCCAAGCACCTATCGTTATGGAGTCGATCGTTGGGAAAATCGCAGCAAAGTGCATATTTATGGTGCAGAAGCAACTGCCCACTGGCAATTTGCCAACAATTGGAAAGTTTGGAGTTCAGCAGCTTGGGCTGTAGGTAAAGATCAACAAACACATCAATATCTAAACTCTATTGCACCACTAACAGGAATCATAGGATTAAACTACCAACGTGATAATTGGGGTGGTGATATTATGATGACCAGTGCAGCAAGAAGAAACAAAGTCGAAAATGATGCTGACTTCAAAGCACCTGGTTATGGTGTTGTAGATTTAACAGCCTACTGGCAACCATCAGCTGTTAAAGGACTGCGTTTACAAGCTGGCGTATTCAACTTAATGGATAAAAAATATTGGAATGCTTTAAATATTCCTGATTCAAGTGGTATGCCTACATCCCTACAACCTTATGACTACTATAGCGAACCAGGTAGAAACTTTAGGGTAGCAGCCACTTATCAATTCTAAGTTTTAATAGATTCTGTTTTAAAAACAGAATCTATTACTTTATAGCTGTTGCTATATACTCATATTTCAATATAAAGCATAGAGTTAATAACGGCTCCTTGTTACAATATCACTTTTAATAGCTTAACGAGTTAACTACCTTGGAATTATTTAAAGAATTTACATTTGAAGCAGCCCACCGTTTACCCCACGTCCCAGAAGGGCATAAATGTGGACGCTTACATGGACACTCTTTTAAAGTCATCCTCTATGTTCAAGGTGAGGTTGATCCTAAAATGGGTTGGATAAAAGACTTTGCTGAAATAAAGGCTATTTTTAAACCTATTTATGAACAACTGGATCATAATTATCTTAATGACATTGCAGGTTTAGAAAATCCTACCAGTGAAAATTTAGCCATTTGGATTTGGCAACAGCTAAAACCACTACTACCTGAACTCTCTAAAATTTGTATCAGAGAAACTTGCACCAGCGGCTGTGAATACATTGGTAATTAACTTATAGATAAAGGGTTTAGAATCGATTTAAATATTATCTATAACAGAACGTACTATATCTTTTGATATTATTTTTTGTTTTAATCCAACGCTTAAACATAGTTTTCTACAAATTATAACTGCTTGTACTACTAATACTGGTCTAACTTCACTATGCGTTTCCACAACACCCTACTTTTTACTTTAGTTAGCTACTCAACAGTATTAGTAGCTAACCAAATTAGTGTAGAGGTTATACCAGAAAATAAAGCCATTAAAGATAATATTGAAGCCTACATTGGTACTTTTGAAGACCAAGATACACCTACTCTATTACGTCTGCAAACTGTTGTAAAAAAACAAGCGATAGAGGCTACTCAAGCACTTGGTTACTATGATACTCAAGTACATACAAGGGTAAGAGGCAAAAAAACTAATCACCCTACCCTGAAAATAAAGGTTTTATTAGGTGATCCTGTTTATTTAAGAAATGTAAATATTGATATACAAGGCGATGCGGCTACGCTTAAAGAATTTAAAATACCCAGTGGCCAAGACTTAACAACAGGCGCCATCTTAAATCATGGTGTCTATGAAGGTGCAAAATCACAAATCAAAGCACAAGCCTTACACTATGGTTTCTTTTTTGGTGAATTTACTCAACATCAACTATTGATTAATCCAGAAGAAAAAAGAGCTGATATCAATATTAAATACCAAAGTGGCCCTCGAGCAACACTAGGAAAAGTTACGTTCAGTAGAGAAGATAACCCCTTTGATGAAGACTTACTATACCGTTTTGTAAATTTTAAAGAAGGGACTCCTTACAATTCAAACCTAATTGCTGAACTCAATAATAACCTACAATCTAGTGGTTATTTTGAAGATGTACGGATTGATGCCATCCCTACTGACAAAGAACATACTGAACTGCCTGTTACTGCCCAAGTTAAAGCAACTAAATCAAGAGTATTAAGTATGGGACTCGGTTTTTCTACAGATATTGGACCGAGAACACAATTTGGCTGGGAACGCCCATGGATTAACAGCAGGGGCCATAAACTAGGTTTTAATACAGAAGTTTCAGGGCCTAGACAAAATATTACCACATGGTATCAAATCCCCATGGAAGACCCATTAACTGACAATGTACGTTTTACTGCCGGTTTACAACATGAAGATATTGTAGACACTGAAAGTACCTTGTTAACCTTAGGAGTAGAACGTAACAAGAAACTTGATAGCGGTTGGATGCGTACACTCTTTTTACGTTGGCAAAATGAAACCTATAAAGTAGGTGAAGAAGATGCTACTCGTATGTTTCTAATGCCTGGCTTTAATTACTCTTATCTAAGATCTGATAATAGTATTGATCCATCTAAAGGTTATCGGTTGCAATTTGGTTTATCTGGTGGCAAAGAAGGTCTCTTATCTGCTGCCGATTTTATTCGTTACACTGGTTCAGCAAAAGGTCTTTACACCTTTGCTGATAAGCATCGTTTTTTAAGCCGTATTGAAGTAGGCGGAATCGATAGCCCAAACTATGAAAAAATACCGCCCTCATTACGTTTCTATGCAGGTGGTGACCAGAGCGTTCGTGGTTATGACTATCAAACACTCTCACCCAGAGATGATGATCACAAAAAGATAGGTGGCCGCTATATGATCGCTGGTAGCATGGAATATCAATATCAATTTGCTGAAAAATGGCGCGCAGCTACCTTTATTGATAAAGGTAATGCTGGTGACTCATGGACAATGGGCCTAAAAACAGGGGTAGGTGTAGGTATACGTTGGGTATCGCCTGTTGGCCCTATTCGAGTGGATATTGCCCATGGTGTTGAAGATAACTCGGTTAGACTCCACTTTTCAATGGGGCCTGAATTATGAAGTTAACACGTAAAATAGCAAAATACTTTTTTATCATTTTACTTATTTTAATCCTATTGCTTATTGCAGCCCTGTCATTTGCTGTAAAAACCGAGACAGGAAGTCGTTACTTACTTAATATTGTACCCGGTTTAACAATTACCAACCCTCAAGGTACATTGAGTGGAGGCTGGTCAGCAGAACAATTAGTTTGGCAAAATGATGGTATTAAAGTAACTATTAACCATCCTATCCTTGATTGGTATGCGAGCTGTCTGGTTAAAGCTAATGTGTGTATTGATAAACTTAGTGTTGAACAATTAAATATTAAACTACTAGATAATAAAGACACTGCCTCTAATGAGTCAGCCAGTGATGAACCTATACAATTACCTACCATCCATTTGCCTGTCAGCATTGATATTAAAACTATTCAACTGGATAAATTAATACTTGATAACCAAGAAATCATTAGTCAAACCTTATTAACTAATACCCATTGGAGTAATGCTAGTGTAAGTTTTGAATCATTGACGTTATATAGTGCTCAAGCAAAAGCTAATATAGCTTTACAAGGTAATATTCAATTAGCGGACAATTGGCCACTGAATATTGCAGGGCAGTTACAGTTGGATCAATTACTTGAAACACCTTGGCAAATTAAACTGAATGCCCAAGGTGAACTACAAAAACAATTAAATTTAGCCATCGAAAGCAGTGGCTATCTACAAGCCAAGATCAATGGTTCTGCACATGTTTTAGAAAAAGATTTACCTGCTGATATAACTGTAAATATTAATGACTTCTTTCCTAGTAATGTTGCGGACTTACCCAAAAGCCTAACTATCAAGCAGTTAAACCTCAACGCGAAAGGTGATTTAGCGAAAGGATTTAGTATTACAAGCCATGCAACACTCGCAGGGCAAACAACCCCTGTAAACGTAACCTTACAAAGTTTAGTAACAGATAAACAAGCAGAACTACAAACACTTACTCTCAATACCACAGAACAACAGTTTGTAAAAATCACTGGCCAAGCTAATTTTCAGCCTAGCCTACAAGCGAAAGCTACTATTGATTACCAACATTTTCCTTGGCAACAGTTATATCCACTAGAATCCTCGCCTCCTGTTGATCTAAGTACATTACTAGCAAACCTACAATATCAAAACAATAACTATCAAGCGGATATCAAAGCTGCCTTAACGGGGCCGGCTGGTAATTTTGCTGTCACCTCGAAATTACTAGGTGACTTAAAACAGATTACCCTTGAAACATTACAAGTAGATACACCAGATAATGGCAATATCACAGGCAAAGCAAAAGTAACATTTGATCCTACTATTACATGGCTAGCTGATCTTAATCTAAAAGCAATTAATCCAAACTATTGGGTACCAGATTTAATAGGACTATTAAATGGTAATATTCATAGTACAGGTACGATAGTAAATAGTGCCATAGAAACAGATAGTAAAATTGATATTACAGGGACTTTACGTAATCAGCCTACTCAAATTAAAACTCAAGTTTTAGCCAAACAGCAAATATGGAAAATTCCTGAGCTACTGGTAAAAGTAGGAAATAATCAGATTACAGGACATGCTGAACTTAACAAAAATATCCAAGCTAACTTAGATATTAATATGCCTTCACTCAACCAACTTTTACCAGAATTAGCGGGTAATTTAAGAGGCAAAGCCCAACTTGCAGGTAGCTTACAACAACCACAAGGCAGTGTTAACTTAACAGGACAAAAATTAGCTTATCAACAACAACGCATTAACCAATTGCAACTAACTGCCAATTTAAATGCTCAACAACAAGCCACTGTCAAACTACAAGCAAATCATATTAGATCAGGTACTACCCAGTTAGGTAATTTAATTATAGAGGGTAATGGTAATATCAATAATCAACAACTAACATTACAGTTAACAGATGGACTGGTTAAACTAATAACTGCTATAAAAAGTCAGCAAGACAAACAACATAATTGGATTGTTGATATTAATAAATTACAGTTAGCCTCGCAAGGTCAAGACTGGCAGCTACAAAGCCCAACTAAACTACATTATAGTGCCGTAGGCGCGCTTACTCTTGACAGTCATTGTCTACAAAATGGTCAGGCAACCCTTTGCGCCATTGAGCAACAAAAATTACTGCCAGAGACACAAATTAACTATAAGTTAGCTAATTTCCCTTTAGACAGTTTAAAACCTTGGTATCCTGAAAATTTCAATTGGAAAGGTATTCTTGCAGCTAACATTGTATTAAAACTGCCACAATCTGGTCCTACTGGAAAAATTGAAATAAATGCTAATAGTGGTACTTTCCAACTGAGAGAAAACTCTGAAGAAAGTTGGCATGACCTACCCTACCAAAAACTTTCATTATTAGCAGATTTAACACCAAGCAAAATCACCTCACATTTAGACTTTATAGGTGGCAACTTAGGTAGCTTAAAAAGCCAACTTACCATCAATCCATTAGCAGCTAATAAACCGATTGCTGGTGATTTCTCTATTAATGGCTTAGATATAAGTATCTTCCAACCCTTTGCTCCTGATATTAATCAACTCGAAGGTAAAATTAATGGCCAAGGCAAAATCACAGGATTCTTAGAGAAACCCTATGTATCAGGTAAAGTAACACTAAATAATGGCACGGTATTAGGTGATATACCTGTTAGCTTAGAACAACTGCAAGTAAATGCTCTAATTGAAGGCGAAAGCCTTAAACTTGATGGTTCGTGGCGTAGTGGTCAACAAGGTAATGCAAAACTTAATGGCAATGTTAATTGGGGTAATGGCCTTAATATCAATATGGCTGTGCAAGCCAATAATTTACCTGTCATTGTAGCGCCTTATGCTAATTTAGAAGCAGGCGCTAATCTAAAATTACAGATGGATACTGAAACCTTAAATGTTAGTGGTACTGTTCAAATTCCTAGAGGTGCTATTAAAGTTAGGGATCTCCCTCCCTCTACAGTAACCATTTCTTCTGATGCAGTCATTGTTAGTAGTACACAATCTACTGAAACTAAAGCACCTATTCGCTTAAATATGGATGTTGAAGTGCTTATTGGAAGTGATCGCCTTAGTTTTCAAGGCTTTGGTCTAACATCTAATATTACAGGTAACTTAAAAATTACCAGAGACTTATTTACACAAGGCTCTGTTAATCTCAATGATGGTATTTATCGTGCTTATGGACAACGTCTAAAAATTAGCAAAGCCAGAATTTTATTTACTGGTTCACTCACAGAACCCACTTTAGATATCGAAGCAATAAGAGAGGTTGGTGATGTAACAGCGGGTATACGTGTAACAGGCCCAACCAGTGAGCCTACAGCTAAAGTATTCTCCAATCCACCGATGAATCAAGATCAAGCGTTATCTTATATTATATTTGGTCGCCCCATGTCATCAGGTGATAATAATGTACTCGCCCAAGCAGCACTTGCTATGGGGGTAGCAGGTTCTTCAGAATCAGTTGCAAATGTTGCAAGTAAAGTAGGTATTCAAGATTTCCAACTTGATACAGAAGGCTCTGGAGATGATACCAGCATTACAGCAAGTGGTAAAATTACAGAAGACTTAAGTATTCACTATGGCGTTAATATTTTTAACTCGCTTAATACTTTAATGTTCCGTTATAAACTTACTAAAACAGTTTATTTAGAAGCAGCTAGTGGTGCTGCAAGTTCATTAGATATTTTCTATAAGAAAAGTTTTAAATAATTATATAGCTGTTACTATTTAATTTTAGATAAAGCAACTTGCTGAATACAGTACAACCAGTACTGCAAAGTAAATCAACACAAAAGTTAAATGGTAATAGCTATACGCCCGTACGCACGCGTTTAATGGCCTCTAACCATCCATGATAGAGTTGTTGGCGTTTTTCAACAGGCATTACAGGATCAAAGCGACGTTGTAAATGCCAATAGCCAGCTATTTCATCTAAACTCTTATAAAGTCCTGCTTGTAAACCCACTAACCAAGCCACACCTAAAGCAGTAGTTTCACTCACTTCAGGACGCTCTACGGTAATATCCAATATATCAGCTAAGAACTGCATTAACCAGTTATTAACTACCATACCACCATCTACACGTAAAGTAGTTAAGGGACTGGTGCTATCTTGTTGCATAGCCAATAATAAATCACATGTTTGATAACACACCGATTCTAGGCCAGCTGTCACAATCTCTTGAATGCCTGTATCTCTGGTTAAACCAAAAATAGCTCCCCTAGCCTTTGGATCCCAATAAGGGGCACCTAACCCTGTAAAAGCAGGAACTAAATACACACCTCGTGTATCAAGGGTTGCTTGCGCTATTAATTCTGCATCTGCGGCATTATCAAATAAACGTAAACCATCACGTAACCATTGCACTGTAGCGCCAGCCACAAAAATACTACCCTCTACTGCATAAGTTGGTTTACCTTGTAAACGGTAAGCAATGGTAGTCAGTAAACGATTAGTAGAAGCAACGGGGTCATCCCCCGTATTTTTAATCATAAAACAGCCAGTACCATAAGTACTTTTGACCATACCCTCTTTAAAGCAAGCTTGCCCAATTAAAGCAGCTTGTTGATCCCCTGCTATACCTAAAATTGGAATACTAGTAGCAAATAAATCTTGTTTTGTGTTACCAAACTCTGCGGCACAGTCTAATACTTTTGGTAGCAATGATTCAGGAATATTAAATAACTCTAATAACTGTTTATCCCATTGTTGGGTATGAATATTGAATAACATGGTACGCGCGGCATTAGTAGCATCTGTATAGTGCGACTCTCCTCCCGTTAAATGCCATAACAGAAAACTATCTACTGTACCAAAACGTAATTCACCTTTATTAGCTTTTTCTCTAGCATCAGCAACATTATCTAGTATCCAACGTAACTTAGTTGCTGAAAAATAAGGATCTATTAATAAACCTGTGGCAGCCATTATTTGCTGTTCATAACCCTGCTCTTTTAACTCACTACAATAGTCAGCGGTACGGCGATCTTGCCAAACAATAGCAGGATAAATGGTCTTACCTGTTGCAGCATCCCAAACAATGGTTGTTTCACGTTGGTTAGTAATACCAATACCAACAATAGCATCACTTGTTAGTTTTGCTTGCTCTAAAGCTTGTTTACACAGGGCTAATGTTGTTTGCCAGATTTCTTGTGGATCATGCTCAACCCAGCCATCATCAGGAAAGGATTGGGTAATATTCTGTTGCGCTGTAGTGACTGGCTGACCTAACTGATTAAAGATAATAACTCGGCTACTTGTCGTTCCCTGATCAATCGCTAAAATATAGCGGGACATTACTCTTTACCTTTACCAATAGGCGCAAATTGAGCTTTTAATAACTCAGCCAAATCCTTTGGTGCTAAAGCTATATCTAACCCTCTACGACCACCACTTACATAGATCATATCTAACTTTTCTGCTGAATCATCTATAACAGTTACTAAGCGTTTTTTTTGTCCCAATGGGCTAATACCACCTACTAAATAACCAGTTACTCTTTGTGCCACCTCAGGGTTCGCCATTTCTACTTTTTTAGCACCCACAGCATGCGCTATTTCTTTTAAATCAAGCTTCTTTAAAACAGGCACAACACCTACAAATAGTTCTTTTTTATCATTAGTCACCAACAATGTTTTAAAAATATTCTCTGCTGGTACACCTAATTTTTCAGCTGCTTCTAAACCATAAGACTCAGCCTGCGGATCATGTTCATAGGTAACCACTTGATGGTTTACCTTTTGTTTCTTTAATAATGCAATAGCAGGTGTCATTATTAACGTCTTACTGGTCGTTTTTGTAGTTTACGTTGTAATGTACGACGATGCATACCTAATGCTCTAGCAGTAGCAGAAATATTACCATCATACTCACTAAGCACACGTTGGATATGCTCCCATTCCAAACGATCAACTGACATTGGACTATCTGGAATCAGCTTATCAACATCCACATGCTTAGCCAATAGTGCTGCTAGTACATCATCTACATCTGCTGGTTTACATAGGTAATTACAAGCACCCCTTTTAATGGCCTCAACTGCGGTAGCAATGCTAGAATAGCCTGTCAAAATCACAACACGCATTTCAGCATCAACTTCTAGTAACTTAGGTAATAATACTAGACCAGATTCACCATTCATTTTTAAATCAACAACAGCATATTCTGGTGTATCTTCATTAGCTATTTTTAATGCTTCATCAGAAGTACTAGCAATTGAAACACGCAAACCTTTTCGAGCCAATACACGCGCCATAATATGAGTAAAGGTTTCGTCATCATCCACTAATAATAAATGTGGTTGCTCATCCCCATCAAATAAGACTTCTTCTGTCATAATAACTCTCTTATGATTGATTTTTTATGCGTGGTAATTGCAATATTGCTATTGTCCCTTTTTCTTTATGATTATACAACTTCAAACTACCACCTGCACGAATAACACTCACCTGACTTAAATATAAACCTAAACCAAAACCTTTTTCTTTAGAAGAAACAAAAGGCTTAGCCATGCCATCTTCCATAAACGAAGGTATACCTGATCCTTTATCATGAATACTAATAGTAAAATCATTTTTAGTCCATGCTAACTCAATGTCTATCTCTTCTGGGCAAGCATCAGCGGCATTATTTAAAATATTTAATAGTGCCTGACTAAGAATAGTATGAGGTTTAAATATAGGCTCATCACTCTTACCTAGTAGCTGATAGTGGTAACTTACCTCTGGACGCATCAAATGCCAACGTTGCAAAATGGTATGTAACCAACTAGTAACCGTTTGCAGTTTTATATCATGTAGTCGTTCAGCTTCCGCAGCTCGGACTAACTGTTGCAAACTACCTTTACATAGCTGAACTTGGCTTTGCAATAATGCTAAATCATCCTGTAATGCTTTATCAGTATAAGTATCCTGTAAATCCTTTAATAATACATTCATGGTAGATAGTGGAGTACCTAGCTCATGTGCAGCGCCTGCTGCTTGTGCTGCTACCGCTAGTAACTGTTGATCATGCAAACCTTCTTCACGCCATTCTGCTATTTTCTGGTCTTGTTGTCGTAAAGCAATCGCCATTTGACTTACAAAAAAACCAATCAATACAGTAGAAAATGTAAAACTTAACCACATTCCTACTAAATGCAAATTAATTAACAATGTTTCGGTATCGCCCGCCCAAACACTCTGGATTTGCAAAGGAATATTCCATATCCATAATAAGCTATAACCTAAAATAGCATACCCCACTAAACACAGTGTATAGAACCAAGGTAAGGTGGCAGCGGCAATAGTAATAGGCACTAAAAAGTAAGATACAAAAGGATTAGTCGCCCCTCCTGTACAATATAAAAGTAAACAATGGATGGTTAGGTCATAAGAGAGCTGTATAGTGTATTCAATATCAGAAACAGGCCATGAAATATAAGTTAATCGAACTACGGTTAAAATACATAAAATAGCTGACCCAACAAAAGAAAAAATAAGCACATCCCAAGGCAAATCAAATAGCTTATAAATATAACAAATAGCTACTGAAATAATCTGTAAAGACAATACTAATACTCGTATTGAAACTAGTCCCCATAAATTAAGCCGACTAGCAAAAAACCATTTAGCTGGAACTAACATAAATTCTCTTATTAATCCTAACAACTACCAAACTACTTCTATTCTGGTAACTTAATTTAACTAATTTCTAATATATTTATACGACCATCGTAATAGATAATCGAACCAATCATCCTACTACTTATCAATATTAAAGATGTCCTATTATACGGAGAAATATTAATGAGTACTAAGCAAGTTGCACAAATTGTCATAGAAACTCTACAAGAAGCTGGCGTAAAGCACTGTTATGGAATTGTAGGAGATACACTTAACTATGTTACTGATGCTATTCATAAAAGCCAGATTGATTGGATTCATGTTCGCCATGAAGAAGTAGGTGCTTTTGCCGCAGGTGCAGAGGCTTATTTAACAGGACACCTTACAGCTTGTGCTGGCTCATGTGGCCCAGGCAGTTTACATTTTATTAATGGTTTATTTGAGGCGCATCGTAATGGTGCACCTGTGGTACTAATAGCCAGTCAAATTGTTACTGCTCAACAAAATACTGATTTCCCACAAGAAGTAGACTTTAAAGCAGTTTATAGTACTTGCTCGGTTTTCTGCGAACAGATTATTAATCCCAAAGAAGCTAGAAAAATAACAACAATGGCTGCACAAACTGCACTAAACAAAAAAGGGGTTGCTGTTATTATTTTACCTGCTGATATCAGCCAAGCAGAAGTAGTTGATATACCTGCTATTAAAACTTATCATCCTAATCCTATTACTATACCTAATAATGATGAGTTACAGCAAATAGTTAGTCTTATAAAACAAGGTAAAAAAATAGGTATTTACGCCGGCCTTGGTTGTCAATATGCTCATGATGAACTCATTGCCTTAGCCGCAAAACTCAAAGCACCTATTGCACATACCTCACGTGCTAAAGATTTTGTAGAGTATAATAACCCCTATAACGTAGGTCTAACAGGTATGTTTGGTATGGAGTCTGGTTTTCACATGGTAAAAAACTGTGACACCTTACTACTACTAGGTGCAGACTTTGCTTGGTCACAATTCTATCCAGATAAAGCCAATATTATTCAAATTGATAAAGATGCTTCTCACTTAGGTAGACGTCACCCTATTGCTTTTGGTGCAGTAGGTGATATTAAAGCAACCTTAACTGCATTATTGCCATTAATCAGTGAAAGAGAAGATACTAGCTTTTTAGAACAACATCAAAAAATGCACATTAATGCAACCACTAAACTAGATAAAAAAGCACAAAGTACTAAAAGTGGCCAAATTCATCCTCAATATCTAGTAGAACTACTAGATCAATATGCTACAGATGATGCTCTATTTACAGCCGATGGTGGCTCTCCCATGGTATGGCTAATGCGTCACATTAATACTAATGGTAAACGCCGTACCCTTACTAGCTTAAAGCATGGCACAATGGCTAATGCGATGCCACAAGCTTTGGGTTTACAAAAAGCCTTTCCTAATCGCCAAGTTATCTCTATTTCAGGGGATGGTGGTTTAGCTATGTTACTAGGTGATTTATTAACAGCTATTCAAGAAAACCTACCTATTAAAATAGTAGTACTTAATAATGGTTCACTGAACTTCGTAGAACTAGAGCAAAAAGTTGAAGGTTTAGTAGATAACTATACTGATTTAAAAAATCCAGATTTTGCAAAACTGGCAGAAGTAATAGGGTTTTATGGACGTAAAGTTACAGAGTCACAAGACTTAGAAGTAGCTGTTAAAGAATTCTTAGCACAATCAGGCCCTGCCCTCTTGGATGTACATACCAGTCCCTATGAACTAGTTATGCCACCTCAAATAGAAATGGGGCAAGTTATGGGCATGGCTTTATATGGAGCAAAGGCAACTCTGGCAGGTCGAGGTAAAGAAGTAGTTAGTTTATTAGTAGATAACTTTTTGAAAAAATAAACTAGCTTTCATTTCTAAGGGCTAATGCCCTTAGAGATTGATTATTTACTGTTAGCCAAGCAAACAAAATACCACTCAACATTCCTGTGATATGCCCCTCAAAGGATACCTCTGCACTTGGTAATAAACCAAAAACAAAACCACCATATAACATTATTACTATAATGCAGATTAGGAAATTTTTTATAGTCCTATCAAAATAAGCATTACCCAACAGTAATCCCCATAAACCAAATATCCAACCACTAGCACCAATATGGGAGGCTGCTCGCCCTACCAACCATAATAATAAGCCACCCACAACAATTATAAAAATACTAGCGACAATAAAATAGCGTATGGAACGCAACATACAAAGCCATGCTAAAACCACAAAACAAGATAAATTGCCTAGTAAGTGCAATACTCCACTATGAATCCAAGGAGAAGTAAAAATTCCCCATAATCCATCTAACCTACGAGGAATAACACCATAATTTGCTAAGCCGCCAGCTAAAACCATATTAATAATCTGAACACCTACCATTAATAGGGTAATAGCCAGTACTATCCGTACTTGTTTACTCAGCATCTTCTTGATAAGAACTTTCTGTAGGTTTACCTGCTTTTACTTTCGTATCAATCGATTGTTTAGGGTGCATACCTACATGCTGTCCTAATAGCTTCAGCTCTGTAATAATATCTTGCATACGCTGATGATTACGTAAATCTAAATCTAGCTTTTTATCCATGGTTTTTAACATAGGCATAAAGCTATATTCTAGTGTTTCAGCTAATGTAGTTAATACTGCGTCTAAACCAGGCACAGGTTGATTTACCACTTGAATATTAGTTTCTGGCTTATCTTGTAAAGCCTCACTAATATGAGCTAATGGTTTTATCACTTTATCCCATGGGGCTGGCTCTGGCTCTTTATCCATTACGTCGGCTATATGGGCTATACCAGAAAGCATTTTATCCCAAGGCGCTGGTTCTGGTTTTTGTTTTAAAGCAGCTATCATTTCAGCAAACTGCCCTATTACACTTTCCCATGGTGCACGCTCAGGCTCAGGTCGTGTTGCAATATTTTTAACTCCCTCAGAAAGATCAACTAACTGAGCTACCACACGGTTACCAATATTGTCGTCACCACCCATCGACTTATTACGCAAGAAATCACGTTTAATTTGTTCCCAACGCTCTTGTTGCTGCTCAGTCATATTACCGCGTATTTCAGCCAGTTTAAGTAGATTCTCTTCAGCACCTGTCGTTAATAGCTGTGCTTCACCTTGATAATGGTCTTCAAGCAATTGCATCAACTCTTGCTCATTCATTACCGCCGTAATTTTTTCCGCCAGCTTATTCATATTACGATAACTACCTTGTAACTTGAATGGCGGTTCAACCCGATATTTATCAGCTTGGGCGGCACTAGCAATATATTGTAAATTTACTCTGTATACTAAATCACGAGCTCTCATTAAGTGTTGTAAGGTAGCAACAATTTCATTAACTTCAGCTGTACTGTAATCATAACTTAATTCATTACTTGAGAAAGGCTTACCTTCAGCTTTATCAATAAAACGGTAAAGGTCTGCCATATCACGAGTAGCTAAAGGCGCTAGTATAGGATTAGAAGTTAAACAGTTTTCAAGATAGCTAAGACGGAATACATCTTCCATGCCGCCTAATACATCACCTAGATTATAGATATCCGCACGGTTAGCTAACATATCAGGAATCTTAAAGACTTCACCAGACTCTGTATAAGGGTTACCTGCCATGATGACACAGAACTTTTTACCACGCATATCGTAGGTTTTAGTTTGGCCTTTCCAAACACCTTCAATACGACGAGTACCATCACAAAGCGAAATAAATTTTTGTAAAAACTCAGGGTTAGTATGTTGAATATCATCCACATACAGCATTACATTATTACCCATTTCCAATGCTAGATTAAGTTTTTCCAACTCTTGTCTAGCAGTAGCATTAGGTGCTTGTGCTGGATCGACTGAAGTAACTTCATGACCAATTGCAGGGCCATTAATCTTCATAAAGATTAAACCTAAACGATTAGCCACATACTCCATCAAGGTTGTTTTACCATAACCGGGTGGAGAAATAAGCATTAATAACCCCATAAGGTCAGTACGTTTGTTCTCCCCCACTGTACCCATTTGTTTGGCTAAGTTATCGCCAATCACACCTAAGTAAATGTCATTGATTAAGCGGTTACGAACAAATGAACTCAATGGCTTTGGCTTAAACTCTTCTAAACGCAGGGCATTTCTTTCCCGATTAATAACTTCTTGACGGTATTCTTGATAACGTTTGAAATTAGGTACAAACACTTGTTGCTGATAACCAAAGCGCTCATAAAAATCATCAATCCCTAGAATCATTTTGGTATTTTGAATGCGCGAATGTTCTCCCATCAAACCTTCAACAGAGAAACGCAAATCCATTTCTGTAAAACGCCAAATTACACTACTATCCAATAAGCTAAGTGCTACTGCTTCTGGAATATAGCTTTGTAAAGCAGTTAAGTCATCATCGGTTTCAATCACTACATCATTATCATTAGCCTGACAAAGTGCAGTAAACCATCTTTCCGCTAACTCCCAACGAGCTAAAGTACGGCCTTGTAAGTTAGCTAATGACTGTTGAAAACCAAGCCACATTTGTGCTGCTTCTAAACGTTTCTGCAGTGTTTCCATTAATTGTTTAGCATAACGAGTAAAGGTAAACTCAACATTTACACCAGCAGAAAGCACAGCTACTAAATATTCAGCTGCCATCGAACGCTCTTGCTTATCAACAGGTAAGCCATGAACTTCTAAATAGCTATCCATTGCTTGTGCAATTTCTATTTGTAAATCTTTTAATGCTTGTTGGCTTCCAAATAACTTAGCCATATTCATTGCAGTATGAGCACGTTCAGGCCATTTTTCAGCTTCAATATTTTCTTTCCAACGTCCCCAAAATAGCGTTGCAAAACCACGTGCTAATGGTGGGTAACGTAATAAACCAACACTACGATGTAATGGAATTAATTTACCTAACAATAAACAAGCATCATGATCATGAATGCCTCGCTCATAGCCATCACGATAACGAGGAGCTGCAAAATCACGTACCGTTTTTTCTAATTGAGCAGGATCTTTTAACTGTTGCTCTAACAGATCAATGCTTAAACCATCTTTATTTTGTTCTGCTGTTTGTAAAATAAGTCCAGCTAAATATTCACCACGATATAAATCAGGTGATTCTGAGTCTGTAGTATATTGCCAATAGTCCCGTAGCTCATCTAACTCCGTAGCCCCTAATGATTCAAAATAATCAGTACCTGTTAAGTGAGTATAAAGTTGCTCACCTCGTGGCATAATGGTTAAATCAAGCTCTTGCGTATTAACACTAAAGCGATGGCGAGGGCCTAATTTAATAACATTACCACCCGCTTCAAAGATTTCTGACTTATCTCTTAAACTACGAATAGCCTGATCTTTAGTTGATTTTAAACGGGCATCAAGATCATCTGCCCTTACGCTATCTTTTAACTCTCTTAATTTGTCTGATAATTCACGTAACTTTAAAGCTAAAGGGTCACCTGCAAAGAATGCATTTAACTCTTCTTGATTAGTGAAACGTTCTGTACGACGTTTCATACTCTCTAAAATACGTAGTGCAGCATCTTGTAGAGATTGTGCTTTACGTTGTCTTTCATCCAATAAAGCTTGTTTATGAGTATCAAATGTCTCTAATAATTCTTCACGTTTAGCTAGAATATCAGTCAAAAATTCTTCATTATCACTAAACTGACTTTCTAACTCTTCCAACTGTACTAATAAACGAGATAATTGATCATCACAACGCTCAGGGTCAGTTGCTAAAGACAACGCATTAGTAATTGATTGTGTGAACAGTGTAAATTGAGCACCAAATTGGGCAACTGACTCATTACTTCGTAATGACTTACGACGTTGTTCAGACCTCGCTCTAGCTTGATTTAAGCGGCCATAAATGGCTGAAATAGCCTCTACAATTAAAGTACGTTGATTCGCATCATCAATTTTTAATGTACTCATCAATTGCGAAAGTGTGTCAAGATCATCGCCTAGCCCTTTTAAGCCAGTCAACGGTTCTTCTAATTGCACAACTGTTGTAGCAGCTTGCGCTTCAGCATCTAAAGCTTCTAACTTTTCTGAGAATGGTTCTAATGCTTCTGGTGTTGATAAAAATACACCTGTTGCTTCTGAAATATGCAACTGTGATTTTTTTAACTGTTCTTCTAAAAAATCAACACGTGCCACATCCATATAACGGTAGTCACGTATTGTTAGTAAGTATCCTAATTGCTTAGTGATAGCATGCAATGCATCTACATACTCCTGAATAGTTTCCCAACTATCTGGACGTAATGAAGTAATTAATGTTTTTTGTTGTTCTTCTGCTTGTACTAGTGTTTCGGCAGATTGGCGACGAATACTTTCTACTTTTTCATATTCATCTAACACCGCTTCACTAGTTGCAGCAATTTCTCGAACTGATTGAACAATATCGCCGCAATGATTATCAGTCAACCAACTATAACTATCTAATAATTTACGAATATTTTCACGAATCAAGTTATAGTGATTAACTGATACAGATTTACTATCAATGTCTCGACCTAAACTATAAAGATCAGAAAT
The DNA here is from genome assembly GCF_025985425.1 of Entomomonas sp. E2T0. Taxonomy (GTDB): domain Bacteria; phylum Pseudomonadota; class Gammaproteobacteria; order Pseudomonadales; family Pseudomonadaceae; genus Entomomonas. The sequence goes on from NZ_CP094972.1 coordinate 2,992,984, forward strand.
ACCTCTTACTAATTCTGGATTGCCAATACGCCCCCAAAATGTATTACGGGTAGGTTGTCTGGCAGCAAACTCTTCTGAAAGATAAGGTGTTTGCCATATTTGCATTGGATGAACACGAATAGGTTCACTACCTTCACTGGCAAAAATAACCATTTTGCCATCATCAAAACGCGCATAACCATGCCCCAAAATAGGATTTTGGAGGCGTCTTTCAATCATATTATAGGTAAATAACGCACTACGCCCTTCACTTGGTTCATAAAAGATATAAAGTACATCTTCACCATTAGGAGATTTTACAGAACGCTTGAATCGCATCCCCTCCATAGACTGATCAAACTTTTTATGCTCACCATTTTGCAAATAATATCCACCAGGGAAAATAATGCCATGATCCTCTGGTAATTGAACACAAGACTGACCAATAGCATCTATTCGCTCTACATTTTGTGTAATGGTGTTATAAACTAGATAACGCCATATATCTTCTCTATAAGGTAATATTTTTAATAAAACTAAACTACCTAATTGAGCATATTCGATGATCGCGTCATCTACTGACTGTGTTTTATCCGTTACAGGTTCGCTATAGATACCTAAACCTGTTGTTGTATTATTCTCTACTTTAATGGTTAGATCACCACCTGTAGTTTCTACAAACACAGTATCTAAAATATTAATATGAGGAAACTTACCATTTACCCGCATATCGCGGTTAGCTTTTTGCCACTCAAAATCATAAGGAGCAGGCAGAGCAATATCACGCTCGCCACGATTATCAATATAACTAATTTGCTTATGATCTGCAGACAGTGCCCAACGGAAAACACGGATATCCGTTATCTTGTCACCCATCTGGAAGCTAGCTAATAACTTACCATTATTTTGGGTCAGTTGTAATAAACGTGCATCCTTATAGTATGCATAAAGCTCTGTATAATCTCGTACAAAATTAGGGTCTTTTAAAAAAGTGCCCTCTAGCTCTACGTGCTCTACATCAAAGCCTTCTTCTACCTCAATTAATTTATACAGTGAAAAAACATCTTCAACTCGAGTTTCTTTTTTAAGGCCTAAAAATACATTGTATCCAAACAGTAACCAATCACCTGCGCGCACAATATCACGAGCAACACTATTATTTTCAGTACGAATACGAATTCGCCCAATCACTTCCATGTCACTACGTTTAAACTCATCTAAACGCTTTTGATTAATAATTTCTATTTGCTTGCGTAATTGCTGACCTTGATCTTGTAAACGCTTATTTAACACTTCATAAGCGCCACCTTCAGCAACTGCTTTATCTAGTAATTCTTGCTCTTGTGCTACTGCTTGGGAATCAACCATTTAATGCCCCATTTAATTAACAAGGCGACCTAGGCCGCCTTAATTATTACTACAATGGCCTGTTAAATATAAAGTCAGCCAGATTATTTAAGCCTACTCCATCCTTGGAGTTAATTTAATCCATTAATCATCAGTTTTTGGTGTGTCTTTTTTACCACTACTCGCTACTCGCTCAGCAGTTGCTGATAACAACTGTTGAATTGCTCCTTGAGCAACAGAGCTGCTATTTACAAAGCCATCAAGTGACTTGCCCACAGCCAATGCTTTAGAGAATTTCTCAAAGAATTCGCCTTCACCACCCACAACATCAATCTTCGTCTTAGCCAGACCAGCCGCCAATACTTCTGCTTGATCTTTAGCAATTTCTTTATTAGCAGCAATTGCAGTGATTGCTTGTTCGAAGGTTTTTTCCAATTGTAAACGGAACTCTTCATGGGCACGCGCACTATCAGAAAGAGCATTAAGTGAAGTAAATTTCTCAGCAAGACCCGTTGCTTCTGCTCTCATACGTTTTAATAGTACTTCCGCTTCAGCATCACCTACATCACGGCTTACTTTGGCCTTCACGATACCTACTTGTTCTTCACCACGTGCTTGAGCAGATAGCTTTTCTTCCATCACTTTAGCTTCTACCAAGCCTTCTTTTTCCTTGGCAACAGCAGCAGCTTCAGTCACACGAGCTTCAACAAAACCTTGCTCTTCCTTACCTTTTGCTTCAGATAGCATAAGCTCCATTTGTACTTTAGCTTCAGCAAGACCTTGCTTCTCATTAGCATCTGCTTTAAATTCAATAACACGCGCCTCTGCTAAACCTTTTTCTTCAACAGCCTTAGCTTCTGCTATACCTCTTTCAGCCGTTAATTTTGCTTCTACTAAGCCTTCTTTTTCACGTACAGAAGCTTGTACTTCACGAACTCTTGCATCCGCCAAACCAGGTGCCGCACGCTCTGCTTGAACACCTTCTGCCAAACGTTTTTGTGACTCCGCTTTTTTCGCAGCCGCCTCTAGTTCAGCCTGTGCCATATTATTAATTTCAACTGCTTTATGTTTAGATGTCTCTGCATCAGCTTCTGCTTGCTTCACTTGGCGAACTAAATCACGTTCTGCTTCTGCTTGTGCATCAATAATACTTACTTGTTTAGAGCGGTCAGCTTCTGAAACTTGACGTACTTCTTTAATAGCTTCTTCTTCCTTAGCTACCGTACGTTCAACAGCCACACGATCACGAATAATATTAGCAATCGCTGTACGCTCTGCTTCTAAGGCTTTTTCTTTATCAATACGTTGTAATTCAACTTCACGCTCACGCTTAACAATGGCTTCTTGTTGAGCTTGAGTTACACCTTCCTCTTGTTCAACTAACACACGCTTTTTATTTAACTCGGTAACTTCCAACTCACGTTGAGTATTAATATCTGCTTTACCAATTTCTTGTTCAGCTTGTTTTTGAGCCACTTCTGCTTTAGTACGCTCTTCAGCTTGAACCTTCTGAGTTTCAGCTTCTTCACGTGCTTTAGTAGTCTCAATTTCACGTTTTTGTCTATTTTCAGCATCAGCTCTTTGACGCTCTAAAGCTAAAGTAGCCTCTTGAGTTTCAACATTTTTCTTAGTAATCGCTAAATCTTTATCGCGATCCAATTCATTCGTTTTAACAATTTCAGAAGAAGTTCTTTCAACAATCTTACGGATACCTTCTGCATCCATAATATTAGTATTCTTTAAATGCTCAATTGGTGTTTGATCTAAGTAGTCAATCGCAGCATCTTCTAGTGAATAACCATTAAGATCTTCACCGATTGCTTGCATAATTTCATCACGAAAACGCTTACGATCAGCAAATAACTCTTCAAAATTAAATTTCTTACCTACTGTTTTTAATGCTTCAGAAAATTTAGCATTAAATAAAGTAGCTACTGCTGTATGATCTGAGGCACGGTCAGCGCCTACTGATTTAGCTACTTTCAACACATCCTCTTGAGTGGCATTTACTTTAAGATAAAAAGCTACTGTAATATCAGCACGAATATTATCTTTACAGATTAAACCCTCTGTACCACGGCGATCAATATCCAAAGTAATCAAAGAAATTTTCATAAATTCCTTTTTATAAATCACTGGATAAACTAATGCACCAGTAAAAGTTACTTTAGGTATTGAAGATAAGGTATTAACAATCAATGCTGTACCTTGTGGCACTTTAATATAAAAAGACTTTACTATAAGTACACTAACTATAATAAGCCCTACAACAGCCGCAGCTATTATGCCAACAACAGCTAAAATTGACGAAAACATTATAATGACTCTCCTACTCCAAATATAACAATGTTAAAACTTGTTTTAGTTTAAATAAGTAACTTTAATTATTTCTTAATAACTCATTAAGAAATAATTTTTTCTTTCTTTAGGATATTTATTGTTTCAGAAAACCTATAGCTATCTCTTCTATTAGATAGCCATTTAAATCCTCTCCAACTAATATAAGAACCCCAACCCTAAACCTCAAAGAACTCTCTAAATCTTGTACATCAACCAACTATAACAATCAATTTAAAAACTCAGCAATATACTAATTATTCAAGTAATTCTCTATTCAAAAAGAATTTAATTTTCTTTCTAATAATTGCTTGATAACTCTCTATCATTTGTTTGATTTTTCTAGACAAATCTTGCTGCTGCTCAATAATTAATTTTAACCGTCTTTCCAATACTTTTTTCTGTTCCACATCCCACATATGTCGGGCTTCTTGTTGCTGTTCAAATAACTTTGGATTAGTTTGTTCTAACTTATCCAATGAGGTTAGTTCTACTTTATCAATATTCATATACTCCAGATTATAACCGTCTAATTGATTAGCTAATTGTGCAATGATTGCTTTACGCACCTTTCCCTGATCTTTCTCCAACATCTCTAAAGGAAGTTGTTCTACTAGCTTTCTCACAATATTAGTTACGATAGGAGTCAGCGCCTTACTTACCGCTGACGCATTTGCCACATCAGCCACACCCACTCTTTTAGCAGCCATTAATACTGATTCAGGAGAAAAATTAACACACAAGTTATAACTAATAACAATATCTAATAACAATTTTTCCTTACAAAACAGTCCATTACTATCCAAATAGGCTGTTTTAATCTGTACTGGTAAAATCTCCATTAACTGCTTTTTATCGGTAGGAAATGTCACTACATTTGAAAAATACACTTTTTGATCATTTACAATCAATGCAAAGTTTTGTGGCACTTGGGTATAAAATAGTTTAAAGAAAACAATAATACCCACTACTAATAGAATTATAGATATGAATATGGTTATAACTAAAGCAGTCACTCTATTCCCCTACTATAAGCCATTAAACTCATCTTCACTAACCACTCTATAAGCACCATCTTCTAGATATTCAATCAATACAACTCTATCATTTCTTTGTAAAGTTAATGATTCATCTGCTCTAATTCTTAAATGAAGTCCAGCTCCTTTATCATCATAAATAGCCTCCCCAAATGTTTCTGTTACCTTACCCGATCTAACAATGGCAACTTGTCCAATGAGTGATGCTGCTGAAGTTGCGTTTTGCTCTTCATTTAATTTTTTAAAGATTCTACGTAAAGGCTTACATGTCCATCCGGTTAAATAGGCAGCAGGAAAGATAGAGGCTAAAAAAATAACGATACCAACTGGAATTTGTAATATCCCAAGCGGTATACTAAAAAGCAGTAACTGAGCAAAATAACAAAGCGCCCAACCAATAAAAAAGAATACAGTCAAAATAATGGTTAAAGGGACTGAGTCCAAACCTAACTTCATTAAAAAGCCAGCGAACCATCCACCTTGAATATCACCCGTATGAGTAACATCTAAATGACCATCTGAGCCATCTACCCCACCAATATCTGTATCTACACCACCAAAATCTAAGACATCAATATCTAATAGACCTAAGGCAGCAACTCCCCAGAAAATAACAGCTACAAATATCAGAAAAGTATAAATAATTGTAGGAAAAGAAGAGATAGTACTAAAAAAAAGTTCCATTATTATCTGAGCCTCCCCAATAAATAGCTCAACTATTCTATCCTAGCAATAGCCACTTACATAGATTTAATTCATGTAAGTGGCTTCTTTTTCCATAAATTAAGATGAAGTTTTAGCTTGCTGCTTTTTCTTCAATCTTTCTAACACATCATTGGCACTACCTTCTTTAGCTAAGAAACCTGCCTCACGAAGTTTGCTATCTAATGCATCATCTGTTTCCATACTTTCTATTTCACTAGCAGCTTCCATTCTAGCACTACGCTCAGCTTGTTTCTTTTTAATACGCTCTAAAGACTCCAATGCAGTATGCATTTTATTTTGTGAGCCTGAATAACGACTAGCTACAGTGGCTTGTGCTTTTTGTACGCTTTCTGTCGCTTTAACGGTATCTACTTGCTGTTTCAAACGTTTAATATTAGCCTCTGATTGAGTAATTGCTTTACGTAAATCAGCTGCACTCTTAGAATATGCACTTTCAGCTTCACGTTCAGACTCAAAAGCAGCTTCTAAATTAGCAATTTTCTCTGCTACTTCATGAGCTAGTTTTTCATCTTCCGCTTCTAACGCTTTAAATGCATAACCTTCATACTCATCAATCTTAGCTTGTGTTTTCTTAACACGTTCTGCTGCTAATTTTTGTTTAGCCATAATTTCAGCTAAAGCTTCTTTAGATTTGCGTAACTCAGCATCTGCATCACGGATTTCTTGGTCTAAAATACGTAATGCCTGTGTGTCAATAATTGCTTCACCTGCTTCGTGAGCACCGCCGCGTAACGCAGTAATTAATTTGCTCCACACACCCATCTCTCATTCCTCCTCAATTAAACTTTTAAGTAATTTTCAAAAGCTTCCGTTGCTTTAATTACGTTATCTGACAATATTTCAATTTCAAACATTATATTTGAAAGACTTGATTCAGAACTTAGTGCTCCAAACATAATATAAAAATCATTTTCAGCAAGTTTTTCGATACCTATAGTCGATAAGGGGAAAAACTTATGTGTTCTTAATACTTCTTCATTAAATGTATTAACATCTTTTACTGCATCTGTTGGCCACAAAATACTTTCTACAATGATTTGTTCACCAACAACACTAATAAATACGGGTAAATCACCGAACTCGTGCATGATAATGTGTAAACTTGGGTCTGTCCCCTGTACCAATTCAACACTAGCACCGCCATTTTTAAATAGTTCAACGGCAGATAAAGCATCGAATAATTTATTACTAGTCCACATTGAAACAGCTGCTGTCATATTACTCTCCTGTGATAATGATTGAGTCATTCCTGCTGGTTGACGTAACTGTTTTTCAACGTTCAGTAACATGCGAGCATGCTCTGGCAGTATCCAAACTTCTTTTTTTATCAACCCCTGCTCTCGCAAACGTTGACGGTATAGTCGTTGATAATGTGCTGATGTTTTTGTATCCATGGCGTTACTATATCACTCACATGTAATATTTTCAATATCATTACATGTAAAAATTTATAAAATAATTTAAAAGATAAAATACTAATACAATTAATAAATTGGATAATAAAAACCAAGATGGGCTAGTAAAGTTTTTATTAACACTGCAAAATAATACAATGAATCCAGATAATATTCCTACCTTTTATTCATCTTTTTCTAAACAATGGGTTTTTCCTTTTGTAATGGAAAATGTTTGTTTATATCACTGCCGATTTAATCAACAACACTTTTCAGATATAGCTTATAAACAGCATGATATTAAACAGCCATCAGCTTTATATCATGCCGCCCAAAAACGTAATGCTGAATATTTAATTGGTCGGCTGTGTGCAAGAGAAGCCTTAAAAAATTTAAACATTAATGGCTATCCTTTATCAAGTGAAGATAAAAGCCCACAGTGGCCCCTTCTAAGCTGTGGCAGTATCACTCACAGTCACCATGTAGCTGCTGCAATCGTAGCTCTAAAAACACATTGGCAATGTTTAGGATTAGATATTGAATTTTTGATTTCTGAGCAACGCAGTAAAAAACTATTAACTACTATTGTTAACCAAAATGAACAAAAACTAATAGGCAAAGATATTAGTCTATTTACTACGCTTGCATTTTCAATTAAAGAAAGCCTATTTAAGGCATTGTATCCCATTACACTCAAGCGTTTTTATTTTGAGCATGCCGAAATCATTGATTGGAATACTAGCGGGCAAGTTACCCTTAAATTACTGATTGATCTATCTGATAAGTGGCAAAAGGGAACATTAATTACAGGCCAATACTGTATAAAAGACAACTATATTTGGAGCTTAATAGGAATAGACAGCTAGGCGCGTTAAAAACCAATTATTTTAACAGTTGCCCAATAGCCAAGGCCACCACTTATTAATAGAATTAAAGTCATTGGTATAATAGTAGAAACATGGTATTGCTCCATTAATCCCATTTGCCAATTAATTAAACGAATAATAAACCAACAATAGACACAAAAGAATGCAAAAAAAGCCCAATCATACAAAGCACTAGATAATAATGCGACAACAATAAATAAACCTACTCCAAGCTCTTCAGCAATAGAAGTTTTCCAATATTTTAATAAAGAGATGGCTACTATATTAGTTATACTTACTACTGCACAAGCCCAAACAAATTTACTATCAAACGATATAAAAGACACTAACCATAGCAATGCGAAAACTATTGCAAGTAACAATAAAGCAAAAGCCATAAAGTTTAAAATCTTCAAAGACCTTATATTGTTCATTTATTACCCCCAATAAAGCTTTATATATATTACTAATAATATGTTACTTTTTATAACAAACATATTAAACAATAGGAGAATAAAATTAATTGCCTTTAGCTGAAGAAAAAAATAACTAGAAAATCACAAATAATTCATTTGATTACCAACTCAGCCAAACTATATAAAAATCCAGTACCCGCAATAGCTAATAATACGATACCAGATATTAGCACGATGATATTCTTAATATTATTTGAGGCTAATTTCCTTATAAATAATATATAGATACCCAAAATCACAAAATCTAACAGAATCCATAATAATGTTAATAAAAAGATACTTTTATTGAATGAATCCGTTATCTTTATAAATTGCGGGAAAAAAGACACAAAGAAAATAATATCTTTAGGATTAGAGAGTCCTACTAAAAAACCACTTAGCAAGCCTCCCTTCTTAAAAGATTTACTTGTTGTACTGGTTATATTATCTTCAGATGTCAATTCAGTTGTAGCAAGTGACTTTATTTCTAAAGCTTCTTTAATTGACGAAATAGCAATATAACCAATAAACAAGCAACCGAATAGACTAATCGTATGAAATAATTTTGGACTAATAACAAGACTAGTTGAAATAATAAAGACAGCAACAAAAATTAATACTAAAGAAGCCCAATTGGTACCAAGTATTGTACCAAAAGCTTTATATGGCCCTGATTTTAATGCAGTATTAACCACTAAAAAAACAACAGGGCCAGGCGTTGCAATTAACATTAATGTTGTAATTACGTAAATCGTTAACAAACTCATATCCATTACTGCTATTTCCTTATATGTAATGGACACTTCTTAAGCTCAAGTCCGCCCTGCTCTTCTAATTGATATTGACGCCACTCGTAATTCTCTTTCTCGCCATAGAATCCTAATGTTGAGGGAGTTACACCATTATTATAGACACTGATTCTTTTTCTTATTTTTTCTCTAACTGTCTTTCCACCTCTAGAAGCAGCACTAGCAACTTCATCAAAGTTTTCTCTGGGATTAATTACTAAAACAATATGCTCACCTAAATTTCTACTTTTCATCACTTCATGTTTAGGACAGCTTATATTCACAAATAAAGGAACGCCATTAAAACAAAATGACCAATTTTCATCTTCAGTATTATGAGACACATCTAACGGCCATGGCGCTTCATCTTGATCATGCAGTTCCTGCAAAACATTCCATGCATAATTGTGCTCATCAGATAAACTGCTAAAAGCATTTCTTTCAAAGAAGATAACTAAAGGACTATATATTCTATCCCTAGCAGGAATATTTTTTACAAACTCTGTATATTCATGAAAACAGTTAGTTAAATCTTCACTAGGTCTATTAATAGAAGAGAAAAACAAATAGAACTGTTTTAACTTAATAGATTTTTTACCAAATAAACATGGAAAATTATCATTTTCCATTGCATCTTCAAATTGTCCTAATGCTCTAAGCATCCAAACCCTAAAAAAGGGACTTTGTAAAAAGCTATCACCACATAACTCATTACGTTTAATCATGTATTTGTAAATAGAATCCACGATTTTCACCTCACGCAAAAGCAATTAGACTTTTTTCCTATTCGCGTAAGATAATGCTGATTTATTTGCCTATTGAAAAACGCAAAAATTTATGGCTTACTATGACTTTTAATCATGATCATTAAAATATGACTAAATCTATTCCCCCACTTTATGCTCTTCGTGCATTTGAAGCTGCTGCTAGATATTGCTCTTTTACTCAAGCTGCTAATGAACTATCTTTAACACAAAGTGCTATTAGTAGACATATAAGAACTCTTGAGGATATTCTTGGCTACAATTTATTTGAAAGAAATGGTCCTAAGCTAACGCTAACAGACCAAGGAAAGACCTTAGCACAAGAGTTAAAGCTTGGTTTTGCTATTATTGAACGTGCTTGTCTATTATTTAGAGATAATCCTAATACCATTAGGCTTAAAGTACCCTCAACACTAACTGCACGTTGGTTATTAAAAGCAGTTAATATATTCAAAAAAGAATACCCTACTTACCCTGTGCAGCTATCCAGCATATGGATGGATATTGATACTGTTGACTTTTACTCTGAACCTTATGATTGTGCAATATTATTAACAGATGGTAACTTTGGACCCAGCTATAACTGCTTTAAATTATTTGATGAATGGCTAATTCCTATTTGCTCTCCTTCTTACCATCCTCAGGAAAAAAAGTTAACAATTAATGACTTAGATCAACTGGAATTATTACACCCCTCTTTTGATCGTAGAGATTGGAAAAGATGGCTTAATCGCTTAAATTTACTGGATAAAGTTGATATTAGACGAGGCCAAGTATTTGATACTTTAGATCAAGGAATTTCAGCTGCATTACAAGGTATTGGAATATCCACCAATGATTTAATGCTTGTTTCACAAGAACTTTTTCAACAACACTTATATCTTCCATTCCCAAAAGCTGTTTCTACAGGTGATGGTTATTACATGGTTTGGCCTAAAGGCAATCCAAAAGAAAAAGCATTATGTTTATTAAAAGATTTTCTTATAAATGAACTTCCTCCACTTTACACAGAGGGAGTAACCTTCTTTGAACTATCTTAAAGATGCTTACAACGTTTCATCTTTATATCTTATAAATAAAGCCTAAGCTATCCACGTAGGTTACTTAGGCTTGTATTTATAATTACTATTTATTTTTACGACTAGCTAATACTTTATTTAATACCTCAAGACCTGCCTCAGCTTCTTGCTTACCAACAGATGTTCCAATAATTGATAAGATTTCTTTTATCTGTGCTTCTGTCAAACCTACATTCATTCCCATATTCATATGAGACTGTAACATAGGCTCCAAACCCTTTAAGCTAGAAAGAGCAGCAATAGTTGCAAGCTCCCTATCTTTATAGCTAAGCACATCCCGCTCAAAGATATCTGCAAATAAATGTTCCTTTAAAAAAGTTTCAATCTCTGGAGCAAATGCACCAAAACCAGATGTTTTACCAGGATCTTGCCGACCTGTTAAACTTTCCAGTACTTTCTTACCTCTTTCATATTTACTACCTTCAGCCGTAATAGGAGATGCTTCACGGCCCTGGTTATCTTTAATACCTTGTGCCTTTCTTTCATCAACTACTGATATAAAAGTATTAATACCATTTAAACTTCTTGGAAAACCTGCATAAGCATACATCTGTACTAAAACTTCTTTAATTTCATTAATAGTTAAGCCTGCATCTAAGCCTTCAGCTAGTGCCACCTTTAACTGTGGCAAATCACCTGTAGCTGTTAATGCGGCAATAAGCGCAAGCTTTTGCTGTTTAACTGTCAAACTATAATTATTATCCTGCACAGTATTCGCCTCAATAATATTTATAAAACCAAATATCGAGATAAAAACTATTGTTAGCAAAGAAATAAGTTTTTTCATTATTCCTCCTACCATAATCAATAGAACAAAAATAAAACTCAGTTAGCTATTTTTTAGAGAAGCCATATCAATAACAAAACGATATTTAACATCACTTTTTAACATTCGTTTAAAAGCTTTATCGATATCTTGCATAGTAATTAATTCAATATCAGCAGTAATTCCATGTTTACCACAGAAATCCAACATCTCTTGAGTTTCTGCTATACCACCAATTACCGAACCAGCCACTGCTTTACGTCCCATAACTAGAGGAGCAGTATTTAAAGTTGGTTGTATATCGCCTAAAAAACCTACCAATACAATGGTGCCACTCAATGATAAAGTTGGAATATATAGATTAATATCATGTACATAAGGAACAGTATCAATAATTAAATCAAACTGACCATTAGCCGCTGCCATTTGTGTTTCATCTGTAGAAATAACAATGTTATCTGCACCTAAACGCTTCGCATCCTCCTCTTTACCTGGAGAACGTGTAAATAAGGTAACATTAGCGCCCAATCCTTTAGCTAGCTTTAATGCCATATGACCAAGACCACCAAGGCCTACTACAGCTACTCTGCTACCTTTCTTAACTTGCCAATGCCTTAATGGCGACCATGTAGTAATACCAGCACATAAAAGTGGTGCTGCTCCTGCTAAATCTATTCCCTCAGGAACTTTTAAAACAAACTTATCTGAAACAACAATTTTTTCAGAATATCCACCATATGTAGGCATATGATCATGTCGATCAAAACTATTATAAGTAAGCGTGTTGCCTTCCTCACAATATTGTTCTAAACCTGCTTGACAAGGGTTACAATGCTGACAAGAATCAACCATGCAACCAACGCCCACATGATCTCCTACTTTAAAACGTGTAACCTCTTTTCCAACACTAAGCACTCGACCAATAATCTCGTGTCCAGGTACTACAGGATAATTTGTAGTCCAATCTTCATTTACATGGTGTAAATCAGAATGACAAACTCCACAATAAAGAATTTCAATGACTACATCATCTGAACGTGGCTCACGACGCTCAAAGTTATAAGGTGCTAAAGGCGATTTAGCAGTTTGCGCTGCATAGCCAAGAACTTTCATTGTCATTATTTTCTCCACATGAATAACTTTTATGAAATACGAAAAATCAATACTAGATAAATGAAATTAATAGGTATGCTATTGATCTGTATTCATTTCTTTTACATTTAACAATTTAACAGATTTATTTTTATTTTATTAGATAGCATTTCGTATATAGAGTTATGAAATAAATTCATAAATAAGATTTAAAAAGCTAGATTATGCTAATTAATTATTTTTACTCCCCCTTATATCGTAAAGCTTCTACTAACAATTTAAATGCGGGTGATGACTGACGACGATTTGGATAATACAAATAGTATCCAGGAAAATATGAACACCAATCATCCAACACACTTATAAGCTCACCTGTAGCAATATAAGGACGGGCTAAATCTTCTGGCACATAAGCTAAACCTAAGCCAGCCAAAGCTGCCTCTAACCGTTGTGAGGTTAAATTAAATGTTAACTGTCCTTGCACACGTATTTTTTGCTCATAGCCCTCTTTTTCAAACTCCCATGCATAGATACTGTCATAGGTAGGAAGACGTAAATTAATGCAATTATGGTTGATTAAATCTTGTGGTGTGTTTGGTATAGGGTACTCTTTAAAATAGTCAGGTGTTGCAACCACAGCCATACGCATATCTGGGCCTATACGCACTGCAATCATATCATTTGCTATTAACTCACCTGTTCTAACCCCTGCATCATATCGCTGTTTTACAATATCGATCATTCCATAATCCACTGTAAGCTCAACATTAATATCAGGATAGTGTCGTAAAAATTCCTTTAACTTTGGCCAAACAGCTATATTAGCTGGATGCTCTGCAGCACTAATACGAATAGTTCCAGCAGGTTTATCACGCAATTCGCTTAAAGCTGCTACTTGAGCTTCAATTTCTGCATAATGCGGCCCTACTGTTTGTAACAAACGCTCCCCTGCTTCAGTAGGTGAAACACTACGCGTTGTCCTAGTTAACAACCTTAAATTAAGCCTAGACTCTAAGCCTCTGATAGTATGACTTAAAGCAGACTGAGAAACACCAAGCTGAGCTGCCGCTCGGGTAAAACTACGCTCCCTTGCGACCACTAAAAAAACCAAAATATCATTAAAGTTTTCACGTTGCATTGATGAATTTTCCTCATAAGTCTATGCTAATTATACCATCTAATAATAGGCAATTATATCTGCTAAATTTATGATCAATACTGTAAGAAATAATAGATAAAAGGTTTAGTCATATGAAAATTATACAAAACGGCTCACAAGCCTCTACCGTAGGTTCATCCGATTACTTTACTGGCACTGTACGTATTGATCCACTTTTTCAACCTGAAGGTCATGCTCGCGCTAGCGGAGCTACTGTCACTTTCGAACCAGGTGCTAGAACAGCATGGCATACTCATCCCATAGGTCAAACTTTAATAGTTACTGCTGGCTCAGGTTTAATACAACTTTGGGGAGAACCTATTCAAAAAATTCAGCCTGGTGATGTAGTTTGGATTCCTGCTGGGGAAAAACATTGGCATGGTGCCACCCCTACTACGGCTATGACGCATATCGCTATTCAAGAACAAATAGATGGCAAAGCAGTAGACTGGCTAGAACAGGTTAGTGATAGACAATACCAAACAGAATAACTAAAAGCAAAATCTAATGAGGAAGAAAAAATGAAACTTTGGCTAGTAACACTTACATCCATTACCATAGCAACCTCAGTTAATAGTTATGCCGAATTAGTAAATAAAAATATAACTGAACAGCAACAGATTATTACAAACCTAAAGTCACAATCCGCTATAAAAGGCTCTGAACAGTACTTTACAGGCAATGCATATATTGATCCTCTATTTAACCTAGATAATCCTTCACGATCTGTTGCTTATGTTACTTTTGAAGCAAACGCCCGTTCTGCATGGCATACCCACCCTAAGGGGCAGTTACTGGTTGTAACTGCTGGAAAAGGCCTAACTCAACAATGGGGCGGCACTGTACATGAAATAAAACAGGGTGATGTTATCTGGTGTCCACCAAATATTAAACACTGGCATGGCGCCACACCCAACAGCTCAATGACTCATCTTTCTGTTGTAGAAGATATCAATGGTAATAATGTGAAATGGATGGAAAAAGTAACTGATGAGCAGTATAAAAAATAAATCATCTAATCAGCTATAGATGATTTATTTTTAAAAAGCAGATAGTAATTTGGAATTAAAATTATTGAATTAATTCACAGTCTAATAGAATGTTAGTTTTTAGAAGCTTACTTATTGGACAGATATTTTTTGCTAAAGTAGCTAACTCAAAAAATTGTTCTTTAGAAATATTAGGAATTTTTGCTTTAACATATATATGTGAGCTTGTGACTTCATGTGTAGTATCATCAATTGTTACCTCTACACGAGTCTCTAATTGTTTGAAATCAAATCCTTCTTTTTCAAATACTATTTTAAACATTGAAGAGTAACAATCAGCATGTGCAGCAGCAATAAGCTCTTCTGGGCTTGTTTCTTTGGATACATTTTCTATATAACGAGTTTTATAAGTATGATGTAATTTATTAAGAGCATTACTGCCAGTAGTTATAACGCCCTCCCCTTCATTTAAAGAGCCATTCCATTCACTAGTTGCAAAACGCTTCATATGACACCTTTAGAAAATATAGTTTTAGATACTGTATACAATTTTTCATTTACATTCAATATAGACAAGTAGATTATGATTGGAAACTTATAGATACAGCAGATAAATATGTATAAGCTAGATTTTTTAATAAAAATGCTCAAATTCATATAGGGATGAAAAGATAATTTTTTCAACATATATTATACAGAAAAAAGCCTAGTTAATTAATTTAACTAGGCTTTATATGTAATGCATAAGATGAACCTCATACTTATTTTCATAAAACGCATTAATACAATTTTATTAACACATAAATATTAAAAGCGATAGCTGTAGCCTAAGTTGAGTTGTCGTTGTTGAAATCTACTACCTTTAGTATATTCTGCATCTAGGTAGATATTATGATTTTTATTAAGGTTAATGCTTCCACCTATACCACCACTTCTCCAATTACCTTTAAGCTTATAGTTATGCTTGCTTCCATTCAATCTATAGGCTGCAAGGCCATCCATTTCTCGAAAGAAGTTGGTTTTTAGGTAAATATTAAAAGGTGTTAGGCCTGTTGATTGATAACCCAGATTTAGCCCGAGCCTACCTTGAGTAGTATGGTAATCACTTAAGTATATTTTAAGGCCATTACTAGCATTGATATGAACACTACTTTGATAACCATATGTAAGTTGCGCTTGTGGCTCAATATAAACTCCCTCTTTTTGTTGATTAAAGATTATTCGCTTACCTATTTCTAAAGAGGCGGTATAACCTTGAGTTTTGCCATTACCTTTAATTTCCATCCCAGTTGTATCTTTGACATTAAAATGGTTATGGATATAGTTGTATTTGAGTAGGGTATCTAGATAGATACCATTATTATTATAATAAGTGGCATAGAAACCCACATGGTAGTTTTTTACTGTACCATTTCCTTCTTGATAATTAGGATTACCTTGCGTATAACCTACGACACCACCAACTATTAAATCAGACTTGTTAAAGTCAAGTTTGGTATCTATACCACCTTGAGTGCCTATATAGG
This sequence comes from Entomomonas sp. E2T0, assembly GCF_025985425.1. Classification (GTDB taxonomy): domain Bacteria; phylum Pseudomonadota; class Gammaproteobacteria; order Pseudomonadales; family Pseudomonadaceae; genus Entomomonas. The sequence continues at coordinate 3,009,288 of NZ_CP094972.1, forward strand.
GCATATCGAAACCAGCAACCCCTTGCCCACTAAATAAATTTAATTTACCACCATAGCTTCTTAACCAGAAACCTGTATTAGTGTTTTCAGGTTGATTTCGAAGATCACCTAATCGTTGTAGTAGGGTTTGGTTTTCTATATAGTTAGAAAAGTAACCTGTATTAAAGAAACTAACGCCTGCATTGGCGGTGCTTGTTAATGCTTTACCAGTCGCATAAAGTTTCCAATTTGTGCCATCTTTAATAAGTCTATATTGGTAACCACCTGCTTCAACCGCATTTGTTAGAGAAAAATCACTTATTCCATCCTCTGTTTTTACAACAATTAATTCTTCAGTACCATTAGTTGGACTTGAAGCATTATTATTAATAGATAATTTATGAGAGCCAGAACTATTATCCGTAATATTTAATAAGTCACCAGTTAAGTTACCAACATCTGCTTTCATTGCAAAAGTACCTGCACCTGAAAGGTCTTTGGTTGTAAGGGTAATGGGTGTAGAGAATGAGCTGGAGTTAAATTGCACAATACCGCCTGTATTTTCCATAGACTGTATGCTATTATCGGTAGTAAATATCCATTTACCTGATTTGCTTAGATTAAGTTCATTAACATTGGTTGTATTACCATTAAGTTCAGAATTAGTATTAATTGATAAATTAAGTATTCCACCTGTAACTGAAGTAGCTGTACCATTGGCTACAGTATTATTGTTAAGCGTGATATTGGCTTCACCGCTCCTAGAAACCGCTATTGCTCTACCAATTCCGCTATTTAAGATGGTTGAGTCAAGATCTATATTAGTCTTTCCACTTAAAACCGCTATTCCTACTGAAGATTTAGATGATAAGCTGGTATTAGAAACCGTTACAGTCCCAGTATTTGCTTGAGTCATTAAAGCATAAGCATCTTGTCCTAATACTTCAATTATGGAATTTTTTACATTAGCATTACCTAAAACTCCCACTGAAACCCCATTAGATTGTGTACCTATAGTTTTAATCGTTGTTCTATCCAATGAAATTGTTGCATTGTTTACAGCAGAGCCAAATGCAAAGGTGCCGCTGGTTTCTATGGTTGTATCGGTTACATTAATACCCCCCCCTTCTGTCGCATATATTCCAAAAGCATCATCACCAATAGTGTTAATTTGTGAATTAGTTAGGTCTATTGCTCCTGAAGCTCTAGTGTGAACACCATAACCTTGTATTCCTGTTGTATTAATAATTACATTATTAGCTGAAACTAATGAGCTATTATTAGAGTATTGACCTACACCCATACTAAACAAAGCCGCTGAGTCGTAACCTGTCGTTTTAATAATAGTCCCGTTTTTTAAATCTACTTTACCTCCTTGATAAGCCAATACACCATGATTTTGATTATTTTGAACTGTTATAGAACCTCCATCCATAGTAATTGAAGATCTCTTAGTCGTTGATTCACCATTAGCCAAAATACCATATCCTGATCCTGATCCTGCGGGAGCAGTTAAAGTAATGGTTGTATCCTTTAAATTAATTTCTCCACCACTAGCAGTGTAAGCTCCAGAAGTTTGTTGTAAACTAGAACTTAAATTTAAATCAAGACCATTAATGACAGAATTAGAGGAAGAAACAAGAGCAGAATTATTCAACCCTGTAGTAGTTGATTCATAAGTCTTTGACGATAAATTATGTGCTCTTCCGTCATTTGCTACATAGTTGGCTGAATAACTAGGATTGTTAATTAATAAATAGCTGATAAACAAAGGGGCATAATTAAATTTTTTATTTATTTGTTTCATAATAATTATCCTTATAATAAGCAAAAAATCACCAGCAATGTATCAATCACATTGCCAATAACAAATCCTCTCTTAACTTAAATTTACTCATCTAAATCAGTAGAATATTTCAAATAAAACTAAAAGATTTAGAATCTATAAAATATTACAAAGAGAATGAAAAACATTTCCTATTACAGAATTAGCCTAATAAGCCAATTAACTTTCTTAGTTATTGTTATATAAAATCAATTACTTAAAGCTTTATAAAATAATATTTAAGATAAAAAACTTATGTTGTTTTTTAAAGTTAGATATTTTCGCAGGGCACATATTAAATTATTTTTTTAAATAAACTTAATAACTCATATTAAATCGAATTAATTATACTTTTGTCTATAAAAGTAAACAACAGTTAATAAGTTTATTTTGATAAAAAGGGAGGGAGATTTTAACAATAGGCCTATACAAAACATCTAAACTATGCCTTGTTGAGTTAATAGAATCTAATAGATAATATAAACATGTTATTAGTTAGTTTTTTCCCTATTCATCTTCTTATGAGCAGTTTGTAGAAGAAACTAAAAATAGCCACAACCACCATTATAAAATTATTAACTAGGTAGAGGGGAATAATTAAAAGTTATCCCCTTTTTTATGTTGGCCGCCCCTATAGGCTTTTTTTATACCCGCGAAATTAAAAATTAAAATAGAGTTTAAATTGGGGGTTAAGTAAATCTTTAAAAGAAAAAAGCCTAGTTAAATTAATTAACTAGGCTTTATATTTGGTGCAGAAGATGGGACTCGAACCCACACGACCTACGGTCACTACCACCTCAAGGTAGCGCGTCTACCAATTCCGCCACCTCTGCACTATCTGGTTTAATTAATAATGTACCTTAGCTACCTTCTGTAGGTTTTGCTGGTTCATGATTAATTTGATTATCTGTTTCTGTTTGATCTACTGTTACATTAGGTGCCGAGTTTAACTCTACTGCTCCATTTGCACTAGGTGCAGGTGCATGATCTACTGCTGGAACTTCATCTACAACTGGCTGTTGTGGTTGAGTAACTGGCTGAGTAACAGCAGGAGCAACTTTATCAAATAAACTAGCTGAGGATTTAGATTTAGCATAGTAAGCTAAACCAATACTGGTAATAAAGAAAACAGCAACTAAAACAGCTGTTGTTCTACTTAGAAAATTAGCAGAACCTTGGCTACCAAAAACTGTATTTGAAGCACCACTACCAAAAGATGCTCCCATATCAGCACCTTTACCATGTTGTAGTAATACTAAAACAATAACACCTATAGCAACTAATAAATGAACAATAACAATAACTGACTCTAATAACATTATTTATTTCCTGCTATGCGATAAATCGCACCAAATTCATCTGCGTTGAGAGAAGCGCCACCAATTAGGCCCCCGTCAATATCAGGCATTGCAAATAATGCTTGTGCATTATCTGCTTTAACACTACCGCCATACAAAATCTGTATTTTTTGGGCAATAGCTTCATTCTTTTCAGCAATTAGTGATCTTATAAAACTATGCACTTCTTGCGCTTGTTCAGGCGTTGCCGTTAAACCAGTACCAATCGCCCAAACAGGCTCATAGGCAATAATAGCATTAGCCAAAACATCAATACTTAAAGTATCCATTATACTATTAAGTTGCGAAGTAATCACGGCAAATGTTTGATTATTTTCTCGCTGTTGCTGGGTTTCCCCAATACATAATACTGGCTTTAACTGTTGCGCTTGGGCAGCCTTAAACTTTTCAATCAATATTGAATCTGTATCACCCAATAATAAACGACGCTCAGAATGACCTATTAATACTAATTGGCACCCTACATCAACTAGCTGACTAGCTGCAATTTCACCTGTTAAAGCTGCTTCTTTGGACTCTATTGCACAATCTTGAGCACCTATTATAATCGGTGTATCTTTTAGTGATTGTACTGCCTCAACAATAAATAATGCTGGAGGAAACACAGCAATATCTACTTGCTGTTGCCATGTAAGATTTACTAATCCTGCTAACAATGCTTTAACACTAGCACTGTTACCATGCATCTTCCAATTACCTGCTACTAGTAGGCGACGCATACTTAACCTCGTCTATTAAGTTGGGCGCAAATATTACCCAAGCTAGCCCAAAGTAGCAAGTAAAAACTGTCGGATAATAATTTATTTTTCAACAAACGCACGTTCTATTAGGTAATCAGCAGGGTCGCCCATACGTGGTGAAATTTTCATTCCAAAACTATCAAGCACTTGACAGGTTTCTTCTAGCATGGAGGGACTACCGCACACCATAGCACGATCATGTTCTGGATTAATTGGTGGTAAGCCAATATCTTTAAATAATTTACCAATACGCATTAAGTCAGTAAGACGACCATTATTTTCAAACGGTTCACGAGTCACTGTTGGATAGTAAATTAACTTTTCTTTCACCATCTCACCAAAAAATTCATTTTCTGGTAATTGTTTAGTGATAAAGTCATAGTAACCCAATTCACTGATATAACGTACCCCATGAACTAAGATGACTTTTTCAAAGCGCTCATAAACTTCAGGATCTTGAATAAGGCTCATAAAAGGTGCTAAGCCAGTACCTGTGCTTAAAAAATATACATTTTTACCTGGTAATAAATCACCTGTAATTAATGTACCTGTTGGTTTACGGCTAACCAATAATTCATCACCCACTTTTAAATGTTGCAAACGAGAAGTGAGTGGACCGTCTTGTACTTTAATACTATAGAACTCTAAATGATCTTCATAATTTGGGCTAGCGACACTATAAGCACGCGTCAACGGCTTACCATCTACCTGTAAACCGATCATTACAAATTGGCCATTTTGGAAACGCAATCCTGGGTCACGTGTAGTCTTAAAACTAAATAAGGTGTCATTCCAATGATGAACGCTTAGCACACGCTCTGTGGCCATTTTACTCATCAAAAACTCCTAACAATTAACAGAAAAATAATGAAAATTAGTTTATTGATAACAATTATCGTTAACAATACTATAACAAATTAATTATGGTGGCACACTATAAGTGAGTTCTGTAATGAAGAAAAGCACTTATATAGTATAATTTGATCTTAGCTTATTAGTTGCTCTTATAACCAATTAATCTTTAGAGGTATTTTATTGTTATTTTTGGTTATGAGTAACCAACCGGAATAGCTAGTTACTCAATACGATTATTTACCTTTACGACGTTTACCCTCTTCATCCGCTGCACAAATTGCTGCTAGCACAGTTTGTGGATTGATCTCAGTGGCAATGTTAAAGATGGTCTCACCTTCTGCACAAGCTAACTGCGCTACTTTTAACAACTCTTCTTGAGTTACATTAGTTAAGCCAATATCAGCTAAAGTAGTAGGTAATCCTACTGCTTCACAAAAAGAATATGCTTCATCAATTACGTCAGGCGATCTATCTGTTAACATCAATAAACTTAACGTACCAAAAGCAACCTTCTCACCATGCCAGTAATGATGGGTAGGTTCAAGTGCTGTAAATCCATTATGAATAGCGTGAGCTCCTGATAATCCACCACTTTCAAAACCAAGTCCTGATAATAAGGTATTGGCTTCTATTACTCTTTCTAATGCAGGTGTCACTACTTGCCTTTTAACTGCTTGTACTGCTAATACCCCATATTCTAATAAGGTTTCATAACAAAAATTAGCTAAGTTATAAGCTGTAAACGAACCTTTACGGCCAGTCATATTAGGTGAATTACTAATATAACAATCTTCTGCTTCAAACCAAGTTGCTAATGCATCCCCCATACCCGACACAAGGAAACGAGCAGGTGCTTGTGCAACAATTTGGCTATCAACTAAAACTAATCGTGGATTTTCTTTAAATGTTACAGCGCGCTTATACTCACCTGTAGTGGTGTAAACCACAGCTAAACCACTACAAGGCGCATCGGTAGAAGCCAATGTAGGTACAACAACAACAGGACGATTAATGCTATCTGCTAAATATTTGGCTGTGTCTATTGTTTTACCACCACCCATTCCAACCACAACATCAGGAATATTATCTTTAGACTGTGCTATTAAACGATTAATTTCTTCGTCACAACATTCACCAGCAAATCGCTCAAATACACAGCTCACATGAGATGCACAAGCCTTTTCAACCTGTTGATGAAAGTTATCGTCTACAAATGGATCTAACAAAAGAAGTGCTTTTTTACCAAACCTTGCAAGCTCTTCACCTAATAAGTTTAGAGCCCCTCTACCTTGTACATAACGTGAAGGAAAAACTGAAGTAGAAATCATAATACCCTCTTAGACCTTTATTGGTGTTAATGTTAGTAACATAACACCAATTATTAGAGAGTATATTGTTAATAATCAGTAAATTAACAGTAATATTAACTATTTATAGCCATTTGGATTATTCGATTGCCAATACCAAGTATCCTTGCACATATCTTCTAGGCTGTATTGAGTTTGCCAATTTAATAGCTCTTTAGCTAAGCTTGAATCAGAGTAGCAAATAGCTACATCGCCCGCTCTACGCTCTATGATCTTATAGTCTAGCTTTTTCCCACACGCTTTTTCAAATGCATGCAACATATCTAAAACACTATAACCTACCCCAGTTCCCAAATTAATAGGTCTGATACCCGGTTTAGTTTGTAGCCATTGCAATGCATTAACATGACCTTTAGCTAAATCCATCACATGAATGTAGTCTCTTACTCCTGTGCCATCATGGGTAGCATAATCATCACCATAAATATTAAGATAAGGCCGCAAGCCAACTGCTACTTGTGCAATATAAGGCATAAGATTATTAGGGATACCTGTTGGATCTTCACCAATTAAACCACTAGGATGAGCGCCAACAGGGTTAAAATAGCGTAACAGTGCAATATTCCAACTATTATCAGCTTGATAAATATCCGTTAATATCTGCTCCAACATTAATTTGGATGTACCATAGGGGTTAGTTGTTCCCCCTACAGGAAAATCTTCTTTAGCTGGTTTACCTTGAGGATCACCATACACGGTAGCGGACGAACTAAATACCAAATTCTTTACTTGTGCCTTTCGCATTGCTTGGCACAATACTAGGGTACTGTTTATATTATTATCATAGTATTCAATGGGTTTTTGAATAGACTCAGATACTGACTTTAACCCAGCAAAATGAATAACTGCATCAACAGTATATTGTGCAAATATTTTGTCTAAAATACTTCTATCTCTAACATCACCTTCTATAAAGTGAATGGTTTTGCCCGTGATTTTTTGCACTCGGCTAATAGCTTCATAATTACTATTACTCAGATTATCTATTACTATCACAGAATAACCTGCTTCTAGTAGCAATACACAAGTATGTGAGCCTATATAACCTGCGCCTCCAGTTACTAATACTGTTGATATCATTACTTAATTATCCTGCTTAACCATACTGACCCCTTCTAGTGTCGAAAAAGAGGTATCTTTTGCTGTTAATAAAAAATCCTGCATAAAGGGTGCATCAAACATATCTTCTCTAATGCCTGCATAAAGTGTTGCCTGTAATCCCTTTTCACCTAAACGCTTAGCTTTTACGTAACCACGGCTACTATATTCATGTAAAGCCCAATTAGGTAAACAACATACCCCTCGATTAGAAGCAACTAACTGCACCATCATCACGGTCATTTCACTCACTCTTACAGATAATGGCTCTATATCAGCAGGATCTAAAAATTGAGTAAAGATATCCAACTTATCATGTTCTACTGGATAAGTAATTAATATCTCACTTTTTAAATCTTCTGGTTCAATAAATGTTTTATTCGCTAATGGATGTTGATTAGCTACTGCTAACATTGCTTCATAGGTAAAGAGAGGCACATACATAATTCCTGATAACTGCATAGGATTTGCTGTAATCACTAAATCTAGATCCCCTCTTGCCAATGCTGGCAAAGGAGCAAAAGCAAATCCTGAAGCTAAATCAAGTTCGACTTCTGGCCATGCATCTCTAAATTGATCTATGGTAGGCATTAGCCACTGAAAACAGCTATGGCACTCAATAGCCATATGTAGACGACCCGCTGTGCCACCAGAAAGTCTTGCTATATCACGTTCAGCACTTCGCAATTGAGGTAAGACCTCATCTGCTAATGATAGCAACCTTAGTCCTGCGCTGGTAAAACGTACAGGTTTCGATTTTCTAACAAATAATTGTAAGCCTAAACGCTCTTCTAATTCTTTAAATTGATGTGATAATGCTGATTGTGTTAAGTGTAAGCGCTCTGCTGCTTCTACTAAACTATCCGTTTCTCGTAAAGCATAGAGGCTTTTTAAATGACGGACTTCTAACATAACTTTAGTCCTAATTCTTAAAATAAAATAAGGTTAGCAACCACAAATTGCCCTATCAATCACCTGTTGTAGCTCTGCAACAGTATTGACAACAGCACCTGCTCCCCAATTATGAGGATTATCCTGCGGATGGACATAACCATAACAAACAGCTAATGTTTTACAACCTGCTGCATTACCTGAATCAATATCGCGCTTATCATCTCCCACATACAAGATAGTGCGTGGATCAATCGCCAATTGCTCAGCTGCCAATAATAAAGGTTCAGGACTAGGTTTACAGCAGTCTACATGTTCAGGACATACTAAGACTGCACACCGTTTGGTTAAACCTAAACGTTCTAAAATAGGTTCAGCAAACCTTATAGGCTTATTAGTAACAATTCCCCATTTTATGCCCGCTTTCTCAATATCAGTTAATAACTTATCAATTCCTTTATATAAGTGAGAATGTACTGCACAGGAATGTAAATAGAGATCTAAGAACTCCAAACGCAATGATTCAAACTGTGGATCATCTTCTGTAATATCAAAAGCTGCCACAACCATTGCTTTGGCGCCACCTGATACCACCTGCCTAATTTTTTCATCATCTACTGCTGCTAAGCCATGCTTATTCAACATCTGTTGGCTAATAGCTATAAAGTCTGGAGCAGAATCTAATACTGTACCATCCATATCAAATAATATAGCCTCAAACTTCATAAACTCTTATCCGTTAATCAACACGCTGTGTTTGAATCATATAATTTACACTGACATCTCCAGCTAATTTATATGTCTTAGATAGTGGGTTATAAACTAGACCAATCATATCTTGCACATCTAAACCTGCTTCACGACACCATAAACCTAACTCAGAAGGCTTAACAAACTTCTGATAATCATGTGTACCCCTTGGTAATAAGCGAAGTACATATTCAGCGCCCACTATTGCGAATAAATAAGATTTTGGATTACGATTAATGGTAGACAAGAATATATAACCATTAGGTTTCACAAGTTTACGACAAGCTCTAATCACAGAGGATGGATCAGGAACATGTTCTATCATTTCTAAACAAGTGACAATATCATATTCCCCAGCATGCTCTTCAGCAAAAGCTTCTGCTGTACTTTTAAAATATTCAACAGCAACTTGAGATTCTAACTGGTGTAACTTTGCTACTGATAAAGGAGCATCACCCATATCAATACCTGTTACTATGGCGCCACGCTTAGCCATACCTTCGCTAAGAATACCACCACCACAGCCAACATCTAACACTTTTTTACCTGCTAAACTAATATGTTCTTCAATCCAATTAATACGTAACGGATTAATATCATGCAATGGTTTAAATTCGCTCTCACGATCCCACCAACGACTAGCTAATGCCTCAAACTTAGCTATTTCTGCATTATCTACATTATTATTACTCATAATACTCCCTCACAAAGGAGCCCTATAAAGAGGACACTATTCTAAAAATTGAAATATTATCCTTTATACAAGTCATAACATCCACTGTTTTTAATAATTACTACAATTTTGGCTATATTCTAATTCACGTTTTTGAACAAAAGCCTGAATTTCTTCATCACTATAATAATGTCTAGAGCCATCACTATTAATATCTACCATTCTTGGAGGATCTTTCTTAATATTCTGTAAGCGATTATATTCCTTTTCACATTGCTCTCGAATCCTCTCACGTTGATCAGACAGCTCTCTTTGCTGTTGAAGCATATATGCTTCTTGTTGACGACGATAAGATATGTCTTCCGTAGAACTTTGTGCAGGAATCATATTTATTTTCTTAAGTTGATCTTTTTCGATAATACTAGCTTGTTTTTGTTTAGCTTCTACTGGATTATCTGTGTAATGCACTTTATCTTGAGCGTCTCGCCATTGGTACATTTGCTGTGCGCACACTGTACTAACAGCTACTAACAACACACTCACTAGTGTTATCTTTTTCATTACTTACCTGCACTCAATAAATTTATTGACTACTGTATAACATTATTAAAAGGCTTTTTGGGTAACTAACTTTGTTTGTAAATAACAATTAATTGCTTCACTACCACCTTCAGTACCATAGCCTGAATCTTTAATTCCACCGAAGTGCACTTCTGGATAAGCTAAGCCTAGATGGTTAATAGTCAACATACCAGATTGTATTTTTTTAGCCAATAATGTAGCTGTCGCTAAGCTTTGTGTATAAGCATATGCCGCTAGACCATAAGGCAAACGATTCGCTTCTTTTATGGCTTCATCAATCGTATCAAAACTACACATTAATGCAATAGGACCAAATGGTTCTTCAGACATAATATCAGCTGCAAGTGGTACATTGCCCAATACCGTTGGTTCAAAGAAATATCCTTTACCTGCAATGGGTTTACCTCCTAATAATAATTTAGCGCCCTTATCTGTAGCATCTTTAATTAAACGTTCTAAAGTTGGTATACGACGCTCATTCGCCAAAGGTCCCATTTTAGTATCTTGTTCACTTCCCTTACCTACTTTAATCTTACGAGCTCCATCAACAAAACGCTCTACAAACTGATCATAAATACTAGAATGAATTAAAAAACGAGTGGGAGATATACATACCTGTCCCGCATTACTATATTTATAAATACACATTTGTTTAACTGCTATATCTAAATCAGCATCCTCACAAACGATAACAGGTGCATGCCCTCCCAGCTCCATTGTTGCTAATTTCATATGTTGTCCAGCCATAGCGGCTAATTGTTTACCCACTGCTGTTGATCCTGTGAATGAAATTTTACGTACTAATGGATGAGGTATCAGATAATTAGAAATATCGGCAGGAACACCATACACTAAATTAATAACACCCTCTGGAATACCAGCATCAGCAAATGCCTTTATTAACTCCGCTGGCGAGATAGGCGTTTCCTCTGGTGCTTTTACAATAATAGAACAACCTGCGGCCAATGCTGCTGAAAGCTTACGCACCACTTGATTAATAGGAAAATTCCACGGTGTAAAAGCGGCTACAATACCTACAGGCTCTTTTATTTGTAATTGGCAAACACCCTCTTCACGTGCAGGAACTATCTGCCCATAAGCACGGCGACCTTCCTCGGCAAACCAATCAATTACATCAGCACCCGATAATACCTCACCTTTTGCTTGGGCTGATGGTTTACCTTGCTCTTCTGTCATTTTTGCTGCTATATCTGTTGCTCTTTCTCGTAATAAATTAGCGGCTTTACGCATTAACTTATAACGTTCAAAAGCAGATATTTCACTCCACACCTGTAAACCTTTTTCTGCTGCACTTAATGCTAAATCTAAGTCTTCTTGTTCTGCGTGCGCTAGCTGACCAATAACTTCTTCTGTTGCTGGATTAATAATATCAATTTTTTTGCCTGACTTAGCATCACACCATTTACCATCTATAAATAACTGTACAGCTATACTCATTATATTTCTCCAAACTAGTTGTTAATTATAATTATTTTGTGCATATAAACTTTTCAATGATTTAATCAAATACTTAAATCTTGTTGTTAATTTTTTAAGATATAAGAAATAAATCACTAGTTCTACTATATATTAGTGGAAGATTATTAAATAACTAAAGAAAACTGCTACACTATATTACATAGCTATATAGGAAAATAATGATGGCAAAATATTGGGTACTCTTACTTAGTTTTATTACTTTACTAAGCTGTGAACAAAAAAATACGCCTACAGATACCAATAAAATGTCACCAAAAACTAACAGTCCTAGTTATAAAACAAATGCCACCAACAGTGCATGGACTACAAAAACTCAAAATACAAATAAAGGTATGATTTATTCAGCCTCTCTACCTGCCTCAATGATCGATACTAGCTTTGGCAATCCTATAACACTAAATATTCTCTGCAATCAAGGAGCTACTGAACTTACTATTAACTGGGGACAACATGTACCCCGTGGCAGTAAAATGTCTGTTTACTTACAAACAGACACCCAACAATTTGCTAACACTGAATGGCGATATCTTAAAGACACTGCAACAGCTTATGCTTATCAACCATACGATATTCTACCTTCACTCATTAAATCGAATAAACTAACTGTACGCACTACTTTCTTTCAAGGTAGTATTGCTACAGCAAAATTTGATCTATCTGGCGTTACTCAAGCAGTTAAAGATATCCGCAAAGCTTGTTATTGGTAACTGCTTAAGCAATTAAATAAGCTATTATTTGTAACAACTGATACATACAAAGCTGTACAAAATTACTATCTATCACTTAGTAGTACTATATTTGCTTAACTAAACATAATAACTATTTACTTTTTGCCTGCATAGATCATCATTGATCTTGGCTAAGATTATAGTTTATTTATTAAAATATAATGATTTACAGAATAAATTTAAATTGTAATTGAGTGACTATGAATTCGAAATTAAATATTTCTAAGCTTCCCTTGGCAACCTTATATATAGGCATAGATATAGGTTCTACTACTGTTAAAGTATTGGTTATGGATGAGCAGCATAAAATACTTTATAAAACCTATACTCGCCATTTCTCCGAAGTTAGAGATACTGTAATTCGTTGTATAAATGAGCTAGCTGAAACTAACTTATTTAACTTAGCTTCCCCAGCCACATTAGTTGTAACGGGCTCAGGTGGTATAGATGTAGCTGAAATTATTGGTTACCCCTTTGTGCAAGAAGTCATTGCCTGTGCTAAAGCAGTAGAAACGTTTATTCCAGAAACAGATGTGTCTATTGAGCTAGGTGGTGAAGACGCCAAAATAACATTCTTTAGCAATGGCATAGAACAACGCATGAATGGTTCATGTGCAGGTGGTACAGGTGCATTTATTGACCAAATGGCAAGTTTACTAAAAACAGATGCTATTGGTTTAAACGAATTAGCCGAAAATGCTACCAATATTTACCCCATTGCAGCGCGTTGTGGTGTATTTGCTAAAACAGATGTACAGCCCTTACTCAATGAAGGCGTCGCCAAAAAGGATATTGCTCTTTCTATTTTTCAAGCAGTAGCACAGCAAACCATTAGCGGCCTTGCTTGTGGTCGTAAAATTAAGGGGCAAGTAGTATTTTTAGGTGGTCCCCTTAATTTTTTACCTGAACTTAAAAAACGCTTTATTGAAGTGCTTCAGCTTACTGAGCAAGATATTGTTAAACCAAAAGACAGTGAATTGTTTGTAGCAATGGGCGCAGCATTACATGGCGATAGCAGTAAAGCAACACCACTAAAACAAATTTTTAATTCTTTTCAAAATCTTAGTAATCAACAACAGCGAGAAATTAATACATTACGCCCACTATTTCTCAATCAACAAGAACGACAAGCATTTGAACAACGCCACAATAACTCTAATGTAGTACGTGGTGATTTACAAACTTACCAAGGACCTCTATTTCTTGGCCTAGACTGTGGATCGACGACTACTAAAGCAACATTAATAGGTGAAAACTGTGAATTACTTTATAGCTATTATGGTAGTAATGAAGGTGATCCTTTAAAAATAGTCAGTAATATTTTACAAGAAATCTACGCACAATTACCTGCCACAGCTTCTATTGCTGCTTCTTCGGTGACAGGCTATGGCGAGGCACTTATTCGAGAAGCTTACAAACTAGATACCTCAGAAGTAGAAACTATTGCTCACTATAAAGCAGCCAATCATTTTCTACCTGGTGTTGATTGTATCCTTGATATTGGTGGGCAAGATATGAAATGCCTACGTGTTAAAGATGGCATTATTGATAACATCCTACTAAATGAAGCCTGCTCATCTGGCTGTGGCTCTTTTATTGAAACCTTTGCCCAAGCAGTGGAAACACCTATTAATGAGTTTGCTAAAATTGCCTTGGATTCAGCAGCACCTGCTGATTTAGGTTCTCGCTGCACAGTCTTTATGAACTCCAGTGTTAAACAGGCTCAAAAAGAGGGGGCAACGGCTGCTGATATTTCAGCAGGGCTGTCCTATGCTGTTATTAAAAATGCGCTTATTAAAGTCATGAAAGTTAAAAATCCCCAAGACTTAGGGGAAAAAATTATTGTACAAGGTGGTACTTTCTATAATGACTCCGTACTGAGGGCATTCGAACTTATTTCAGGACGAGAACCTATTCGTCCAGATATTGCGGGATTAATGGGTGCATTTGGTTCAGCTATCATTGCCAAAGAACGTTGGCAAGGAATTGAAAACTCCACCATGCTTAACCAACGAAGTATCGCCAACTTTTCTGTTAAACATAATATGGTGCGCTGTAAGGTCTGTACTAACAATTGCTCAATGACACTGAATCGTTTTTCAGATGGTCGTAAATTTATTACCGGCAATCGTTGTGAACGTGGCTTAGGAAAAAAACAAGCAGCCAACGCTATCCCAGACCTCTACACCTATAAATATGAACGTATTTTCAACTACATTCCTCTAGAAAAAGAACAGGCTAAATATGGCACTATTGGTATTCCAAGAGTGCTTAATATGTATGAAAACTATCCGCTATGGTTTACGTTTTTAACAGAATTAGGATTTAGAGTAGAACTTTCAGCAGAATCCTCTAAACCACTTATGGAAAAAGGGTTAGATACCCTCCCCTCAGATTCAATTTGCTATCCAGCTAAATTAGTTCATGGTCATATTATTGATTTAATAGAAAAAGATATAAAAACAATTTTTTATCCTTGTGTACCTTTTGAAAACAAAGAGTATGCAGATAGCCATAACCATTTTAATTGCCCTATAGTAACCTCTTATCCTGAACTAATTCGTAACAATATAGATTTACTTAAAGAACAAAATATTAATTTTATGCAGCCTTTCTTATCACTAGAAGATAAGAAAAAACTAGCTAAACGCCTAGTGGATATATTTACGCCCTTTAATATCAACTCCTCTATTATTCGCAAAGCATTAGATAAAGCATGGCACGAGCAAGAACAGTTTAAACAAGATATTCAAGAAAAAGGCTTAGAAGTTCTCGAATATATGGAGGAAACAGGAACACATGGTATTGTTTTATCAGGACGGCCTTATCATATAGACCCTGAAATTCATCATGGTATTCCTCAAGTTATTACTACTCTGGGTATGGCCGTTTTAACAGAAGATTCTATTGCTTTTTTAGGCAAACTAAATGAACCTTTACGTGTAGTAGACCAGTGGACATACCATGCTCGTCTCTATAGAGCTGCCGCTACAGTCGCTAACAAGAAGAATCTTGATCTTATTCAACTAAACTCTTTTGGCTGTGGATTGGATTCTGTAGTAACTGATCAAGTACAAGAAATTCTAGAACAACATGGCAAAATTTATACAGGAATTAAAATCGATGAAGTTAATAGTTTAGGAGCAGCTCGTATTAGAATACGCTCTCTTAAAGCAGCTTTACAAGAACGTGAAAAAAATCAAGCGATAACCCAAGCTGTACGTATTTATGAAAAACCAAAATATAAACGTTCTAGCTTTACTGAAAAAATGCGAGAAGACTATACTATCCTTGCACCACAAATGTCCCCTATGCATTTTCAATTCTTTACTCCAGCTTTTGAAGCATGTGGTTATAATTTTAAGGTATTGGAAGAAGTACCTACTAATGCTATTGATGAAGGATTACGTTTTGTAAATAATGACGCTTGTTATCCCTCTATTATCGTTATAGGACAATTAATTAATGCCCTCAAATCAGGCAAATATGACATTAACAAAACAGCTGTAATGATCTCCCAAACAGGTGGAGGATGTCGAGCTACCAACTATATCAGCTATTTACGTAAAGCATTATATGATGCAGGTTTCGCAGATGTACCTATACTTTCATTTAATACTTTAGGTATGGAAAAACATCAAGGATTTAAACTATCACTCCCCCTTATTAATCGGTTAATGATGTCTGTTGTTTATGGTGATGTGTTAATGCAAACGTTATTCGCTACACGTCCCTATGAATTAACAAAAGGTTCAGCTGAAGCATTGTATTTTAAGTGGGTAAATTGTTGCAAAGAATCACTTAACAAAGCTGATTTTAAAACTTTTAAACAAAACATCTATGATATTGTTAAGGAGTTTGATCAGTTACCTTTATTAGATATCAAAAAACCACGTGTCGGCCTAGTTGGAGAAATTCTTGTTAAATATCATCCAACAGCTAATAATGATCTAGTAAGAATTATTGAACAAGAAGGCTGTGAAGCTGTTATGCCTGGCCTTATGGACTTTTTACTGTACTGTGCCTATGATTATGACTTTAACCATAAATTCTTATCTAAAAGTAAACTAGCGGCTTTAGCCGCTCAAGCCGCTATTATAGGTATGGAATACTATCGTAAAGATATGCGTAAAGCCTTACAAAATAGTAAACGTTTCCATGCACCTCATACCATTGATGAACTAGCTTTTGGTGCAGCACCTATTCTCTCTCGTGGTAATCAAACGGGTGAAGGCTGGTTCTTAACAGCTGAAATGATTGGCCTAATTAATGAGGGCGCAAGCAATATTATTTGTATGCAACCTTTTGCCTGCTTACCTAATCATATTACAGGAAAAGGTGTTATCAAAGCACTCAAAGAGCGTTATCCGCAGGCTAATATTACAGCTGTAGACTATGACCCTGGAGCCTCTGAAGTAAACCAACTAAATCGCATTAAATTGATGCTTTCTGTTGCCTTTAAAAATATGGAAAATCAACAGCAACTCTTTCAAGCAACTGTAATATAAATGGATAAAATAATACATAAGACTAATACAGCTTCATCAATTAAGTATTAGTCTTATTTTTTGTATTTACTCGCAAAAAAATTATTAACGCATAGTATTTTTTAATGTATAGTTAAACCAGATGCATTAAAGGAGCTGTTTAACCATTCTGCATCGAATGAATTATATAGTCGTTTTATAAAAAAATTAATTTCAAAAATAATAAAAGATAATATCTATGAAACTATATGTAACGTTCTGGAATATACGTATCTTGCATTTATTAATAAGTGTAGTTGTGACTATTTTGCCTATTATTTTTATTATAATTTTGTTGTATTTTCATACAGTCTCTAAATTACAAAATAAAGCTATCACCTCTTCAAAACAATCGATAAAAACCATCAATAACTTACTAACAGAAATAGATCATTCTGCTACAAAATTACTTAATATATCTAATCCAGCCTGTGAAATTATTGAACCTGCCTTAATAAAATACACAGTTACCCATACTTATATTCGAACACTTAACCTGACTAAAGATAGTATAATTTATTGTTCATCTTTTGCTGATGCTAATTACAGATCTACATTTTTAGCTAAAGGCGAATTAATGCACCTCTTTAGTAATAACGATATAACTCCTGATAGATCTTTTGTGTATTATCATAAAACTAAAGGGGCATGGGGAGTATTAATAGCAATTGATGGCAGTTACTTAGCTTATCTATTAAATAATGAAAAGAACTCATTTTTAGTTATAAATGAAAACTGGCTAGATATTAAAGGCCTGGCTCAATCTTCTCGTTCTTTTAAAGGAAATCCAGATCAAATAGAAGTTAGTTCTAATCAATATCCTTTTAAAATTATTACGGTTTTATCTTTAACTACCTATTTAGAATATATGCTTGAACATTATTTGCTATTTCTACTGATATTGTCACTTGTCATGATTCCTATTGGAATAAAAGTTTATATCCAATTACCCATTCATGATATTGTAAAAGCAATGCGCCACAAGCAGTTTATTCCTTACTATCAATTAATAAAAATTTCTAACAGTGACCAATGGTCTGGTGTTGAAGTGTTAATTCGTTGGCAACATCCCAAAAAAGGGTTAATCATGCCTAATGAATTTATTTCTGCCATAGAAAGGTCAAAACATATTATCCCATTTACACTCAACCTCATGGAACATGTAAAAAATGACTTTATTAAAAATCTAGAGATTATTCCTAAAGGCTTCCATATTAGTATAAATATCAGCCCTAAACACTTGCAAACTACTAAATTAGCCTTAGACTGTGAAAAATTTTTACAACACTTTCCAAAAGAACATATACAACTCACTTTAGAAATTACAGAGCGTGAAATAGCGCAACCCACAGAAACAGCAAAAAAACTTTTTAATCTATTACAAGACCTTAAAGTATTCATTTCAATTGATGATTTTGGAACAGGTCATTCTAGTTTATCCTACCTAACCAGCTTTAAAGTAGATTATATAAAAATAGACCAAAGTTTTGTGAGTACTTTAGAAGATAGCCTATCATCCAGATATATTATCAATGGTATTATTGATTTAGCTAACAACTTAAATATTTATATTATTGCTGAAGGTGTTGAAAATCATAGTCAAAAAGAATACTTAACACAGCACGGTGTGAAATACTTACAAGGCTATTTATTTAGTAAACCAACCCCAATAGCTGAACTACAGAAAATTCTAGCACCTTAAGTGTAGTGCTAGTTTTTTTGTATAAAAGGTTTCTACTCTTCTTCTGGTAGCTCTTTTAACCAAACACGATTTAATCGTGTGCCACTTATATCAACAATATCTAAAGCTTTAAGAATAGCTAATACATAATTAAGACAGCACTCTTCCATATAAGGATTTGCTTCTTGTACTACTCTGGATAATGGAACACTTCGTTCATAAGTATCGCCTGTCTTCACCTCACAAGAATTATCTATAAAATGATTGTGCTCTACTAAATAATCAATCACTGCAAGAAAAGCATGCTTAGTAATCTTAATATTCTGCTGTGGTCTAATTTCAAGTGTTATATCATCAATATCTACTAACCAAAACTCCTCATTTATAATGTCGTCAATGATCCAAAAGCTCTGACTAATTTGTAGTTGTGGCCATGATGATAAAAATTTATTCCTATATTGAGACATACACACTCCTTTTGATATCCATGACTTCTATATAAAATCTATTAATTATTATAAACCTTGAATACTTATCTTAAAAAGATAAACTTAACTTAACATTAATAAATATATTATTACTACTCAAATTGATAATTAATTTTAGCTTACCCTTATTATATTTTTTTTATTACGCTACAATATCATCGTTACATAGTTTACCGAAGGTATTGATAGAACGTCTGCTTCACATTAAGGCTAAGCAATAAATAAAAGGAGCTTAAAAACTCACCACAAGTGACTTTTTAACAATTATTGTTGCTGCTAAAAGTCTTCATCATTATTTCTCAGAAACTTTATTGTAATTATTGACTCTAGGTATTACCTACCGTCGTTTATTCGATATGATTAATTAAAGGTTAATAAATATAATGCAATGGACATTTTCTGATCGAGCTACGGCTCTTAAAAGCTCTGCTATCCGTGAAATTCTTAAGGTTACTGAACAACCTGATGTTATCTCATTTGCAGGAGGTTTACCCTCACCAAATACATTTCCAGTGGCAGAGATTAAACAAGCTATTGATAACATTCTTAATAGCAATGATGCAGTGGGTGCTTTACAGTATGGCCCAACAGAAGGCTATGCCCCTCTAAGAGAGTGGGTAGCTAAACGTGTATCCCGAGATGGCGTCACTATTCGCCCAAGCCAAGTACTTATTGTGACAGGTTCTCAACAAGCTTTAGATCTTATCGGTAAAGCCCTTATCAATAAAAACAGTAAAGTGTTAGTAGAAACACCAACTTATCTAGGCGGATTACAATCTTTTACTCAATATGAGCCTAACTATATATCTATTGAAAGTGATGAAAAAGGATTAAATCCTGACTCTATAACAGATGAAATGGCAAAATCAGCTAGCTTTATGTATTTAATTCCTAACTTTCAAAACCCAACAGGACGCCGCCTACCTTTAGAAAGACGTAAAAAACTAGCAGAAATTGCTAAAAGAAATAATCTGATATTGGTAGAAGATGATCCCTATGGTGAATTAGATTATCAAGGTAATAGAATACCTGGCGTGTACAGTTTTGCTCCTGATAATATCGTTTATTTAGGCTCTTTCTCAAAGATACTCGCGCCGGGCTTACGTCTTGGTTATATTGTAGCTGATGAAGAATTTATTAATAAACTAGTACAGCTAAAACAAGCAGCTGACTTACATACACCAAGTCTTACTCAACGTATTGCTTATCAAGTTATTAAAGATGGTTTTCTAGAAAAGCATATCCCTACTATTCGTGAATTATATGCAACACGCTGTAATTTCATGTTAGATGCTTTAACTAAATACATGCCTTCTACTGTCAAATTTAATAGACCAGAAGGTGGTATGTTTATTTGGATCGAGCTACCAAAAGAACTCAATGCTACAGAACTATTAGCAGAAGCTGTACAAAATAAAGTTGCTTTTGTGCCAGGTGAGCCATTCTTTGCTAACAGCACCATGGCAAATTGCTTACGTTTAGCTTTTGTTACTGTACCAGAAGAGAAAATAGAGAAAGGTATTAAAATACTAGCAGAGCTAGTAAAAAAACATGCAGGACTAATTGACGAAAGCGCTGTTATTGTCTAGCAATAAAAAGCCAAGCATTTGCTTGGCTTTTTTATAATTAATTACTTAGTTTCATAGGCCTCATAGCCTTCATTATAAACCGCTTTGATAATTTCAGTAGCTGGTAATTCACTGACTACTGTCATTTTTCCTGCTGCTAAATCAATATCTACTTCAGCATCATCATCTAACTGCTTAATAGCTTCAGTCACAGCTCTAACACAATGACCACACGTCATACCTTTTACATCAAATCTTTGCATAACACACCTCACTTGGTTGTTTTAAATTTAAGCAAATTTACTTTGAATCAAATCAGCTAATTGTTTTGCTGAACTTTCTACAGTTGGTGCATCTTGTCCTTCAACCATCACTCTAATCACTGGCTCTGTACCTGATTTTCTTAATAAAACACGGCCTTTACCATCCATTGCATTAACAATCTGATCAGATAACTGTTGAATATCTTTTGAGTGTAACTCTTGTTCAGATACCATATTTGTTAATCTTACATTGATCAGTTTTTGTGGGCATTTACGTAAAGCTTGGCGAGCTTCTGCCAATGTTTGCCCTCTGTGCTTCAACGCCATTAATACTTGTAATGCTGCAACAATGCCATCACCTGTTGTTGTATGATGACTACAAACGATATGGCCTGAATTCTCACCACCTAATTGCCAACCGTTTTCTAACAAAGATGCTATTACATAACGATCTCCCACATTAGCACGGGCAAAAGGAATATCTAATGATTTAAGCGCTAACTCTAAACCAAGGTTACTCATAAGAGTACCCACTACTCCACCTTCTAATTTACCTTGTTCTTTTAAATCTCTAGCAATTAGAAAAAGTAATTCATCACCTTCGACCAAAACACCTGAATGATCAACCATAACTACACGGTCACCATCCCCATCAAATCCGATACCAATATCTGCTTGATGATTTTTCACCGCCTCTACTAATTGTTCTGGATGAGTAGAGCCACAATTATCATTAATGTTCAAGCCATTTGGATGCACAAATAAAGAAACCACATCAGCACCCAACTCTTTAAACACATTAGGCGCCACTTTATAAGTAGCACCATTAGCACAGTCTAATACTATTTTCATTCCCTCAAAACTAGTATGGTTGGGTACTGTACTTTTACAAAACTCAATATAACGACCTGCCGCATCATTAATACGAGAGGCCTTACCTAAAGAATTAGACTCCACCACTTCCATTGGACGATCTAACAATTCTTCTATCATTAATTCAGTTTCATCTGGTAATTTTGTACCTTTACTAGAAAAAAACTTAATACCATTATCATTATGACCATTATGAGAGGCACTGATAACAATACCTGCGTCTGCATGAAAAGTACGGGTTAAATAGGCAACTGCTGGCGTAGGCATAGGGCCAAGTAACTGTACGTTAACTCCAGCAGAAGCTAATCCAGCTTCTAAGGCTGACTCAAACATATAGCCAGAAATACGGGTATCTTTACCTACTAAAATACGGCAAACACCCTTTTTACGAAAAGCAACACCTGTTGCCCAACCTAACCTCAACATAAAATCAGGAGTAATTGGATATTGCCCTACACGACCACGTACACCATCTGTTCCAAAATATTTTCTAGTCACTCTGCATGCTCTACTGAATTAATCATTTTTACAACATCCACTGTTTCAGCCACATCATGCACCCTTAAGATATGAGCACCTTTTGTTACAGCCAAAGCAGCCAATGCCAAACTTCCATAAAGACGTTGTGTTACTTCTTTACCTAGTACACCACCAATCATCGACTTTCTAGATACACCTACTAACATTGGATACCCTAATGTTAATAATTGATCCATATAACGAAATAATAATAAATTTTGCTCTAAGGTTTTAGCAAAACCGAACCCTGGATCAATAATTATCTTTTCTTTACTAATACCTGCCTGTTGGCAAATCATACTCCGTTCAAGTAAAAAATCTTTAACCTCAACAAGCAAATCATCATAGTGTGTTTGTTGTTGCATATCCCTAGGCTCACCACGCATATGCATAATACAAACAGGTAATCCTGTTTGTTTAGCAGCCTCTAAAGCACCTTCTCTTTGTAATGATCGAACATCGTTAATTATTCCTGCACCTAAACGTGCTGATTCAATTATTACTTCAGGTGTAGAGGTATCTACAGAAATAACCACATTAAACTCTTTATTGATTGCTTCAACGACAGGTGCTACACGATCTAATTCTTCTTGTACAGACACAATAGCTGCATTCGGCCGTGTAGACTCACCGCCTACATCAATAATGCTAGCACCTGCTTCAATCATAGCTTCAGCATGTTTTAAAGCAGCACCTAAATTATTGTGGGATCCACCATCTGAAAAAGAATCTGGAGTGATATTAAGAATACCCATTACCTGTGGCTGGGTTAAATCAAGATCTCGGCTACCACAAGGTAACCGAGAAAGAATAGAAACTGAAGGTTTCATAATTTAGTGCTCGCTAGTTGCACCATTTCCTGTTGAAGTAGATTGGTTATTATTTTCCACGTTATCATTAGTGTGATTATTATCAACTGAAGTTGGTGCTGAAGGTGTATGATCATCCGCATCCCAATCTTTAGGCGGACGAACTTCCCTTCCTTCCATAATGTCATCAATTTGATCACTGTCTAATGTTTCATATTTAAGCAAGGCTTCAGCCATTGTATCTAATTTATCTCTATTGTCTGTAAGAATTTGCTTAGCACGATTATAACAAAAATCAATAATCCTTCTTACTTCTTCATCCACTGCCTTAGCAGTTTCAGCAGACATAGCATTAGCTGCACTATCGCGATAACCAGAGAATACTTCTTGTTCATCCTCTCCATACATTAAAGGACCTAATTTTTCTGATAATCCCCACTTAGTCACCATATTACGAGCAATTTGAGTTGCTTTCATAATATCATTGGAAGCCCCTGTTGTTACCCCCTCAAAACCAAGTGTTAACTCCTCTGCAATACGACCACCAAATAACGAACTTAACATACTTTCTAATGAACGTTTAGAATGGCTATAAGTATCTTCTTCTGGTAAGTACATAGTTACCCCTAGCGCACGACCACGAGGAATAATAGATACTTTATACACAGGATCATGCTCAGGCACTAAACGACCAACAATCGTATGACCAGACTCGTGATAAGCTGTATTACGACGTTCTGCCTCTGGCATTACCATTGACTTACGCTCAGAGCCCATTAAGATTTTATCTTTAGCTAACTCAAACTCTTTCATACCAATCGTACGTTTATTGGAACGTGCAGCAAATAAAGCAGCCTCATTCACTAAGTTGGCCAAATCAGCACCAGAAAAACCTGGTGTACCTCTAGCTAAAATAGAAGGCTTAACATCTTGTTCAATTGGCGTTTTACGCATATGGACTTTAAGGATTTGCACACGACCACGAATATCAGGCAAACCAACCACTACCTGACGGTCAAAACGACCTGGACGTAATAATGCTTTATCTAATACATCTGGACGGTTAGTAGCCGCAATCACGATAATACCATCGTTCATTTGGAAACCATCCATTTCAACCAATAATTGGTTTAATGTTTGCTCACGCTCATCATTACCACCGCCCATACCAGAGCCACGGTGACGACCAACAGCATCAATTTCATCAATAAAAATAATGCAAGGCGCATGCTTTTTAGCCTGTTCAAACATATCACGTACACGACTAGCACCTACACCCACAAACATTTCTACGAAATCAGAACCTGAAATAGTAAAGAATGGTACTTTTGCTTCCCCAGCAATAGCTTTAGCTAATAATGTTTTACCTGTACCAGGAGGGCCAACCATTAATACACCACGTGGAATACGACCACCCAAACGCTGGAATTTACCTGGATCACGTAAAAACTCTACCATTTCAGCAACTTCTTCTTTTGCTTCATCACAACCAGCAACATCAGCAAAAGTCGTTTTTACTTGATCGGGCGATAACATACGTGCTTTACTACGACCAAAGCTCATTGGGCCACCTTTACCGCCGGCGCCCCCTTGCATCTGACGCATAAAGAACATAAATACCGCAATAATAATTAAGATAGGGAAACAAGCTACCAGTAGTTGTGTCCAGATACTTTGCTGTTCTGGCTGCTTACCGATTACTTTAACATTTGCTTTTAGAAGATCTCCCATTAATCCTCTATCTTCAATGTAAGGACGCACTGTTTTAAATGAACTACCATCTTTTCGTTTACCTGTAATATTAAATCCTTCAACAGTTATACTTTCTACTTTATTATCATTAACCTGTTGAATAAATTCAGAATAATTTATTGATTGAGTGTCATTAGTTAAAGAGAAGTTGTTCATTATTGAGACAAACACAACAACGACAACAATCCACAATATTATATTTTTGGTTGTATTATTCAATTAGCCACCCTTCTTTTAACAACTACTTACTTCATTTAGCTCGCACTGCTATAACAAACTTACAGTATCCAATTCCTACTAATTGAGTCTACTATAAATAGACCCTAACAGCATGTAATTTCTTTAAATAAATGTTTATAGATTTTACATGGAAATCCATTAAACTTCAGTACCTTTAAATCCCCTTGCCAACAAATATTGCTCCCTAGAACGACCCCTTGAAGAATTTGGTTTACGCATTTGCACCTTATCAAAAGCTTGACGTATTGATTGTAAATAACTATCAAAACCTTCTCCCTGAAATATTTTGATTAAAAAATCCCCTCCTGGTTTTAATACTCTTGTAGCAAAATCAAATGCTAACTCACATAACAACATAGCTTTCACTTGATCTACAGAGCGCATACCACTCATATTAGGTGCCATATCTGAAATCACTAAATCTACAGGAGCATTACCTACTACAGATAATAGCTCTTCAAAAACTGCATCTTCAGTAAAATCCCCTTGAACAAAAGTAACATCAGCAATACTATCCATTGGCAAAATATCTGAAGCGATTAATTTTCCTTTCTCACCAATCACTCTACTAACAACTTGTGACCAGCCACCAGGAGCAGCACCCAAATCAATTACAGTCATACCATTACGTAATATGCGGTCTTTTTCCTGAATATCAAGTAATTTATAACTTGCTCTTGAGCGATATCCATCTTTTTGCGCTTGTTTCACGTAAGGATCATCAAAATGCTCTTTAAGCCAACGTTGACTGCTTTTAGAACGCGCCACACTATACCTCATTTATAAAAAGTCAGGTAAACTATACCACTTTTAAGTGGAGAACCTTATTATGCCAATCAATCAACAACAGAAAAAACATTTTCAAGCGATTGGTCATCATTTAAAACCTATCGTTATTATAGCGAAAAACGGTCTTTCTGAAGGAGTTATTTCTGAATTAGAGCGCGCCTTAAATGATCACGAACTTATAAAAATCAAGTTGGCAGTAGCTACACCAGAAGATCGTAAACAATTAACAGAAGAAATAACACAAGCAGTTGCCTGTGAAATAGTACAAAATGTAGGAAAAACAGCTTTAATTTATAAAAAGGCCACTAAGCCTAACCGTAAACTTTCTAATATTTTGCGTTATCAAGATACCCTATAATCTGTTCTAAAGGCTCCACATCACTTTACTTAATCTATTTTACATAAAAAAAGCAACCTAATTTAGATTGCTTTTTTTAAATTCAAAATACAACAATATAATTTATTGTTGTATTGTCTTTTCTTCTACATCATCAT
This sequence comes from Entomomonas sp. E2T0, assembly GCF_025985425.1. Classification (GTDB taxonomy): domain Bacteria; phylum Pseudomonadota; class Gammaproteobacteria; order Pseudomonadales; family Pseudomonadaceae; genus Entomomonas. The sequence continues at coordinate 3,035,637 of NZ_CP094972.1, forward strand.
TAGTCTCAATTATTTCATTAGATTGCTCTTCCATATCTGGAGCAACTTCTTTTTGAGCTTTAGACATATTTTGTTGTAATGATGCTAATTGATTATCTTTTAATTCAACTAACTTCTTCATATCAGCTAAACGAGCTTCTAAATCTGACATGCGACCACGTAATTCATTATTTTTACGACGTGTTGCATCAAGTTCTTCTTCAGACTGTACTACTTTATTGTTTAAGTCAGCAATAATAGCCTTATCAGAAGCATTACCAGAAGTATTATTTGTTTCAGACACACCTGATAACTTTAACTGATCTTGTGTAGGTTTACTATTTGCTGGTTTTTGGTCAACTTTACTAGCAACCATTTGTCGTTGTGTTGTTGATGCTGTGCCATTCACATTTGCTAGCACTTGAGATAATGCTTCTGTACGAGCAGTTTGGCGCATTTGCTCTCTAGAAGGGATACGTAATACAGCACCCTCTTTCAATAAACTCATTTTACCATCAATAAACGCATCTGGATTTGCTTCATAAATAGCTAGCATTGCCTGATGAACAGATGCATTACCACGTGTTCTCTCAGCAAATAACCATAAACTAGAACCTCTATGAGCTCTTACTGTTCCTTTTGGTGCAGCTGCTACAGGTTTAGTTTTTTTTTGAGATTGTGCTGCCACTGTTTTAGACTGAGTTGGCTTTACTGGATTCTGAACGGTAGCTTTAGAAGTTACAACTTTAGCAGGCTCATAAGCTGGCGGATCCATAAGTAACGTATATTCACGTAACGTTTGACCTGAAGCCCATGATACACTCAATAGAAAATCTAAGTATGGTTCTTTAATCGGGTGATTAGAGGTAATTTTAATAATGCTCTTATTGCCACGAATAACAGGTGTAAAAACCAAATCATTCAATGCGTGAGGTCTGTCAATCCCTGCTTTTTCAAAATCTTCTGGAGAAGCTATTTTAACAACCAATTCTTTATTAGTAATACTCTGTACGTCATAAAGAGCTATCTCAGCGTTAAGTGGTTGATTTAATGTGGACTTCCAAGTGACCTCGCCTAATCCTAATGCAAATGCACTGCCCATTGATGATAATGTTACTGCTAAACCCACTGCTGCTAATTTATGAAATCGCACCATGATTAATCCCTAATACCTTCACTATTGAATAGAAAAACTCTATTCGTGTAAACCTCATATGAGTATCTAGAAATATAGATAACTTGACTTATTATCTAATAACTTTTCTAAGAACCACAACAAAAAATTACAATTTATAAATAAAAACTCGCTATTAACAGGTCATCTATTGATCTAAGTTACCAAATTAACTAGCACCTATTAAAAAACTATTTATAAACAAACACAATAAAATCAATATAACTAACAGTTTATATTATAAATATATTGTTATTCAACTACTATAACACTGAAATATAATAATATTAGAGAATATTAATAATTTATTCTCTAATTTCAAAGTTACTTTTTAGTCGTAGCTTTATCAGTAACTAGCCACTTCTTACCATCATAAAAAGCTTTCCAACCTGTTGGTTTACCATTTATTTCTGTTTGTACATATTGCTCTTTAGTTTTTCTACTAAAACGAATTATGCTAAAGTTTCCATCTGGATCTTTAACAGGAGCATCGCAAAGGTAGTGGTATTTAGGGTCAATCTCTGCTTTATGAGGAATTAACTCTTTAACTAAAGGCGCTCTTGTTTCACGCTTTCTAGGAAATTGACTAGCAGCTAAAAATAATCCTGAAGCACCATCACGTAACACATAAGTGTCATCAACTTTTTCGCACTTAAGTTCAGGCATGGGTACTGCATCCATTTTAGGTGGTGCAGGTTGGCCATTCGCTAATAACTTACGGGTATTTTTACAGTCAGCATTGGTACAAGCAAAGAATTTTCCAAAACGTCCCGTTTTTAACTGCATTTCACTACCACAGCGATCACATTCTAATACAGGCCCTTCATAACCTTTAATCTTAAAACTACCCTCTTCAATCTGATAGCCATCACAATCAGGGTTATTACCACAAATATGCAGCTTGTGATGTTCATCCATTAAATAAGCATCCATAGCTGTACCACACTTAGGACAACGATGCTTATTATGCAATACTCGAGCTTCTGACTCTCCCTCGTCATCTTGGGCAATTTCATCACCAGGAATCAAATTAATCGTTGCTTTACAACGTTCCTTAGGTGGCAGGTTATACCCTGAACAGCCTAAAAAAACACCTGTTGAAGCAGTACGGATCATCATATCCCGACCGCACTCTTTACATTTAATTAAAGGGGTTAAAGTAGGTGTATTGGCTCGCATGCCTTCATCTGACTGCTCTGCCTTCTCCAATTTTTGACTAAACCCCTTATAAAAGCTATCTAGTAGCTTTTTCCAAGGCATGTCACCTTCTGCAATCTGGTCAAGATTTTCTTCCATATGAGCTGTAAAGTTGTAATCCATTAAATCATCAAAACTTTCTGTTAAGCGCTCAGTAACAATATCTCCCATCTTTTCTGCATAAAAACGACGATTATGTAAAGTGACATAACCACGTTCTTGAATAGTAGAAATAATAGATGCATAAGTAGAAGGACGACCAATTCCACGCTTTTCTAACTCTTTTACTAAACTTGCTTCAGAATAACGGGGAGCAGGTTTAGTAAAATGTTGTGATGGATTTAGTTTAATTAATTGCAGTATTTCACCTTCACTGATAGCTGGTAACACCTGATCTTCCGATGTTTTACCTACAGCAGCAAGTACTTTTGTATAACCATCAAATTTAAGTATACGGCCTTTAGCCTTTAACTCAAAATCTCCAGCTTCAACAGTGACTGTTGTAGATAAATACTCTGCAGGAGGCATTTGACAAGCAACAAACTGACACCAAATTAACTCATAGAGACGTTCAGCATCACGCTCCATACCTGATAACTGAGTAGCTCGCAAATTAACATCTGACGGACGAATAGCCTCATGAGCTTCTTGTGCATTATTTTTACTAGAATAAGTAATAGCCTTAGCAGGTAAATATTTTTTACCAAACTCACTATCAATATAGCCGCGCACCATATCAATAGCATCCGCAGATAAATTAGTTGAATCCGTACGCATATAGGTAATATAACCCGCTTCATATAAGCGTTGCGCCATCATCATTGTTTTCTTAACCGAAAAACCTAAACGGGTACTTGCAGCCTGCTGCAAAGTAGAAGTAATAAAAGGTGCCGTTGGCTTACTACTAGTAGGTTTATCTTCACGTTTAACAACTTTATAAGCTGCTTTTTCTAAAAGCTGTAAAGCTTTATCAGCTTGCTCTTTATTAGTGGGACGAAATGCTTGGCCTAGCTGTTTCACAACTTCAAAATTGATATTTTCTTTTTTTGCTGTTGCCAAATCAGCCACAATTTGCCAGAACTCTTCAGGAATAAAAGCACGGATTTCCCTTTCTCGCTCAACAATTAAGCGAACAGCTACTGACTGTACACGCCCTGCTGACAAACCACGAGCAATTTTTTGCCATAACAATGGCGAAATCATAAAACCTACAACACGGTCTAAAAAGCGACGTGCTTGTTGTGCATTAACTCGATTAAGATCTAATTCACCAGGTTCAGCAAATGCACTTTGAATAGCTTTCTGAGTAATCTCATTAAAAACTACTCGCTTATAGCGGCTATCATCACCACCGATAGCCTCTCTTAAATGCCATGCAATAGCTTCTCCCTCTCTATCCAAGTCGGTAGCTAGATAGATAGTATCAGCTTCTTTTGCTAATTTTTTTAGCTCATCTACTACTTTTTCTTTGCCTGGTAGAATCTCATAATGAGCTTTCCAACCATGCTCTGGATTCACACCCATACGCTTAAATAATTGTTGCTTGGCTCGTTCTTTAGGCGACACGCTAGTATCTGCTACCTTCTTTCCCTTGGCCGTTGCGGCTACTTTAGTAGTCCCTGTAGGCAGATCACGAATATGACCAATACTTGATTTAACAATATATTGATTGCCTAAATATTTATTAATCGTTTTAGCCTTAGCTGGAGATTCTACAATGACCAGTGACTTACCCATATAACTATTGTTTCCTTGGAGGTTAATCTATATTAAAAGTGATAATAAAAGCCGTTTACTATTTATAGTGTTATCACACTCTTTAATAAATAGTAAATAGACATACGGATACTTTAACTTAATTAGTTGATTCTACTTGACTTTTTATTCTCAAGATTTTAAACCCAATTATAGCCCTAAGTAGTAATGCTGTTGCCAAAATAAATGGATAATACCAAGCATCATCATTCAACTGTAAAATATTTTCTTCAAAAGGATGCATTAAATAGAACTGATAATAAATTACAGCACCAGCAATATAGCCTATAAAGATTGAAAGTGGATAACGCCACACTTGGTATTGAAGTAACATAATCAATCCCAATGTTGATAAGGCAAATAACAATAAACCAATTCCAACAGTAATTGTTAAAACTGGTTCATGGGAAAGTATCGATAACAATTCAGAAACCTGATCAACCGTAACTGTATGAAACTGATAGAAAAACATAATACTTAATGCCCCAGCACCTACTGCTATCACCAATAACAGCAAACGGAGAATAAAGCGAATCCACTTAATCACAAGACAATCCAAATCTTTTATGAAACATTCCAATAAAAGTACTAAAATGCATTCATTTTAGTACAAACTTTTAAAACAAAAAATATTATTTAGTGGAAGGTCTTGCTGCTAATGCTTCATTAATTAATTGAGGTGTTGGTTGGTAACCTGGAATTATATGACCATTTTCTAAAATAATAGCAGGTGTTCCTCTAATACCTATTTTTTGACCTAATACATATTGCTCAACAATGGGGGTATTACATTTTTTAACACTTTTCACAGGAATTTCTTGCATTAATTGATTCATAGCTTCTTGTTGGTTATCTGAGCACCATACTTTTTGTAGCTCCTCAAAACCACGTGAAGCAAAACCTTCACGAGGGAAAGCCAAGTAACGTACCTCTATACCACGTTCATTTAATGCTGGCACACCTTCATGTAATCGATGGCAATAAGGACAACTTGTATCTGTAAAGATAGTAACGTGTGTTTTAGGTTGATTATCTTTTGCCTTAAACACAACCATTGACGATTTATCAATGTTATTAATTAAATTAGCAACAAACTTTTCTTCAGTTTCCAATGTAAGATTTTTTGGTGTTTTATCATTTAACTCAAATAAATACCCTTGAATAAGGTATTTACCATCTTCTGACATATAGAAAACTTTACCACTATCTACTTGAATTTGATAAAAACCTTGTATAGGGCTTTTACCAACTTCTTTAACAACAACATCAGGTAGCATGGTCTTAAATTTATTTTCTACTGTTTTCTCTGCTGCATTAGCTAGACCTGTAAAAACAGCCAAACTAACTGTTAATCCTAGTAATACTTTCTTTAACAACATTCATTAGTCCTCATATCAATGACAAATTCAAGCTACCTTGCTTCAAAACTTAACTCTCAGATTACTACATATTTTCATAAAAACGCAAAGTATTCCATATTCAATCATAATCAGCTAGTTGCTTTTACAACTTAATATGTCTTATTGCAAACAAAAACACACATTCATATGTCGTTTGCTGCAGAAAAATAGCATCCTAATATAATTAAACTACCATAGATACTGAAAACAGTATAATATCCATTAGTTTGTCTAATTTTTTGTTACAAGATGCAGATACTGTCACTATGAATATCGATTTAATTGTTGTGCTTTGCCTGTTAGCAATAGCCATCGTTGCTTTTATGATGAATAAGCCTCGCATGGACTTTGTAGCATTAACAGTTATTGTTGTTTTTCCATTAACAGGCATTTTAACTGTTAATGAAACTTTATCAGGCTTTAGTGATAGCAGTATTATTTTAATTGCTGCTTTCTTTGTTATTGGAGAAAGCTTAGTACGTACGGGAATAGCCTATAGTGTTGGCGAATGGCTAATTAAACAAGCCAGAAATAGTGAAACTCGACTTATAGTATTACTGATGGGTTCTGTTGCTCTGTTGGGTTCTGTTATGAGCTCTACAGGTATAGTAGCCATTTTTATTCCTATTGTTCTAAGCATTGCCAGCCACATGAAAGCTGACCCTAAACGGTTGATGATGCCACTTAGTTTTGCCGCCTTAATCAGTGGTATGTTAACGCTCGTTGCTACCGCACCCAACTTAGTTGTTAGCAGTAAATTAGAAGAAATGGGATTTGAAGCATTTAGCTTTTTCTCTTTTACGCCTATTGGCTTAATTATTCTTTTTGTGGGCATTGGTTACATGCTCTTTGCCCGTCGTTTATTAGTAGCTCCAAAAGATTCTGAAGTTTTATCCAACACCGGTAAACGTAACCTAACGGATTTAATTAGAGATTATAAGCTATCTGGTAGAAATAGAAGGCTTCGTGTCAATTCAGGCTCGCTAATGATTGGTAAAACCATTGAAGAACTACAACTTAGGGCTCGCTTTGGAGCTAATATCATTGGCGTTGAAAGAGAAAAACGAATCACTCATAAAGTACTAGATGCTTCCTCTAACTTAGAAATTAAAATGGGAGATATTTTACTAGTAGATTTCTTTTATAAAGAAACGGTTGATGACTTTTGTAATGCTTTTCAACTCACTAAATTAGCCTTTAAAGGTGACTATTTTACTGACCAATCTCGCTCTATTGGTATGGCTGAAGTTTCCCTCCCCCCTGAATCAAAATTAATTGGTAAAAATATTCTAGAAATAGGATTCCGTTCCACTTATCGACTTAATGTTGTTGGTTTACGACGCAATGGCGAGTCCTTAGAAAATGATATTACTAATGAAAGTTTAAAATTAGGTGATACCTTACTAGTAATAGGTACATGGAAAGCGATTAAGAATCTACAAACACATAACCAAGATTTCTTAGTACTCAGTTTACCCGCAGAAATTGATAATGTTGCTCCTGCTTTAAGTAAAGCACCTTATGCCATTATTGCTTTATTAATTACTGTTGGTCTAATGATTAGTGGCTTTTTCCCCAACGTTATTGTTGCGCTGCTAGGCTGTTTACTAATGGGTGCATTTCGTTGTATTGATATGGATAGTGCTTATAAATCAATTCATTGGCAAAGTCTTATCCTTATTGTGGGCATGTTTCCTTTCGCTGCTGCTTTACAAAAAACAGGGGGCGTAGATTTAGCCGTATCAGGTCTATTAAGTGTGGTAGGCAACTCTAATCCTCATTTATTAATTGGTGCACTATTTGCCTTAACAGCTATTATTGGTTTATTTATCTCCAATACAGCCACAGCCATTTTACTTGCTCCAATTGCTATTAATGCTGCACAACATGTTGGTGCATCGCCCTATCCATTTGCCATGACCATTGCCATTGCTGCCTCTGCTGCATTTATGACACCTGTTTCATCACCTGTAAATACATTAGTAGTGGGGCCTGGCCGCTATAAATTTATGGATTTTATTAAAATAGGGGTACCCTTTACTATACTTGTTATGATAATTTGTATTATCTTTGTACCCATATTATTCCCTTTACACCCTAATCTTTCATAAATGAGAAAACTATGCCTATTTACCATAGCATTGTCCATTTAATTGATAAAAAGCCAGATGGCACACCTGCTACTCTGCATGCTAGTGAGCATGAATTAAAAGAATCCTCTGCTTTAGAAAACCTACTGACAGACTTAAACGAAAGTTATAATGCTAAGCCAAATAAAGCATGGGGTTACTTCCATGAAGAATCAGGTGCTTATCCTTTTAGTGGTTGGCTAACAGGTTACTTAGAACAGCAACAAAACTTTATAGAGTTTAGTAAACAAGCAACCGAACACCTACAAAAATTAATGGAAGAATCAAATCTTTCAATGGGTGGCTATGTGTTGATTGCCCATTATCAACAAGGAATGACTGACTACTTAACTATTACTCTTTTACACCATACCAAGGGGGTTGCTGTTAATGATAGTCTAGAGGTTACAGAAGCTAAACACCTTGATTTATCACAATTGCATTTAGCAGCTCGGATTAACCTATCTGAGTGGCAGAATAATAAGCAATCCAAACAATATATTTCTTTCATTCGTGGTAAAAATGGAAAAAAAGTATCTGATTACTTCCGTGATTTTATTGGTTGCCAAGAAGGTGTAGATGCACCCAGTGAAACACGTACTTTACTAAAAGCTTTTAGTGACTATGTAGAAGATGAAGATTATTCTGAAGATCAGACTAAGCAAAAGACTGATACACTAGTCAGTTACGCCAGCACTCAAGCCAGATTAGGTGAAGCGATTTCCTTAGATGAGCTTTCTGAACTAATGAATGAAGAAACACCTAAAGCTTTTTACGATTATATTCGTAATAAAGACTATGGACTTTCACCTGCCATTCCACCAGACAAACGTACCTTAAACCAATTTAGACGTTTTACTGGTCGTGCTGAAGGGCTTTCTATTAGCTTTGAGGCACACTTGTTAGGTTCGCGTATTGAATATGATGAAGCGAACGATACTTTGTTGATTCATCAAGTACCCACCAAATTAAAAGATCAATTAAAGCGTAATTCTAAGTAACAAACCACTTCCCTTATAAGATCGAAGTTGCTATCAAATAGTAATTTCAATCTTTTACTAGCATAAGTTATTGCCCTAGCAAAAAGTATTTTCCACCTCAAAATAATATAATATGCCTAAGTAACAATAAGGTATTAAAAATACTTTTTATTACTTACAAACCAATATCAATTTGCTTATTGGTTAGAGCTACTAGATAGCCTTTTATGTAAATTAATTACAACTATCTAGGAGATTCTATGTTCAGTAAAAAAGCTAAAACCAAATACCCAATCGTGTTAGTACATGGTTTATTTGGCTTCAGTCGCATTGCAGGTTATCCGTACTTTTTCAATATTCCAGCTACCTTAAGAAGACACGGTGCTACCGTGTTTATTCCCACGGTATCTGCTACCAATACTACTGAAGAACGTGGTGAACAACTATTGGCTGAAGTACACAAAATTTTAAAGAAAACAGGTGCTAAAAAAGTCAATCTAATCGGTCATAGCCAAGGCGCCCCCACTTCTCGTTACGTTGCTGGGGAACATCCAGAGTTGGTGGCTTCGGTTACCTCCGTAAGTGGCGTTAACTTCGGTTCAGAAATAGCTGATTTAGTAATGGATGCCCTACAGTGCAAATTGCCAACAGAAATTGCTAATTTAGTGGTAAGCACTTTTGGCTCATTAATATCTTTATTAAGTGGCAAACCCTTTGCACCACAAGATGCACTGGGCTCACTAACCAGTTTAACCACTGAAGGCACAGCCGCTTTTAATAAAAAATACCCGTATGGTTTACCAACCACTTGGGGCGGTGAAGGTAAAGAGCTTGAAAGTAATGGCGTACGTTACTATTCATGGGGAGGTATCATTAAGAAAAATCTTATTAACGAAGGCTTAAATCATGTCGATCCAACCCATGTTTTATTACTAGTGCTTAGTTCACTTTTCAAAAAAGAAGCCCATCAAAATGATGGCTTAGTGGGTCGTTTTAGTATGCATTTAGGAAAAGTAATAGGTACTGATTTCCAAATGGATCATGCTGATACTATTAATCAAGTTGCGGGGGTTCATCCTATTACCCCTGATCCAGTAGATTTATACGTTGCACATGCGGCACGTTTAAAAGCTAAAGGGTTGTAAACCAGTCAAAAAAGGCACTAAGATTATTAGTGCCTTTTTCGTTATTAGTGATGTTCGCGAGTAGCCCTAAACTTAATATCAGGCCAACGTTCTTCCATTAAACTTAAATTAACACGTGTAGGTGCTAAATAAGTTAGATGTCCACCACCATCAATCGCTAAGTTATCAGTTGCTTTAATCTTGAACTCTTCAAGTTTTTTCTTATCGTCACATTCAATCCAACGTGCCGACCAAACATTGACTGCTTCATACAAACATTCTACTTTGTACTCTTCTTTTAAACGGCTAGCTACCACATCAAACTGCAACACCCCCACAGCACCAAGAATAATGTCATTATTACGTTCTGGGAAGAAAACTTGGGTTGCTCCCTCTTCTGCTAATTCTTGTAAGCCTTGACGAAGCTGTTTAGATTTTAATGGGTCTTTTAAACGTACGCGACGGAATAATTCTGGAGCAAAGTGCGGAATACCTGTAAAACTTAGCTTTTCACCTTCAGTAAAGGTATCACCAATTTGAATAGTACCGTGATTGTGTAAACCAATAATATCACCACCCCATGCTTCTTCTAACTGTTCACGCTCAGAAGAGAAAAAAGTTAGGGCATCCGAAATTTTTAAATCTTTACCAATGCGAGAATGATACATTTTCATGCCTTTTTGGTAACGACCTGAACAAATACGCATAAACGCAATACGATCACGATGCTTAGGATCCATATTAGCTTGAATTTTAAACACAAACCCAGTAAATTTTTCTTCAGTTGGCACTACTTCACGCTCATTAGCCATGCGTGATAATGGCAATGGTGCCCAATCGACTACTGCATCTAATACTTGATCTACACCAAAATTACCCAATGCAGTACCAAAGAAAACAGGAGTCATTTTACCTTCCAAAAAGGCTTGTTTATCAAACTTATGACAAGCTCCCTGAACCAATTCTAACTGTTCTTTAAAGTCATCATATAAATCGCCTAAATGCTCACGTGCTTCATCTGTATCTAAGCCACTAATAACTCTATTTTCAATACGCTCGTGGCCATGACCTGCAGTATAGGTAATAATTTTATCTTCAGTAAGATGATAAACACCTTTAAAATCACGATAACAGCCAATAGGCCAAGTAATAGGAGCCGCTTTAATTTTTAAAACAGCTTCAATTTCGTCTAATAGCTCAATAGGATCACGAATATCACGGTCTAATTTGTTAATAAAACTAACAATAGGTGTATCACGTAAACGACATACTTCCATTAAAGCAATAGTACGTGGTTCAACCCCTTTACCACCATCTAACACCATTAACGCACTATCCACTGCAGTTAAAGTACGATAAGTATCTTCTGAAAAGTCCTCATGGCCTGGTGTATCGAGCAAGTTAATCATATGCTCACGATAAGGAAATTGCATTACTGAGGTAGTAATAGAGATACCCCGTTGCTTTTCCATTTCCATCCAATCGGAAGTAGCATGACGATCAGACTTTCTCGCCTTAACAGTACCCGCCACACTAATAGCTTGCCCCATTAGCAATAACTTTTCAGTAATGGTAGTTTTACCCGCATCAGGATGGGAAATAATGGCAAAAGTACGGCGTTTTTCAACTTCGTTTTTTAGTTCAGTGGCAAATGACATAATAGGTAAAATTCTTTGAGCTTATAAAAGGTGCGCTATTTTCGCTTATCTTAATTCAATACTCAACCATTTAGCTCTGTTGACTGCAAATAAGCTAAAACTTGAGCAAATATCTTAGCAGGATCTTCTTTATGAATATCTGCAGATAACAGTTGTCGAATACGTCTAGAACCAGGAAATCCTTGAGCAATGCCTAATAGATGGCGACTAATATGTTGTACTACGCCACCCTGAGCGACATGTTGCTCAATATAAGGCAACATTCTTAAAAAAGCATCTGAACGAGCAATAACGGATTCATCACTAGCAAACAACTGTTGATCTACCTGCGCCCATTCATAACAATTATGATAAGCTGCTCGACCCACCATCACACCATCAAAGATTTGCAGATGGTCATTGGCTTCCTGCATGGTATTAATACCACCGTTTAGAATAAAAACAGTATCTGGAAAATCTTTTTTAAGCTGTGCAGCTACTTCATAACGTAAAGGTGGAATATCTCGATTTTGTTTAGGAGAAAGCCCTTTTAAAATAGCTATACGTGCATGTACGATAAATCGTTGACAACCCGCTTCCACACTTTGCCCAACGAAATCTACTAGCTCACCATAACTCTCTCGACCATCAATGCCTATGCGATGTTTGATAGTAATAGGAATATCAACAGCATCTTGCATAGCCTTAAAGCAATCAGCCACTAATTTAGGATGTGCCATTAGACAAGCGCCAATTAAATTGTTTTGCACCCTATCACTAGGACAGCCTACATTAAGATTAACCTCATCATAGCGCCATTGTACCGCCATTTTGGCACATGCAGCTAACTCACTAGGAACACTTCCACCTAACTGCAAAGCAACTGGATGTTCTGCTTGGTTATAAGCTAAATACCTAGCTGCATCACCATAAAGCAATGCACCTGTGGTGATCATTTCGGTGTAAAGTAATGCATGTTTAGTTAAGCCCCGCATAAAATAGCGATAATGACGATCAGTCCAATCCAACATGGGGGCTACAGAAAAACGATAACTGGGTGGTAACTCAGTTGTTTGTGTTGCTGTCATCTATAAAATCTATCAAAAAATAATTATTAGTTTACTATAATTATTAACAACAATATAAATATCTTCATATTAGCTATTAATATTTTCTAACTAACACAGTAAACAAATATTTTTGCAGATAAATAATCAAAAAAACATAGTAATTTTAGAATAGGATAAAACTATTAATCTATTAAATTACCATTGTTATCGTAGGTATTAGAGCGCTTGCTATCGCTATTCTTTGCAGAAAATTCATCTGTTTTATAGTATTGCTTAGCTGTTCTATTAAATGTAATAAATTTAAAGACTATCCAAACCATCATAAAAACAAATAACCATATAGCCAACCAAAATAAAACGACTACTGCAGCTAATTTAACTACAAAAAACACAAGACGTGTAAGAGTATAACCAACACCTGATAACTTATTACGCATAGCACTGGCGATTTGTAGCTCTTGCGTTGCTACTTTCTCATAGCCACTGGTAAATATATTACGAATTTTCTGCCAAATAGATTGTGATGATTTGCTATAAGCTGTCATATTTTCCTAACTTCTACTAAATAGGTTGCTTCTTTTCTTTATTTTTAACATAAATCTACTAGTGAAAATAGTAGTTAACGTACTTAGTTACAATTTACCAGCCATTTATTAACGATATATCCACTATCATTGTTAGTTAAAGGATATCAATCCAATCAATAATTTTTTATCTAAATTTAGGAAATCAGATGATTACAGCAACAGAAGCTTGGCATTGGCAAAAAAGTGAAAATCCTGCTGATCTTATTTTACAAAACACTGCTATTCCTTCTTTAAAAGATGATCAAGTGTTAATTGAAAATCATGCTATTGGCATTAATCCTGTAGACTGGAAGCTAATGGCTGGCTTAAGTGACTCTTGGCAAAAAAACCAAATACCTGGTGTTGATGGTATGGGAGTTGTTGTTGCGGTAGGTAAGAATGCCAAGCATATACATTTAGACACACGCTACACTTACCATACAGACTTACGCTTTAATGGTAGCTTTAGTCGCCATACTATTGTTAGTGCTAAAGCATTAATCGCTGTACCTGATCAAATCAGTAATGAAACCGCGGCGGCATTCCCTTGTCCTGCTTTAACAGCATGGCAAGCATTACAGAAAACACCTAATCCACAAGCAGAAAATGTTTTAGTAAATGGTGCTGGTGGTGCTGTTGGTAGTATTTTGACGCAACTCCTAATTGATATAGGAGCGAAAGTTTATGTAACAGCTAGCCCCTCTCATCACGAAACATTTATCAACAAAGGGGTAATTAGTGCCTTTGATTATCGAGATACTGATTGGCAAAACAAATTACGTTCACAATTAGGCTCACAAAATATCTTTAGTATTTATGATACTGTTAATGGTAATAGTGCTAAATCTTTAGCTAATCTATTAGGCTATTATGGACATCTTATTTGTATACAGGATCGTATTGAGCAAGCTCCTCTACCACCTTTTACTACAAGCATCTCACTGCATGAAATAGCACTAGCTTCGATCCATGTACATGGCTCAGATAAACAATGGAGCAAATTAGTCACAGCGGGTGAGCAACTATTATTAAAAATAGCCAGAAATGAATTAACATTACCACAAATAGAAGTTATGAGTTTTACAGATATCCCGAAAGCACTAAATCTTCTAAAACAACAGAATAATGGTATTAAATATGTAGCGACAGTTAACAATTAATTATTTAATCTATATCTATTTTATTGTGAACTAAGCCAATTATATAATATTGATTATTATTCAATAATAAAATAATTTTAATTCAGTTTGTATGGCAGGAATTTTTAATGAAAACCCATCTTTATCCCGTAATACTCTGTTTATGTGTAACTAATGCTTTTGCTGATAATCTAAAACTCAACAATAAAGAACAGATGAAAGCCTATGCACTTAAACACTGCCAACTTGATAAATTAAAGGATTGTGACTGTATTGCCAATAATATGGTGGATACATTTACTGAAAAAGATTGGAAAATTTTTATTGCCGCTATTAATAAAGATGAATCCATAAAACAGCAAGTTTCAGAAAAGGATATTTTCAATTTTTCAGATAAAATGTATGAAACAACCATAAACTGTAGTATTGAATAATTTTCTGTCTGCATGATTAATATTAAGATGTATAAATTAGCTTTACTGCTAACTACCCTATTATTAGGATCTGCCACTAACCTTCTAGCAGAATCAAATGAGCCAACTGCAAATAAAACATATCAAGTAAACTCTATTATTAGTTATTATGACCATAATCGAAATCCTGCACCTTATAAAATACATAATGGTTTCTATCGCAAATACCTAGCAACATTAATTGATGGCCAAGTCGCTGTACAAGACTTTTATACTACTAATGATAATAAATATACTGATCCTTACCTACTAAAAGACAGCTCAACCATGCTTAATGGTTACCCTAAAAATATCAATGGCCCTTTTAAGCGTTGGTATATTAATGGCCAAAAATACAGTATAGGCACATTAAAAAATGGTAAAGCACAAGGAAAATCTATAACTTGGTATGAGAACGGTCAGAAACAACAAGAGGTTTATTACATTGATGGAGAAATAGAAGGTACCTCCATTTTATGGCATAAAAATGGCAATAAACAATTTGAAGGAAGTTATATTAAAGGAATACCAGAAGGTATTTGGCACAGTTGGTATGAAAATGGAAAGAAACAATATCAAGAAACCAGAAAATCTGGTAAAACACATGGCACTCTTTATATTTGGTATATAGATGGTCAAATCCAGGCAGAAGAAAATTATATAGACGATCAAAAAGAAGGAAAATTTACCTATTGGTCAAGAACAGGTAGCAAATTATCCGAAGCAAACTATAAAACAGGTGTATTACATGGTGATTTTACAGCTTGGCATAATAATGGAAACTTACGCCAACAAGGACAATATATAGAGGGAAATAAGCAAGGCAAATGGACTTACTGGTATGATAATGGCATAAAAAGTACAGAGTCCTTTTATAAAGATAATAAACTATCTGGATTATTTACTCATTGGGATAAAACAGGTAACAAAACCCAAGAAACGCTCTATGACAATGGACAGGCCAAAAACACTACTATCTTTAAAAAGAAGACATAATAACTATATATTTGACTTCTTTCTAATTACCTATCTAAATAGAGATATGTTAAGGTAATAAACAAATTTTTGGGGTAGATAATATTATGCGCTATTGGCTAATACCTGTATTGACCTTAACTTTATTAAATCCTTTAAAGCTCGTTATTGCAGAAGAAGCTGTTATTACCATAACAGAGCCTGCTCAATATAAAGAAAACTCTATTATTCAGTACTATGATGCAAAATGGCAGCCTACTGATAAAAAAGTTAATAATGGTTTCTATCGCAAATTTATTAAAAAAACACCTGGAGGCCATTTCGTTATACAAGATTTTTTTGCCAATAATAAAAAGCAAAGCGATCCTATTACCGTAATAGATAGTAATGAACTAACCACCATAGGTATTAAGAGTATTGATGGCCCTCTAGTGCTTTGGTATGCCAATGGTAAAAAATCCTCTGAAAAAAACTATAGCAATGGAACAGAAAATGGTGTTTACAATTTTTGGTATGAGAATGGTGAACTACAAGCAACTGGTCACTTTTCTGATGGTGTATTAGATGGCAAAACTAATGTTTGGTATGAAAATCAGCAAAAACATGCAACAGGTAATTTCATAAAAGGTAAAAAAGATGGTGTATGGCAATACTGGTATGAAAACGGACAGCTATCAGTAACAGAAAACTACGAAAATGGTAAAGCCATTGGTGATTTCAAAAAATGGTATAAAAATGGTCAAATGGAAATTGCAGGCCAATTTATTAATGGTCAAAAAGATGCTACATGGCAATATTGGTATGACAATGGCCAACAAGCTATTGAAGAAACTTACAAAAACGACTTACTTATTGGCCCTTCTAAAACTTGGTATAAAAGTGGTCAATTAGAGTCTGAAGGAAATTATGATAACAACCAAGAAACTGGACTGTGGCATTATTGGCATGAAAATGGTAAAAAAGCAATCGAAGCTAACTATCAAGGTGGGCGGTTAGATGGTCTCTCACAAAGTTGGTATGACAATGGACAACCAGAAAGTAAAGGGCACTATATCGCTAATAAACAAAATGGCATATGGACATTTTGGTTTGATAATGGACAAAAATACGCTGAAGGTGTCTTTAAAGATGATCTTTCTTCAGGCGTATGGAGTATTTGGAATAAAGAGGGGAAATTACGAGAAGAAATAACCTATGAAGATGGCAAGATAACTCATAAAAAATCTTATGAAGACAAATCTACTATAAAGCCTGATATCACAGAACTAACTGTACCAAAAAAATAGCATTACCATGATTTCATAATTCAGATAAAAATAATTACTAACAACCTTCTCTCACAAAGAAAAAACTTAGTATATCTAAAGATAATTATTGAAGAAATTACTAGCAACCAAATAATAACTTTCTTAGCTAGTTTGCATTAATTAAATTATAATCTGCTTTTTTAAACATATAAACATAACTGTTTGTATATAAATCTTCTCATAATTGAAACTATTGTTTCAATTTACAGGAAACAATTTTTCGGTAACACTAATCAGGTGAAGAACAATAATTGATAGGAATTCTTGATGTCAGAACATTCGCAGTTTACATTGTTAAAGGAACGTCGTTATCTTCCCTTTTTTATTAGTCAATTGGCTGGTGCCTTTAATGATAATGTATTTAAACAAGCACTAATACTAGCTATTATCTACAAGTTAACTTTTAGTAATTTTTTAGATCAACAGGTTATTACTAGTCTATTTCATGGTGGTCAAATAGATAAAGACTTATTAGTTAATCTTTGTGCCATTGTCTTTATTCTGCCCTTTTTCTTATTTTCAGCTTTAGGCGGACAACTGGGTGAAAAATATGAGAAATCACTACTTATTAGAAGAATAAAGATAGCAGAAATAATCACTATGATAATAGGTGCTGTAGGGCTATTTCTAAGCAGCTTCGTACTGATGCTTATAGTGCTATTTGCTATGGGCGTTTTATCAGCACTATTTGGCCCAGTTAAATACTCGATTTTGCCACAACACTTAAAAGACTCTGAACTTATTGGCGGCAACGCATTAGTTGAAATGGGCACTTTTTTAGCGATTTTAACAGGTACTTTATTAGCAGGCGTTTTAATGACTGGTAATGGTCCTTATGCTTATTATATTAGCTTTTGCATATTACTGATCGCTATCATAGGCTACCTTGCTAGTAGAAAAATTCTACATAGTCCTGCCCCCATGCCTAACCTTAAAGTCAGTTTCAATGTATTCTCTCAAACATGGAAAACAATGCAGCTTGGCTTTAATCAAAAACTCGCTGTTTCTCGCTCTATATTAGGTAACTCTTGGTTCTGGTTTCTAGGTACAATTTATATTACTCAAATGCCAAACTATGCAGAAAAAGTACTCAATGGTGATCCTAGTGCTTACACCCTTATCCTTATCGTATTTTCTGTATCTATTGCTTTAGGTTCAATTCTTTGTGAAAAGCTATCAGGACATAAAGTAGAAATTGGTTTAGTACCCTTTGGTTCAATTGGTCTTACTGTTTTCAGTATTCTACTGTGGTGGCACTCCTATACCCTACCAATGGTTGGAGGCGTTAGTAATACTTGGTTAACACTGCTTGCACACCCTCAAACTTGGTTTGTTTTAATTGATATTTTTGGTATTGGTTTATTTGGTGGTTTCTATATTGTACCGCTTTATGCCATTATGCAATCTCGTTCAGCTCCTGAAGAACGTGCAAGGGTAATTGCTGCTAATAATATATTAAATGCCTTATTTATGGTTTTGGCTTCAATAGTAGCCATTATCCTGCTTAGTATTGCAGGTTTAAGCATACCTCAGCTATTCTTAGTGGTAGGTTTAATGAATATTGCAGTAAATGCTTATATTTTTAATATCGTACCTGAATTCACTTTACGTTTTATGATGTGGTTAACTTCTCACTCTGTTTATAATGTGTCTCATCAAGGATTAGATAATATCCCTGAAAAAGGGAGCTGTGTTATTGTTTCTAATCATATTTCTTATGTGGATGCATTATTGATTGGGGGCGCCATTAAGCGACCTATTTGCTTTGTAATGCATTATAAAATTTTCAATATGCCTATTGTAAAATTTGCTTTTCGCAAAGCGAATGCTATTCCCATAGCCGGATATCGCGAAGATAAAGAAGTTTTTGAAAAAGCGTTTATTGAAATAGCTAAAGCCTTACAAAAGGGGCAACTAGTCTGTATTTTTCCTGAAGGAAAACTCACTACTGATGGTGAAATTGCTGAGTTTAAGGCAGGTATAGAAAAGATCATTAAAGAAACCCCTGTACCTGTAGTTCCTTTAGCTATTCAAGGACTTTGGAAAACATCATTTAGCCGTAATCCAAAACGAAAAATATTAAGAAGTTTTGGAGCGCCTATCAATATAATAGCTGATAAAGCTATTCCTGCTGAGCAAGTAACTAGGCAATTACTACAAGAAAAAGTACAAGAATTAAGGGGCGATAAGGCTTAATAGCCTTATCACGCTATGCTATCTATAACTTAGCTACCCTCTTTTAAATCAAGCTCTTTTACTGAGCGTCTAGTAATAACAAAAGTAACAATACCAGCAGCCATATCAATAGCCCTAATCTTTTCCCTATAGCAAATTGAATTAAAAAATAATGGATTATCATTTAATAAAGCCTAACCAACTTATACAATATGCTAAATATCTTAGAGAAAAATAATTATTTAAATACTTTTATATACTTAAATAAGTACTTTTTAATAGCCAACAACTCAAAACACTATTAAATTAACTAGTTAACTCGCGCATTAGTCGTTAAATAAAACTTATATAATAATTAATAATCATTTTTCTCTTATTCTTGCTGTCCTACTTAAAATTTATCAAGACAAAACCACGTTTTTTTAGGATAATGAGGGATTAGTATTTTCTAACCCAAATATCATTTGACTGATTGGAGTCATTTAGCTTGATTGTTTTACGCTACCTTACTCGCGAAATTCTAGTGACCTTATCTGCCATTAGCTCTGTGTTACTTATTATCATTATGAGCGGCCGCTTTACCAACTACTTAAAAGATGCGGCTCAAGGTGGTATAGACTCTAGTATTCTACTTTGGATCATGTGGTACCGACTACCTGATTTTCTATACTTAATCTTACCGCTAGGCCTCTTCTTAGGCATTTTATTAGCCTATGGACGTATGTATCTTGACAGTGAAATGGTAATTTTAAGTAGTTCAGGTATTAGTATTCGTAAAATATTTGTTTATACCCTATTACCTACAGCGATTATCACTCTTATTGTTGCTTGGTTGTGCTTTAGTTTAGGCCCAGCAGGTATGAACAAGTTCAGAGAACTTATTAAAACTCAAGACTCAATGACAGAGTTTAATACCTTAATTCCTGGTCACTTCCAATCCTTTGAAAAGTCAGATGCTACTACTAAAACTTATCGTGTTACCTATACTGAGTCGATGTCACATGACAAAAAACATCTAACTAATATTTTTATTTCTCAAATAGACACTAAAAAAGATACTGAAGAACACGTTTCAACTAATGTACTGTCAGCAAAAACAGGACAAATTGAAATACAACCTGATAATTCCCGTTATCTTATTTTAAAAGATGGTTATCGCTATGATGGTAACCCTGGGCAGGCAGATTATCGAGTTACAGAGTATAAAATTTATGGCATCTTATTACCCAAACCTGAAATTAATATTGACTTAAAATCAAATGCTTTAACGACAACTGAGTTAATGAAAAGCGATAAATTAGAAGATCGTGTCGAACTAAATTGGCGGTTTTCTATGCCCATACTGGTTATAATTATTGCTATGCTTGCTGTACCTCTAGCTAAGGTAAATCCTCGGCAAGGTAGGTTCTTTAAATTAATTCCAGCTATTTTTCTCTATATGCTATATCTAGGCCTCTTAATTGCTGCAAGAGGACAAATGGATAAAGGAAAATTAGCCATTTTCTTTTTCTGGATTATCCATTTTATCTTTCTAAGTATTGCGCTAACTCTATTATATTGGGATACGATTAGAATTAAATTTCGTAAACCTCAAGGAGTAGGCATATGATAGGAAATCGCTTAGAACGCTATATTGCTGGTAGTATTTTAAACAGTATACTGATTATTATCTTTATTATTATTTGCTTAGCTTCTTTATTTGCCTTAGTTGACCAAGTAAACGACTTTAAAAATAACTACGGTATTTTACAAGCTTTACAATATGTTGCGCTAACAGCACCCCGTAGACTATATGATAACCTACCAATGGCATCCCTAGTTGGAAGTCTTATTGGTTTAGGAACATTAGCTAGTCGTAGTGAGCTCACTATTATGCGAGCCGCAGGAATGTCCACAGGCCGTATTGTTTATGCAGTAATGAAGCCTGTATTCGTTATTATGATTGCTAGTGTACTAATAGGTGAATATGTTATCCCAAAAACGGAAACAAAAGCATTAGCAAACAAAGAGTTAGCTATTAGCTATAATATTGATCAACAAGTTATAGAACAAACCCTATTGGAAGGTACTTGGCATCGTCAAGGCAATGAATACATACGTATTAATAGTGTACAACCCAATGGTCTATTATTTGGTGTAACTCGTTACTATATAAACAATCAAAAAGTAAAATATGCAATCTACGCCAAACAAGCTATTTTCCAAAATAATGAATGGCAACTAAAAGATAGTGTTACTACTTGCTTTAATGATGATCATACTAAAACCATAGAACATACTTCTGAAAACTGGTTAACTCCTACGCCTAGTTGCGAGATGGCAGATATTCAAGGAAAAGTTACACCTATTGATATCACTCCAGAACTACTCAATACTATCAATAGCAATCCTTCTAACTTATCAATTGCTGGCTTATGGAAATATATTCACTATTTAGAAGATCAAGAATTAAATAATGATAACTATTGGTTAAAATTCTGGGAAAAACTACTACAACCTATTAAAACACTAGCCTTGGTACTGTTAGCAATTTCCTTTATTTTTGGACCACTACGTAGTGTAACAATGGGACAACGCATCTTCATTGGTGTTACCATTGGCTTTGTATTTAAGATTGTTCATGATCTACTGGGACCAGCTAGCTTAGTATTTAATTTTCCGCCATTACTTGCGGCAATAACACCTAGTGTTGTGTGTATTATTATTGGTGCTTACTTACTAAAAAGAAAACGTTAACTATTTATTAATACTCAAATAAAAAGGCTCAATAAATTATTGAGCCTTTTTTATTTAATAACTTATCTTTACAGAGATGCTCGACGATAATTGCGATACTCTGGTTTCCAGAAATTCATCTCTATCGATTGCTTAATTTGCTCATCTGTAATCTCTAAAGCAACACCGTCTTTTTGTGCTTGTTTAGCTACCGCAAAAGCAATCTTTTTAGTTACCTCTTGAATATCACTCATAGCAGGTAAAATAGCGCCTTCACCTGTTAACACAATAGGAGAACAAGCGGCTAAAGCATCAGCAGCAACCATCATCATAGTTTCAGTCACACGTTTAGCCCGTGCAGCAAGAACACCTAAACCAACACCTGGGAAAATATAAGAGTTATTACATTGAGCAATAGCAATTTCTTTATCATTAATATGTACAGGACTAAAAGGGCTACCTGTAGCAACTAATGCATCACCATTGGTCCACGTTAAGATTTCTTTAGGTGTTGCTTCAATACGAGAGGTAGGATTTGAAAGAGGCATTATCAAAGGTTTAGCACAATGGCTATGCATGGTTTTGATCACTTCTTCTGTAAATAAACCACGTTGTGCTGATACACCAATTAATATGGTTGGTTTAGCATTTTGTACTGTCTCCAGTAAAGAAATATCTTTACCTTCTACATTCCAACTTTTAACATTTTCTGCCTTATGCGCTAAACGTTGCTGGAAGTTTGGTAAATGAGACATTTCATCAGTAAGTAAGCCCCAACGATCGACCATAAATATCCGTTGGCGTGCTTGCTCATCTGTTAAGCCTTCTAATACCATAGCACTGACAATTTGCTCTGCAATACCACAACCCGCTGAACCAGCACCTAAGAACGTTACCACTTGTTCTGATAACTTTTCACCTTTAGCTTTACAAGCAGCCCACAATGTACCTACTGCAACTGCTGCTGTACCTTGAATATCATCATTAAAACAACAAATTTCATCTTTGTATTTTTCTAATAATGGTAATGCAGTGTGTTGCGCAAAGTCCTCAAACTGTAATAAAACACGAGGCCAACGACGTTTTACAGCTTGAATAAATAAATCAACAAATTCATAGTACTCATCACCAGAAATACGTTCATGACGCCACCCCATATACATAGGATCATTCAATAAATCAGGGTTATTAGTCCCCACGTCTAACACAATGGGTAATGTGTAAGCGGGACTAATACCACCACAAGCCGTATAAAGTGATAGCTTACCAATAGGGATACCCATACCACCTACCCCTTGGTCACCTAACCCTAAAATACGCTCGCAATCACTCACCACAATGACTTTAACATTCTTTTTAGTAGCACTATGTAAAATATCGTCGATATTATCTTTATCGGGATAACTAACGAAAATACCACGATGATTGCGATAAATTTTTGAAAACTCCTGACATGCTTGCCCTACCGTTGGGGTATAAATGATAGGCAGCATTTCTTCCAGATGATCTTGTACTAAACGGAAAAATAATGTTTCATTATCATCTTGAATAGAACGCAAATAAACATGACGCTCTAAATCATTGTTACACAAATTATACTGATCATAAGCACGCACTACTTGTTCTTCGATCGTTTCCATTGTGTATGGTAATAAACCAGTTAGATTAAAATCTCGACGCTCTTCACGGGTAAAAGCACTCGATTTATTTAACAAAGGAGTTTCCAGTAAACCTGGACCTGAATATTGAATATATAAAGGACGCTTGTTAGCCATATATAACCTTCTCTTTTTACAACAGATAAGCCTTAATTATTTAGCTCTAAATAAATTTGTTTTTATCAACTCTCTAATTTCATCACCTCGCCCACTTAAAATAGCCTTTAACATATAAAGACTAAATCCTTTGGCTTGTTGTAAATTAATTTTAGGTGGAATCGATAATTCTTGTGTTTCTGTATGCACATCTACAACCACAGGCCCATTATACTCGAAAGCCTCTTTTAATGTGCTATCCAATTGGTTTGAAGATGTTACCTGATAACCTTTAACACCACAAGCTTCGGCTACAGCAGCAAAATTTGGACTATTTAGATGAGTAACATCATCCATTAGCCCTGCTGCTTTCATCTCCATAGCCACAAACCCTAATGATTTATTATTAAAAACAATTACTTTTACAGGTAATTTTTCTAATGCCAAAGTTGATAATTCGCCCAATAACATAGATAAACCACCATCACCAGCCAAAGCTATGACCTGTCTATCAGGAAAAGCTGCTTGTAAGCCTATTGCTTGTGGTGTGGCATTAGCCATTGAACCATGAGAGAAAGAACCTGTTAAATAACGCTTACCGTTCATTTTTAAATAACGTGCAGCCCACACAGTAGGAGTTCCTACATCAGCAGTAAATAAAGCATCCTCATCAGCCAATTCAGATACTCTTGCAGCTAAGTATTGTGGATGTAATGGCCGATCCTCTGCGTTAGGGGTAGCTAATTCATCCAATGACTTACGAGCTTTATGATAATGCTCTAAAGCCTTTACTAAAAAACTATCATCTGTTTGTGCAGTCAACTTAGGTAATAATAAATCTAGGGTAGATGATATGTCACCCACTAACCCTTTAAGTAATGGCGTCCTTCTACCTAAATGCTCTCCCCTTAAATCAATTTGAACAACATTACCATGTTCAGGATAGAAATTACGATATGGGAAATTACTACCCAGCATTAATAAGAAATCACACTCTTTTAACGTATGATAACCTGATGAAAAACCAATAAGACCTGTCATCCCCACATCAAAAGGATTATCATACTCTACAAAAGGCTTACCTCTTAAGGCGTGTACTACAGGCGCTTTAAGCTTCTCAGCCAAAGCAACTACTTGATTATGTGCATAACGACAACCATAACCACAAAGGATAGCAATATTTTTAGTATGATTTAACAGATCAGCTAATTGCTCTATTTCTTGTACTGGTGGCACTACAATAGGTAATACAGGTGTAGACCATTGAACTTTTTGAACAGTAGCTTCACTAAAAGCCACATCACCAGGTAAGACAATAACTGAAACACTGCGTTTAGTTAAAGCAGATCGTATGGCTGTTTCTAATACCCTTGGGAATTGTTCAGCACTTGAAACCAGCTCACAGTAATCACTACAATCTTTAAATAAAGATTCAGGATGGGTTTCTTGAAAATAACCAAGCCCTAACTCACTACTTGGAATTTGTGCAGCAATGGCCAACACAGGAGCATTCATTCGTTGAGCTTCAAACAAACCATTTATCAAATGTAAATTACCTGGCCCGCAAGATCCAACACACACACCTAATTGATTAGTTGCATCAGCATATGCACTGGCAGCGAAAGCTGCTGCCTCTTCATGACGCACACTTTGCCACTTAATCTGGTTACGTTTTCTTAGGGTCTCAGTTATGGCATTCAGTGAATCTCCTGGAACACCCCAAACTGATTTAACACCAACCTGTTCTAATGTCTCCACCAAAATATCAGCAACTAATTTAGTAGCCATTGTAATTCTCTCTTTTATTTATAAAACTATATTAGGTTTGTCATAATTTAACCTGTAAAGTTTCCTAAAAAAGATTAACAATTAGTTTTAGATGATAACTACCAAGTTTTAGAAATTTTTCCTGCCGCACAGTCTCTAACTTGCTGATCAATAATATTGCCTGGCTTTACACATTCTGACATATGTCGTCTACGTGGATAATCAATAGCTTTTTGCGGCTTTCTAAAATACTCCCCTGTATTAATTTGATCTTGCAGACTTTTATCTACCCATTGTTGTTCAGATGAAGTATCCGATTGTATAGTTTTTTGTTTACCAACCCCCTCTGAATCTTGTAGCTTTTTAAATAAGTTCTCTACAATCATATCGTATTTTTTACGAATACTTACTCTTTGCTCAGAAGAAAAACTCAACCTATCACTAGAAAGTAATATTTGTTTTTTAGTACCATCTTGATTAGCTGCAATCGTCTGACTCATTATTACTTGATTTCCTAAACTAATTATTAAATGTAACTCCCAATTTTGAGTAGTTCTATTTAATACTTCTGTTTTAGAAAAATATAGTTGCTGTTGCCCTGTAAATGCTTCAATTGCCATAAGTTCAGTAACTGCTTTTTGATTATCTGAAGCTATCTCAGAATATTTATCAAAATTCAAGTCTTTGGCTAATTTAATATCAAACTTTGGTGTTGAAATACTTTTTAAACGACTCTCTAAATAAGGACTTTCAAATGTCTTTGACCATTCAAATACAATTTGATCCATTTGATTGAATCTTCTATCTGCTAATTCTGTAGCAAAATAATCTACTACTAAGGGATATAAATCAGGATTCTGCGTCACTGCCTCCTGTAAATCTCTTACATAGCCAAAAACTCTTATATCAGGCAGTTTTTTAGCATTGCCAGAAACAGCTAATTTACTAATAAACTCCCTGTAATAAGGATCTTGAAAAAGATTTATCTCAATAACAGCTCCTTTGGAGCCATCTTCTCGTATAAACTGTCCCTGCTTAGTAATAATACTTTTATTAATACTTTTATTAGCATTAGCCATAGAAGCAATACTAATAGACTTAATACCTAATTTTTGCAAACTTTGTAATTCATCCTTATCAACAAGTCCATTTTGGTTGGTATCTAACCAAACATACAAATTAGCAAAATCTATATCTAATTCATCTAACTGATTATCTGAATTAGTGTCTAAATCTTGCAATGCATCATAACCACTATTAGCTAATCGTCTATTTACTTTTAAATAGCGATAACCTATTAATTCTATGTATTTTCCATCATAGCTTTTCACCAATAAGCCAGCATTTCCCATTGGCCATTCAGTACCTACTTTTACATCTTTATCAAATGCAAATAGTAATTTTTCATCTACTGGTAATGTTTGTAAAGGCTCATCTGTTAAATTAATAACGATTTGCCCCGTATTTATCATAGGAATATTAACTGTTTTAGGAGCAGTACTAACTATCTGATCATCTTGCTTATTAAATAATTTACTACCAAAACTTGTAAAAGTTAGTACATAAAAAGCAATGCCTGCAACCACTATAATAACGATAGTAATTACTAATAATAATTCTAATACTGTAAAACCCGATGTTTTTCGAGAAAGCTTTGAAATAGACAACATATATCCTTTACTACGACAAATCAAAATGTCTCAAATAAAGTTTATTATTGTACCCTTTCCAATCTATAAAGTGCATAATTTATTATTAAATTTGTCGACTACTTTGCGCTACGAGCAAAGCTTGTAATGAATCAAAGGTTAAGGGCTTGCTAAATAGATAACCTTGATATAAGTAACATCCTTTTTCCTCTAAAATCGATAATTGATCAACTGTTTCAACGCCTTCTGCTATGACTTCAAAATCTAAACTATTTGCCATAGTAATAATTGCACTCACAATACCTGAGTCATGAATATCTGTAGTAATTGTATCAACAAAGGCCTTATCAATTTTCAACATATCAATGGGTAATTTCTTTAAATAAGATAATGATGAATAACCTGTACCAAAATCATCAATCGCAAAGTTCACACCTAACTTTTTTAAAGCATACATTTTTTCAATAGTATTATTAGTTTCTTGAATAACAATACCCTCTGTTACTTCTAAAGTGATAGCTCTTTTAGGAATATTATATTGTTTGAGGGCACGCTCAATAAGGTCATAAAAGCCTTCGTGTTGTATCTGTTTAGGGCTTACATTAACACAGAATTTAAAATCTAATAATGAAATAGCTTTATTATCCATTAATTTTGCATATAAACGACAAGCTTCTAAAATAATCCACTCACCTACCTCAATAATTAACTGAGTTTCTTCAAGAATATTAATAAAATGCTCAGGTGAAAATACATCTTTTCCTTGTACCCACCGAATAAGCGCCTCTGCGCCTGTAATTTCATGTGTTCTTGAGAAAACCTGTGGATGAAAACAAAGCTTAAATTCTTTATTTTGTAAAGCTTGACGCATCTTTGCTTCAATACGCATACGTTGTACAACAGCTGATTGCATAGAGCTTCTAAAAGTAGCAATCATATTTCTACCTAGCTCTTTAGCTTTATATAAAGCAATATCAGCTCTTTTAATTAGCTCAGAAGTATTAACACCATGCTCAGGAATAATAGTTACTCCAATACTGGTAGAAATTTGTAGACGATATGCATCAATCAGCATGGGTTCTGATAAAATTTCTCGAATCCTTTCTGCTGTCATTAATACCTGTCGTTCTACCTCATTAAAATCACCTTCTAAGCGAGTAAGTAGAATAATAAATTCATCCCCACCTACACGAGAAACAGTGTCATTAGTACGAATACTGGCTTTCAAACGTGTAGTAACGATCTTTAAAACAGCATCTCCTATAGGATGCCCAATAGAATCATTAATATTTTTAAAATGATCTAAATCTAGAAACAGCAAAGCAGCATGTAAATTATAACGTTGTACTAATTTAATTTGCTGCTCTAAACGTTCATACAACAGAGTACGATTAGGTAAATTAGTTAAAGGATCATGATAGGCAAGATGAATAGCTCGACGCTCTGCTTTACGTAAATTCGTCACATCATGCCCTACCATCATTACATAATTTTTACCTTCCGTACAAAGAATATCAACTACGAATTTAATAGGCATATAGCCTACTTCTTGGCGATATAGCGCAGTCTCTAATAATTGAGGTCCATCTTCTTTAACTTTCTTTAGAAAATCTGTTCGCTCTTCAACTGAAGCCCATACGCCTATATCAAACTCTGTTTTCTTCAATAAATTTGCTTGTTGATACCCCAAAAGATTTTGAATTGCTTCATTTACCTTAATATATTTGGCAGTTTGAAAATCAGAAATAGTAACCACATCAGTAGTAGGATCAAATGCTGAAGAGAACTCTCTTTCATTAACATTAAAAAACCTTTCTACAGTCATTAAACTATGACTATAATAAAAAGTAGCTAAAACAGCTAATCCCCCATTAAGACGAACTATTTTGGCACACAACTCGCCTGTCAGAACATCACCATCTATAGTAGATAATTGAATATCTGTCAGCTTAACTGTACGTTTTTTTAGAATTAATTTGACAACTTTATTTCTTGAAGACTCTTGCCAAATACCCAAATCAGCAATAGGCACGCCTACTACTTGTTTCATAGACCAGCCCAATATCCTTTCAAAAGGCGCATTAACTTCAATAATACGTCCTGTACGAATATCTACTAGAATTAAAGGCTCTCGTATTAAAGACTTTAACGTAGAATATTGTTGCCAAGCATCTAGCATATAACGCTTAAACTGTTTACGCTCAGCGATATCTTTTAAAAATCCCATTTTCAATAACCTGATTTGGTAGGCAATCTCTGCTGATAACTCATTACTAAAATATCTATTATCCTTATAACACTACTATACACTATTACAAGCTAAAGATTAATTAACTAACCTCTTAATTAATCTAAAGTCCTATAGTTATTCTTTTATTATAAAAGATTTTATGACATAATCCTTCATTTACATCAGTTCTTACCACTATTATAAAGACTATAATTGTAATCAATTTAATCTCTTAAATTAACAGCAAGGTAATATTTTTATGAGTGTACGGCACTTTTTGTCACTATTTGATTGCTCAAAAGATGAATTAAAGAAGCTAATCAAGCGCGCCATAGAATTAAAAACAATGCGTCGTGATAATATACCTCACAACACACTAAATGGTCGTATTCTTGGGATGATTTTTGAAAAATCATCAACCCGTACCCGTGTTTCCTTTGAAGCAGGTATGATTCAACTGGGCGGCCAAGCTATTTTCTTAGCCTCTCGAGATACTCAATTAGGGCGTGGAGAAACTATTCACGATTCAGCCATTATTATTTCTAGTATGGTTGATATGGTAATGATTAGAACCTTTGCTCATGACAATGTTACAGAGTTTGCTAAGAACTCAAAGGTGCCTGTTATTAATGCACTTACAGATGATTTACATCCCTGCCAACTACTAGCAGATATGCAAACATATTTCGAACAACGTGGTGATATTGCTGGTAAAACAGTGGCTTGGATTGGTGATGGTAATAACATGTGTAATAGTTATGCAGAAGCTGCCGTACAATTTGATTTCCAATTAAAAGTAGCCTGCCCCAAAGGCTTTGAACCTAATCCACGCTTTGTAGAATTAGCAAAAGGCCGTGTACAAATTACTGATGATCCTAAAGAGGCTGTGGCTGGTGCACATTTAGTTAGCACGGATGTATTTGCTTCTATGGGGCAAGAGGATGAAGCTGCAGAACGTTTAGAAAAATTCAAAAACTTCCAAGTGACTGAACAGTTACTTGATTTAGCCAGCCCCGATGTAATTTTTATGCACTGTTTACCTGCTCATCGTGGAGAGGAAATTAGCGAAACGTTATTAGATGATTCCCGCTCTGTAGTATGGCAACAAGCTGAAAATAGACTACATGCTCAAAAAGCTTTGCTTGAATTTCTTTATCAACAAGCTTATTAATTCACAAAAAAGCAGGCTTTAAGCCTGCTTTTTTATTTCTAGAAATTTAAACTAAACAGCCGCTAAACCTCTAGCAAGATCTACTTTAATATCTTCAATATCTTCAAGACCCACCGCAATACGAATCAACCCATCTTTAATACCTGCTTTTGCTCTTGCTTCAGGTGACACTCTACCATGTGTAGTAGTTGCTGGATGAGTAATTGTCGTTTTAGCATCACCCAGATTAGCTGTAATAGAAATCAGTTTAGTAGCATCAATCAAACGCCAAGCAGCTTCTTTTCCTCCCACTACATCAAATCCTAATACGGCACCAAAACCTTGTTGTTGGCGCTTAGCCAAATCATGTTGAGGGTGATCTATAAGCCCTGCATAATATACTTTTTCAACATTAGGCTGTCCTACTAACCATTCTGCCAATAACAACGCATTATCACTATGGGCGCGCATACGTAATCTTAATGTTTCTAATCCCTTTAGAAAAACCCACGCATTAAATGGGCTCATTGTAGGACCAGCTGTTCTTAAAAAACCTACTAACTCTTTCATATGCTCTGCACGACCTGCAACAGCACCACCTAAACAACGACCTTGGCCATCAATATATTTAGTTGCAGAATGCATTACAATATCAGCGCCCAATTTAATAGGTTGTTGCAATGCAGGGGTACAAAAACTATTATCAACAGCTAACAGCACACCTTTACTATGGGCTAAATTTGCTAATGCAGTAATATCAACTAATTCAGATAATGGGTTAGAAGGTGACTCGGCAAAAAACAATTTAGTATTTTGCTTACATGCCGCTTGCCAGCCAGCTATATTTGCCAATGGCACATAATCAACTTCAATAGCAAAACGTTTAAAATATTTTTCAAATAAATTGATAGTAGAACCAAACACACTTTGTGATACCACTATATGATCACCAGCATTACACAAGCTCATTACTAACGCTAAAATAGCAGACATACCAGAGGCAGTTGCTACCGCCTGTTCAGCTCCTTCCATAGCAGCCAAACGTTGCTCAAAATTACGCACGGTGGGATTAGTATAACGCGAATATACATTACCTTCATCCTGACCAGCAAAACGTGCGGCAGCATCAGCAGCTGAAGCAAAAACATAACTTGAGGTTAAAAATAAAGCCTCGCTATGCTCTCCTTCAGGACTTCTTGCTTGCCCAGCCCTAATTGCTAAAGTATCTAATCCAACATCTTGCAAATCACTGTCTAAGCGACCTGCTTGCCATTTATCAGTCATGCTACTACTGTCTCATTTCAATCGTTGTTACTAGTTATTATGTAACTCAATAATTGCCGTTTCTGCTTTCTTTTTCGCAAGCATTTTATCATTACGTTCTTCTTCAATATGATTTAAATACTCGGCATTTACATCACCTGTTACATAATGACCATCAAATACTGCACAATCAAAATCATGAACATCAGAACCTTCAAAACGTACAGCTTCTTTCAAATCTTCTAAATCTTGATAGATTAACCAATCTGTACCGATTAAATCAGCCACTTCTTCAGTAGTACGATTATGTGCAATTAACTCGTGTACGCTAGGCATATCAATACCATATACATTAGGATAGCGCACCGCAGGGGCTGCTGAACAAAAATAAACCTTCTTAGCACCTGCATCTCTTGCCATTTGAACAATTTGCTTACAAGTAGTACCACGTACAATGGAATCATCTACCAGTAATACATTCTTATCTTTAAACTCTAAATCGATAGCATTCAGCTTTTGTCTTACTGATTTCTTACGTTCCGCTTGGCCAGGCATAATGAAAGTCCGTCCAATATAACGGTTTTTCATAAAACCTTCTCTAAACTTAACCCCTAA
Source organism: Entomomonas sp. E2T0 (assembly GCF_025985425.1). Lineage (GTDB taxonomy): Bacteria > Pseudomonadota > Gammaproteobacteria > Pseudomonadales > Pseudomonadaceae > Entomomonas. The sequence continues at coordinate 3,067,839 of NZ_CP094972.1, forward strand.
ATGATTAGCTAACTCTAAAGCAGAAGTTCTACTAGTATCTGGAATAGGAATAACCACATCAATATCATGATTTGGACGTTCCCTTAAAATTTTCTCCGCTAGCTTTTCACCCATTTTTAAACGAGATTTATAGACGGAAATGCCATCCATAATAGAATCAGGACGTGCTAAATAAACATACTCAAAAATACAAGGTGTAAACTTCTCAACCTCTACACATTGCTTAGTAAATAATTCACCATTTTCTGTAATATATAATGCTTCACCAGGTGCTAAGTCACGAATTAATGTAAAACCAGACACATCAAGTGCTACACTTTCAGAAGCCACCATATACTCAGTGCCTAAATCTGTCTGACGATGGCCATAAACAATAGGACGAATACCATGAGGGTCACGAAAAGCGACAATACCATGGCCTAAAATCATTGAAACTACAGCAAAACCGCCTCTACAACGGCGATATAATGCTGTTACTGCATCAAAAATATCATCGGGTGCCAAATGTAATTTTTTAGATTTAGCTAACTCATGCGCAAAAGCATTAAGTAGTACTTCAGAGTCAGACGTTGTATTTACATGACGTAAATCTGATGCATAAATATCTTTTGATAATTGCTCCACATTAGTTAAATTACCATTATGTGCTAAAGTAATACCATAAGGAGAATTTACATAAAAAGGCTGAGCTTCCGCTGAGCTAGAGGAACCCGCAGTAGGATAACGAACATGTCCTATACCATAGTTACCCACTAAGCGTTGCATATGTCTCGTGTGGAATACATCTCGAACTAGACCATTATCTTTACGTAAAAATAATTTATTATCTTTACAGGTTACAATGCCCGCTGCATCTTGACCACGGTGTTGTAAAACAATTAAAGCATCATATAGTGCTTGATTGACATTTGTTTTTCCTACAATACCTAAAATGCCACACATGAACTAAACCCTCACTACGCTACTCAGAAGATGATGATACAGGTAAATCTATATTTGGTTGAAGTGGTATATCAACTGGCTGCGGTACAGATTGCCAACCACCCAAAACAACATTTTTTGACCAATTAGCAGCAACCAAAAAAGGAGGTATTAATTCAGACTCTTTCCACCAATCAGACTCACTGGCTGGTGTATCCATTAATAAACCAACAAATATCACAATGGCTATACCACCCCTTGCCGCGCCAAAAAACATGCCAAGGAAACGATCTGTTCCTGAAAGCCCTGTTGCTTTAATCAGACGTGCTAATACAAAATTTACAATAGCTCCTACTATCAGGGTTAAAATAAATAAAATACCACAACTAATAACAACACGTATCCAAGGAATTTCTATACTAGGTGTAAGATAATTAGCAAAAGAACCGCCATATAACCAAGCAACGACTACCGCCATTATCCAAATAATCAGTGATAAAATTTCCTTAATAAAACCTCTCCATAAGCTAATCACTGTTGAAATAATGATGATGCCAATAATACACCAATCAATTTCATTAAATATCACTGTTGATCTCACTTCGTATAATCATTAAAAGCAGCTTAACTGCTGCTTTTAATATGATTTGCTTAGTCTTCACTATCAAAATATTTGATTTCAGCATTATCTTTCAAATATTGCCTATACTCTTCCCAAAGTTTATTTGCAGAATCATTATCTGCTAATGTTTGGTACTGTAATTTATCTCCATCAGATAAAGAACCTGTAAACTCATTTACTTTAGACAAGGCAATAACTGCATAGTTACCATTTTTTAGGGTAATACCATAAACGCTAGGTTTATCCCCTGTAGGTTTTGGCATTGCAAATAATGACTCTAATATTTCAGGTGAAAGTGATAACTTTTGAAACTCTTCTGCAGATAACTGCAAAGGTTGTTTAACAGATTTAAAGGCTTTCCAAGTATCATTAACCGCTATTTTTCCAGTTTTTACATCAGCAACTAATTGCTCACCTTCTGATGTTGCTTTTTCTTTCTGTAATGCTACTTTAATGTCTGGTGTCGCTTGTTCCAATGTCATATTAGAAGGCTGTAAATGCTCCTTAACATGAACAATAATAGAAGTATTAGGTGTTACTTCAATAATTCCACTATTTTCTTCATTCTTTAGTAAGCTCTCACTAAACGCTGCTTTGATTACTTTGTCATTACTGGTAATAACATCGTATCCCGTTTCACGTCCAAAAGGTTTGGTTTCTTTTAAGGTTAAATTAAAATCTTTAGCAACTTGCGCTAAGTTATCATAATTTTCATAAGCAGCTGAATCTAGCTTTCTTTGTTCTGCCAAATAAGCTTCATACGCCTTTTGTTGTTTTAGTTCGCTCGCCAACTGCTCACGCAAAGAGTCAAAACTAGGAATAGTGGCTTTTTGAATATCTGTTAGTTTAATAATATGCCAGCCAAAACGTGAACGAACAGGCTCAGAAATATCTCCCACTTTAGTAAGTGTAGTTAATACTGGCGCAAATGCTTCTGGATCAGGTAAATCATCTGTAGTGACAAAACCTAAATCACCACCTTTATCAGCTGTTCCTGTATCTTGTGATTCTTCTTTAGCAACAGTGGCAAAATCTTTACCCTGCTTTAATTCATTTTCAATAGTATCAATCTTAGTTTTTGCTTGCTCTGCTGATTGATTAGCAGTTATAGGAATTAATATATGAGCGATTCGATGTCTTACTGCTGTTTTATCTAATTCAACTACTTTCTTTGCATAAAGATCGCTTAACTCTTTATCAGATACAGTCGTTTGCTCAAGAAAATTATTTCTATCTAACTCAATATATTCTAAAACCACTTGCTCTGGTGTTTTTAATGTATTTTTATGATCTTCATACCATGTTGCAATTTCTTCATCAGAAATATTGGTTACTTTGTTTGCGTCTAATTCTTTATAAGAGAAATCTCTTGTTTGCTCTAATAATTTAGCTAGATATGAAGCTCTATCATTTGTAACAAAATTGGCATCAACTATGCCACTTTGTAATTGACTCAATAAATTGCGGTCTAATTGATCTCTCACAAACTGTTTGTCAGATCCATAACCATAATTTCTAATTTCTTGCTCAAAAAGACTATAATCAAACTGGCCATTAGTTTGATATAAGGGATTACTTTCAATTGCCTGCTTAATATAAGCTTCTGGTAAATAACTAAACCCTGCATTGGTAGCGGCTTGTACAAGAATACGATAATTGATTAAATTATCAGTTACTAATTTCTTTAACTCTTTAACCGCCTCTGGTGTACCATCAAACTGACCATTAGCACTTAAAATATAGCGCTGCTGCTGATAAGTATCATTAAATTCTGCTGTTGCTATACCCTCGCCATTAACAGAGGCTACCTCACCATCATTACTGACCGCCCTAAAAATAGCTTCAAAACCTGTTAATGCTAGTAAAAGTACAATAACACCAATGATTGTCTTGGCAATCCAACCTTGTGACTTATCTCTAATTTCTTGCAGCATGCCCCCTCCGAAAGTGGCCTAAGCTATTTAACTCATCAATGAATTAACAAAAAAAGGCGCATCTAAAACCAGAGTGCGCCTTTTAGATTTTCTGGAAATCAAAACTACTTATATTAAACTACAGCATCTTTTAAAGATTTACCTGCTTTAAAAGAAGGTACTTTAGAGGCTGCAATTTTAATAGGCTCTTTAGTTTTAGGATTACGTCCAGTACGAGCAGCACGCTCTTTTACACTAAATGTACCAAAACCAACTAATGCTACAGAATCACCAGTTTGTAAAGCTTCAGTAACAGATGCTAAAACTGCATCTAAGGCAACACCAGCTGCTGTTTTAGTAATACCTGCTTTTGTTGCCAAGGCATCTATTAATTCTGACTTATTCACACGCTATCCCTCTTAACTCAAGTTTGTTAAAAAAACAAAGCCATTATACCATATTCGTTAAATGCTTATAGTAGCAAACTTCAATGGGTACTTACATGCTTTGTATCTGCTTTATCATGCTTTTCATCTTTAGTTGTTACATTTCCATCCACAACGACTAAAGGCTCCGGCATATACTGTAAAGCAACTTGCAAAACCTCATCAATCCACTTAACAGGCTTAATTTGTAAGTCACTTAAAATGTTCTTTGGTATTTCCTTAAGATCCCGCATATTCTCCTGAGGTATAATGACAGTTTTAATTCCACCACGACGAGCAGCTAATAGTTTCTCTTTCAAACCACCAATAGCAAGTACTTCTCCTCGTAAGGTAATCTCTCCTGTCATTGCCACATCCGCTTTCACTGGAATAGCGGTTAATGCAGAAACCAAAGCCGTGCACATTCCTATTCCCGCACTAGGCCCATCTTTAGGCGTAGCACCTTCTGGAATATGGATATGAATATCTTTTTTCTCATAGAAATTACTAGGTAATCCTAATGTATTAGCTCTACTACGTACCACTGTTAAAGCAGCAGTAATCGACTCAAGCATTACATCACCTAAAGAGCCTGTTCGGATGGTTTGGCTCTTACCATCAACCACTACCGCCTCAATAGTTAATAATTCACCACCTACTTGCGTCCAAGCAAGCCCTGTTACTTGACCGATTTGATCTTGCTCTTCTGCTTTACCGTAACTATACTTACGTACACCAAGCAACTCTTCCAAATTGGTAGGTTTTACTTTAATCAAAGTAACCTTAGTCTTAGTAACATTCTTTTTAACAATTTTCCGACAAACTTTAGCGATTTGTCGCTCTAAATCACGAACACCAGCTTCTCTAGTATAATAACGAATAATATCACGAAGTGCAGACTCTAAAAAAGACACTTCTTTATCTTTTAAACCATTGGCTTCTAATTGCTTAGGCACTAAATAACGCTGCGCAATATTTACCTTTTCATCTTCGGTATAACCAGGTAAACGAATAATTTCCATCCTATCCAATAAAGCAGGTGGAATATTCATAGAGTTTGACGTACAAACAAACATTACATCAGATAAATCATAATCTACTTCAAGATAATGATCATTGAAGTTATGGTTTTGTTCTGGGTCTAATACCTCTAATAAAGCAGATGCTGGGTCACCGCGCATATCACTTGACATTTTATCTACTTCATCAAGTAAAAACAGTGGGTTTCTTACCCCTACTTTAGTCATTTTTTGAACAATACGTCCTGGCATTGAACCAATATAAGTACGACGATGGCCTCTAATCTCAGCCTCATCACGTACCCCACCTAATGCCATCCTTACAAACTGACGATTAGTCGCCCTAGCAATAGAACCTGCTAGTGAAGTTTTACCAACTCCCGGTGGGCCAACTAAACAAAGAATTGGACCTTTTAATTTCTTAACACGCTTTTGCACAGCTAAATATTCTAAAATACGTTCTTTAACTTCTTCTAAACCGTAGTGATCTTCTTCTAGAATTTGCTCGGCTTTAGGCAAATCTAATCTAACTTTACTTTTTGCTTTCCATGGCACATTAATTAATGCATCTAAATAAGAACGGACCACTGTTGCTTCAGCAGACATTGGAGACATCTGACGCAATTTATTTAATTCCACATGGGCTTTTTCTAAAGCTTCTTTAGACATCCCAGCTTTTTCAATACGTTGACTCAGCTCATCCAACTCATTAGTGCCATCTTCTGATGCTCCTAATTCTTTTTGGATAGCTTTCATTTGCTCGTTGAGGTAGTACTCTCTTTGACTACGCTCCATTTGTTTCTTTACACGAGCACGAATACGTTTTTCTAGCTGTAACAACTCCATTTCGGTATCAAGTTGTGATAGTACATGATCAACTCGATCAGCTAAATCTATAATCTCTAAAATTTCTTGCTTTTGTTCGATCTTCAAGGACATATGGACAGCAATAGTATCGACTAAGCGTCCAGTATCAGTAATATCATTTAATGAAGAAAGCACTTCAGAAGGTACTTTTTTACCTAACTGTACATAATGCTCAAATTGACTGATTAAAGTACGATTAAGCACCTCAACCTTTTCACCCTCAAGCACTTGCTCATCTATTAAGCTAATCGTTGCTTTACAATAATCACTTTTAAGATCAATAGACTCAACTTTAGCTCGCTTCTCACCTTCTACTAAAAGTTTAACGGTGCCATCTGGTAAGCGGAGCATTTGTAAGATAGTCGCATAGGTTCCTATCGTGTAAAGTTCCTTCTCTGAAGGTTCATCATCACTAGGATTCTTTTGTGCCAACAACAGAATTTTTCTATCCCCTTGCATGGCGATTTCTAATGCTTCAATAGACTTCTCTCTACCTACGAAAAGTGGAATTATCATATGAGGATAAACAACCACATCTCTTAAAGGTAATAGAGGCACGTCAGGTGTTATATTCATAGTCAACTCTGGCATGTAAAGGGAATAGGAATTAGTACGTGTAGCAGTATAACACTAATTTATTACATTAAACCCTATACTAAAAAATAATATAGGGCTTAGTATTATTGTGCATCAGATGCTGCTGTTTTTGGTTGTTCATCATTTGTATACATCAACAATGGTTTACCACCAGTAACTACACTGTCATCAATAATGACTTTACTGATATTTTGATGTGAAGGGATTTCATACATTGTATCTAATAAAATACCTTCTAATATAGAACGTAAGCCACGAGCACCTATTTTTCGCTCTAATGCTTTTTTAGCAATAGCTTTTAAAGCATCTTCACGAAACTCTAACTCAACGCCTTCCATTTCAAATAGCTTTTCATATTGCTTGGTTAAAGCATTTTTAGGCGCTATTAAAATCTCAACCAATGCTTCTTCATTAAGCTCTTCTAGCGTTGCAATAACAGGTAAACGTCCCACAAACTCAGGAATTAAACCATATTTAACTAAATCATCTGGTTCTACTTCACTCAGAGCTTGGCTTAATTTTTTCGATGTATCTTTACTACGAACATCTGCACTAAAACCAATACCACCAGGCTCTGAACGGCTTTGAATTACTTTTTCAAGGCCAGCAAAAGCACCACCACAGATAAATAAAATATTTTTAGTATCTACTTGTAGAAACTCTTGTTGTGGATGTTTACGCCCACCCTGAGGAGGAACAGACGCAACAGTACCTTCAATCAATTTTAGCAAAGCCTGTTGTACCCCCTCACCTGAAACATCACGGGTAATAGACGGATTATCAGATTTACGAGAAATCTTATCAATCTCATCAATATAGACAATACCCATTTGTGCCTTTTCTACATCATAATCACAACGCTGTAAAAGCTTTTGGATGATATTTTCAACATCTTCACCCACATAACCAGCTTCAGTTAGAGTAGTTGCATCCGCAATTGCAAAAGGTACATTTAATAAACGTGCTAATGTTTCAGCCAATAACGTCTTACCTGACCCTGTAGGACCAATTAATAAGATATTACTTTTACCTAATTCAATTTCATCATCTTTACGATCACGACGATTTAAACGTTTATAGTGATTATAAACAGCTACTGCTAAAATCTTTTTAGCACGCTCCTGACCAATGACATATTGATCTAAAATACCACTAATTTCTTTTGGTGATGGCAACTTCTGATCATCATTACCAGAAACTTGCTGATCCTGAATTTCTTCACGGATAATATCATCGCACAGACCGACACATTCATCACAAATAAAGACGTCTGGGCCTGCAATCAGCTTACGAACCTCATGCTGACTCTTACCACAAAAAGAACAGTAAAGTAACTTACCGTTGTTGTCACTATTATGAATATCAGTCATTCAATTAATCCAAATTACTTATACATTACACAGAATAAATGGGGCTAAATTTACTATTTTCAAGTCAATTAGTTAACTAATCTTAAATAGCCATACGACTTGTCAATACTTTATCAATTAACCCATATTCTACAGAGGCTTGTGCACTCATAAAATTATCTCTATCAGTATCACGCGCTATTATATCTAAAGGTTGCCCTGTATGCTTCGCTAATACTTCATTTAAGCGTTCTCTAATACTTAATATTTCACGAGCATGAATTTCAATATCAGATGCTTGTCCTTGAAACCCACCTAGTGGCTGATGAATCATTACTCGAGAGTGAGGTAAAGCATAACGCTTACCGGCTGCACCACCCGCTAATAATAAAGCCCCCATACTAGCAGCCTGACCAATACAGGTAGTAGACACATCTGGCTTGATAAACTGCATAACATCATAGATAGCCATGCCCGCTGTTACCACACCACCAGGAGAGTTAATATAAAGATGAATATCTTTATCTGGGTTTTCAGCCTCTAAAAATAATAGTTGAGCAACAATTAAGTTAGCCATGTAATCTTCAACTTGTCCTACTAAAAAAATAATTCTTTCTTTAAGTAGTCGTGAGTAAATATCATAAGCACGCTCGCCACGTGAGGATTGCTCAACAACCATTGGTACAAGACCACCAGCTGCTTCAATACTACTCATTTGTTGTAAAATGGATTTTGACACTTTACTCTTCCTCAATCTCTATTTTCAAAGGCGTAATAAGCCAGCATAAAGCTGGCTTACTATTTATTATTACTAAATATCTTTAGAATAAGCAATTAGACATCTAGATGCATTTCTTCATTAGGTCTAACAGCTTCCTGATAATCCATTGGTTTATCAGTTACTTTTGCTTGACCTAATAATAAATCAACTACTTGTTCTTCTAGTACAACAGAACGAATACCTTCTAAACCTTGTTTATCTTCGTTAAATTGTGCAATCACTTCTTTTGGATCTTCATATACTGAAGCAATATCCTCAATCATTGTATTTACACGCGCTTCATCTGCTTTAATTTCATTCTTCTCAATGATTTTTCTAATAATCATACCTAATAAAATACGATTCTTAGCTTTATCTTTAAAGCGATCAAACGGGAAATCTTGCGGGTTTAATTGCATACCATATTGCGCATTCATTTGATTAATGGACTGATCACGCAATGCTGAAGCTTCTCCATCAATCCAAACTCTTGGTAACTCTACATCATATTTTTTCAATAAAGCAGCAAATATTTGATTTTTCAATTTACCTTTAAGTGCTTGGCGTAATTCACGCTCCATATTTTTACGCACTTCTGCAGTAAATTTCTCAGCGTCACCTTCTGCCATACCATAACGCTTAAATAAAGCGTCATCTAATGGTGCTAACTCAATCTCTTCTACTTTAGAAACTTTAACAGTAAAGTCAACTTCTTTACCCTTTAAGTTTTCAGCATGGTAATCAGCAGGGAATGTTACCTTAAAAGTACGCTCTTCACCCTGTTTAACACCAACCAATGCATCTTCAAAGCCAGGTATCATTTGTTTTGAACCTAACACTAAAGCTTGCTCATTAGCTGTACCACCTTCAAATGGTTCGCCATCTAACTTGCCAACAAAATCAATAATGATGCGATCATCATTTTTTGCTTCACGATCAACTTCTTTAAAAGTAGAAGCTTGCTTTCTTAAAGCAGTAATCATTTCTTCTACATCTAAATCTGTTAACTCATGTACAGGACGAGTTACTTCAATATCAGAGTGATCAACAAGCTCAATTTCTGCTGGCGCTATATCAAAATCAACCACATATTTGAAATCTTTACCTTGTACAAAATCTTCTGGTTCAATAGCAGAAGGTTGTCCTGCTGGAGCAATATTTTGATCTTTTAATGCTTGCTCAAAATTTTCCCACATAATATCTTGTAGAATTGAGTCTCTATAACGCTTTTCAGTAGTTTTAGAAACTTTGCCAGGACGAAAACCATTCATTTTCGCATGACCAACTGCGTCTTTTAAACGTTTACCTACTTCTGATTGAATAAGATTACCAGGAATCTCAATAGTCATACGGCGAGCAATAGCAGAAGTGTTTTCAACAGAAACTTGCATGAATTTTCCTCGTAGCACATACAATGAAGAATGGGGATTCCGCCCCCTCTTAAATTAAAATGGAGTATTTTAGTGTGTTATTGACAATAAGTCATCCAAAAAGCTTATTAAAAACTATGACAAAATAAAAAATATTCATTTTTTCTTAAAAATATAAGTTTTATTTCACATAATTGTAACAATAACGCCATAACTCATAGTAATGAAAGCTATCATTCCCTATAATTTAATACCTTATAGTTAATTAACAATTATGGACTCTCTTTAAGACAATATTTTAATGCAAAAAATTTCTCTTTATCACTTGCGTTTTTTTGCCTATTTTTCACTAGCGATAACGGCCATTGTAGGCCAATATATTGGCTATTTTGAACGTCCTACTTTTATTGTTTTACTTTGTTTATCTATTATAACTCCTTGTATTGGTTATCTATCATCTTTAACAGATACTAAAAACCGTCAAGATCAGTTAGCCCTTATTCTATTAGATGCTGTTGTTGTTAGCCTAGTCGCTTTATTATTAGGCGAAAATAATATCATTACTTTATTATTTATTCTCACAATTATTTTTAATGCTTACTTAAATAGTAATGCTAGATATACGCTTGCAGCCATCTTTGTCCTATTTTGTTTTATTACCGTTTTTACCATTTTATTTGGACAGCCTTTAATTCCACAGCCTCCTACCAGCTTGATTATCGTCAATGTACTCTGTACAGGTTTTTATTTATTTGCTTGTGGCCGTTATATATACCAAGGTGAACAGGAAAAAATAAAACTAAAACAAATTATTGCTAGTAATGAAAAAGAACAACAAATTATTGCTCAAAAATTAAATAAATATATTTCACCTCAAGTCTGGGAATCTATTTTTGGTATAAAAAAATATGAGCGTATAGAAACTCAACGAAAAAAGCTTACTATTTTCTTCTCAGATATCAAAGATTTCACACAACTTTCTGAAGAGCTTGAATCCGAAGTTCTAACAGAAATGCTTAATCACTATTTAACTGAAATGTCTAATATTGCTCAAAGCTATAATGGCACAATCGATAAATTTGTGGGTGATAGCATTATGGTATTTTTTGGTGATACTAATAGTTTAGGTGCACAAAAAGATGCTATTGCTGCTACTTCTATGGCGTTAGCCATGCAAAACCATATGAAGCATGTCCGTAACTACTGGACCTCCCGAGGTATTACAAGTCATTTAGAAATACGTATTGGAATTAATACTGGCTTTTGTACAGTAGGTAACTTTGGTGCTAATACCCGTATGGATTATACGATTATTGGACGAGAAGTAAATTTAGCCAGCCGTTTGGAGAATGCTGCTCAACCTGGTGAAATTCTTATTTCTGAAGAAACTCATGCTTTAATTAAAGATGTTATTCTTTGTCGTGATAAAGGTGAAATAACCGTAAAAGGTTTCTCTAGACCTATTAGAATTTATGAAGTTGTTGGACTACGTAGCAAATTAAATAAAGAAAGCTGCTATATTGAACACGAAACCAAAGGTTTCTCTATCTATTTAGATAGCATTAATATTCAATCAGAGGATAAATTGAAAATTATTAATATATTGGAACAAGCTGCTAAAGAGTTAAAAAATACTAAACAATAAATTATTTATTTCTAGCTTGTAACTCTTGAGTAACTTTATTATTCCATACAACGGAGCAAGGCTTTAAGCCTGAAGACCTATTAAATAGCTTTGCCTCAATAACATTACACCATTCCACAGAGCCTAAATCAGGACCATGACCTGCAGTATCTGCACTCACTACTTGGCTATCAACCCAAACAAACCACGCATCAGATCCTTCTACTAAAGCAGTTGGTCGTTTATGTAAGTCATCATGATTTGATGTAGTACATGCAGAACAAAAAACTAATATTACAGCACCTAAACAATAACTTTTTAACAACATCTAACCCTCTCTATATAGAGTTAGCACAAAATGGCTAACTCTATACTTAATATTAATCAAAAAAACGCTGACCTGTTTTAGCCATCACACGTAACTTATCAGTAACATGATAAATAGCACCTAAGTCCTTATATTTATCAGCCATAGCAACAAAGTTGGCTACCCCTACAGTATCAATATAACGCAAAGCACCACCTCTAAATCTTGGAAAACCTAAGCCATAAAGTATTGCCATATCAGCCTCTGCCGCTGTTTCAACAATACCTTCTTCTAAGCAACGGACTGTTTCCATACAAAATGGTACCATCATCCTTTCAAGAATCTCTTGATCAGATACTTCTTTTGACTGTTTAACTAATGGTTTTAACAGATCATAAGCTACTGAATCTGCTTCTTTTTTAAGTCTACCATTATTATCTTTGCTATATACATAGAAACCTTTACTATTCTTTTGCCCTAAACGTTCTGCTTTATAAAGAACAGCAATAGCATCATTACCTTCTTTTTTCATGCGATCAGGGAAACCGGCAGATAATACTTCTTGGCAATGCCAACAAGTATCCATACCAATCACATCAGATAGATAAGCAGGCCCCATCGGCCAACCAAACGCTTCCATTACCTTATCTACATGTACAAAATCAGCACCATCAGCAATTAAAGACTCTAATCCGCCTAAATAAGGAAATAACACTCGATTGACTAAAAACCCAGGACAATCATTAACAACAATAGGAGCCTTACCCATTTTTTGTGCATAAGCCACAATAGTTGCAATGGTATTTTCACTGGTTTTCTCACCACGAATTACTTCTACTAATTTCATGGCATGCACAGGGTTAAAGAAATGCATCCCACAAAAATTCTCAGGGCGTTTTACTGATTGTGCTAATAAATTAATAGAAATAGTAGAAGTATTTGAAGTAACAATAGCGGTTTCTTTTACACTCGCCTCTACCTCTGGCAATACTATTTTCTTAACTTTAGGACTTTCTACTACAGCCTCAATCACCACATCTACTTTATCAAAACCTTCATAACTTAATGTTGGATGAATACGTTGCAGTGTGTCATTTTTTTGTTCTTCAGTAATCTTGCCACGTTTAATATTTTTACTAAGAATATTATTAGCTTCTGCCATACCTAACTCATTAGCATGGTCATTAATATCCTTCATAAAAATAGGTGTACCAGTAGCTGCTGATTGGTAAGCAATACCACCACCCATAATACCTGCACCTAATACTGCTGCATAATTAACAGGCCGTGCTTTCTTTACATAGGCTTTAGCTTTACGTTTAATCACCTGCTCATTCATAAATAGGCCAATCAAACTAGCTGCCACATCAGTTTGACCTAGTTTAATAAAACTATCCACCTCTAGCGCTAATGCTTTGTCACGAGCTAAGCTAATATTTTGTTTTAATAAACTAATAATTTCACCTGCTGCTGGATAATTAGCTGCCATTTTACTATTAGCAACCTCTGCTGCCTCAAAAGCCGCCTGCTGAGCTACTTCATCTACTTGCACAGGGTCTAGTTTAACTTGACGATGTTTTTTATAATCAATTTCACCTTTAATCGCTTTTGTTAATAAATCAATAGCTACATTTTTCAATTGATCATTTTCAGCTACTGCATTGACTGCACCTAATTGTAATGCAACAGCTGCTTTATTATTTTTACCCGTAGTCATCCATGTTAAAGCATTAGCTAAACCTATTAGACGGGTTGAGCGTACAGTTCCACCATAACCAGGACAAATACCTAAACCAACTTCAGGAAAACCTATTTGCGCAGTAGTACTCATCACACGAAAATCAGTTGTTAGCGCTATCTCTAAGCCACCGCCTAACGCTAAACCATTGATAACAGAAATGGTTGGATAAGGTAAATCTTCAATTTCATTAAATAATTTGTGCACAGCTGTAAAGGTTTCTTTTTGTTTAGCTACTGGCTCACGAAATAGAGGAATAAATTCAGTAATATCAGCACCCACTACAAAAGCATCTTTACTACTTGTTATTAATAACCCTTGAAGTGATTGCTCTACTTTAATTGCAGCTACTGCTTGCTGTAACTCTTGCAAAGTTAGTGTATCAAACTTATTTACAGATGAATCCGTAGCATCAAAACTTAACTCAGCAATATTATTTTCGAGCATTAAAACTTTAATGTTTTTACCTGAGTAAATCATTTATTAATCTCCATAAAACAAGCGCGTAAAAGTTTATATTATTAGATCAATATAACATTATTTATAATTTCTTATTAACATTCATTGTAAAAGAATACCAGTGCGCTATACAGCTTTTCTTTAAGCTAGATATTTTCCTATAACAAATTTAATACTTAACTATATATTAATTTTGGCAATTTTAATAAATAATTAATGTTACTCATTTAAATAACCATTATGATTATTTAAACATTTATTTGAAAAATATAAATAGGGATAAACGTTATGCAGTGGATTTTAATGTTGGTTGGAGGAGCTGTTGGTTTACTTATGGATCAATCCCTTGTATCCTCATTAATGGGAGCAATTTTTGGATTAGTACTTGGTTTTAGTTCTCGTATTCAAAACTTGGCCAGTGAGAATAAAAAACAAGAAAAAGAATTACAATTATTAAAAGCTCAACTAGAGCAAAATCAGCAATCCATTGCTAAACAAATTATCCATATTAATAAACAGCTACACACCTTCACTAGCGATGATAAACAAACAGAACCTGTTGTTTCTCAAACTAAATTTACAGAACCAGCCTCACCAATAGTTGCTAACCAAAAACCTATAGAACAGCCAGTTTCTATTAAACCTATAAGCATTAAACCAATTACAGAACAAAATACCCAACAACATAAACATATAGATACTATTAGTAAGCCACTACCATCAACTTTAGAGAAAGCTCCTGATAGTATAATTACACAAGATATTCAGCTCCCAGCCAAACAAACAATTGATACCACTTCTATTGCCAGTACTATTACTACTCAAAATATAGAGCAACCAGCTAAACAACAACAGCCACAACCAATAAACCAAACAGCACCAGCTGTAAATACACCTATAGACCCAGTCAAGAAACAACCTCCTATTAGGAAACCAGCACCATTAAAAACCACAGTTAATGAAAACAATATAGATATATTTGGTATGGCCCGTAATTGGTTATTTGGAGGTAATACTATATTACGTATAGGTGCCATTATTTTATTTCTTGGGCTTGCCTTTTTATTACGTTATGCCACTGAAGGAATGACCTTCCCCATTGAAGGCCGTTACATAGGTGTTGCCATTGGTGGCTTAGTATTAATTAGTTTAGGTTGGCGATTACGCAATAGAGTGAATAACTATGGCCTTATTTTACAGGGTACTGGTGTTGCTGTACTTTATCTAACCTGTTATGCAGCCATGTATTTACACAAATTATTACCTGCTAATACTGTTTTTATCTTATTATTATTTATTACTATTTCATCTGCCCTACTCGCTATTTTCCAAAACTCTCTTAGTTTAGCAGCTGCTGCAGCTTTCGGAGGCTTTGCCGCACCTATTTTAGCCTCATCAGGTGGAGGTAGCCATGTTGCCTTGTTTAGCTACTTTGTGTTGTTGAATACTAGTATTCTAACTATTGCATGGTTTAAAACATGGCGTCTGTTAAATCTAATTGGTTTTGTAGGCACATTTGGAATAGGTTTTGCTTGGGGTATAAAATCTTATACGCCTGATTTATTCTGGAGTACTGAGCCTTTCCTAATTGTTTTCTTTATTATGTATATTGTAATAGGCTTATTATTCGCTCGCCGAAAACTCTACGATGCCAAACATGCGCCAGATGACCGTAATGCTCTATTGCAATGGTCAGTTCGACAAACTGACTATATTGACGCAACTGTTATCTTTGGTACACCAATTGTAGGGTTTGGCTTACAATACTCCCTTATCAACCATATTGAATATGGTTTTGCTATTAGCTCCTTTATTTTGGGTATTTTTTATTTACTACAAGCTTTTGCTTTCTATAAGTTTGGTAGTAAACGTATCTCATTACTAACCGAAACTTGTTTAGCGCTAGGCGTAGTATTTACGAGTTTAACCATTCCACTTGCATTTAATGCTAGTTGGACTTCTGCTTCTTGGGCGATGGAAGGCGCTGGAATTTTCTGGGTTAGCTTAAGACAACAACGCAAAATTGGTCGATTATTTGCGGTATTTTTACAATTTGCTGCAGCCATTGCTTTTCTTACTGAAATTAACCTAGGCAACCAAACATTATTAGCTGGCTCTTCACTGGGAGCTTTAATGCTAGGTATCGCTTTACTATTTAGTTTTTATCAAGCAGAGAAATATTATGCAGATTTAGAGAGCACAGAACGAAGCTTAACTACCATGTTTAGTATTACAGGTCTTAGCTTTATCTATTTAATAGCCCCATTGCACTTTATGCAACAAGGAACTGCTGTAAGTTGGGCAGTTGCGGGCATTGTTACAATGTGGTTAGGGTTAAGAATCAAATCTTCTCTTTTCTTTAATTATGGGTTAATCATTCAAGTACTAGCAAGTTTTGTGTTTATTACGGGAATAAATAGTCAATATTTAGGTTCTGCAATCAATGCCGATTGGTATCAACTCATTACATGTATGATATTTGGCTTACTATTACTCACTAATGGCTTATTTATAACTGAAGATAATGGTAATCCACAAAATCAAACATTACGCTATAACATAAACATTATTCTATTATTAGGATTAATTTTTACTAACCTTGCCATTCTATTTGTATTACCTTGGCAAATCGTAGCAAGTTGTTGGTCTATCAGTGGGTTATTTATTTTCGTATTAGCTGTTCGCTTTAACCTTATACTACCTTTCTATTTTAGCTTAGCTTTACAAGTCATCGCTACACTAACATTTGCTCATAACATACCTGCTACAACTGATTTACCAGCATTTGGCCATATTAGTTTCTGGACTCCGATTATTCTTAGTATCGTTGCATTATTTGCCTCATGGCGAATACAACAACCCATTTCAATAAAAATGCTTCAACAAACAGTGCAACCTATTTCTCGAATATTATTAATTTGGGGAGTTGGCTGGTGGGGCTTTGCTTTTTTAAGTGAAATAACACGTGTTGCTGATACAAGTTGGCAATCTACTTGGTTATTATTAACAACAGCTATTAGTCTATTTTTATCTGGCTTGATCGCTAAACGTTTTCAATGGAGAGATCTAGTTCTAGTAACAGGACTACTTGTACCTATAGCATGCACCATTTTCAGCAATAATTACCTCTCTCCTTTTAGCCAATTTGGCTGGTTAGCTTGGGGAATGGTATTTGCTGTACACTTCTTTAATTTAAAACGATTAAATGAACTATTACCAGATAATGTTTTATCTCTCTGCCATATTGTTGGTCTATGGTTATTAATAACTGTCTTAACCACTGCACTAAATCAGCTACTACCTATAGTATCTATAACAAATGCTAATGCTTGGCATTGGTTAGTTTGGATGTTTATTCCTAGTTGTTGGCTATTACTTATCTGTTATAAACAAAACCTACCGTGGCCTATCAATAGCTTTAGTAGAGAGTATTGTTTTATTGCTTCTTTACCGATAGCTGCATTAACTTTAGCTTGGTTCTGGTTAGCTAATACTTTTAGTACGGGTAATATCCCTAATATCCCTTATATTCCTTTACTAAACCCATTAGAGCTAGGGCTATTGTTATCCTTAGCCAGCTCTGTTTGGTGGTTATATAAGCACCTTAATGAATTTGAGATAACAACAAAAACTACACGACGTATTACCCAAATTATCATAGGTATTTCACTATTTGCATTGAGTACAGCCATTGTTTTCCGTACAGCATTTCATTGGGCGCATGTTCCGTTTCACTTTGAAGATCAAGTACAATCAATGATAGTACAAGCTAGCCTGTCTATTCTCTGGACATCTATCGCCCTAGCACTGATGATTGCTGGTCATAAAAAAGTTTACAGGGAACTTTGGTTAATTGGCGCTAGCCTAATAGCAGTGGTTGTAGTAAAACTATTTTTTATCGAGTTAAGTAATAGTGGTAGCTTAGCGCGTATTATTTCTTTTACTATAGTGGGCATTTTATTACTGATTGTGGGATACTTCGCTCCTTTACCACCTAAACAACAAGAACCACAAGAAATACCATAGAGTTATTAATTATGTCTTTTTATAGCAAATTACCTAATCTAGGTACTACCATCTTTACCCAGATGTCACAATTGGCAGCGGAAACTGGTGCTATCAATCTATCTCAAGGTTTTCCAGACTTTGATAGTCCCCTAGCATTACGTGAAGCAGTCAGTGAATATACCTTATCAGGCCATAATCAATATGCACCAATGATTGGTATACAATCACTAAGGGAACAAATAGCTAAAAAAATTCAGTATTTCTATAATAAGCAACTCAACGAAACCACTGAAATCACCGTTACACCAGGTGCTACGCAAGCTATATTTTGTGCTATCCAAGCAGTGATTAAAACAGGTGAGGAAGTTATTGTATTTGACCCTTGTTACGATAGTTATGAACCTGCTGTTACATTAGCAGCCGGTCGTTGCATTCATATTCCTCTGCAATTGCCACATTTCACTATTGACTGGCAACAATTAAGAGATGCAATTACCGCTAAAACTCGTCTTATTATCATTAATACTCCCCATAACCCTAGTGGAGCAACATTAACGGCACAAGACTTACAACAATTAGCTGATATTATTCGTGATAAAGATATTTATTTAATCGGTGATGAAGTTTATGAACACCTTGTGTTTGATCAAGCTGTTCACCATAGCTTACTCACTCATGATGAATTATTTGAACGTTCTTTTGTTATAAGCTCTTTTGGCAAAAGTTTCCATGTAACAGGTTGGAAAATAGGCTATGTTGCAGCACCAGCAGCATTAACAGCAGAGTTTCGTAAAATACATCAATATGTTAGCTTTGCAACCGTTACCCCCCTCCAATTCGCCTTAGCTGATTTTATGGCAAAACAGCCTAACCACTTAATAGAGCTACCTGATTTTTACCAACAAAAAAGGGATCTATTTTGTAGTTTATTAACAGCCTCTAAGTTTACTTTTACACCGACGCCCAGCACCTACTTCCAATTACTAGACTATAGTCGAATCAAACCAGACTTTAACGACCTACAAATGGTAGAATGGCTAGTCAAAAAACATAGCATAGCCGCAATTCCTATTTCTGTATTTTGTCAACAACCACCTCAATCATTGCGATTAGTTCGCCTATGTTTTGCCAAAAAAGATGACACGCTACGTCAAGCAGCGGAGAGATTATGCGCAATTTAGAAGATTTAAATATTGCTTTAGTTCAAACTGATTTGGTTTGGCAAAACCCTGAAGCTAATAAAGCTCATTTTGATAAACAATTTGCACAAATTACTAATACTGACATTATTGTTTTGCCTGAAATGTTTACTACTGGCTTTTCAATGGATGCAGAAAAACTAGCTGAGTCAGAAGATGGTCAGACTATTCAATGGTTAAGACAATCAGCCATTCAATTACAATCTGTTGTGACAGGCAGTTTAATTATTCGTACTAATGATAATAAGTACTTTAATCGGTTATTTTGGGCAAGACCTGATGGCACTATGGTGCAATATGATAAACGCCATCTATTTCGAATGGCTAATGAACATATGCACTACTCTGCTGGTGAATATCAACTGTTAGTTGAACATAAGGGTTGGAAAATTCGCCCTCTTATTTGTTATGACCTACGCTTCCCAGTCTGGAGTCGTGATCCTTATAATACAGATTTATTATTATATGTTGCTAATTGGCCCTCTGCTCGACGTCAACAATGGAATCGTTTACTACCTGCTAGAGCCATAGAAAACTTATGTTATACAGCAGGTGTTAACCGTATCGGTAAAGATGGCAAAGGCTACCCTTATAGTGGCGATAGCCAACTGTTTGATTATCTTGGTGAGCAATTAGTCACTTGTGAAGATAAAGCAGGAGTTTTTAACTATACCTTATCGGGCAGTAAACTATTAGCATTTCGTGAGTCTTTTCCTGCTTATCAAGACGCCGATATGTTTGAATTAAAATAAAAGGGTTTATTAACCCTTTTATTTTAAAAACCCTCTGTTGATATAAAATCAACATCTGTTTTAGGCTCTGCTAACATCAGTTTTTCGATTACCTTCTCTAAACTCATACCACCAAATATAATGGCATACAAGCCTGTTACTAAAGGCATATAAATCCCTAATTCATCTGATTTTGCTTTTAATACTTTTAAGGTATTAACTCCCTCAGCTACTTCACCTAAACGACTTACAGCCTCTTCTAAAGATAATCCCTGACCAATAGCATAACCCACTTGATAATTTCTACTCTTAGGAGAACTACAAGTGACTAATAAATCTCCTACACCTGCCAATCCTAAAAATGTCATAGGATTTGCCCCAAGTTTTACTGCAAACCTCGTCATTTCTGCTAAAGCTCGAGTAATCAACGTAGCACGGGTATTCTCTCCCATTCCTAATGCTACCGTCATGCCTGACATGATGGCATAAACATTTTTTAAAGCCCCACCTAGCTCAACACCATAGCGATCATTGCTGGCATAGACTCTGAAAGTACGGCCATGTAACACTTCTTGTACCTGTTGGCAAACACTAGTATCTTCACTGGCAATTACTGTGGCTGTTAAGGCATGCTCTGCTATTTCTCTTGCTAAATTAGGGCCAGATAACACCCCTATTTTGGCTTGAGGAGCAAGTTCTTGTAAAATCTGACTCATTAATAAAAAAGTATTAGCCTCAATTCCTTTAGTCATACTAACTAATATTTTATTATTTAACTCACTGGCAATAGGTTTTAATACTTCACGTAATGCACTAGAAGGTAAAGCAATAAATAGTAAGTCAGGCTTAATCGCCTTTGTTAAATCGGTAGTTGGATCAACTGCTGCATGAATAGGTACACCTTTTAAGTAACGGGGACTTTGCCGTTCAGTACGAATAATCTCTGCCTGTTGAGCATCACGCATCCACATTAGAACTTTATGGCCATTTTCTGCCAATAAATTAGCTAATGCTGTACCAAAACTACCACCACCAATTACTGCTACAGTTCTCTGATAACTCATATAAAACCTACTTATTTTCAGTAAATACCTAACTATGCAATATCATTTAATACTAAATTATTAATTCAATAATTTAGAATGTTTGTATTTTTAAATCATTAAAAGGTAAAATACAACTTTTATATACTTAAGCAATAGCCACTACTCGTTACATTATTAGATTATTTATAATCTTTCCCTGCCAATAGGCAGACATAATAGCTAATAGTTAGGTAGGTAGCTATCAACATTTTAATTATAAATGATCTAAGGAGTTTACATGACACCACAACACAGTTATTCCTATGAAGATTTGCTTAAATGCAGTCGAGGAGAGCTGTTTGGTCCGGGCAACGCTCAATTACCTGCGCCCAATATGTTGATGATGGACCGAATTATTAATATCAACTCTACAGGGGGCAAATATGGCAAGGGAGAAATCATTGCAGAACTTGATATTCGCCCTGATCTATGGTTTTTTCAATGCCACTTCATCGGCGACCCTGTGATGCCTGGCTGTCTTGGCTTAGATGCTTTATGGCAGTTAGTTGGTTTTTATCTGGGTTGGCAAGGTAATCCTGGTCGTGGCAGAGCGCTTGGTGCTGGTGAGGTAAAATTTTCAGGTCAAGTTGTTCCAACTGCGAAAAAAATAACCTACCATATTCATATTAAACGTACTATTAATCGTTCATTAATATTAGCCATCGCAGATGGTAGTGTTAGCGTAGATGGAAAAGAAATCTATACTGCTGACAGTTTACGTGTTGGCTTATTTACTTCCACTGACAACTTCTAAGGGTTATTCGTATGCGTCGAGTTGTGATTACTGGTTTAGGCATAACCTCTTGCCTAGGCAACGATAAAGAAACTGTTTCTACTAGTCTTCGTACTAGCCGTTCAGGTATCCGTTTTAATCCAGAATATGCGGAAATGGGGTTACGCAGTAATGTTTGTGGGTCAATTGATCTTAATTTAGAAGAGCTTATTGATCGTAAAATTAAACGTTTTATGGGTGACGCTGCTGCCTTCTCCTATTTAGCAATGAAACAGGCTATTGCTGATGCTAATTTAACTGAAGAGCAAGTATCTAACCCTCGTGTTGGTTTAATTGCTGGTAGTGGTGGTGCTTCTACCTTTAATCAAATGGAAGCATTAGATACACTTCGTGAAAAAGGCATTAAACGTGTAGGTCCTTATCGTGTTACCCGTACTATGGGTAGTACAGTATCTGCTTGTTTAGCTACACCTTTTAAAATCAAAGGTCTTAACTACTCTGTTTCGTCAGCTTGCGCTACAAGTGCTCACTGTATTGGAATTGCTATGGAGCAAATCCAAATGGGTAAACAAGACATAGTATTTGCTGGCGGTGGTGAAGAAGAACATTGGACACAATCATTCCTATTTGATGCTATGGGTGCCCTTTCAAGCCAATACAATGATACCCCTGAAAAAGCATCGCGTGCCTATGATGCTAACCGTGATGGTTTCGTTATTGCAGGCGGTGGTGGTATGTTAGTGGTTGAAGAACTAGAACATGCCTTAAAACGTGGCGCTAAAATCTATGCTGAATTAGTAGGTTATGGTGCAACTTCTGATGGTTATGACATGGTTGCACCAAGCGGCGAAGGTGCTCTACGTTGCATGCAACAAGCACTATCTACAGTAACTGGCCCTATTGACTATCTTAACACACATGGCACTTCAACACCTGTAGGTGATATTGCTGAAATTAAAGCAGTTCGTGAAATGTTTAAAGATGGCAAAGTACCTCCTATTAGTTCTACTAAGAGCTTATCAGGTCACTCATTAGGTGCTGCTGGTGTACAAGAAGCTATTTACAGCTTATTGATGATGGAAGGTAACTTTATTGCTGGCTCTGCTAATATTGAAACATTAGATCCAGAAGTAGCAGATTTACCTATCCAAACATCAACAGTAGAAAACGTAACGCTAAACCATGTTATGTCTAATAGCTTCGGTTTCGGTGGCACTAACGCTACTTTAGTGTTCAAACGTTTTGAAAAATAATTTGAATATAAAACAAAAGGGGCTGTTAAAGCCCCTTTTTTATTACTTATATTTTTAACTTAATTAAAAGTCATCTTCCACATAACCTTTGATTTTATATTCACGGGTTTCTAAATAAGCATTACGTATAAAAATATAAGGATCCCCCACTATCATCCCTTCTAAAGATAATAAGCGAGCCCGAGTATCTAAAATCTCACCACCCCAAATACCATAGGCAACACCGTTATCATTAATATAAGGTGTAACATCCATAAAGAAATCTGGCACTTTACCTGTAGCATCTCTAACAGTACTAGGGCCTAAGAACGGCAACATTAAATAAGGACCACTAGGTACGCCCCAATGTGCTAGCGTTAAACCAAAATCTTGATCACTACGTTGCAGTCCCATTTTAGAGCCAACATCAAAGAAACCTAACAAACCAAAAGTACTATTAAAACCAAAACGTGCTAAATCAACACCAGCATCATGAAGTTTTAACTGTAGTACATTATTACCAAAATTTTGAACCTCACCTAAGTTATCAGCCATATTACTGACACCTGTTTGTACAAACTTTGGAGTAACCCATTGGTATCCCTTAGCAATAGGTTTTAAAGTATAACGGTCAACCGTATCATTAAACTTATAAACCCCTCTGTTAAAACCTTGCCATGGATCATTTGTTTCGGCCCAACAATTACTAAATAAAGCTACACTCAAACAAACGCTTAAACTAATTTGCTTAAGAAACTTATTGGCCTTTTTCTTCCCAGAGACCAGCTTCATAATTAATTATCTCCAGCTTGTCATATATTTTTATAAAGGATAAACCGCTATATTATATAGAAATAAACTTACCAACAATAATTTTATCATCGGTTATTTCGCTTTTTTATACCAAAGTTCAGCAAAAGTTTATATTGCACCATAATAAATTGAAAACGCACAAAAATAGTGCATAATTTAATTGACGATAATTTAGACCAAAGAAATCATAGTAAATTCCGCTTATCTAATGAAAGATAATAGGCATTTGTTATTGGTTTAATTCTTGCATTACCTTATGCAAGCAATGAGACAACGAGTTATGACACTATCAACAACACTCAATAAACTATTACTAGATAATTTAACCACTACTGTTATTTTATTAAATAGTAAGTTGCATATTAAATATATTAATCCTGCTGCTGAAATTATGCTCTCAACAAGCTTTCAACGCTGTGTCAATCTTCCAATAACAGATATTGTCTCTGAAAAAACAGAATCGCTCACTTTACAACAAGTACTCGAAAAGGGGCAAGCATGCACCAAACATGATGCATGCTTAGTGACTAGTAATAATCAAGAAGTTATGGCTGATTATATTATTACTCCTATAACATCAGAAAATAAGACGCTTTTCCTGATAGAAATTATTGTACTGGATATTTTAAGAGTTTCTCGTGAAGAGGTTATTCTCTCCCAACAAGAAGGTAATAAGTTGTTAATTAGAGGATTAGCCCATGAAATTAAAAATCCATTAGGTGGTATTCGTGGCGCTGCTCAACTACTTGAACGCGCCCTTACAGATAACTCTTTTAAAGAATATACTAATATTCTTATCGAAGAAGCAGATAGATTATGTAATTTAGTAGACCGTATGCTAGGCTCTAATAAACTTCCAAATTATCAAATGACTAATATTCATGAAATATTAGAACGTGTTTATCAACTTATTACTGCTGAAAGCCAAGGTAATATTCATTTAATTAAAGATTATGATCCTAGTATTCCTGAAATCATTGTTGATGCAGAACAAATTATACAAGCAGTACTTAATATTACTCGCAATGCACTTGAAGCTTTACAAAATTCAGCCATTGAAGACCCTAAAATTATTCTAAAAACACGTGTTTTACGTCAATTTACGATAGGAACCATTCGCCATCGACTAGTTATTAATATTGATATTACCGATAATGGCCCTGGTATTCCTCCTCATATTAAAGATACTTTATTTTTTCCTATGGTAAGTGGTCGACCTGAAGGTACAGGTCTTGGACTAGCCATTACCCAAAATATTATTACTCAGCATAAAGGGGCTATCGAATGTCATAGTCAATCAGGGAATACCAAGTTTTCTATTTTTCTACCCTTAGAATAAGGAATAACACTATTATGAGTCACACTGAAAATGTTTGGATCGTCGATGATGATCGCTCAATACGCTGGGTATTAGAGAAAGCATTACAACAAGCAAATATGCAAACCCAGACTTTTGATAATGTTGATGCTGTGTTAAATGCCTTAGAGTACAGTAAACCTAATGTCATAATTTCTGACATCCGTATGCCAGGTAGTAGTGGCTTTGATTTACTAGGTCATATAAAAGCGAACTATTCAGATATTCCTGTAATTATCATTACGGCTCATTCTGATTTAGACAGCGCTGTTGCCTCCTATCAAAGTGGGGCTTTTGAATACTTACCTAAGCCCTTTGATGTTGATGAAGCAATCTCACTAGTAAAACGTGCTTATATTCATAGCCAAGAAACAAACAATAAAACCCCAGCTATTGAACCTATCGAACCTGCTTCTGAAATTATAGGTGAAGCACCAGCCATGCAGGAAGTTTTTAGGGCTATTGGTCGACTAAGCCAGTCAAATATCAGTGTACTTATCAATGGCGAGTCAGGAACAGGTAAAGAGCTAGTTGCTCATGCACTACACCGTCATAGTCCAAGAGCAAAAGCACCCTTTATTGCATTAAACATGGCGGCTATTCCTAAAGACTTAATGGAGTCTGAACTTTTTGGCCATGAAAAAGGTGCCTTTACTGGTGCAGCAACACTTCGTCGCGGTCGTTTTGAGCAAGCCAATGGCGGTACTTTGTTTCTTGATGAAATTGGTGATATGCCCGCTGACACACAAACCAGACTATTACGGGTATTAGCGGATGGTGAATTCTATCGTGTGGGTGGGCATATACCCATTAAAGTGGATGTACGTATTATCGCTGCTACTCACCAAAATATTGAAATGTTAGTACAAGAGGGAAAATTTCGCGAAGATTTATTTCATCGCCTCAACGTTATTCGTATCCATATACCTCGCTTATCTAACCGCCGCGAAGATATCCCTGCCCTAACCAAGCATTTTTTACAAAATACCGCCAAAGAACTGGCGGTAGAACCCAAAGTGCTTAAACCAGAAACTGAAGAATATTTAAAAAACCTTCCTTGGCCAGGCAATGTACGTCAACTAGAAAATATTTGCCGTTGGATCACTGTAATGGCATCAGGTAGAGAAGTACATATTGATGATCTACCACCTGAAGTGCTTAATCAAACTAAACCAGAAACTCCATCAGGTAGTTGGCAACAAAACTTAAAACTATGGGCCGAACAAGCCCTTAAGCAAGGTCAAACCAATCTATTGGGCGAAGCTATGCCTACTTTTGAGAAGGTAATGATTGAAACCACACTAAAACATACTGCCGGCCGCCGTCGAGAGGCAGCTTTCCTATTAGGTTGGGGTCGAAACACTCTTACTAGAAAAATAAAAGAACTCAATATGGATGCTGATCATGTTGCAACGGATGAAGAATAACAAACTTGACTAATAAGGTTATTCTAAATTAAAAGAATAACCTTTTAGTTAGTTTTTATTGGGTCTAGCAAATCCTGCTAAACAAAGCACAACAATACTAGATAGAAATAATGCAATAAATGCTAAGTGTAAACCTATAGCATGGGCTAAAAAACCTATCATTGGGGGACCTAATAACATCATTACATACCCCATCATCGCAACTGAGGCTATGGCAGCCGCAGATGACATCTCCTTGGTTTTAACTCTGGCTGCCAAGGTCAGTAAACAAGGAAAAATAATTGCCATACCAATACCAGACAAAGCAAACCCTATAATAGCAACGATAGGAAAATAGCTAATTAAAGCAATAAATAACCCTAACACTGAGCAAGCAGCACCCCATTGAATTGCTCTGATTGCTCCCACATAATCCACCCAACGATCACCAAATAAACGACCTACAGCCATAGTCCCTGTAAAAAAAGCTAAGCCAAGTGCAGCCAACCATTCTTGAGCACCCATATTCTCTAAAAATAAAGCTGACCAATCAGCCATTGCTCCTTCAACAAATACAGCAGCTGAAGCCACACAACCAAGAATCCACAATTTACCTTTTGGTAAGACAATAATTGGTACCTTAATCTCAGCTCTAATTTCATCAGTAATATTATCTGTTGAATGTAATAGATACCTTTGATTGATAACCACACCTATAATCAATAAAATCGCAACCATAGATAAATGATAAGCAGGTGTTATAGCAAACTTTGCTAATAGCCCACCCAATAACGATCCTAGCATAGCACCTACACTAAAAAGACCATGAAAAGAAGACATAATTGAGCGTTGATATATACGTTCTAAAGCTGCCGCCTGATCATTCATAGAAATATCTATTAACCCCATGCCTGCACCAAACACTATGAAAGCCCCAGCTAATGTCCATACATTAGGTGCTATTCCAATCAAAAACACAGAGAGTATTGTTAAATAAGCAGCAATAATGGTAGTTCTTCTACTAGAAAAATGACCAATAAGAAAACTAGACAGTAATGTAGCAATAAAAGAGCTTAAAACAGGACATAATAATAAAAATCCCCAATCCATTTTGGTTAATTGTAATTTTTCCTGAATAAAAGGGGTACGAACAGCCCAACTACTAAAGCTCATCCCAGCCACACCAAAAAAGAAAGCTATAGAAATACGTAGCCTAGAAAGCTTTAATTGTTGAGTTGCTGAAGCAGATAATGATGACATAAACCATAATCGACCAATTAAATAAGGGGTGTATTGTACGGTAAAAGCTTATTTTGTCGATTATATTCTTGGCTATGCCTCTTATATTCACCTCTTAAAGACTCATTAATTAGTATTAGATCGTAGCCCTCAAAGATTTATACCCCTTAAAAAATTGATCTTCATCAGTAAGTTACCATTCCCCTGTAGCAGTTAGTCGCAAAAAACCAATTTTTTTGAAAAAATACCTTGAAAATGGCTTACAAAGTTATAAAATCTTTAATTATCTGCATTATATGTATTGATTATCTAACGCAGTTAAGGTAGTTTTATCCATACTCTGTTATTAGGGTATTATTTGCTTTAAACTTTTCCCATCATTAAGGAATATATGTATGAACAAAGCTGAACTTGTAAATGCAATTGCTAGCAAAGCTGAGATTACTCAAACTGAAGCTAATAAAGTATTAAATGCTGTATTAGAAACTATTACTGAAACTCTAAAAAAAGAAGAGTCTATTGTATTAGTAGGTTTTGGTACTTTTGAGGTTAAAGCTCGTGCTGCACGCGTTGCTAGAAATTTAAGAACTGGCGAACCAATGACTATCCCAGCTAAGAAAGTTCCTAGTTTCAGAGCAGGTAAGGGTCTTAAAGAAGCTGTTAATCAAGCTAAGAAACCAGCTGCTAAAAAGGGTAAGAAATAATCTAACTACTTTGATTATTTCAAAATAAAAAGCAGATAGCTTTAAAACTAGCTGCTTTTTATTCTTTCCCCTCTTACAACACTCCCCCTCCCCATAAAAATTTTAACTATTTCACAGTATATAAAACAATTTTAGATACTCTAGTGTTTTATGAGTATAATTGCTCATCATTAAATTCACTATTGGAATGTAATATGACTTTTTCGCTTAAACCATTAGCAGCCATACTACTATCTAGTTTTGTTTGTTTAAGTTTTGCTCAAACAACTACACTGCCTGATCTAACAACAACTGTTAATCAAATTAAACAAAACTTACCTAAACAACTATCTACAGATTTATTATTAACTGATATTAATTACGATCACCAAAAACAAATCCTTATCTATACAGCTACACTGTTGGATCCTCAACGCATAATTAACAAAACTGAGCAAGATAAGGTCACTAATGAAATTTGTTACAACCCCACTTTACGTTCTGCCATAAATTTAGGCATGACTGTTAGTTTCTTTTATTATGGAATGAATAAAGATCTTTTAAAAAATATTGTTATCACAGAATCGTCTTGTGAACTTAACTTTAAACAATTTGAAAGCCAGTTAAACAAAGAGCTCACACAAATAAAAACCTCGCTTCCCCATCCACTTAATAGTCAATTTATCGCTTTCAATATTAATTATGATGCAAACCAAAAGACTATTTCAATTGATGCCAAAGCTGATAAAGAGTCAATTAATATCAACGAAATGACAAAAGAAGACAATATTAATTTAATCTGTAACCATCCTTATTTTTCCAAATTAACAGAAAAATATATTAGTTTTCATTTAAAATATTATGGAAAAGATGAAAATAAACTAGTCAAAGACTTTTCAGTAGATCTAAGAGACTGCAAAAACCCCACTGGTGCAGAAACAGCTATAGAGGATGACTTAGATAAACAATTAGCTCAAGAAGCAAAAACTATCAAGCAAAATCTTAATGCACTTAGCAATGATAGCATTCAACTGACTGATGTAGGCTATAATCCACAACAACGAACTATTTGGAATAAAGCCATCATTAAACAACCTAATATCACACCTGCACAAATCAATCCCAATATGAATATTGCTGGTTTATGTAATAACCCTACTACTCGTCAAACGATAAACAAAGGCGTTACTTATCAATATAGTTACTATGATACTAACAACAACCTATTAACTAGTTTTGCTATTGATAAAGAAACTTGCCGATCATTTGATCAAACAGCCAATATACTATTACAAAGATAGCTACTTGTTGTTGCTACCCTTATATTATAAAGGGTAGCAATCTATATAAGTTCTATATTCAACTCCCTTTCTTTATTTATTAATTTTCCTATAATAAACACTACCCTATTAAATTCTAACTACCCGAGATTATCATGCCAGAATTTTCAGATATTTTTATTGCTAAAAATCCAGAAGATGCGGTTAACTATAATATTTTAGAACACAGTCACCCTTATATTGCACTCAATGACTTCACTGATTATGAACTCAGTGCTTTATGGGCAAGCCTTACCAATAGCCGAGTTAAAGAAATACATGAGTTAGAGTTTATTGAAATAGATTCAGATGCCATACTCTATCGACTACCAGAGCCTTTTTTTAAAGCACTAGTAACCTTAGAGGATGCAGATTTAATCTCAGCTGCCGCTATTTGGGCTGAACACAATGAAATTCATTGGCGATTACCCCATGCTCAACAAAAGCTAGAAGAAATAAGAGCGTTAGCCAAACAAGCACAACTAGAAAATAAAGAATTGTACTTAATATTAGCTTAAGCTAAATACATGATCAGCAAACGAATGGATAACAAACAAGAAGAAAAGATTAGTAAGTTACTCAGCTATATTCTTCGTCATAAACCAGAAGAATATAACTTAACATTAGATAATCAAGGTTGGGTAATTATTCATGATTTATTAGAGAGCTTAGCTAAAGATCAACAGCCAATCACTAGACAACAACTTAATTATCTTGTGGAAAATAATGATAAAAAGCGCTTTACTATTTCAGATGATGGTTTAAGAATCCGCGCTGCCCAAGGACATTCTACTAAGAAAGTCACTATTGAATATGTCCCTCAACAGCCTCCTAATACTCTCTTTCATGGAACAGCTACGCGTTTCCTAGACACTATTAAACAGCAAGGATTACTAGCAGGCTCAAGGCAATATGTACATTTATCTACAGATACTGAAACAGCTCACAGTGTTGCTATAAGACATGGCCAACCAGTTATTTTAAAAATTAATAGTGCCGAAATGTATCAGCAAGGTTATCATTTTTACTTGGCTGATAATGGTGTATGGCTAACAGAACATGTACCTGTTACTTACATTAATGATTAATCAAAAAAATCCCTCAAAATGAGGGATTTTTTTATAATTTAATTATTATCATGTAAATCTGTATTTAAAGAAACTTTCTGTTGTTGATTCTTACATTCAACTTGTCCAGTTTCAGAATTACGACGGAATAATAAATCATCTTGACCTGCTAATTCTTTCGCTTTAACAATATCAATCACGGTATTAATACCAGATAACATTGCTATTTTAGTTCCTGCTGTAATATATAAGCCAGCTTCAATAGTACAGTTATTACCTAATGGTATACCAATCCCTGCATTAGCACCAATTAAACAGTTTTTACCAACACTGATAACTATATTGCCGCCACCTGATAAAGTACCCATTGTAGAACAACCACCACCTAGGTCTGTACCTGAACCCACAAAAACACCTGCTGAAATACGGCCTTCCACCATATTAGGGCCTTCTGTACCTGCATTAAAATTTATAAAGCCTTCATGCATAACCGTTGTACCTTCGCCTAAATAAGCACCTAAACGTACACGTGCGGTATTGGCAATACGAACACCTGATGGAATAACATAATCAGACATTCTTGGGAATTTATCCACAGAAGTTACTTTTAGGTCTCTACCTTTGATGCGCTCTTCTAGCTGACGCTCAGCTAACTCTTCAACATCTATCGCCCCTAAATTAGTCCAAGCAACATTAGGCAATAAACCAAACATACCAGTCAAATTAGTACCATGTGGTTTAACTAAACGATGTGATAATAAATGTAATTTTAAATAGGCCTCAGGAACTGAACTAGGATCTCTGTCTTCAGCTAATAATACGGCTACTAATGGTTTATTACTTTCAGCTAAACGTGTTAATAACCCAGCTTGCTTTTCATCAACCAGTTTTAATGCAGCTGCTAACTCTGCTGCTTGGGTTACTGTAATACTTATTGTTTCATTACCACCCTTGTAACCTACCATAGGAGCTACCGCATCAGTTAATGCTGTACTAGGGCTAAACAGTGGTAACGCATAATATACTTCTAACCATTCCCCTTTACGATTCTGTGTTCCCACCCCAAAAGCCATACTAAACAATGTTTTTGACATAAAATCCTCTATCTCTATTATTTTAAACTCAATACTTGATCATACTCTTCAACTTTAAAACCTAACAATGTCTTATTACCTAAATCTAAGACAGGACGTTTTATCATTGAGGGCTGTGCAATCATTAACTCTATTGCTTTACTTTCCGTTAAATCTTTTTTCTGTTCATCAGCAAGCTTCTTAAAAGTTAATCCTGCTTTATTAATAACTTTTTCCCAACCGTGTTCTTTACACCATGCTTGCAAATGCTCTTTATCAATTCCTTGTTTCTTATAATCATGAAATTGATAACTGACATTATGTTCATCTAAATAATCAAATGCTTTTTTCATGGTATTACAATTTTTAATACCAAAAATAGTAATTGTATTATCCTTTTTAGCTGTCATTTTATCTACTCTAATCATCTCATTAAGACCGGTATAAGATAACATAAAACCAATGATTTGCTTAATTTTCTTAGCATAAATCTTAATCACATAAAAACTAAATGAATCATTAAGTTATAATAAAACACAGCAACATAATACTATTAACAAAAGAAACAATACAAATGCAACATTATTTAATTATTGATTTTGAAGCCACTTGTTGTGATCAAGGTTCTATCCCTCGTCACCAAATGGAAATTATTGAGATTGGTGCAGTCATGGTAGATAGCCAAACTTTGCAATTAATAGATGAGTTCCAGAGCTTTATCAAACCTGTACGTTATCCAAAATTAACTACATTCTGCACACAACTAACGTCAATTACTCAACAACAAGTAGATAAAGCGACTACTTTTAAAAACTTTATCGCCCCTTTTAAAACATGGCTTTATCAATATAAAAAATTCGCTTTTTGTTCATGGGGTGATTACGACTACAATCAGTTAAACCAAGACTGCCAATATCATCAGGTTGCTAACCCTATTAGTGCTAAGCATATTAATATCAAACGATTAATGGCTGAAAAACAGCAGCTTCAAAAAAAGCCAGGATTAGGACAAGCGTTAAAGCTAGCTAATATGGAATTTATTGGTACCGCACATCGAGGGATCGATGATGCAAGAAATATGGTAAGACTATTACCTTATATATTTGGTGATAAAAAACTGCCTTAATCAACTAAGGCAGTTATAAGCTAAATAACTCTATTTAACTAATCGAGCATCAAAACTATTTTGAATTAACTTTTCTGCTTGTTGTTGCGTCATCCCTAGATGATCAAACATCGCTTGAAAGTTTTCATTCATATAACCACCAAAATAAGCAGGATCATCAGAGTTAACAGTTACTTTCACACCACGATCCAGCATATCCAAAATAATGTGTTGCTTCATTTCATCAAACACACATAATTTAATATTAGACAGAGGACACACTGTTAATGGTATTTGCTCATCAATTAAACGTTGCATTAAACGCTCATCTTCAATCGCTCTAACACCATGATCTATTCGCTTAACCTTTAATAAATCCAATGCTTCCCAAATATATTCAGGAGGTCCTTCTTCACCTGCATGGGCAACCGCTAATAAACCTGTACTACGTGCTTTATCAAACACACGCTGAAACTTACTAGGAGGAAATCCTACTTCTGAACTATCCAAGCCCACTGCAATAAAATGATCTTGATAAGGCAGTGCTTCAGCCAATGTTTTAAAAGCTGCTTCTTCTGACAAATGGCGTAAAAAACATAAAATTAAGCCACTGCTAATACCTAATTGTGATTTAGCGTCTTGTAATGCCTTACTAATACCTGTAATAACAACTTCAAAAGGAACTCCACGATCAGTATGAGTTTGTGGATCAAAGAAAGGCTCTACATGCGTTACACATTGCTCTTTACACTTCTGTAAATAAGCCCATGTTAAATCATAGAAATCCTGCTCTGTTTTTAATACATTCGCTCCTTGATAATATAAATCAAGAAACTCCTGTAAATTATTAAAGTTGTAAGCCTTACGTAAACTTTCTATATCATTCCAAGGCAATTTAATACTATTACGGT
This sequence comes from Entomomonas sp. E2T0, assembly GCF_025985425.1. Lineage (GTDB taxonomy): Bacteria > Pseudomonadota > Gammaproteobacteria > Pseudomonadales > Pseudomonadaceae > Entomomonas. The sequence goes on from NZ_CP094972.1 coordinate 3,101,771, forward strand.
GAGCTAATTTAAACATTAGCTCTGGCTCTAAAGACCCCTCAATATGTAAATGTAACTCTGCTTTTGGTGTTGTTTTCAGCCAATCTCTCATCACTTATATTTCCACTTGTGTACCAAGTTCAATCACACGGTTCATTGGTAAATTAAAATAACGCAAACTTGCACTCGCATTCTTCATCATAAATGAAAACAATGCTTGACGCCAACGTACCATGCCCATTTTAGATGGAATAATAGTTTCTCGAGTTAAATAATAAGTGGTTGTCATATTACTAAAATTTAACTCATTTAAGTGACAAAGCTGTAATGCTTTAGGAATATCCGGCTCCTCCATAAAGCCATAATGCAATACCACTCGATAAAATCCTTCACCAAATATTTCAACTTCAAAACGTCTATTTGCATGAACTCTTGGAAAATTATCAACAATTACTGTTAATAAAACAATTTGCTCATGTAAAATCTGATTATGAATTAAATTTAATAATAACGAGTTAGGAACCACATCTAATCTTGATGTTAAAAACACTCCTGTACCTTGTATACGATGAGGTGGTTCTATTCGTATACTAGAAATAAAAGCAGGTAATGGTAAGCTATTTTCCTCCAAGCTTTTTGTCAATAATGCACGGCCTCTCTTCCAAGTACTCATAATAATAAATAACACAATACCTACAATAATAGGGAACTCCCCACCATGCAGCACTTTAGGTAAGTTAGCGGCAAAATAGAGTGAATCAACAATAAAGAAGGCTAATAATAAGGGAATAGCCATCCATAACGGCCATCTCCAAAGCAATAAAACAACACTGGAAACCAACAATGTAGTAATAATCATTGTGCCTGTTACAGCTATACCATAGGCTGAAGCCAATGCAGAAGATGAACCAAAGCCAATAATCAACAATACTACCCCAACCATTAGTGACCAATTAATAAAAGGGATATAAATTTGCCCTTTCTCATCACTAGATGTATGACGAATTAACATATTAGGAATATAACCTAATTGAATAGCCTGCTGTGTTAGGGAAAATGCCCCAGAAATAACAGCTTGTGAAGCGATCACCGTGGCTAAGGTAGCAATCGTAATTAAAGGCATTAAAGCCCACTCAGGTGCTAATAAGAAAAAGGGATTATGCTTAACACTTGGGTCTAATAAAATCATTGCACCTTGACCAAAATAATTAAGCACCAAGGCTGGAAACACAAAGAAAAACCAAGCACGTGAAATAGGTGCTCGACCAAAATGTCCCATATCAGCATATAACGCTTCAGCCCCTGTTAACGCTAAAACTACAGCGCTTAAAATAAGAAAACCTACTGCTTTATGATAGTAAATAAACTCTACAGCTCGCATTGGGTTTAGCGCTTTCAATACAATAGGGTTATGTGTAATGCCATAAATACCTAATACAGCCAAGGTTAAAAACCATAACATCATAATAGGTCCAAAAAGCCTCCCTATATGTGCTGTACCAAACCGTTGAAACAAAAATAAAACTATCAGAATAACAACAGCCAAAGGCACAATAAAATGATCTAACTCTTGAAAAGAAGGTATCAGCATTAACCCCTCTACTGCTGAAAGAACAGATACAGAGGGTGTAATCATACTATCCCCATAAAAAAGTCCAGCACCGAATAATCCTAATAAGACTATTATTTTACGCAGTTTTGGATAATTCTCAGTAGCCGTTTGAGCCAAGGCGATTAATGACATTGTCCCGCCCTCACCCTCGTTATCAGCTCTTAAAATAAAAATCACATATTTAATGGAAACAACCCATGCTAAAGACCAGAAAATAAGCGACAAAACACCAAGTACACCTGTTTCATTGGTAGTAATACCACCAATATGAAATACCTCTTTTAATGTATACAGTGGACTAGTACCAATATCACCATAGACAACGCCCATAGCACCTATCAATAATGCACAAGTTACCTTTTTTGATTTTTCGTTAACATTATCTGATAAATCCTGACTTTCTGTTTGTTGTGTTGTGTCAACCATAATAAATAATACTCAGCATTAAATGCGTTTAGTTTAAAACCTGTTATACAAGTAATAGAAATTAATAATTAATATATACCTCTAGTTATTTAAATAGTTCCATTTTCAGAATCTTTTATTTATTAAACTCTATTGATATTCCTCATAAAATAGCTAATTAGCTAGATTAACCGACAGATTAGATATTTACTAATGGAGTAGGTATAATGTACTTTAATAGCATTATTAACCTATGTAACATACAATGACTTTGATAGCATAACGAATTAATGTGTTTTGTTAGAATAAGATGTAAGGATGTATTGTTATAGTAACGGTTAGCAGCTAAACCATTAATGATGCAATGGAAGGCATTTGAGTAATAATTCCATATGAATTGATTATATATAAAATACCTTATACATTTACATTACGACATTTTTTATGTGTTTACCCCCATTTAATTATGTAGGCAAGTTTCAATGACTGATTTGGCAACACCCCCAGCTCCAAAACAAATGAAGACAATCATAACTCTTCTTAATTTAGTTAAGAGTGAATTATTCATCACCATTGACCATGCTGAACGTTGTTTAGAAATGTTTATTTCTGAACGTCAGAGTAATGCTTCTCTACAACAATTTATCCAAGCCTTACAACAAATCCGTGGTTCATTAACATTAATTGAGATTTCTGGCGCTACAGCATTAACTGACCTTATGTTAGAGCGTACACTGTCTATTCCAACAGAAGCTGATGCGCAGTGGGATAATACATTAAGCACATTAAGTACTGCTATTTTTACTTTACGCCGTTATTTAGAAAACTTTGAAAATTATCCTTATCCTTTACCAGAACTTTTACTTCCCGTTATCAATGAGTTACGACTAACGGATAAAAAACCTCCATTATCTGATAGCTATTTTGCTGATATCTCTATTATACAGCCACCACTACCTAACTCCTTGCCAGAAGCTGTTGATTTACCTCTTTTTGGTCGATTACGCCAAATGTATCAAATTGGCTTATTAGGCTTAATTAAAGACGAAAATAGAGAAGCAAGCTTACGTATGATGTCCAGATCTATGGACAGATTACAAAAACACCTTAATGATGAAAATGCTGCAAGACTTTGCTGGGTAACCTCTGCCGCAATAGAATCCTTCACTGATTCAAGAATGACAGCTTACCCTACCCGTAAAAAACTATTTAGTCGTGTAGACCAACAGCTACGTAAAGCTCAAATAAACCATGAACCTATTAATGAGTCATTATTAAAAGATCTTCTATACATAGTATCTTTAGATAATGCCTTTGGTATAAAGGCATTAACTGTATTTGGTGCATTTAATTTAGCTCCTCTACCTTATAATAATAAAGTATTAGAAGCTGAAATGAACAAACTGGCAGGTCCTAGTCAAAGTGCTATTTGTTCTTTTACTGCGGCTGTAAGAGAAGAACTCGTACAAACTCAATACTCAATAGATGCATTTACTAGCCATAGTGCAGACCATCAAACACTTACTGAATCCTTACTAAACAACTTAGAACACCTTATTAAAACACTTTCGCTGGTGGGCCTACAATCAGCTGAAACCATGTTAAAAGAACAAATAGGCATATTAGAACTAAATAAAAATGAAACTAGCCTAGGCTCTAATATCTTAGATAAATTAGCCGATGTTATATTGCATGTAGAAGGCATTATTCTAAATTATGAAACAAATGCCTCCTGTAATGATAATGAAAAATCGATGGCCAGCAATACAGAAGCTGTAGAAGACACAATCAACCAATATCTTAAACAAGGTCGTTCACTGGCTATTCAAGAGTCTCTAACAGGTATTGGAACAGCTCAACAAAATATTATGGGTTATGTTGAATCCAAAGGTGATAAACAATATCTAGAAAAAATGCCACAAACCTTAAATGAAATCTATGGTTGTTTACTCTTTCTTAACCAAGAAAGAGCTGCAAAAATTATTCGCCAATGTAACTACTACATTAATACACAAATGCTAAATACAGATACCTTACCTGATACTAAACAACTTGATAACTTAGCTGATATTTTTGCTAGTCTTGAGTTCTTTATGGAAACAGGTACCTTAAATACAAATGTTGTAGCTGATAACAAGGTATTAGACTTAGCAGAAGAAAGTTTAGCAACACTTAATGTACCTGATATTGAAATTCCTACAGCTCCGATTGCACCGGCTGTTACAGCTAAAAAAGCTGAAACAATTCCAACATTAGATACGCTAATACCTGAAGCTAAACCTCATAACAATAGTAAACCTGCTATGTTATTTGCAGATGTCTATGACGAAACGTCACCAAATAATAATTCTGTAACTCTACAAGAGCCAAAAGACTTAGATTTTAATCTTGATGACTTTGCTTCCTTTAATACAGATTTTAAAACTGCTGAAGAAGAACAGAAAACAGCTACTATAGTTACGGATATTAAAGAACCTGCAGAGCCAACACCTACTCCTGCCCTTGAGACTACCAAAGTAGTAGTAGAAAAAACACATACAGATATACCTGCACCATCCAAATTATCACTAGAGCCCCTTGCTACACCTGATACAGATGAAGAAGAAAAGCCTGAGATAAAACCTCAACCTATTAAAAAGGTAGAGAGTGATGACGATGATATTAAGTTTACAAGGCCTGAAAATTGGACTCTTTCGTAAAAGCTAATATTCCATTACAACCAACTCAAAAGAACTTATTATTGGTTTATGCAAATAACCAGTTTTTGTGTACAGACCAATATCAAGTTCTTTTTGTTTTAGATGATCTATTCTCCACTATCAACCAAGTTGATCATCAGATAATTAGCTTAGGTTTATGGAATAATACACCTGTTCATCTTGTTATCTTAGACAATCAGTATCCATTGCTTGCCAATACACATTGGCAAGCACTACGTCCACTCATGCTACAAATAGATTCTATTTCTTTTAAATTATTGGGTTATGCTGCTCAATTAGCTACATGGGCCATTGATTATAAATTCTGTGGTCGTTGTGGTAGTAGAATGCAACACAACAGTAAACAGCATCATATGTATTGCCCCTCATGCAACAATACAGTTTATCCACGACTCAATCCTTGCATGATTATTCTTATTACTAAAGGCAGTGAAATATTACTGGCTCGCTCACCACGTTTTGCTAACAATATGTATAGCACTTTAGCTGGTTTTGTGGAAGCTGGAGAGTCAGTTGAAGACTGTGTCCATCGTGAAGTCCATGAAGAAGTAGGCATTACTATTAATAATTTACGTTATATTGGTAGTCAAAATTGGCCTTACCCATACTCTTTAATGTTAGGCTTTCATGCGGATTATGCTGCTGGAGAAGTAACACCTCAACCTGAGGAGATTGAAGATGCTCAATGGTTTTCTATCAAAAATCTCCCTGAACTCCCCCCCAAACAAGCCATTTCAAGGTATTTAATAGATCTTTATATCTCTGAAAAACTAGCTACCACCAAACCAGCCTTTCCAAACTAAACGGATAGTAATGGCCATTACCACACAAATAAAAATAGGTCTAATTAGCTTAGAGCCTCCCTTAATTGCGCTGTTAGCACCTAGATAAGCCCCCATCATTAACGCAAGCCCCATACAAAGCCCTAATAACCAAGCTACTTGGTTGTAAGCAATAAATACTGCCAATGCCATACCATTACTGACAAAATTCATGGTTCTTGCAACACCACTGGCTCTTAATAAATCAACAGGATACATAAGCAATGTACTCACCATCCAAAAAGCGCCTGTACCTGGCCCTGCAATCCCATCATAAAATCCTAGTGTAAATCCCTGTGGCCATTGTCTAGGCTTCTGGATAACTGCATTGTCAGACATTGTTTTGTTAGGTGTTTTTGAAAATAGGAAATATAGACCACAGCTAAAGACAATAATAGGTAAGAATTTTTCTAAAAAACTGGCTGATAAACTATGTGCAATAACTGCACCTATTACAGCACCTATTGCTGTGGCTATTAAGCTAGGCCACCAAAGCTTAGGTAAAAATAATTTCTTTCGATAATAGGCAAAGCTAGCTGTGGCTGAACCAAAAGTAGCACTTAACTTATTAGTCCCTAATACTAAATGAGGAGGCACCCCTGCTGTTAATAATGCAGGCACTGTAATTAACCCACCACCGCCAGCAATTGCGTCAATAAAACCTGCAATAAAAGCAACAACAGATAATATTAATAGCAACTCAGGACTAAGAGAAAAAGGATCCAAATATACCTCAACTTATCTATATAGAAAATAATTGGCTTAATTGCATTGCTAATAATGGGTTACCATCAATTTTTAATTTACCTGTCATTAATGCCATCATTGCATTTAACTCTTTATTTAACATCGCCTTAAAATCTTGCTTATCCATGCTCAAAGTAACATCAGCATTATCTACTATGCCTTCAACAATATCACAGGTGCCATCTTTTACTTTCAAGCTATAATTTTGATAACCCTCAATCATAAACTGAAAAGTTAAATCTTTTCCTTGAGCAGCTTCTGGGTTAAATTTTGATTTTAATTGTTCAATAATTTCATCAGCACTCATTAAAAAACTCCTTTCACCATTATTGGAACTTAAAAAAAGTGATTAGTTTACATCAGATAATAATTTTTTCATTAAATTATCTTTTAAACTAAACAATTAGCATACCTATCCTTTTTTAAAATCTGTACAATGTGTGTTTTTACTAAATTAACAACTTTACTAATTCTGGGGAAAATACAGTGGCTTTTTTATTAGAATATGCTAGTTTCCTTTTAAAAACATTAACAATTGTTTTTGCTATTATTGCTGTGCTTATATTTATTGTTAGCTTAAAAAGTCGTAAACATGAAGCTCAAAAAGGACAATTACAAATTCAAAAAGTTAATGAGCATTTTGATAGACTTCATGACCAACTTGAAGAAGCTATCTTAGATAAAGATGCTCTTAAAAAACTCAAAAAAGAAAAAGCAAAACAGCAAAAAGCTAAGAAAAGTAAAGAAAAAGCAACAAAACCCAGAGTTTTTGTTTTGGACTTTATAGGCGATATCAAAGCTTCTGCTGTTGAAAGCTTACGCCAAGAAATAAGTGCTATATTGACTATTGCGACCCCGGCAGATGAAGTAGTAATCCGTTTAGAAAGTCCTGGAGGTATGGTACATGGCTATGGTTTAGCAGCCTCTCAACTGTCTAGAATTCGTGAAGCTAATATCCCATTAATCATCTGTGTGGATAAAGTAGCGGCTAGTGGTGGTTATATGATGGCTTGTATAGGTAACCGTATTTATTCTGCACCTTTTGCCATTTTAGGTTCTATTGGTGTTGTAGCACAAATACCTAATGCTCATAAGCTATTGAAAAAACATGATATTGATTATGAAGTGATGACAGCAGGTGAATATAAACGTACCATGACTGTTTTTGGTGAAAATACGGCCAAAGGTCGCGAGAAATTCCAAGAAGACTTGGAAATAACTCATCAACTTTTTAAAAGCTTTGTAGCAACCAATCGTCCACATCTCAATATTGATGAGATAGCGACAGGTGAAACATGGTTAGGAACTGCTGCCTTAGAAAAACAATTAGTTGATAGTATTGTTACTAGCGATCAATACCTAATGGATAAAGCTAAACAAGCAGATCTTTATGCTGTTCATTATGTTATCAAGAAAGGCTTACAAGAAAAAATAGGTTTTGGTGCAGCTGCTACTGTTGACCATATATTAACAAAAACTGCAGACCATCTTAACCAATTACGCTTTTGGCGTTGATTGATAGGCATGAAAGTGAGTTATAAACTCACTTTCATAACTTTAATAAACTAAAAAATCATTAAAACAATCAGCCACTTCTTGTGCAGATTGCTCATTATCTAAATGCAAGTGGTGACCACCTTCTAATATATCCACTTTACAATTATCTAATTGTGACAAACGTTGCATAAAAGGCTTATTATCAATTAATAATCCCTGTTTAGCTAAAATTAAATTTGTAGGACAAACTATTTGTTCAGCATAAGACCATGCGGCCTCCTCCGTTAAAGGAAAAGGTGAAGGAATCATTAACTGACTATCAGAACGCCAACTATAACCTCCCTCAACAGCCTTTACACCTCTCTCCATTAGTAAACTAGCAGCTTCATAACTAATAGGTACTAATCCCTTTTGGCGCTTTTTAATCATACTATCTAAAGAATCATACACTTTCACTGTTTGTTGCTGAGCAAGTGATTTAGCAAAGCCTAACATAGCCTGTTGTAACTGCTGAGGAAATTCCGTAGGTTGCTTAGAGTAAGCGACCAAACCATCTATTAGCATTAACTGTTTAATCAGATCTGGACGGATAGCTGCAATCATTACCGAAATAATTGCTCCCAAAGAATGCCCTAACAATGAACATCTCTGCCAACCTAGTTTATGAATAACTGCCACTGTACTAAACACTGCTTCCCATAATTGATAGCCTGTACCAGCAGGTTTATGTTGTGAAAAACCATGCCCCATTAGATCTATAGCTATAATACGCATTCCTTGTAATTTAGGGTTTAAACGTACAAAGCTCATGGCATTGTCTAACCAACCATGTAATGCTAAAACAGGTTCTCCTTGAGGGTCTCCATATTCCAAACCTGCGAGTTCAATATGAGGTAATTGAATTCGTACTTCCTTTGCATCAAACATCTTTTACTACTACTCCTACAAATACTTATGATCAAAGTTGCTACTAAGATCATTATCTTCCCTAATATTATTACTTATTCCAGTAGCATCTACTAGCGATTAGTTGATATTATTAAGAATCATCTTTTAAAACATGAAACAATTCACTTTTTCTTATGGCTTTTACTTTATCAGAACCCTTTCAACTTATAGAAGAAATAAAAAAAAGTCGCTTTCTTGTACAAGTAGCTCCTGTAAATACTATTGAACAAGCTTCTGAGTTTATTGAAAAAGTTAGTGATCTAACAGCAACACATAATTGTTGGGCATGGAAAATAGCTCAAAACTATCGCTTTAACGATGATGGTGAGCCTTCTGGTACCGCAGGTAGACCTATACTAACAGCAATAGAAGGCCAGCAATGCGATTATGTAATAGCCATTGTTACTCGTTGGTTTGGTGGTATTAAACTGGGTACAGGTGGGCTTGCTAGGGCTTATGGTGGGAGTGTTGCTCGTTGTTTACAACAGGCCCCTCTTATCGAGCTAATTCCTCGTATTCTATGTCAACTCAACTGCTACTATAGTGAATGGCCTTTATTAGAAAATAGATTAAATAATCTAGAGGCTATCATTGAGCAACAAAACTTTGAGGCAGAGGGAGTATCTTTATTATTAGCATTACCTAAACAGAATATATCTACACTCCAACAATTATTAAATGATTTAACTAAAGGGCGAGTTCAAGCTAATATTCTTCATAATAACAACTAACTAGCTTCTCCATACCTTATAACAACAGATGAATAGACGGATTAACCCTATACAAACGCTATTTTCTTAGTACAATATGCAACATATTTCTATAAACAATAGACTATTTCTTTATGCTAATACGCTTATTATTTATTTAATGACCTTTTCAGTAGTGGCATTAGCTGATGAGGGCACTTCGCAATCAAGCTTCCCCCCTCCCTACACCACTGATACAACTATTACTGGGCAATATTATTTTGCCTATGAACATTTTATTAAAGATGTTTATATTACTACCCCTATTAATGGTAAATTCTATTTTAAAATTTTTAGTGCTCAAACCCCTACTCATGCTGCAATGACTGTACAGTATTATAATGAAGTAGATGGTGTTGCTACATTTAATCCACAAGGTGTTGGTGTTTACTCTAGCCCTCACCAAAACTGTAATCTTTATTTTTTCTTTAAACCACCAAAACTTGTTATAGAGCAAGAAAAAGCTTGTGGAATGCCAGCAGAATTCGGCATAGAGGCTAGAGGAATTTATATACAACTAGAATCTTTTTAATACAAATAACGAAAGGAATATATTGTCAAAATAAATAAAGGAAGTATTAGAATGAAAAACTGGGCAGTTTTTACTACTATTATTCTATGCGGTATGGCAGTTATAGGATATTCAAAAGACCTTACAATTAACGATAACCCGCTATTATCTTCATCACAACGCACGATATACTTTTTTGATAAAGATTGGCAACCTGTAATAGCACCTACTCAAGATGGCTATTATAGAAAAATTTTAGCAGTTAATAACATGGGGATTACTGTACAAGATTTTTACCAAAATTCTAATCAAAAACAGTCTGATCCTTTTACATTTAATCGGCCTACTGATTTAGTAGAAGGCCTGCCTAAAAGTATTCAAGGCGACTTAACGCTTTGGTACGAAAATGGTCAAAAAAACATGGAAGCTTATTATAAGGACGGTCAAAAAGATGGTTTACTAACCAGTTGGCATAGTAATGGCCAAAAAGAACTTGAACAATATTATATTAATGGCAAAGAAAACGGTTATGCTGTTTACTGGAATGAATCTGGCAAAAAAACTTTAGAGATTTACTTTATCGAAGGTAATTTTGAAACCGTTTCATATTGGGAAGAAGGCAAGAAAGTTGCTGAAAAACACTATAAAAAAGGTAAAAGAGAAGGTATCAGTACCTATTGGGATAAATATGGTAATAAACATGCTATAGAAACTTATCAAAATGATAAACTACATGGTCCTCATGTTACCTACTATCCAAACCAACATAAACAAAGTGAGTTTATGTATAACAATAATACACCCACTGAAATTACCTTATGGCACAAAAACAATCAAAAAGCAGCATACTTAAAAAGAAATGCTAAAAATATCAATTGTAGTATTTGGGATGATCAAGGTTCTGTTATTTATACAGGCAATAACAATGAAAGATGTACATCAACCATTCGTAATATGATTGAGTAAACATCTTAACTTAATAAAAAATAGCCCATATTTGGGCTATTTTTTATTAGTGATCAAATATCATCCTCTTCATCATCATAGTCTTTTAGTTTGACTCCTGATAATTCACTTGAAGAAGCTTTAACACTTTTCTCTGAGTTTAATTTAATCATCAAACGTAAATCGTTCACAGAGTCTGCACAAGCTAAAGCAGATTCATAAGAGATGAAGCCTCTTTCAAATAGATCAAATAAAGCTTGGTCAAAGGTTTGCATCCCCAACTCAACAGAACGTGACATAATACCTTTTAACTCGGTTACCTGACCTGTACGAATCATATCAGATACAAGTGGCGTACCTAATAATACTTCAACGGCAGCTTGCCGTCCCACACCACTTTTATTAGGAATTAATTGCTGCGCTACAATAGCTCGTAAATTTAATGATAAATCTAACCATACTTGTGAATGACGTTCAGTTGGGAAAAAGCTGATAATACGATCTAATGCTTGGTTAGCATTATTAGCATGCAAGGTTGCTAAACATAAGTGGCCTGTTTCAGCAAACGCCAACGCATACTCCATGGTTTGGCGAGTACGTACCTCACCAATCATGATCACATCAGGAGCCTGGCGTAAGGTATTTTTAAGAGCGACTTCAAATGACTCAGTATCAAGCCCAACTTCCCGTTGAGTTACAATACAGTTCTTATGATTAAACAAATATTCAATGGGGTCTTCAATTGAAATAATATGCCCTGTCGAATGGGTATTGCGATAATCCACCATAGCTGCTAGTGAGGTAGATTTACCTGCCCCTGTTGCCCCTACGAACAATACTAAGCCACGTTTTACCATGGCTAAGTCTTTAATAATTTTAGGTAATGCTAACTGTTCCAGACTAGGAATCTCTGTAACAATCCGGCGTAATACCATGCCCACTTGATTACGCTGAATATAAGCACTCACCCTAAAACGCCCAATTCCAGGATAACTAACAGCGAAGTTACACTCCTGTGTAGAAGCAAACTCTTTTTGTTGGCGTTCAGTCATTAATAACCTAGCCAACTCTTTCATTCTATCGCCGTTCAGTTTATCCACAGGTAATGGAGCTAACTTACCATCAACTTTTATACAGGGCGGAACACCCACTGTCAAAAATAAGTCAGAGGCTTTTTTATCCACCATTAACTGTAATAATTTCTCAAACTCCATCACACTACCTACACAAAAAAAAATACATATAAACGTTCAAAAAAATATATTCTAATAATTATTAATTAATCTGCTTTCTTTAAATAAATCCTTTCAATAAGGCCTTTTTCTACTAGAAGCCTTAAACTAGAATCCATCGTTTTCATACCTACCTGCGCTCCAGTTTGAATAGAAGAATTCATCTGTGCTACTTTATCTTCACGAATTAAGTTTCTAATAGCCGGTGTACCAATCATAATTTCATGAGCAGCTACTCGACCACCGCCAATCTTTTTAATTAACTTCTGTGAAACTACTGCTTGTAATGACTCAGAAAGCATTGAGCGAATCATTGACTTTTCAGCTGCTGGGAATACATCAATAATACGGTCAATAGTTTTTGCTGCTGAACTGGTATGTAATGTACCAAATACCAAGTGACCTGTTTCTGCCGCAGTTAATGCCAAACGAATAGTTTCCAAGTCACGCATTTCACCTACGAGGATAATATCCGGGTCTTCACGCAATGCACTACGTAATGCCTCATTAAACCCTAAGGTATCTCTATGAACTTCACGCTGGTTTACAAGGCATTTTTTAGACTCATGAACAAACTCAATTGGGTCCTCAATGGTTAAAATATGCTCATAGCGTGTTGCATTCACATAATCCACCATCGCTGCTAGTGTGGTTGATTTACCAGAACCTGTAGGACCTGTAACCAGCACTAAACCGCGCTCATTATTACAAATCTTCTCAAATACATCACCCATCCCTAATTCTGTCATTGTTAACACTTTAGAAGGAATGGTACGAAATACTGCTGCAGCCCCACGATTTTGATTAAAAGCATTTACCCGAAAACGGGCTAAACCTGGAACTTCAACAGAAAAGTCCGTCTCCAAGTTTTCTTCATACTCCTTACGTTGCCTATCATTCATAATATCGTAAACAAGGCTATGAACTTGCTTATGATCTAAAGGTGGAAGGTTTATACGGCGTACATCCCCATCCACACGAATCATTGGTGGCAATCCTGCAGATAAATGTAAGTCCGATGCTTTGTGCTCTGCGCTAAACGCTAGTAATTCAGTGATTTCCATAAATGCTTTAAACCTCCAAATAAAATCAATTAATCCGTGAAAGCATGTTAAAATTGTTTATAAATATATCATACCTTGACTATATTACACATTGATTTACAGGTTATAAATGTCAGAAATAAGTAAAAACATTGATTTTATTCAGCAACGTATCATTCAAACTGCTAGTATTGCAAAGCGTGACCCAAAGCAAATACATTTACTCGCTGTTAGTAAAACCAAACCTGCTATGGCTATTCGAGAAGCTTTTCAATGTGGCATTACCAATTTTGGTGAAAATTACTTGCAAGAAGCCTTACAAAAGCAGTCAGAGTTAATTAGTTTACCATTAATCTGGCATTTTATTGGGCCAATCCAATCCAATAAAACTAAAGATATTGCTGAGAGTTTTCAATGGGTTCACTCTGTTGATCGCCTTAAAATTGCTGAACGATTAAACAATCAACGTCCCTTAGCACTTCCACCACTACAAATATGTATCCAAGTAAATATTAGTGGTGAACAAAGTAAGTCTGGTTGCAATCCAGCTGAACTTAAAGTACTGGTAGAAGCTATTAATAAAATGCCTAGGCTGCAACTAAAAGGACTTATGACTATTCCTGAGCCAACCGAAGACCAACAAGCACAACATCTAGCCTTCGCCACTTTACGAAAATTAAAGGATGATATTAATCAACAACTTAACTTATCTCTAGATACACTTTCCATGGGCATGAGTCATGATCTCGAAGCTGCGATTGCTGAAGGTGCCACATGGCTACGAATAGGTACAGCTATTTTTGGTGAAAGGAATTATAAAGTTTAACAATAGGCTAGTTTCATTACTCGCTATTTTCCCTTAAAATTAATGCTTTGCTTAAAGCACACACTGAAATACTAGGTAGATTCAAGTGACAGGTTCAAATATTTTATTAATGATTATTGCTTTACTAGGAAAGATTTATATTTCCATCATTCTGTTACGCTTTTTACTACAGATGGCACGTGCTGATTTTTATAATCCCATCAGCCAATTCATAGTAAAAGTAACTCACCCCTTATTAAAACCAATGAGAAAAATAATTCCTAGTATTGGCAGACAAGATTTTGCTTCAATTATTCTAGCTTATTTAGTACAGCTAATTATTATTGTCATACTACTTTTGCTACAAGGCCAAAATGTTCTCCTAGCTTTTGTTAATATACTTATTGTTTCATTTATTGCTTTACTCGATACATTTGTATATTTACTATTCTTAATTTTTATTGGTAATGCCATCTTGTCATGGATTGCACCAGACAGTAGAGCACCTGCGGCTATATTAATTAAGCAAATTAGTAACTTTGTATTGGCTCCTTTACGTCGTATCATTCCACCCATTGGAATTATCGATATCACACCAATGATTGCACTGATACTACTGTTTTTTATCAGTAACTTTATTGCACAACTAATAGCCTAACAATTAACATTTGGTTATTTTTTACTTAATAAGGAATTATCAATGACAACTAATTTTGCTAAGGACTCTGTTGGGCTAGTCACACCACAGATTATGTCATTTGATAAGCCTTTAAAATTAGCTTGTGGTAAAGAGTTGACTGCTGGTTATCAAATTATTTATGAAACCTATGGTAAATTAAATGAACAACATAGTAATGCTATCTTAATTTGCCATGCACTTTCAGGCCATCACCATGCAGCAGGTTATCATACAGAAGATGAAAAAAAACCGGGTTGGTGGGATAACTATATAGGCCCCAACAAACCAATCGATACCAATAAATTCTTTGTAGTTAGTATTAATAACTTAGGTGGTTGCAATGGCTCTACTGGTCCCTCCAGTATCAATCCAGCAACCAATAAACCCTATGGTTCAACCTTCCCTATTGTTACTGTAGAAGACTGGGTAAATAGTCAAGCCAGACTAGCGGACAAATTAGGTATCGTACAATGGGCAGCAGTTGTAGGTGGCAGTCTAGGCGGAATGCAAGCCATGCAGTGGGCTATTAGCTACCCAGATCGACTTCGCCATTGTGTGGCTATCGCTGCTGCACCCAAGCTATCAGCTCAAAACATTGCCTTTAATGAAGTGGCTAGACAAGCCATCTTATCTGACCCTGATTTTTTGGATGGTAACTTCCAAGAACAAGGTATTATCCCTAAACGTGGCTTAATGTTAGCACGTATGGTAGGACATATTACCTACCTATCTGATGATGCGATGGGGCAAAAGTTTGGTCGTGATTTAAAACATGAAAAACTAAACTATGATTTCCATAATGTAGAATTCCAAGTAGAAAGTTATCTTCGTTATCAAGGTGAAGAATTCTCTGGTCGTTTTGATGCCAATACCTATTTACTGATGACTAAAGCCCTTGATTACTTTGACCCAGCAGCTAAACACAATGGTGATCTTGCTGCTACCTTTGCTCATGTAAAAGCTAATTTCTTCTTAATTTCGTTTACTACTGATTGGCGCTTCTCCCCTGCTCGCTCAAAAGAAATAGTTGACGCACTGGTTACCGCAGGAAAAAATGTAAGCTATTTAGACATCGATGCACCACAAGGTCATGATGCTTTCTTAATGCCCATTGCAAGGTATCAAGAAGCCTTTACAACCTATATGCAACGTATTGTTATTTAAGGTGAATATAATGCGTGCTGATTTAGAAATTATCCAAGAATGGATTCCTAATAATAGTAGAATATTAGACTTAGGCTGTGGTGATGGTGAACTACTATCCTATTTAACAAAACATAAGGCAGTGAGTGGTTATGGTTTAGAAATTGACTCTACCAATATCAACCAATGCCTACAAAAAGGTGTTAATGTTATTCAACAAAACCTTGATGAAGGACTCGCCAACTTTGCCACCCAAAGTTTTGATGTCGTAATCATGACTCAAGCAATTCAGGTACTTAACTACCCTGATAAACTCTTGCAAGAAATGCTACGGGTAGGGAAAACCTGTATTATCACCTTCCCTAATTTTGGTCATTGGCGTTGTCGTCTTTACCTTAGCTTAAAAGGTAAAATGCCAGTATCAGAATTTTTACCCTATACATGGTATAACACACCTAATATTCACTTTTGCACCTTCAAAGATTTTGAAAATTTAACCAAGCAACTAGGGGCAAAAGTATTACAGCGATTAGCAGTTAATAGCCAACATCATGATACGATGTTAACCCGTTTATGGCCAAACCTTATGAGTGAAATTGGCATTTACCAATTAACATCCAATAGTTAGTAAATAGATAGAGAACACAATGACTAATCACCAAAAGCTAGTATTAGCCAGTCACAACCAAGGTAAACTAAAAGAACTACAAAAAATGCTGGGCGAACACTTTGAAATTCACTCTGTAGCTGAGTTTTCATCCATTGAACCTGAAGAAACTGGGTTAAGCTTTGTTGAAAATGCTATTTTAAAAGCCCGTCATGCAGCCAAAGTATCAGGATTGCCCGCCCTAGCTGATGACTCAGGACTTGCAGTAGATATTCTACAAGGCGCTCCTGGTATTTACTCAGCACGCTATGCAGGCAATGCGGGTGACCAAGCAAACAATGCTAAATTACTCAATGAACTAAAAGACGTTCCAGAAGATCAACGCACTGCTCAATTTATTTGCGCATTAGCTTTAGTTCGTCATGAAAATGATCCAATGCCCATTATTTGTGAAGGCATTTGGCAAGGTACTATCTTATTCGAAGCAAGAGGTACTAATGGTTTTGGCTATGACCCTTTATTTTGGGTAGCAGAGCAACAATGTTCTAGCGCTGAACTATCGCCTGAATTAAAAAATCAACTTAGTCACCGAGCTAAGGCTATGGCATTATTAAAACAGCGTTTAACTATTTAATGAGCCAGGCTATAACTCTACCGCCACTATCACTCTATATCCATATCCCTTGGTGTGTGCGTAAATGTCCCTATTGTGACTTCAACTCACATGCCACAAAAGGTGAGTTACCAGAACAAGAATATATAACGGCGTTATTAGCAGACCTTGCTTTAGAAGTGGATGCAGCTCAACAGCGCCCTATTCAATCTATTTTTATAGGTGGCGGTACTCCTAGCCTATTTTCTGCTGATAGCTTTGAATTACTACTGAATGGTATCGCCAAACAACTTACCTTAGCTCAAGATATAGAAATCACCTTAGAAGCAAATCCTGGTACAGCAGAACAACAAAAATTTGCTAATTACTTTAGTCTTGGAATTAATCGTTTATCTATTGGTGTGCAAAGCTTTCATAGCACCCAACTACAAGCTCTAGGGCGTATCCATTCGGCACAAGAAGCGATAAAAGCGGTTGAAATGGCTCATCAAGCTGGCTTTACTCGCTTAAATCTCGACTTAATGCATGGTTTACCTGAACAAACACCTGAACAGGCTATTGCTGATTTACAACAAGCCATTGCTTTACAGCCTGATCATCTCTCTTGGTATCAATTAACCATCGAGCCTAATACTGCTTATTGGTCACATCCCCCTGTATTGCCAGAGGATGAAGCATTATGGGCTATCCAAGAGCAAGGGCAATCACTATTAGCAGAGAACGGTTTTCAACAATACGAAGTTTCCGCCTATGCTAAATCAACTAACGCTCAAGCCAAACATAACCTTAACTATTGGACTTTTGGTGATTTTATAGGTATAGGTGCAGGTGCGCATGGCAAACTAACCCAACTAGATGGCACTATTTACCGTAATTGGAAAACCCGTGTACCTAAAGACTATCTAGCGTCTAATAAACCTTCTCAAGCAGGCGAACGACGGCTAACGAATGAAGAACTACCTGTAGAATTTATGATGAATGCATTACGCCTTAAAGAAGGTGTACCTAGCCACTTTTTTACAGAACGTACTTACCTACCACTAGCCACTATTGATAAAATTTGCCAACAAGCAATACAAACTGGTTTATTAGCGGCTAACAATGAACGTTTAGTAGCTACCCCTCAAGGTTTTCTTTTCTTAAACAACTTATTGGAATATTTTTTAGATTAAATTATGGATACACTACTTGATTTTATTGTCACCCTTTCCCGTTGGTGTGATCGTCATCTAGATCAAATATCACTCGCCCTTGTTGCAGTACTACTGGTACTATTTGGGCTTAGTCTAGGCAAATACATCCAACGCTTAATTGGTACTATGAATATAGTATTCAGGGTTATTATTCTAGCTATCGTTTATATGGTAGTGTTTGGTCTTATTATTAACTATGTACCAGGACTCGTTAAACAACTACTAAGCTACTTGAATTATTACAGTTTATTCCCCATATTATTACTTATTATGGTGTTTATTGGCATGATTGCAGATAAGCGTTAACGCTTAAAAGCAACTTGCAGTTACTGCGTTTTCTGGTATAATACGCCACAATTTTCTGTGCGGTACCTAGTTTTTGTTAATACTAATTAAGTGGCGGCACGCTTACACTGAGGAAACTTAAATGAGACCTGATATCCATCCAAAATACGAAGCTATCAAAGCTACTTGTAGCTGTGGTAATGTTATTGAAACTGCTTCAACTTTATGCAAAGACATCACTATTGACGTATGCTCTGCTTGCCATCCTTTCTACACTGGCAAACAAAAAGTATTAGACACTGGTGGTCGTATTGATCGTTTCAAACAACGTTTTGGTGGTTTCGGTAAGAAATAAGCAATTCATTGTTCGAATCTCAAAAAGGCGTCTTACCAAAGACGCCTTTTTTGTTTTAATTCAGTGCTATAATTTGCCAGCTAATTTTTCTGCTAGGAGCATTTACCATGTCTACTGTAAGTCGTACTGATTTTGATCGTTATATCGTTCCTGTTTATTCTCCAGCTAGCTTTATTCCTGTTAAAGGGCAAGGTTCTAAAGTATGGGATCAGGAAGGACGAGAATATATAGACTTTACAGGTGGTATTGCAGTGAATGTACTAGGTCATGCCCACCCTGCTCTTGTTGAAGCCTTAACCGAACAAGCCCATAAACTTTGGCATGTTTCCAATATCTTTACTAATGAGCCTGCACTACAACTGGCTAAAAAACTAACTGAAGCTACCTTTGCTGATCGTGCATTCTTCTCCAACTCTGGTGCAGAAGCCAATGAAGCAGCACTTAAACTAGCCCGTCGATATGCCTATGATAACTTTGGTGAAGATAAATATGAAATTATCTCCACCCTTAATAGCTTTCATGGTCGCACCTACTTCACTGTAAGCACCGGTGGCCAAGCCAAATACTCCAGTGGCTTTGGCCCTAAAATTGAAGGCATTAAACATGTAGCTTATAATGATTTAGCCGCAATGGAAGCCGCTATTTCTGATAAAACCTGTGCGGTAATTCTTGAACCTATTCAAGGTGAAAGTGGTGTTTTACCAGCAGATCAAGCTTATTTAGAAGGTGTTAGAAAGCTTTGTGATAAACACAATGCCTTACTAATCTTTGATGAAGTACAAACAGGTATGGGACGCACTGGCAAGCTATTTGCCTATATGCATTACAATGTAATTCCCGATATTTTAACCAATGCTAAATGTTTAGGTGGCGGCTTCCCTATTGGCGCTATGCTTACCAAAGAACATATAGCTAAAAGTTTTTCAGTAGGCGTACATGGTACAACCTATGGTGGTAATCCATTAGCCTGTGCTGTCGCTAACAAAGTAGTTGATATTGTAAACACTACTGAAGTATTAAATGGCGTAGAAATCCGTCGTGCCCTATTCCAACAAGAGTTAGAACGTATTGGTAAACAATACAATATCTTCTCGCTAGTACGTGGCAAAGGCTTATTAATTGGTTGTGTACTTACTCCAGAATGGAAAGAACGTACTAAAGAAATTATACAAGCGGCTGAGCAACAGGGCTTAATGCTATTACAAGCAGGCCCAGAAGTTATTCGCCTAGCCCCTAGCCTAATTATTGAAGAAGCCGATATTAAAGAAGGCTTAAAACGCTTTGAACAAGCTATCCAAAAGTTAGCTTAACTATTATTTATTAAGAGAATAGATTATGAACGAAACAATTGAATTACTACTAGAAGACGCTGATGGCAATACCCAAAAAACCAACTGTGGCCGCTTTGCTATTATTCTAAATGGCAAAGAACTTTGGGTACAAAATATTGGCGGCCAATTATTTATTGGTACTGATGTAGCCGAAGATGATACAGAATTTACCAACCTAGTACTACGCCCTATGGCTACTAATCTAGTTAGCTTACAACTAGAACTAGAAGCTATGGAAGAAGGTGCAGCATTAGCAGAAGATGACGACTGCTGTGGACATGGTGGCTGTGGTTGTAATGGGCATTGATTTTATCTATGCCTAGTTAAATATTCAACTAGGCATAACTTTATTAGTAGTCATTTTTACAGCATTTTTTACATAATAACATTTCTTACTAATTATTATATCTACACAAAAAACTTCACTTAATTTAAGAGTATGCTTAAAAAAGGTTTAAGTGTTAACTAAAAAAGAATATGTTATTAAAAAGCAATTTTCCAATTTTACCCACTATTTGTAACTCTTCTGAAAACCATACATATCAATAATCTTAGATTTAGTATATGGTAAATTAGTCATTTCTCCAGTATTAAAGTCTAGTGTCCTATAATCTCCATCTTTAGCAAGACAATCAATATCTAATTGGTAAGCCTCGTAAAATTTTTTAATTGACTCTAATGATTTTTTATTAAATGAGGTAAAAGCACATTCACCAGCAAATATATTTGAAAAAGTTTTAGTAAAATAGCTATCATATGCAGGCACACACCCCCAAATACCTAACATAATTTTAGTAATAAGAGTAACTTTTTTACGATTATCTAATTTTATTTTTTTAGCAATTTGATTATATAAAGAAATTAAAAACTCTATATTTTCATCTGTGAATTCTGGAACATCAATGGTCCAGTATACTTTATCCATCTCATCTATATACTCTATTAGTCCTTTAAAAATAGAAGCACTATTTTGTAGTAAGTAACTAGAACCACGATACATACCCCAACTTGCTAAATAGAATCCTAAAACATTACAGCTATATTCCATATCATCAGAAAAAGATTTTTTAGCTTTTGTTTGTTTTAGTTGAAAATAATTAAAGCAATAATCGGAAGATGCATATCTATGGCAAGGATTATCTTTACGCAAGTCATTATATTTTTTTACTACATATATAAAATCTTTATCCTTTAATTTTGTATTAGACATTTTTTATATTCCATTTTAGTGAGATTATTAAAATCATTATATTATGTTTATCATCTAGTTAGAGATAGCTTTTTATCTAAATACTAACCTATATTAAAAGAAAACTTGTTGCTATCTTCTTTAGTTCTATAATCTATTTTCTTTAATACTCCTTCAAAATGGTTATCTAACACAGGTTTAACCATAATCATAGGAACATCCATTATTGCAAAGTTTTCTAGGAAAGCTTCTAGACTATCAAATAAGTTTTCACCATCTGTTTGTAATAATGCCAATAAACACTTTCTTTTTGCTCTTATTTTTGGGGTTTTATAAGCTAAACCGTCTGAAAGTTTTTGTGCCAACAGTTGCATAACAGGGGTTAGTTCTAGAGCCTCATATAACCAGTATTCTTTAGCAGTTAACATAGCTATTTTTTCTAAAGAAGAAAACTCGCCTTTAATTAATACTAATAAATCAAACTCACAAGCAACGGTTACACGATCTATTTTCTGTTGCTCAAAAATAGGTGTACCATCATTGTGGTAGCAATGTTTTGTTAACTGTTGATAACACTCTGTTAGATACTCTGCTAACGTTTTTGCCATAATAACCTCCTGTTTTATATAGTCATAGTGGCTAGTTTACCCTAATCCTTAACTTTATTAACAGTTATAAGACTAAAATAGATCAAGAAACTATGCTCCTCTTATTTTGGCAATTATTTTTAGTTATAATTAGTGAGTAGTTTTTATTTCTATAGTTGTTAAAACTAATTTTTGGATTTGCTTTTTTGTTTAGCCTCTCGCTGTTTTACTTTACGAGTCTCTGCACCTTTATTGCGACTACGCTGCCATTCTAACCAAAATACTAATTCATTGAGTTCCATTAGTTTCATTTGTTCAATAAACTTATTACGCCAATTACTCGCTGTTTTTTTCATGATCATGGTAGGTAGTGTATCCATAATTTGATAATTGCTTTTACCTTGGCAAAGCCCCTTCGCAAAAGGCAACCAAAGGTCTATATGGGTAAGCTTATCAATTGGTGTGTCTTTAAAAACACTAAAACTTTTTCGGCAACGGCTACATTCAAAATAGGGTCTACTTTTATTTTGAGAAAGCTTACCAAGATGCCCTCCAACAAAAGCTCGCTGTTTAATGAACTTACCACAAATTGGGCAATTTGCTGTTTGTTGTTCTATACGTGTTTTTAACCACTTCAAGAAAGTTGCACGTTCTTTTGCTACTTGATCAGTCACCTTTCTATCTTTAAATTCATGATGAGGTTTCCACCATTGATACAGTGCAGGAAATAAATCTTCCATCATCTGGTAGAGTTTTCTTTCACGTATCTGGCAAGCATTTTCAGAAATATTTAATAATCTGCTGAGTTTCTGAAATGATAAACCTGATAAACGGTATATAACAAAATCTGGCCATAATTCCATATGGCTCATATGCGCAAAATAGCTACCTGTTAATTGACTAAAATTCCTTTCACAACGATTACAATTAAAACGCGGCTGCCCTGCTGCATTAATATCTGTAGCCTGACGAAATGAATGATAACCACAATAGGGACATTGACTGGGAGTTTGGTATGGAAAATACCTAACATAATCAACTAATGCATCAGCATCCTTATGTAACGTTTCTGGAATAATTTTATAGTAATCCGGTATTTTCTTTTTTATCACTATTAATCCTTATTTTTTAGTAACAGACCAATATCATAATAAATGATCATTATTATAGTGCATAAAACTCATACTTAAAAATCAAACACTAATAATTAACTATTTTTATAACAACTACTACAAAGTTATTAAGGATATATATACCTGTTTCCCTACAGACTGCAGAGTAATAATCCATTATTAATACGGCATTATTTAGATAAATACTATAAGAATATCTTTTAAGATATAGCCTATAGAAGGATTATATTACTGTGAAAACAACAATATAATCTAAACTCACAAAATTACTTTTTTTTAAATGAATTTGACTTAGATATTTGTTTTGGCTCTGTCTTATTAGCTTTACCTCTAATAGCAGCTTGACGACGGCCCCATTGCCACTTTATCCAGTACACTAATTCATTCAGCCCCATTGTTTGCATTTGTTTAATAAAGCGTTTTCGCCAATTTAATGCGCAACTATGAGAAATATCTAATTGCTGTTGAATAGTTAAATTACTTTCACCTTTAACTAAGCACTCAACATAAGAATGCCATAACTCCATGTGATCTAATCGAAAAAGGGCTGTGTCTTTCAGCAAGTTAGTAGGTGTTTTACAACGATGGCATACAAAATAGGGGCGATGTTTGGATAACTCTACCCTTTTTACCCCTTTATTACCACATTCAGGACAATCAATCGTTTGCTGATAAACTAATTTATCTAAAAAACTGATAAATGTCTTTTTTTCCTCTTTCACTTGTTGAGTTAAACGACGATCTTGCCATTGATGATGTGGTAGCCACCATGCTGCCAAATTAGGGAAAAGATCTTTAATCATACGACGTAAAACTTTTTCCCGATTAGTTACCGCATGATTCGACATTCCCAATATGTCTTGTATCTTTATAAGAGACACACCTGCCAATCGTAAACAAATAAAATCAGGCCACAATTCTATTTGTTTCATTTGTGCAAAATAAGTACCTGTTAATTGGCTAAAATTCTTTTTACAACGATAGCAAACGAAACGTGGCTGACCTGCAGTATTAATATGGTTTGTCTGACGAAACGAATGATAGGCACAATAAGGACATTCTGTAGGAAACTGGTAAGGAAAATATCTTACATAATCTATTAATGCATCAGCTTCCTTATGTAGTGACTCAGGAATTACTTTATAATAATCCGATGTTTTCTTGCTTGCCAAAATAAACACCTATTTATCTAAATATCAAAATAAATAATCGTGCTAAAATCTATTTTTCCACCTTACAGCTTCTAGCACATAAAATTTTACTTATCTACATAGCTATACAATACAACAATAATTGACTAGTAACTAAAGATCATTAGGTTATTCACTTTCAGACTTTTTAAATACTTTTTCTGAAACTTTTTGACCTTTTTTATAAGTAATTTCTTTAGTTTTGTTATCATTGCCATCGTATTCTGTCCATATCCCTTCTTTTAATCCATTTTGATATTCACCTTCAGCTATCTTCCTACCTTCCTCAAAGAACCATTGCCATTTCCCTGTTGGAACATCATCCTGATATTCTCCCTGCCATGTCTTTTCACCTAACTGATCAGAAAAATGCCACACTCCTTGTTTCTTTCCTTGAGTATAATTACCTTCTTCAAGCTTTACTTTTGCTTGGTTATAAACTACAGATGCCCCATCTTTTATACCATCTGTATAAAAAACCTCACTGGTTAATGCTCCATCATCAAACCATGCGCGCCAAGGGCCTACTTGTTTGTTATCTGCATATAAGCCTTCTGACTTTAATTGACCATTTGCATACCACTCTGACCACAAACCATCAGGTACATTACCCTTGTAATAACGTTGATACATTTGCTGCCCATTAGGATACCATTTGATTGCTGGACCATCTATTTTACCATCCATAAAATTCAACTCTTCAATAGGATCACCTTCTTTCGTCCATAATCGAAAAGTCCTATAAATAGATAGAGAGCTATAATAACCACTATCCTTAACTACTGTAGTCGGTAATTTTGTTAATTGGTCAGCTCTAATTAAAGTAAATGGATTAGTCAGTTTAGTATCAAATCCTGAATAAAAATCTTGCACAACATAAAAGTTATCAGAGTTCTTACCCATAAATTTACGATAATACTCACTATTTTGAGCAATAATATCGCCTTCATTATAATTTACTATTGTAGTAGTTGAAGCATTGTTGTCTCCCCCATTTTGGAACATAACAATGCCACCAATAACTAAAATAGCAATAACAAGATAAATTATTTTGTTCATCGACAACAATCCATAATTGTGATTAATACATTAGTAAGTATAATCAACTCTTCACGATAATATACAGCATTATATCAAAAACACCCAAGCTATCTTATCCATTATTAGAAGTATCAACAATAGATAAAATAGCTTAGGTACTATAATCGTAGCTTAATAGACTATTTATTAAAATTGACTGCAAAATGCTCTTGGGAAAAACGCATTCTTTCCTCAGGCGCTTCAACACGTTGTTTTTTCTTTAAATCTGCTATATGTGCTTCAACAATCTTATTACGCATTGCTAAACCTGTGTCATTAGCAATTTGAATATTTAATCCTGGACGTGCATTAAGTTCTAGAATTAAAGGACCTTGATCTTTGTCTAATACCATATCAACGCCAATATAACCTAGCCCTGAAAGCTCATAACAGCGAGTGGCCAGACGCATAAAGTTATCCCAATCTGGTAACTGTACACCACTGACAAAGTTGTTTGTGTCAGGGTGTTTATCTATTTTCTCATTCAACCAAGTACCTTTTAAAGTGATACCACTGGCTAGATCTACTCCCACCCCTATTGCACCTTGGTGTAAATTAGCTTTACCACTTGATTGACGAGTAGGTAAACGTAACATTGCCATCACAGGATATCCCAATAAAACAATGATACGAATATCGGGTACACCCTCATAACTGATACTATTAAAAATAGAATCTGGTGTTACACGGTATTCAATAAGTGCACGATCTCTCATGCCACCCAGTGAATATAATCCAGTTAAAATACTAGAAATTTGATACTCAATTTCTGAATGAGAAATCATTCGCCCAGAAACAGTTTTAAATCTTTTTTCATCAAACTTATCCGCAATAACGATGATTCCATCACCACCAGCCCCTTGTGCTGGTTTGATAACAAAATCAGTACGGCCTGCTAAAATGGAATCTAGCTTACTAATATCGTGCTCTGTTTCAATAATGCCATAGAGTTCTGGCACATGAATACCTTCCTCAATAGCACGCATCTTAGTAATGATCTTATCATCAACCACAGGATAATATTTTCGCTTATTATACTTGAGAATATAATCACCATTACGCTGATTAATCCCCATAATACCGCGAGATTTTAGCTCCTTCCAAGTTTTCCACATAGATAACATGTGCCTAACCCTCTTTTAACAGAGCTTTAAAACGACGTAACTCAGTTAGGCGATAACCACGATAGCGTCCCATAGCGAGCATAAAACCAACTAATATTAATAAAATACCAGGGAATGTAAACACGAAATAAACTAAGGCTGGTATCTTCATTACTAAATAAGCTAATGAAGCGGCACAAAGTGTACCTATACCTACTTTAAAAGCATTAGTCCCTCCACGCTCTTCCCATGTAATAGAAAGTCGCTCAATGGTCATGGTTAAAATTACCATTGGGAATAAAGTAACAGATAATCCCTGCTCCAAGCCTAGCTTATGACTAAATAGACTAATAGCAGCAATTAATACCACAACAAAAGTTAATACTACAGACAACCTAGGCAACATTTGTAACTTTAGATGCTCCAGATAAGAACGCACAGATAAGCCAAGTGTTACAATAATCGTAAATAAACAGATACCAAAACCTAGACCCGTTTCCCTAAATGCTAATGCAATTAATACGGGAGTAAAGGTTCCTAATGTTTGTAAACCGATAATATTTCGTAAAACAAGAATAACTAAAACCCCTATTGGGATCATAATCATCACATTATAAGTTTCTTGGACTTGAATAGGCAGACTGTATAGCGAGTAAGTAATAAAGCTACTCGCATCTTTTTGTCCAGCCATTTGAGAAATAATACCTTTAGCCGCTAACTCAGAGTTATCAATGCTAAAGGTTACCTTTGCTTGATTACCATTATCAACACTTAATAATTCGTCATCGCCCACCCACCAAATTATACGATCATCTGGTAAGCCTGTTTTACCTGTTTCTGGATTAAAATAAACCCATGTTCCTGGATTATTTGTAGCCGTTGTCGTTTTATTGGTATTTTTATCACTATTTGATTTAACAACGGTAGGTGCAATATAACTCCTAATCCAAAGTTCAGGCTTTTGATTTGTCCCTCTTATCAAGCGAACTGTATGAACACGCTGAATAGGAATATGTGCTTGTGATAACAATAATTCTAATACATTAACTTTATTATCTATTGTCTTATCATTATTCAATAATAAACTAACATTATCATTCTTTACATCATTTACAGCTTTAATAGCTGCTGTAATAAATGTTGCTGTATCTAACGACTTTTGACGAATATTATCAATTAATGTTTTAGTAGCAACTTGTTGTTGCTCTGTTAATGGAATACTTTCACGCCAAGTTTTGCCCTTAATCTGTTTAGGTGTGCTTAAACTATCGCGCTGAGTTAACGCTAAACGATAATAAAGCGTTTGCAAGCCTGATTCTCGACGTGACGACAACGTCAATAATTGATTACCATGAGCATCTTCTTCGATACTACTACCATAATCTTTTGCCAATAAACTATCAGTTGATTTAATGTATCTAAGATAGCCATTTTGCTCTGAAGGCACAAAAAATTGTACACGTACAGGTTTAGAACCTCGCACGTAAAAATCAATTTTGGCATCAATTGTCCAATAATTGCCTCGTTCATCCTCTTGCACAGGAATTTTTAGTACAAATACTTGATAAGCTATAGAAAATAGACCAATGCCTACTAATATAGCAATAAGAATTTTTAAATGTAATGTCAGTGCGCGCATATTATTTCCATTAACAAAACTGTTCTTTTCTAATTTTTCTATTTAACTGCACAAGTAGCTTTTAACTGATATTTTAGGCTTGGATCAACCACAGCTTTAAATTCTCTCAATGCTTTTGCACCAATTAATAAAGGATAACTAAAAGAACTACGGTCAGTTAAATTAACATTAATAGTTTTTAGCTGATCACCAATACACACTTTCATTTCAACTTCTGGACGATAAGTGTAGTTTGGATCCTCGTCATCTGAATCATCATCAGCATCTGTTTCTACATCACTAATATCTGCTGCACGACGTTTAATTTTACCCACACGTACTAATGGAAGCTCTACAGAGCTAAATTTTTGCCCTTTTACCTGTGGCGTAAAACGCACCCACTCTTCACCATTTTTTTTAAACATTTTAATATTGGTAGCACTTAATGAAGCAGTCATAGCGCCTGTATCAATCTTAGCAGAAATTAAAGCACCATCAAGATCCATCATTTTAATCTTTTCATAACGACCATAAACCGGCTTATTAGTTGCTTTCTCAGCAGCAAAGCCCGCTATCGAGAAAATAGTTAAACAACACAATAAAACGGCTTTTCTTAATTGCATAGGCATAAATATCCACACTTTAATTGAGTAATTCAAAAACAAAAAAGAGGCTATTAACCTCTAACAAAAAATAATTCCCACTATTTTAACATGTTTATTTGGGAATTTAACTTAGCAATTATGCTACTAATTATTAATACCCTGTTTCCCTTGCTTCAACCATGCCCAACCAATAAACAATAAAGTAGGCAATCCTGACAACACACAAATCCAAAAAAACTTTTGATAATCATAGTCATAATAGGTAAGAATTCTGCCTGAATAACCACCCATAAATTTAGGTAATAGCAACATAACAGAACTTAACATAGCATATTGTGTTGCTGAGAATTTAATATTAGTTAATCCTGCCAAGTAAGCTAGTAACGCTGACACTGCAATACCTGCACTTAAACTATCAAAAATAACAATACTGATTAAAGTCCATATATGCGGATCAAAATTTATTACTTGCTCCCAAATACTGGGAAGTGGTTGTATAGCGCCATAAAATGCAACACTATTATGAACCAAAAAATAACCATAATCACCAGCAGTCAATACAGCAATACTTCCCTGATCATTGATCAACAAAATATAAAGTAGATTAGTAAAAGCACAAGCCACACCACCAAAAAATAGTACTGGCATAATCCTAAATTTATTAATTAAAAAGACACTAAAGCCAGCACCAATAATGGTTAATACAATACCAAACCCTTTAACAACAATAGCAATGATATTTTGACTAAAGCCATGTTTTAATAAAAAAACATCGATCATATTAAGTGGCATGGTATCAGCCAATTTATAAGTAGAAACTATGGCTAGTATCAATAAAGCCTGCCAACGATAGCGCTGAATAAACTCAACCATTGGCGTCAAAATAGGAGCCATTAAGAATCTGCCTGGCGCTGTAATACAACCAAAGAAAATTAACAGATACAGTGTTCCCCTTGGCCATGCTCCTTGTATATAAGCTTTACTAGATGCATAAATTGTAACCAACACAATAAGCATTACAATAATAGAAATACTTTGATGAACAAAATCAAAATTAGGAATTTCTTTAGCTCGTGCAGTTAATTTCAAATGATGGCGCATTCTTCTTAATAAAATACGCACAGGTAAAATTTGTGACTTTCCCCAAGGCGATAAACCTGTTATCAAAATCAACGCATAAAGCAATGCTCTTGGCCATGCTTTATCCATAATAGCAGTGATCATCACAGGAAGTGATACTACTAAAAACAATACTAAAACAACAGCAAATAATTGGCGGCCAAAGCTAAACTCTGCCTCAGCAATTTCCTCTTGCTTGATATGAATATTTGGCTCTGCACTAAATAATGTTACCAACATGGCAGGAATCATTAATACTGCAAAAACCATATAAGTTATTTGCCAAGCAGTATAATAATAACGTTGCTCAGAAGTACCTAAATAAGTAGCTAATAGTAAAGAACCTGCTCCTGCAATCAATAATGCCGTTCTAAAGCCTATAATATAAAGTGCCGCTAACTTTGCTTGCTGGCTCTGATCCGCTATTTCTAAACGGTATGCATCTAATGCTATATCCTGTGTAGCTGAAAAAAAGGCCACTAAACAGGCAAAAATAATAAAAAGTCTTAGATAGTCCTGCGGATCTGTTAAAGCAACACACACCAATCCTGTAAAAATACAGATTTGTGCAAATAATAACCATGAACGACGACGGCCTAACCTTCCCAACCAAGGTAAGCGCCATTGGTCCAACATAGGAGCCCAAACCCATTTAAGTGCATAAATAAGGCCTATCCAACCTAAATAACCAATTGTTTCAAAAGAAGCACCCGCCCCTAGCAACCAAATCCCCAAAGTAGAAGATATTAATAAACTAGGTATACCTGCTGAAAACCCCAACACCAAAATAACTAAATGAGGATGAAGTTTTAAAGCACTTACAGAATGCTTTACTGTATTAGTTCTCATTAAAACTCACTAACGGCTATTCCTTATCATAGCAATCTATTCATCATCCATTGAATTAAATTATCTATTTCCACAAATCGCTTTACCTTATCACATTCACTAAGGATTTCTCTAGTTTATATTATACGTTAACTTTTAATTTTTATATTATGTAACGTAATATACCATTTAAATATTGACAAATTAAGCTATAGCATCTACTTTCCTTAGCTATTGGCAAATTATTAAAAGATTTATTACATTTTAATCTTTAAATTTTCCTCACCTTATCTATTAATTATTCTCTATTAAAAAACATTATTATGTTAGTACGCTTACTTACTTTCTTACTTCTTGCTTTTTTATCACTCTCCTCATTAGCAGACACTGTTTGGATGAAAAATGGTGACCGTTTAACAGGTACTATTTCTCTCTTGAATGACAGTAAACTAGTCTTAGACACAGACTATGCTGGTTCAGTCACTATTTCTTGGAATAAAGTTTCCACAATTGAGACTTCCAGTCCATTATTAGTCAAACTCAAAAAAGATAAACAAGAAAAAGCCAAAATAATTAAACCCGCGGAAGAAGGTAAATTACAGCTAGTAAATGGTACTGAACCACAAGAAGTCGCATTACAAGATATTAAACAGATCATTAAACCCAAAAAACTTGGTGTAGAAATTGATGACCTTATTTGGTCTGGTAAAGTTAACATAGCGCTTGACAGCAAAAAAGCTGAGAAAGATACAACAACTTTCGATATCGATTTTCAAACAAAGCTAGAACACAGCAATTGGCGTCATATTCTTAATGGTGAATATAACCGTAAAAGTAGTGATGGTAATGTATCCACCAACAACTATGCATTAGATTACACACTCGACCACTTTATTACTAAACAATGGTTCTGGCAAACTAATGCTGGCTTTAAGCTTGACCATATAGAAGATTTACGCAAACAATACACACTAGGTACTGGTCCTGGTTATCAATTTTGGGATGACAGCTTAGGTGCTTTCTCAATGTCGTCATTAATTAATGTATCACGTTATGAATACCAAGACACTTCTAGCAAAAATTTTGGTTCTTATGGTATCCGTTGGGATTATAATCGCTACTTATTGGGTAAGAACTTTGAACTATTCACTACAGGTAATGCAACACGTCCTTTTGATACTAGTGTTGCTAAATACACCTTAGATACAGATATAGGAATACGTTATAAACTTACCGATTGGGCCTCTTTAAACTTCAAAGTAAACCGTAATATCATCAATGGTGCAAGTGATTCCAGTATTAACGAAACACGCTATATTTTTGGCTTTGGTATCAACTGGTAACTTTTACTTAGGTTGGGAAATTATCCCAACCTAGCTAATCTTTCTATATCAATTAAGCTGCTTTACTATATTAACCACTATCTCTGCTGAATTTCTAGCCGCCACTTGTAAGAAACTAAAGAAGTCAATCTTATTATCAGGCTGATCCACCACATCTGAAATAGCCCTAATTACCACAAAAGGACAACCATACAAATAACAAGTATGCCCAACGGCAGCAGCTTCCATATCAGCAGCAATCATTGTTGGAAAGCGACTACGTGCCAACTCAACCACTGCTTTATCTGACATAAAACAATCACCTGTACAAATTAATCCTGTCATGGAATTATGGTTTGA
This sequence comes from Entomomonas sp. E2T0, assembly GCF_025985425.1. Classification (GTDB taxonomy): domain Bacteria; phylum Pseudomonadota; class Gammaproteobacteria; order Pseudomonadales; family Pseudomonadaceae; genus Entomomonas. Next base: position 3,134,125 of record NZ_CP094972.1, read on the forward strand.
GTGTTGCTGAACTGCTTGTTGAGCTATTTCTATAAGCTGTTTACTAGCCTCAAAGGCTGCTGGCATATTAGGAATTTGTCCATATTCACAACCTACGAGGGTAACATCTACATCGTGATAGCATACTTCAGAAGAAATAACCACATCACCAACTTTTAATTTTGGATCAAAACCACCCGCTGAACCAATATTAATAACAAATTTAGGTGAGAAATGTTCTAACACATAGGCAGTTGATACAGCAGCACCTACTTTACCAATACCAGACTGGAATACTACTACCTCTTTATCTGCTAGTTTACCTGAATAATAAACACTGCTTAATTTTTCATATAAAGCAGGTTCTGTTAAATAAGCAACTAAGGCCTCTACCTCTTCTGCCATAGCACCTATAATGGCAATATCTACTGGTTTTTTATCAGACATTTCTCTACCTATTCAATGGTTAAATACCTTGTGGTAACTCTTCACCACCTAATGCTTCCAAAAGTGCAGGAACAAATTCAGTAAACGTTAGCATCATTAATATAAAGGTTGCATCAAACTGGCTAGCGGCATCATCACCACCTTCTTTATCAGCTTCCTCTAATAATAAATCTTCAAACTTAATGCGCTTAATAGCAAACTTATCATCCAAAATAAATGATAATTTATCTTGCCATGTTAATGCTAATTGAGTCACTACTTTGCCCGACTTCAAATGAATTTGAATCTCTTCACTGGTTAAGTCTTGACGTTTACAGCGAATAATTCCACCATCCTCATGAGTATCACGCAACTCACAATCCTCTAACACTTGGAAACCTTGCGCTGACTTTTGTGTCTTAATCCAATCTGTTAACGTAGCGCTAGGAGCAACTTTTACAGTAACAGGCCTAACGGGTAAAGAACCTAACGCCTCACGTAAAGTAGATAGTAACTCTTCTGCTTTACTGGTACTGGTGCTATCTACTAAGATTAACCCTAACTTAGGCGCAATAGCTGCATAAATTACTTTTTTACGACTAAAAGCACGAGGTAATAAATCCTGTACTATTTCATCTTTTAACTGATCTTTTTCTTTTTTGTAAACCTTACGAGCGTCTCTAGCCTCTATCTCATCTACTTTTTCTTGCAATGCTTCTTTAATCACACTAGCGGGTAAAATACGTTCCTCTTTACGTGCTGCAATTAAATAAAAATCTTGGCTTACATGAGTTAAAGGTGCATCTTCACCTTTACCAAAAGGAGCAATAAAACCGAAGGTCGATAACTCTTGAAAAGTACAAGGCTTAGCCAACTTAGTTTGTAACGCTTTAGTTAACTCTTCTTCAGTTAACGGAATTTGTTGGGTTAAACGATAGACTAATAAATTACGAAACCACATAAATAACAACTCTTTTTCAATGTATCAAAACAAACAGGCTAGTCAATAAACTAGCCTGCATAACAATTATCAATAATAATTAATCTTTCTTACTCATTACTGCAGATTTAGCCATAGCGGCCATAGTTCCATCAATTACTGCTGATCTAAAACCTTTTCTTTCTAATTCACAGACAGCCTCAATAGTAGTACCGCCAGGTGAACAGATCATATCTTTTAAAGCACCTGGACTGATACCTGTTTCCAATACCATTTTAGCAGAACCTAACACCGACTGGGCAGCAAAGGTATAAGCCTGTTCACGAGGCATTCCGCCTTGTACTGCCGCATCAGCCAATGCCTCAATAAACATAAACACATAAGCAGGCGAAGAACCACTTACCCCTACTACAGCATGAATTAAATCTTCTACTACAACCTCAGCTTTACCAAAGCTATTGAAAATCTCTTTAACTAACACCAAATCTTCTTCTGTTAACAACTCATTAGCTGTTATAGAGCTCATGCCCTCACCTACCAATGAAGGTAAATTAGGCATTATTCTCACTAACTTTTGTTTAGAACCGATTGCCTTTTCTAAACTTGCTAAAGTGACACCTGCTGCTACTGAAATAATGATTGCATCTTTCTTTAGAAAAGGCGCTGCTTCAGCCAATACTTCAGCCACCACTTTAGGCTTTACTGCAACTACTACAATATCACTGACTTTGGTAAGCTCTTCAATACTACTAGTTGCATTAATAGCAAACTTTTCAACCAACTCTTGTGTTCTTTTAGGATGATGATTGATTGCATAAATGTGATTAGCGGCTAATACTTTACTTTGTACTAACCCACCAATAATGGCACCACCCATATTACCAGTGCCAATAAAACCAATCTTTTTATTCATGCCTTATCTCCAATACACCTTATTCAACACAGTATTTTAAACTAACTATACCATAAACAGTAGTTATCCTTTCGCCTGTAATAGATAGATTATTTAGCAGAATATGTATTTAAACTTAGCCATAATAGACCAAACTTTATTTTACTGAAAAAGAAAAGGGCTATTAAATAGCCCTTTTAATTTATAAAAATAACTAGAGAGGAACACCTAAACGATTAGCAACCTCAATATAACCCTCTACTACACCACCTAAACCTTGGCGGAAACGATCTTTATCTAATTTTTTAAGTGTCTCTTTATCCCATAATCTAGCGCCATCTGGACTAAACTCATCACCCAAAACAATTTCACCATGGAATAAACCAAACTCTAATTTAAAATCAACCAGCAATAAGCCTGCTTTATCAAATAATTTAGTTAATACTTCATTTACCTGATAAGTTAATTCACGCATACGAGCTAACTGTTCAGCTTTAGCCCAACCAAAAGTAATAGCTACACTTTCGTTGATAATGGGATCATGTAACTTATCATTCTTTAAAAATAATTCAAACACTGGCGGTTTAAGAGCAATTCCCTCTTCCACACCTAAACGACGTACTAAACTACCTGCTGCATAGTTGCGAATTACACACTCTACAGGAATCATCTGTAATTTTTTTACTACAGATTCATTGGTTGATAATAACGTATCAAACTGCGTAGGAATCCCTGCTTCCTCTAACTTTTGCATGATAAAAGCATTAAAACGGTTATTTATTTCCCCTTTACGCTCTAACTGCTCAATCTTTTCCCCATCCATCATTGAAGTATCATTACGAAAGTAAAGAATCAAACGATCCTCATCACTTGTTGCGAATACTGACTTTGCTTTACCGCGGTAAAGTTCTTCACGCTTTTCCATCTATTTTCACTCTTTATTAAGGCTAATTTATATGCTTAATTCATATTATCTTTAAGTTGCTTAAGTATTGCTTCAGCTTTATCAGCAGCTGCTGGACTACTGTCCTTAGCATTCTGAACACTGACATTAATGGCATTATCCACCTTATCTACTTTAATAATATAACGCTCAGCCCTCGCATCGCGCTTAGCCTGTGAATTACCACCAAATAACCGACTAAAGAAGCCCACATCAGAACTACCATCAGCCTTCTCAGCCAAATTAACATAATAAGCACCCATACTACGATCCATATCATCAATTTTAATATTAGCCGTAGTAATAGCACGCTCTACCCGTGACCAAACTAAATCAAAATCACCATTCATAACTAGCACGGGCATATTCTGTGCATCTCTAGATAAAACAGCAGTTGTAGAAGCTACAGGTGTAGACTCTACCTGACTATCTGTTAGTAAAGATACTGTACTATCCATAGCTTGAGTGTTAGACATATTAGCCATTAACTCATCTAGTAATACTGATTCCACTGAAGCATTTTGTGATTTTGCAGGCCAAGCAGCGTCTGCTGTACTATCCTCTGCACGAACCATAACCAATGTATAAACTTCACTAGTATTAGAACTTACTCCAGGTTCAATTCTTACTCTTACCTTAAACTCTTCTTTAGTCAATGATGGATCTATAGCCAATAGACGATTAGATAACATACTGGTTAATGCACTAGGCTTTACCCAACTGGTTGTAAACTCACCTGTTGTTGGTCGAGTAACATCAATATGAAATCCTGCTTGTTGAAAATATTGAAAAGCTTGTCCATACACTTGCATGGTTGGTTGTTGTACAATAAACCATTGCACACCTTGACTACTTTGCAAGCTAAATGCTTTACTCTCATTAACTATTTGTAAAGGTACCGGACGAGGCACTTCAAAGTCTTTACCTGCTGTTGAATTAGGAATATTAGCAGGAATAGGATAGAGGGGATCTAATGGCTTAGTATTTTGTTGTAAATCGGCAGGAACTGTAATTAAAGGTGCCTGTTTAGCATCTAAATAATCATTAGAACGGTCTTTAAAATAACCTTTTTCTCCCCATAACCAACCACAACCACTTGTGGTTGAAATAACTACAGCGATTACTGATAATTTAGCCAATTGTCTCATGGCTTTAAACTCCTTAAACATTTCCTCGGCGTTATAGCTGAGACGCTGACGCTAGTTGCGCTATTCATCATAACAATGGCTAAATAATATTTATTCAAGAATAACTGCTTGGCGCATCGCGTGACGTACTTGCTCATGGTAACGTTCACTAAGTACAGTCAATGGTAAACGAATTCCTTCAGGAATTAACCCCATTTCATGCAGTGCCCATTTTACAGGAATTGGATTCGCTTCCACAAAAAGTGCTTTATTCAGCTCCGCCAATGAAGCATCAATTTCTTGCGCTTTTACAATATCACCTGCTAATGCAGCAATACATAGCTCGCTCATGGCACGCGGCGCCACATTGGCAGTAACTGAAATATTACCCTTACCACCAGCAACAATTAAATCAAGAGCAATAGCATCATCGCCAGAATAAACAGCAAAATCTTTACTTACTTGCTTTAAAAGGGCACGACCACGCTCAATATCACCAGTAGCATCTTTAATACCGACAATATTAGGTATTTGAGAAAGACGTACAACTGTTTCTGCTTGCATATCGCAAACAGTACGGCCTGGTACATTATAAAGAATTTGAGGAATATCCACTGCTTCTGCAATGGCTTTGAAATGCTGATAAAGCCCTTCTTGAGTAGGTTTATTATAGTAAGGAACCACTAATAGGCAAGCATCTGCGCCAACTTCTTTAGCTGCTTTAGTCCAAGCAATAGCTTCACGAGTAGAATTAGCACCAGTACCAGCAATCACTGGAATACGACCATTCACTCGCTTCACAACACGACGAATAACCTCTAAATGCTCAGAATCAAACTCTAAAGTTGGTGATTCACCTGAAGTTCCTACAGCAACAATTGCATGAGTACCTTCTTCTAAATGGAAATCGACTAAACGATTGAGACAATCCCAATCAATATTACCTGTACGATCCATAGGGGTAACGAGCGCAACAATACTACCTGTGATCATTTGACGGTTCCTAAAAAACTTATTTGAAAAGAATTATACTACTGTCTATCCAATATTTTGTACACAATTAATAATTGCTATTTTACGATATAACATGTCAATTGACCATGCTCACTACAATATTATGGTTTGTTAAATAATAGTTTTATGCCTAGAAGAATTTATCCATTATAAACTTTAGTATTATTTTCTAGTTTTTAAAAAACAATTATTATTTTTACGATTATGTAAATTTCTGTAATGAAATTTTGCACAAATCAATTAAACAAACAAATTAAATTTAACTATTTCATTATATAATAATAGACTGGCTAAATATAAAGCAAAGCCAGCAAATTGGGAGCTGTACTTTGTACAGTCTATTTATTATAAGGGTTCTCAAATCATAAGGAAGATGTATATGCTACGTGGCAAAGTTAAATGGTTCAATAACACCAAAGGTTATGGTTTCATTTCATCAGAGACACACAGCGAGGATTTATTTGTACACTATTCATCCATACAAATAGATGGCTATAAAACGCTTAAAGCAGGTCAAAACGTTCTTTTCGAAATAGAGCAAGGGAATAAAGGATTACATGCTAAAAATATAGTTCTTGAACAAGCCCAATTAACACCTGACTCCTTTAATAATCAATAAACCTCAGGGTATGGACTAACCATGTCCATACCTAAAAAAATTGCTTTAAATAACTCTTGATGTAATAACATTATTACTCACTCACCTAGCTAACTATCATAAACTTTGTTAAAGTGCTTGACTGTCACTGCTAACAGATTGGTCTATTATGCTTGAATATTATTTAAAGCGTTGGCAACTCTCTATTAATGGAGAAATCATTAATACCCCCTCCAGTCAAATAGTACCTGTTATCCAAACAAATGGTAATGAAGCTATACTCAAACTAGCCTCCTGTGAAGAGGAAAAAATAGGATATCTTGTGATGTGCTGGTGGGAGGGAGAAGGCGCAGCAAAAGTATTGGCTCATCACGATACAGCCCTACTTATGGAAAAAGCACGTGACCAACGCTCTTTGCTCACAATGGCACTTAATAATCAAGCAGATCAGGCAACAGCCATAATTTGTAATACCATAAAACAACTACATAGCCCTCGTTTGAAACAACCACCTACTAAGCTAATTTCGCTACAACAACACTTTTTATCTTTACAAAAGATCAATCAAGCATTACCTAATATTTTTGCTTTTTGCAAAAATATTGCTGATGACTTACTAGCCACAGAACAAGATATTGTTGTGTTACATGGTGATATTCATCATCGTAATATTCTAGATTTCGAGCGTGGTTGGCTAGCTATTGATCCTAAACGAGTCATCGGTGAAAGAGGATTTGATTATGCTAATTTACTTTGTAACCCTGACCTAAGCATTGCAAATAACCCAGCATATTTTTCTCGACAATTAAACAATATTATTGCTTTATCTGGCATTGAACGAACTCGACTAATCAAATGGATTATTGCTTTTGCAGGCTTATCAGCAGCTTGGTTTATTGAGGACGATCAAACACCAGAAGCAAAATTTGTATTGAGTATAGCTAAATTAGCTATTCAACAATTAAATCCAAAAATGATTAATAATATAGATGACTTTTAAAACCCACCAGTAACAGCGCCAAACAACATCTACAACACCGCCTACATCTTTTAGAACACTGTCTATCAGTTCATATACTTTGAACATATTGAATGTGAATATCTACGCGTGATTGAATAGCAAACGCTTGTTCATTACCATTTGCCACTTAAGCTGTTTTAAAGGCTTTCTCAACTAAATCTTAAATTGCAGAAATTTTTGGCTGACTTCTGGTCTAACGAACATACTGTTATTTAAATTTGACAGAGTGAACTAAGGTTCTAGGATCCTCTAAATATTGACAAGTTGTTCTAATCACTGTTTTTGCTTTACTTTCAGAATATTGCCATAAGAAAGTGCCCATTAAGTAAGCAAGCGCAGCTTCATTCCAACTATTATAAGCAGCCTGTACTTGTTTTTTAATAGCACCAGCATATTTAACAAACTCTGTACGGTCAATAAAATGAATCTGTGTAGCACAACGCGCTAAATTAACTAAACACACTGCATCCCAAGCAACCAAATCATTTACCTGATGATAGTCAGCCACACAGTCTAATTTTTTACGCCATTCATTAGCATTTTTTAGTAAAGCAAATAACTCTTCACTCTTTTTATTACCTGGTTTAGCCAATCGGTCTAACTCTAATTTTTCCCTAGCAACTTTACGTAAATCTTCTTTAGTTCTTGTTTGATACCAATCCACAGCCAATAACGGTGAGAATTTTGCAACAAATTTAACAGCAACATTAGCATTATCATGAAAATCAAAAAAACGACGTAGCATTTTTAAGCGAGATAAATAAAGATCTCTTTTTTCACCAATAGCCAATCGTAAAGCAGCATGCTCAAAAGCAGCTCTGTCATTAATTAACCAATGTTTACGTAATGATTCTCTGATTTCCTGATTAGTTCGTCCAGTTTCAATACTATTAACATAGTCTCCTGCTAGGCTAGAAAAAATTCCTCCTAAAGCAATTAACCATTTTTCATCCTCAGTTAAATCTGTTTGTTCTGTAAACTTCAGTACATGATTATCTGCTACTGTATAAAAATCTTTAGCTTCCACTAAACTATCCCCTACTTCACAAAGAAAGGATCAATTAAAAGGACATCATTTTAATCATGTTAAATAGCTTGATAAAAGTAGTTTTATTAAATTACTGTATCAAGAAATAACAAGACTTATCTTTAAAAACAATCACTTTAGAGCAAAGCAATCAATAAAGCCAGCGCCTATTCTGATTTTTAATAAAACTTACTTATTGATAATATTCAATTTATAAAACGAACTAACTCTAATCTTATCCAAATAAAGATAATCCCTTATGACTAATCAATAAGAATTTTTTTATTTTATAATCATTTCCATTATTATTTATTGACTAAGAATAAGCTAAAGCTCAGTATAACTATTTTCTAAAATATGTATTATCTTGTTCAGCTTACACAGTGTGCTTTTATGAAGAAAACAACTGACAATAACCTAGTTAATTTTAAACAAGAACGTAGTAAACGTATCCATGATATTCATGAGAAAAAGCTACAAGAAGTTCATAATGCTTTTGAAAAAGCATTTCCATTACCTAGTAGTAAAAAAGCTAATAAGAAGAAAAAAGGTAAGAAAAAATAATTTTATTTTATACATAAAAAACCCATCAAAATGATGGGTTTTTTATTACTAAGATATTAGATAAATTATTTTTTACCTTTATCTAACTCTGCAAAACACTCAGCAATAATATTTAAACCTTTATCTAAATCTGCATCAGAAATAGTTAAAGGTACTAAAATACGCATAATATTGTAGTAAGAACCACAGGAAAGTAATAATAAACCTTTCTCACGAGCACGCTCTACAATCTTAGCTACTAGCTCAGCATTTGGCTTATGGGTTTTCTTGTCCATTAACTCAAACGCTATCATTGCACCAGTAATACGAACTTCGGCAATGGTAGGATGTTTCTTCTGAATAGCAGTTAATGCTTTCTTAACTTTAGCACCTAACTTATTAGCACGATCTAGTAATTTCTCTTCTTTAAATACATCAATTACTGCCAATGCTGCTGCACAAGAAAGTGGGTTACCTGCATAAGTACCACCTAAACCACCTGGTGGGATAGAATCTACTAACTCAGCACGACCACAAACACCAGCTAATGGGAAACCACCAGCAATAGATTTAGCAAACGTAGTCAAATCTGGTACTACTCCCATTTGCTCCATTGCAAAGAACGTACCCGTACGGCCAGCACCTGTTTGTACTTCATCAGCAATCAATACAATACCATGTTTATCACAGATTTCACGTAGTCCTTTAAAGAACTCTTTTGGCGCTGCATAGAAACCGCCTTCACCTTGTACAGGTTCAAGAACAATTGCTGCAATATCACGTGGTTCCGCATCATTTTTAAAGATACGCTCAACACTTGCTAATGCATCCGCTACACTTACACCATGCAATTTACGTGGGAAGAGTGCACGATACACACCACCTGGCATTAAACCCATACCCGCGGCATAAGGAACTTTCTTACCAGTCATCGCAAGGGTATACATAGTACGGCCATGATAAGCAGCATCAAATACGATTACACCTTGACGACCAGTCGCCGCACGAGCAATCTTCACAGCATTTTCAACAGCTTCTGAACCAGTAGTTACAAGTAATGTTTTTTTAGGGAACTTACCAGGTACTAATTCATTAATTTTTTCACAAAGCTCAATATAAGGCTCATAAGCCACTACTTGGAAACAAGTATGAGTTACTTTAGTTAATTGCTCTTGAACAGCACTAACTACTTTAGGATGTAAGTGACCACTATTTAATACTGCAATACCACCAGCAAAGTCTAAATATTCTTTACCTTCAACATCCCATATTTTAGCATTCTCTGCACGCTCTACAGCCACTGGGTGAATCATGCTCACACCATTAGCTACTGCCGCTGCACGACGCTTAAATAATTTAGCGTTAGTTTGCTTTGCTTGTTTAACTGCTTTAGCAGCTGGTTTTACAGCTTTTGCTGGTTTCACTACTTTAGCTGTTGGTTTTGATTGTTTTACTGTTTTAGTTGATTTTACTTGTTTAGCCATAATGTCCTCTTGACTGTTCATCGATCCAGTCGGGTTAGGATACAACTTCAGAAGATGTCATTGGCAGCATACGATGATCGACTGCCAATGTTTCTGAAATCACCAATAATTAAATACTAATACATAAATATTTAATTTCTAAATAATCTTCAATTCCGTATTTAGAACCTTCACGGCCTAAACCAGAAGCTTTAACACCACCAAAGGGTGCCATTTCATTAGATAATAAACCAGTATTAATAGCTACCATACCATATTCTAACGCTTCAGAAACACGAATTACACGTGACATATCTTTAGCATAGAAGTAAGAAGCTAAACCAAACTCAGTATCATTAGCGTACTCAATCACTTCTTGTTCTGTTTTGAAGCGGAATACAGGTGCTAATGGACCAAAAGTTTCTTCTTTAGATACTTTGGCATCTTTAGGTACATCAGCTAAAATGGTAGGTTCAAAGAAATTACCACCCAGTGCTTTACCACCTGCAACCACTTTAGCCCCTTTGCTTACTGCATCTTCAATATGCTCTTGTACTTTTTCTACTGCTTTACCATCAATCATAGGACCCGTGGTAATGCCCGCTTCAGCCCCATTACCAATTTTCAACTTAGCAACGGCCGCTTTGAATTTCTCAATAAACGCATCGTAAATACTGTCTTGCACATATAAGCGGTTTGCACAAACACAAGTTTGGCCTGAATTACGGTATTTAGAAATCATCGCACCTTCAACAGCTGCATCTAAATCAGCATCATCAAATACGATAAAGGGAGCATTACCACCTAACTCTAAAGATACTTTCTTAATATCCTTCGCACATTCAGCCATTAAATCACGGCCAATCTCAGTAGAACCTGTGAAAGAAAGCTTACGAATAATTGGATTACTGGTTAATTCATTACCAATTTCACCTGCCGAACCCGTTACAACACTTAACACACCAGCAGGAACACCTGCACGCTCAGCAAGCTCAACCAAAGCCAATGCTGAATAAGGAGTAGCACTTGCAGGTTTAATAATCATCGTACAACCAGCTGCTAATGCAGGGCCAGCTTTACGTGTAATCATCGCATTAGGGAAATTCCAAGGTGTAATAGCCGCAGTCACACCAATAGGTTGTTTAATAACAACCACTCGTTTATCTGTCATATGACCAGGAATCACATCACCATAAACACGTTTAGCTTCTTCTGAAAACCAATCTAAATAAGAAGCACCATAAACAATTTCACCTTTAGCCTCTGCTAATGGTTTACCTTGCTCAGTGGTTAAGATTAAAGCTAAATCATCTTGATGTTGAATTAATAAATCGAACCAACGGCGAATAATAACTGAACGCTCCTTTGCTGTTTTAGCTCGCCATGCAGGCAAAGCTTTATTAGCAGCTTCAATGGCACGTTTAGTTTCAGCAGCACCCATTCTAGGTACTGTACCAATTACTTCACCTGTCGCTGGATTGGTTACTTCAATAGTTTTACCACTATCGGCATCTAACCATTTACCATCCACATAAGCTTGTTGGCGAAATAGACTGGTGTCTTTCAATTGCATATTATTCTCCATTATTGTTGTGTGTTAGTGATTATTGACACTAAGCGACTATAAGAGTTTATAAATAGATGTTAAAAATTATGAGCACTATCCTAGAACTTATAGCGGAAAAGAACAATACTTATCAAAAATATTTTCTACATTTTTAACGATATGACGGATTTTTTATTAAAAAAAATTTAGATTAGAGTATACTTAGCCAACTGAAAAGAACAGTAGTAAACAAATAACTATTGAATTGCGTTAACTATGTTTCTTAAAACTATAAACTAACTCAACGCAGTTTCTACTTTATTTATTTTAACAGCCAGCGATTAGTTACTAAGTAATGAACTACCAAGATTTCTTTAATACGGCATTAGATAAATTACATACAGAACGTCGTTATCGTGTTTTCACAGACATTGAACGCATTGTAGGCCAATTCCCTGTAGCCTTTTGGCATTCAGCAGAAGGAGCCCAACAAATTATCGTTTGGTGTTCTAATGATTACTTAGGCATGGGACATCACCCTGCTGTTATTGAAGCCATGTGTACTACAGCACAGCGTTATGGAACTGGCGCTGGTGGCACACGCAATATCTCTGGCAATAGTCATGCTATTGTAGAACTTGAACAAGAACTAGCCGACCTTCACCAAAAACAAGCTGCGTTAGTATTTACCTCTGGCTATGTTTCTAATCAAACAGGTATCTCGACCCTCGCTAAATTAATTCCTAACTGCTTAATTCTCTCTGACGCCTATAACCATAACTCAATGATTGAAGGCATTAAACAATCTCATTGTGATAAAGTTGTTTTTAAACATAATGACCTTAATCATTTAGAGCAATTATTAAAAGAAGCAGGTGATCGTCCCAAACTCATTGTATTTGAAAGTATCTACTCAATGGATGGTGATGTAGCACCTATCCATGCTATTTGTGATCTTGCTGAAAAATACCAAGCCATGACTTATATAGATGAAGTACACGCCATCGGCATGTATGGCAAACATGGTGGTGGTTATGCAGAACAAGTTGAAGCCATGCAACGTATTGATGTGATTGAAGCCACTTTAGGTAAGGCTTTTGGCGTAATGGGCGGCTACCTAGCTGCTAATGCTAATATTATTGACGCTATTCGTAGCTATGCACCGGGTTTTATCTTTTCTACTGCTATTCCACCTTCAGTAGCGGCTGCTGCAAAAGCTTCTGTACAACACCTAAAACAGTCGAATACTGAACGACAGTTACAACAACAGCAAGTTAGAAAAGCTAAACAAGCACTAGCAGAAGCTAAAATACCCCAATTGATTACCGATACCCATATTATTCCTGTGATGGTAGGTGATGCGGAAAAATGTAAAGCAGCCAGTCAACGTTTATTAGAAAAACATAATATCTATATTCAGCCTATTAATTATCCTACTGTACCAAAAGGTACTGAGCGGTTAAGAATAACCCCTACCCCGCTTCATACAGATCATCATATTCATCATCTAGTAGAAGCATTGGTAGAGGTTTGGCAAACATTAGGATTAAGGTTTACAGATTAAACTACGTAACTTCCAAACTACTACCATCTCAAGATGTAAGTGATTATTTGCTTGTAAGGTTTATATTCATACCTGCTTTAGCTGTATGTAAGAAGTTTTCCATTTCCTCAGTACTATCAAAATAGCGTTTAGCAATCAAATGAAATATTAAAGTATGCGAATAAAGCAATATATAGTCATCATTTTCAACCATATCCATCAAAACACTCCATGCTAATTTAGCATCTGTTTGGTCACTGGATATATAAAAATAAGATTCATCCCACTTTATCATATAGGGTATTGAAAGGATTTTGTTTTTACGAAATTGTTGACTAGCCGAAAAAGGAAAAACAATAAACCAACTAACAACAATAATAAACGGTATAAATAAAATTAACCCTAGTCCACCTACTATAAGCCCAACAGTAGGCGTTGTAAAAATGCCTAATATTAAGATAAACCCTAAAACCCCTCCACCTACCTCAAAAGCTAAAAACTTCCATTTATTAATTCGAAAGTTTCTTATCCAATTTAATCTATTTACTGCAAGTAAATCTTCCTTTGTTATCATCAAAGGTTTCATGGTATCTAAACTCCATTATATAAAAATCATTCCTAGTTCATCTAAGTTATTGATAACGTTTACCATGATAACGTAACCAGCCATCTGTGTGTCTACTACTAGGGTCTTTATGTGTCCAATGAATAACACCTCCTTTATTATTCCACACATATTCACCATAAAACTCTACTATATCTCCTACTTCAGGATTAGGAATACGTGGCGCTAAATCTATATTATGAGCAATTAATACTGTCTGATTATCATTCACTCTTAATAATAAGCGTTGGTGGCGACTACCCTCTAAGTCATCTTTTAATATTTTAACAATAGTCCCTTGCCCCTTAACTTGTAACTTACCAACCCGATCATTATAAGCAGCTAATAACTGAGGATTATTAGTAGCTGGATTATGATCTATTTGATGTTGATTAGCAGTTTGACTAGTTGATGGTTCTACAGTTGGAGTGGGCTGTTCAACATATAATTGCCATGCAAAAATAACGGCAAAAGTAATAACTAATGGCAATACCGTAAAAAAATTCTTTTTCATTAATAATGTTACTCATATATTTTTCAAGAAAAAGCCCCTATAGTAGGGGCTTACATATTATAAATAATCAGTTAAGCCATTGCCATTTTAGGTAAAGAACCCTCAATACCCAATGCTCTACGAATAAATAATGCTTTTGCTTCTGGTAATTGATTAACTACTTTTAATCCTGTATTACGAAGCCAACGTAAAGGTAATGGATCCGCTTGGAATAAACGTTCAAAGGTTTCCATCGCTGCCATCATACCTAAATTATGAGGCATTCTATTACGCTCAAAACGACCCAACACTTTTACACTACTAATATCTTCATTTTGTGCTACAGCTTCAAGCAACGTTTCAGCTAACGCTGCCGCATCCATAAAGCCTAAGTTAACACCCTGCCCTGCTAATGGATGTATTACATGAGCCGCATCGCCAATAACAGCTAAACCTTGTTGAATATAGCGTTTAGCATGACGTTGGCGAAGTGGTATACACATTCTAGGATCTGCATGTTCTACTTTCCCTAATTTATACTCAAAGGTTTCAGAGAGTTTTTTACAAAATGCCTCATCATCCAAAGCCATTATTTGTTCAGCAGTGGTAGGTGGTAAAGACCAAACAATTGAACACCAATGTTCATCACCCTCTAATGATAAAGGTAAGAAAGCTAACGGGCCTTCATCTGTAAAACGTTGCCATGCTGTTTGTTGATGAGTTTTTTCACAACGCACACTGGTAACAACTGCTTGATGAAAATAATCCCACTCACGTGTTTTTACATCGGCTAACTGTCTTACTTTAGAGCGTGCACCATCTGCGCCCACAACTAGTTTAGCTTGAATCTGTAGGTAATCTTTTAAAACAATACTCCAACCTTCTGCTGTACGCTCTAAACTTTCCAACTCAACTTCAGGTAATAATGTAATGGTTTCATTTGCTTCTTCTAATTTTTCTAATAGAGCATCTTGAATTGCCCTATTTTCAATAATATGGCCTAATATTGGCTGATGTACAGAAGCTGCATCAAACTCTATATGACCAGTGCCTGAACCATCCCATACATACATTTGGCTATAAGGAGATAAGCGTCTTGCAAGCACACCGTTCCAAGCATTCACATGTTGCAATACTCGTTGACTAGCAATGGAAATCGCACTTACCCTCGGTTCAAAAGGTGTTTCAACGGTAAACTCTTTATAAGTAGTTGTATTACTCTCTAACACAACAATACTTAATCCAGAATCTTTTAATGCTAAAGCCAGCGTACTGCCAACCATACCTGCACCGACAATAACGATATCTGCTTGCATTATCATTCCTCTAACCTAAAAAAATTGCCAATATCATACTATAATTTCAAATAATGATGATGAGAATAATACAATAAGCTGTTTACAATCAAAAAATATTAACCCATTTTTATAACAACAAATCGGTGACTAAAACCTATTAAAGGCTATCCTACAGTGTTCAATCTTTATGTTATAATGACTGACAGAAAGGACGACCTTTCTCTTTTCGCAATAACTTCAGGACGACCTGACCCTATCTAATAGAGAGTATTATATATGGCATGGTTTGCTTTATTAGCCGCTGGCCTACTTGAAGTTGTTTGGTCATATTTCATGAAAGTCTCTGATGGCTTTAGAAACCTTACCCCTTCCATTATTACTATTGTTGCTATGATTGCTAGCTTTGTATTATTAGCTTATGCAATGCGTAGTTTGCCATTAGGTACAGCCTATGTAATATGGACAGGTATTGGTGCAGTAGGTGCATTTATAGTAGGTATTATGTTCTTAAATGAACAAATAAGTGCTTTACGTATCTTAGCAGCAATACTTATTATCTCAGGTATGGTATTAATGAAAATAACTGCCCATACTTCTTAAAGTATACATAACAGGGGCTAAACAGCCCCTATTATTGCTTCTGGCTAAGCCGTTCCCTTCTTGCTGACTGAGCCATACGCTTTTGCTCTTGTGCCATTTCATCCCAGACTGTACGAACATAATCAATATGTGTACTTGCTGCTAATTTGGCTTGCTCAGGGTCACCATTTTTTATAGCTTCATACAATGCTCTATGTTGTTCCATTAAACTATCACGTGCTTCTGTACTATAGGCATGTAAGCCAAAAATACTGGTGATAATATTTTGTTTTACTAAATCACAGAGCATTCTCATAATTTGCAGTAATACCATATTATGGCTTGTTTCAGCAATTACTAAATGAAAATTAGCATCTGCTTCTGCTTCCTGCTGTTGTGTGCTATTTTTATCTAAATAACGTTTTTCAATAGACTCAAAAGCCTTTTTTAAACGTTCTAAATCTAAGGCTGTAGCACGTTGCGCTGCATAATAAGCGCTGGAAGCTTCTAAGGTATGACGAAACTCCAATAAATCTCGTTGTGCATCAGGGTATTCTTCATATAAATTTAAGATAGGGTCTTTAAATAATTGACCTACACCTTCTGCCACATAGTTACCACCACCTTGCTTACTGGTAATGAGCCCTTTTGCTGCTAACTTTTTTAACGCTTCTCTTAAAGAAGGTCTAGAAACACCAAATTGCTCAGCCAACTTACGTTCAGCAGGTAAACGTGTACCCGTTGCAAATATACCTTCTAAAATCATTTGTTCTAAACGTTCAACAATGTCATCAGATATTTTTCTATTTTTTACCAATTGTTGGGCCATTAATGTCTCTTTCTTGTCTATCAAGCAACTTATCCGAATAATTCTAACTTATTACTTCAAACTCTACAAAAGTCTTACAAAGAATAGTTGACTAATTAGTCAATAAACCTTTAATCTAATATACATAAATTGAAATTGGTCTTACCAATTGACCAAAATAACAATAGAACTAACTTTATAATAAACACTATAAAGAGGCAAGCCACTCATGCAAATATGGGAACACATCTATAATCCTTTTGGAAATATTTACCTATCAGCCTTTGTAGCCACAATCCCTGTAATATTTTTCTTTTTAGCCTTAACTGTTTTAAGATTAAAAGGTCATATAGCAGGTGCTATAACACTTATCTTATCTATTATTGTTGCTATCGTAGCTTTTGGTATGCCTGCCAAAATGGCTTTACTCTCCGCAGCTCATGGATTTCTATATGGGTTATGGCCAATAGCATGGATCATTATTGGAGCCGTATTTTTATACAAGCTCACCGTAAAAAGTGGTCAGTTCGATATTATCCGTGACTCCATTGTCTATATTACTGATGATAAACGCCTACAAGTGCTATTAATCGGTTTCTGTTTTGGTGGTTTCCTAGAGGGTGCTGCTGGTTTTGGTGCACCTGTTGCCATTACAGCAGCACTATTAGTTGGTCTTGGTTTTAACCCTATTTATGCCGCTGGTTTATGTTTAATTGCTAATACTGCCCCTGTTGCTTTTGGTGCTCTTGGTATTCCTATTACTGTTGCTGGTTCTGTAAGCGGTATTGATGCCCACGAAGTAGGTGCCATGACTAGTCGTCAACTCTGCTTCTTAGCTGCCTTTGTACCCATGTGGATTGTATTTATTATGGATGGTGTCAAAGGTGTTAAACAAACCTTACCAGCCACATTAGTGACAGGCTTTAGTTTCTCTATTGTGCAATATATTACTGCTCACTATATCAGTTATGAGCTAGCAGGCATTACTTCGGCATTAGTGAGTATGCTTTGCTTAACTGCCTTATTACAAGTTTGGCAACCAAAAGGTAGTGCAGAACTAGCTATTAATGGTGATGGTACGGCAAGCATTGCTACTGGTACTAAAGAAAAACAACCCCTACCCTATAGTTTTAAACAAATTCTTTTAGCATGGTCGCCTTTTATTGTGCTAACCATTATGGTTAGTGTATGGACTTTAAAAACTATTAAAGATGCTTTAAGTGTATTTAGTGCCCAATTTGTATTTGATGGCATTCAAATTACCAAATCAGCCCCCATTGCTGTAGCTGATCCTACAGGCTCGGGAATTAACCATATTAAAAACTTATTTGTATTTGATGTGGTGGCGGCTACAGGTACAGCCATCTTAATCGCTGCTATTATTTCTATCATCATTTTAAGAATTAACCCCAAATCAGCACTCTGTACATTTTGGGAAACTATTAAAGAATTAAAATGGTCTATATTCTCTATCGGCATGGTATTAGGCTTTGCTTATGTGACTAACAACTCAGGTATGTCTGTAACAATGGCACTTGTACTTGCTAGCACTGGTATTGCCTTCCCATTCTTTTCACCTTTCTTAGGTTGGTTAGGCGTATTCCTAACAGGTTCTGATACTTCTGCTAATGCATTATTTGGTTCTTTACAAGCTAATACTGCTCATCAATTAGGTTTATCAGACACACTGATGGTAGCCGCTAATAGCAGTGGTGGTGTAACAGGTAAAATGATTTCTCCACAATCTATTGCAGTAGCTTGTGCTGCCACTAACCAAGTGGGTAAAGAATCTGATTTATTCCGTTTTACCGTGAAGCACAGTATCTTCTTTGCTGTAATTGTAGGACTTATAAATTTATTACAATCTTATGTATTTCCTTGGATGATTTATACCCATTAATAACCCAACAGGACTACCGTGATTGTCCTGTTAGATTTACATATTTTGAGATAGTTATTTCCATAGCTTTTTAGACAAGGCGAATGGCTGAAGACATTACAAATAGTCATTCAACAAAGTATAAAAAGCTAGGGGATAGCGATAAAAACTGGTAAAAACCAGAGGATAACCTGATGAGTAATTTATTTTATGACGCTGCACCTAATGCAACTCGTGTAGCTCCCTCTCTGCCTGAACCCCGTCAATATCCAACAGAAAAACCAACGGATATTTATCTATTTGGCACCTGTGTTATTGATATTATGTTTCCCAATGCAGGTTTAGATGCCATTCGTGTTATTGAGCGTGAAGGTATCAAAGTACATTACCCTCAAGACCAAGGTTGTTGTGGCCAACCGGCCTACTCCTCAGGTTATACCGAAGAAGCAAAAGAAGTAGCTCGCGCGCAAATAAAACTATTTGAACACGATTGGCCTGTGGTTATCCCCTCTGGCTCATGTGCGGGAATGATGCGCCATCATTACAAAGAATTATTTAAAGATGAGCCTGAAACTCTAGAGAAAGTAAATGCCTTAAGTGAACGCATTTATGAGTTTGGTGAGTTTTTACTGTATGTCAGTAAAATCCAACTTAAAGATCAAGGGCCACATACCAAAATTGCCTTACATACTTCTTGTGCAGCACGTCGTGAAATGAATACTCACTTACATGTTCGGGAACTATTAGCTCAACTAGATAATGTAGAACGTGTCAACCATGACCATGAAAGTGAATGCTGCGGTTTTGGTGGTACTTTCTCAGTAAAAATGACTGATATTTCAGGTGCTATGGTATTAGATAAAACTAAAGCACTGAAAGACTCAGGTGCCAGCCAAGTAGTGACTGCTGATTGTGGTTGTTTAATGAATATTAATGGTTCTTTTGAAAAGCAAAATGAAGCCCTTAGGGGACAACATCTAGCTACATTCCTTTGGTTACGTACAGGAGGCACTAGTGATGAGTAATCAAGATCAACATCGTATTCCTGTATTTGATGCGTTAAGCCAACATTTTAAAGAAAATGCTCACCAAGCGCTAGGCAACCAACAGTTACGCCATAATATGCGCTCTGCTATGGACTCGCTAATGACTAAACGTTTAGCTTCCATGAGTGATGAATATGAACGTGAACACCTACGTGAACTAGGTAACCATATTCGTGCTCGAGCCCTTTCTAAACTACCTGATTTATTAGAAAAGCTTGAGGCAAATCTAACTAAACAAGGTGTACAAGTACATTGGGCTGAAACTACAGATCAAGCTAACCAAATTATTTTGGAAATTGCTCAGCGTCGCCAAGCTAAACACTTTATTAAGGGTAAGTCCATGGTCAGTGAAGAACTGAACATGAACCACTATCTACAGCATCATGGTATTGAAGCGTTAGAATCTGATATGGGTGAATATATTATCCAATTAGACCATGAGCGCCCTTCCCATATTATTGTGCCAGCCATTCACAAAAGTGCTAAGCAAGTAGGCCATCTATTTGAAAATAAACTACACACCCAATACACTGATGATGTAGATACCCTAATTCAAACAGGCCGTAAGATTTTACGTCAAAAATTCTTTGAAGCTGACATCGGTATTTCAGGGGTAAACTTTGCAGTAGCAGAAACAGGCTCACTTTTCTTAGTGGAAAACGAAGGTAATGGCCGCATGTCTACCACTGTACCACCTGTTCATATTGCTATTACAGGTATTGAAAAAGTAGTAGAAAACTTGCGTGATACCGTAGCCCTTGTTTCTTTACTCACTCGCTCAGCATTAGGCCAAGCCATTACAACCTATGTAAACTTAATCTCCAGTCCACGTAAAGCTGACGAACTGGATGGCCCAGAAGAAGTCCATTTAGTCTTATTAGATAATGGTCGTACCCAAGCTTTTGCTGATGCACAATTAAGACAAACCCTTAATTGCATCCGTTGCGGTGCTTGTATGAACCATTGCCCTGTTTATACCCGTATCGGCGGGCAAGCTTATGGCACGGTATATCCTGGCCCCATTGGTAAAATTATCTCTCCTCATTTAATGGGACTCGATAAAACTGAAGACTTACCTATTGCCTCAACCCTTTGCGGTGCTTGCGGTGAAGTTTGTCCTGTAAAAATCCCTATCCCTGAATTATTACGCAGACTTCGTGAAGAAGATGTTCGTCCGCCTGAAGAAACACCTCATACTGTTAAAGGGCAAGGTGCACGCTTCTCGCGTAAAGAAAGATTAATGTGGAAAGTTTGGAAAACACTGAATACCAAACCTGCGTTATATCGGAACTTTAGCCTATTGGCTACTCGTTTTAGGGCATTAACCCCTAATATAATGGCTTGGTCACAAAACCATAGCAAAGCTAAGCCAGCTAAGCATACTCTTCATGAATTAGCACGTAAGCACTTAGGAGAACAATAATGACTGCTCGTGAAAATATTCTAAAAAAGTTGCGTACCAGCCTTGAAGGTACCACACCTCGCCCTGACGATTTTAATGTTGAATTAGTCACTAAACCTTGGTCGTATGGTGATACGCAAGGCAAAATTAAACAATTACGAACCATGATGGAATCTGTACGCACGGAAATTCATCAAACCACTAAAGCAAGCTGGGTAGCTTTATTTGCTGATTTACTTAAGCAAAAACAAGTAAACAACCTACTTTATGCACCTACTACTGAGTGGGGTAAACAAATAGATAACTATTGGCAGCAAAATACCGACCTTCCTACTCTAAAACTTTACGATCGCTTAGTGGATGAATGGAAAAATGAACTATTCTTTGAGATTGAATCTAGTATTACCAGTACTTTGGGTGGTATTGCGGCTACAGGTAGTTTAATTGTATGGCCAAATAGAGAAGAACCTCGTTTAATGAGTCTAGTGCCACCTATTCACTTTGCTATTTTAGAAGCCAGTAAGATTGTTGATAACTTCTATGATGCCCAACAAAAATTAAATTGGGTGGAGAATACCCCAACTAATGCTTTACTAATTTCTGGCCCCTCCAAAACTGCTGATATTGAGCAGGTACTGGCTTATGGTGCACATGGCCCAAAAGAATTAATTGTACTTATCTTAGTAGATGTTTAATCACTCTTAGGGCTAATCTTTTTTAGCCCTTTTTTAATCACCATTTCTTATCATTATCATAATTTAAAATCATTCCTTATTTTTTCACTGTTGATTAATAATCAATTAACCCTTTTACCCTAAAATATTCCCTGTTATTTATATAAGCTATTTTTATAATGGATTAATTAATCTTATGCACAAGAACTCTCTAAAACTGTTTATACTTCCTTTACTTTCAGTAATTCTTTATATTCTTTACAATTATTTATTTACTGTCTTTATGAATTTTGATCCAGTGACAAAATCCATCATTTTAAAACCTAACTTTATAAATCCTTTTACATTTTTTATTTCATATTGCTCTTATAATCTAATCTTTTCTACATTATTACCGCTTTTCCTAGTTGTATTACTTTTTACAATGCAATACTCGCTCATATCAATCACTAAAAATAATATACTTTATGTTTTAGGCACAACTATTACTATTTTCATTATGATGATGATTTTATTTACTGTTGTATTACCTAAAACTAGCTACCTTTTTTTTGAGCTGGCCGACTTCACTATAGCAATATTATTAATTCAAATAATTACCTTAACCTTTAAAACAATATTTATTGTTTGTGTTGGTTTGATTAGTAATTTTTATTTTAAAAAATGCAATATAACCCCTAATCCTATAACAATTAATCCAGTATTGAACCAATATTTAATAGCTACTATTTATAGTTTACTTGTCTTTTGTACATTCTTTGCCTATGCCAATTACTCAACATTTACAAACCCTTACTCTTATGCTGTTAAGAAAGATCTAATCTATCTTATTATTTCTAGTATTATAGCTTCTATTTATCTTTATACATGGACTTATAACCATCTAAAATCATCTTGTAACAGTGATTTTTATGCTATTAATACTGTCAAAGCATATAGCATTACCATGTTATGCTATATAATTTTAAATCTTATTATCTTTGCAATCATTATCTTAATTAAAAATGTATTATCTTATAATATGTTCTATCAAATTGCTGAATTGATACATCATACTTATATTATTTTTATAATCTTCTTTTATATCATTGCCTTTATTCTCATATTTAAACTGGCCAACAAAGTTAATAATAATTTCTATAAAATATTTCACTATTTATTTTTTAGTATTCTTACATTATTTATTATCGTTTTTGCTATAGATAAGAGGATAGGCCTTAATGCATATCTTATAATATATAGTATCTTCTTATTTGCAATATCACTCTCCATTTGGATTATGTATCTTTTTACAAAACTTGCACTAAATAAATCATTTCGTTAATAAAAATGATAGTGTTATAGCCCTGCTATAACACTATTTCACCAACTATTTACTGACCTTTTTTTCTTTATCACCACGAATTAACTTCTGTACTTTGGCACCTAATTTCATAATTTTTAGCACTGTTTCAGGGGAAAGTTTTAGCATTTCATCAACCCAACTATCCATGACTTGCATTAGTTCTAAAGTATCTTTAATACGTTTTTGCGTAGATTTTGATTCTTGAGCAAAACTATCCTCCTCCATATAACCTTTTAAGGTAGCTATGGTAGGATCAAACTCGTTTTCTTTGCGTTCTTTTATAATGGTTCTAACTAATTCCCACACATCTTTTTGGCATTCAAAATAGTCTCGGCGATCACCAATTTTTTGTACTACTTTAATTAACTTCATCAACTGCAATTCTTTAATACTATTACTCACATTAGAACGTGCAACATTAAGAATCTGGCAAATATCTTCCGCATTCAGTGGTTCATCAGATAAAAAAAGAAGGGCTTGGATTTGTGCTACCGTACGATTCACTCCCCATTTTGGCCCCATTTCACCCCAATGTAGAATAAATCTCTCAGTAATAGGTGTTAGTTTCATCATAATCAACCTGTAAATTTTCTTAATTTCTGTAGTTACAGAAATAATGAATTATAAAAAAGGGATAATCAATGATTATCCCTTATAGGCTATCACTTTTATTCAGTTTCTTGCATTATCTCAACGATTGCATCAATTAACTGTTGATTCTGCTCTAAAGTGCCTACAGTGATACGTAAAAATTGATTAATACGCGCTTTATTAAAATAACGAACAATAATGCCCCTATTACGCAATTTAGTGGCTAATAACTCTGCATCTAATTTAGTATGACGTGCAAATACAAAGTTAGCAGCTGATGGTAATACTCTAAACTGTAATTGCTCAAGCGCTGCTACTAAGGACTCTCTATCCTCAATAATAGTCTGACAAATTTCATTAAAATATTCCACATCCTCAAAGGCTGCAACCGCACCTGCTTGTGCTAAACGATCTAATGGATAAGAGTTAAAACTATTTTTTACTCTCTCTAAAGCTTCAATCAGCTCAGTATTACCCAACGCTAACCCTACTCGTAAACCAGCTAAAGATCTTGATTTAGAAAGCGTTTGTACAATCAATAAGTTAGGATACTGATTAATTAAAGCAACAGCTGTTTCACCACCAAAATCAATATATGCTTCATCAATCACTACTACTGACTCAGTATTCGCTTCTAATAGCTCCGCAATATCCTCTAATGATAATAGAATACCTGTTGGTGCATTAGGATTAGGAAAAATAATACCGCTATTAGGTCTTAGATAACTTTTCACTTTGATTTGGAATAATTCATCTAACTCAACAGCTGTAAAGTGAATATCATATAAACCACAATACACAGGATAAAAACTATAGCTAATATCAGGAAATAGTAAAGGGCGCTCTTCATCATCGTGTTTAAATAACGCTTGAAATACTATAGCTAATACCTCATCAGATCCATTACCAACAAAAACTTGGTTAGCATCTAAATCATAATAGTTAGCAACGCTTTGCTTTAACTGGTCACTATTGGGATCAGGATACAAACGTAAGCTATCAGTAGCTACTTCCTTAATAGCTTCTAATACTTTAGGAGATGGACCATAAGGATTTTCATTAGTATTTAATTTTACTAACTTAGCTAACTTTGGCTGCTCTCCTGGCACATAAGGGGTTAACTTATTAACTAAGGAACTCCAATATTTATTCATTACTTTTTCATCCTATATTCAGCACTACGGGCATGTGCAGTTAATGACTCACCACGAGCTAATACCGAAGCTGTTTTACCCAACTCAGCAGCTCCCTGCTCTGAACAAAAAATAATTGAAGAACGTTTTTGGAAATCATAAACACCTAAAGGCGAAGAATAACGTGCTGTACCTGAAGTAGGTAATACATGGTTCGGCCCTGCACAATAATCACCAATGGATTCAGCAGTATAACGTCCCATAAAAATAGCACCTGCATGGCGAATCTCTGGCAACCAGTCTTCAGGATCAGCTACCGATAACTCCAAATGTTCTGGTGCAATGATATTAGCTACTTCCAAAGCTTGCTCTTTAGTATCTACATGAATTAACGCACCCCTTGCTTCCAAAGAGGTTCTAATAATCTCTGCACGCTCCATAGTAGGCAGTAATTTATTAATACTCTCGATAACCTGATCAATAAAGGCTTTATCCTGAGAAATTAAAATAGCTTGTGCATCTTCATCATGTTCAGCTTGTGAGAATAAATCCATAGCAATCCAATCAGGATTAGTACCACCATCACACACCACTAATATTTCGGAAGGGCCTGCAATCATATCAATGCCCACTTTACCAAAGACATGGCGTTTAGCAGTTGCCACATAAATATTACCTGGGCCTACAATTTTATCGACAGGAGGTACTGTTTCTGTACCATAAGCCAAAGCGGCAACAGCTTGCGCTCCACCAATAGCAAAGACCCTATCCACACCTGCTACTGCAGCAGCAGCTAACACAATATCATTTACCTCATTATCAGGTGTTGGCACTACCATCACTACCTCAGGTACACCTGCTACTTTGGCTGGAATAGCATTCATAATTACCGAGGAAGGATAGGAAGCTTTACCACCTGGTACATACAAACCTACACGATCTAAAGGCGTAATTTTTTGACCCAATACCGTGCCATCAGCTTCAGTATAACGCCATGAGTCTTGTTTTTGATGCTCATGGTATAAACGTACTCGTTCGGCTGCTAACTCTAATGATTTCCGCTGTTCTGGATTAATTCTTGCTAATGATTGCTGAATACGTTCTCTATCAAAAGTTAGCTCTGCCATAGATTTAGCAGATACACGGTCAAACTTTTGAGTATATTCAACAACAGCTGCATCACCACGTTTTCTTACTTCGCTAATAATCTCTAATACACGACCATTAACTGTATCATCAGAAACACTTTCCCAACTAAGCAAATCATTCATTTGCTTAGAGAAATCAGCTTGGTTATAGGACAAACGACGTATCTTAACTGACATTGTTTTATCTTCCCCTCGTTACTTTTAAGATTCTTTTCTAGATTCTACAGCCTTACGTAACGTATCAATTAATGCTTGAATACGATGATGTTGCATCTTCATAGCAGCTTTATTAACGATCAACCGTGAACTAATATAAGCAATTATTTCCTGTGGCTCTAAGCCATTGGCTCTTAATGTGTTACCTGTATCTACCACATCAATAATTTTATCTGCCAAACCTACCAATGGCGCTAACTCCATAGAACCATAGAGTTTAATAATATCCACTTGGCGGCCTTGCTCAGCATAATAATTTTTAGCCACATTAACAAACTTAGTGGCTACTTTTAAGCGACCTTTGGGCTCTGGCTTACCTGTTACACCGGCTGTCATTAATTTACATTGGGCGATTTTTAAATCCAATGGCTCATAAAGGCCATCACCACCATATTCTAATAATACATCCTTACCTGCTACGCCTAAATCGGCTGCACCATACTCCACATAAGTAGGCACATCAGTAGCACGTACTATTAGAATACGCACATCAGCTTGGCTAGTAGGGATAATCAATTTACGGCTTTTTTCTGGATTTTCGGTAGGTACAATCCCTGCCTCTGCTAATAACGGCAGAGTTTCATCAAGAATACGTCCTTTTGATAATGCAATGGTTAACATAATAAACACTTAACTTTTAAATTTTTATCGGTTAACCGTTATTATGGCTTTTCTTGGCAAACAATGCTATAAATTCCCTATTAAATATCTGTTAACTTATAAAAAGAGAATTAAGTGTATTGTTTCAACCCAATACGCTGATCAAATATTTCTAATATTATTTTTTGTATAAGGTATTGATAAAACTTAGTTTCTATTAATACCTTTTCTTATTATATTTATAACATTAACAATTTAACTCAAGGATAAAAGAGAAGTGAAAAAACTGGCCATCTATGTTTTATTTATTTTATGGCATCACGTTGTTCTTGCAGATAGTGTCATTGTTAATGATATTACTCAACTAACACCTATTAGTGTCGCTAAAATAGCACAACCTACCTCTACTACTGAAGTTGTTGAACTGATAAAAAATCATCATGGACCTATTGCTATTGCTGGTGGAAAATATAGTATGGGTGGCCAAACAGCTACTGAACAAGCACTACAAATAGATATTAATCACCTTAATCATATTATTGCTTTTGATCCAGATAACAAAGAAATTACTATTGAAACAGGTGTTAATTGGCGCCAAATACAAGAACAAATAGATCCCTATAACCTATCAGTTAAAATTATGCAAAGCTATGCAGACTTTACTGTAGGTGGTTCATTAGGAGTTAATGTACATGGTCGTTATGTAGGTGAAGGTCCATTAATTCTATCAGTTAAACAAATAAAAATAGTGCTTGCTGATGGCTCACTCATTACTGCTAGCCCTACTCAAAACACAACAATTTTTTATGGTGCCATTGGTGGTTATGGTGGTTTAGGTGTAATTACTGAAGCTACTTTACAGCTTGTAGAAAATAATAAATTAGAGCGTATTAGCCAACTTATGCCCATCAACCAATATAAAATATATTTTTTAAAAAATATCAGCAACAACAAAGAGGCTGTTTTTCATAATACTGTTATCTATCCACCTGACTATAAACAAGTACGTGCAGTTACCTATATTAAGACTAATAAACCACTGACTATTACTGATAGACTACAAGACAAAAATCAGGACTACTCTAAACTACACAAACAAATAGCTATCGTCACCTCTAATAATCTAGGTAAGCAATTAAGAAAACTCTATGACAAAACAGATTATCGTAAAGAACTGGTAGTATGGCGTAATTATGAAGCTAGTTACAATGTAGCAGAGTTAGGCCCTATCGCAACCCAAGATAGCAGTTTTGTATTACAAGAATACTTTGTTCCTATTGAACAGTTTGATAATTTTTATCCTAAATTAATAAAGATATTACGTGCCAATAAAGTCAATGTAATTAATATTTCCATTCGCCATGCTAAACAAGATAGCGGTTCATTGCTTGCTTGGGCAAAAACAGATGTATTTGCTTTTGTTATTTATTATCAACAAGCAACCACAGCACAGGCAAAAGCTAAGGTAGGAGAATGGACAAGACAATTGATTGATGCAGTACTTAGTTGCCAAGGTAGTTATTATTTACCCTACCAAATACATGCTAGCAAAGAACAATTTAACAGGGCTTACCCTAATGCTCAACAATTTTTTAAGTTAAAGCAACAAGTTGATCCGAGCAATAAGTTTAGAAATAAGTTACTAGATAGATATAATGATAATTAATACTTGTAGTTATGTAGATAAAATTCCTTTTATCTACATAAACTATAATATTTAACCTGCAACACGCTTAATCTTAGCACCTAATAGTTGTAATTTTTCTTCGATACATTCGTAACCGCGGTCAATATGATAGATACGATCAATTAAGGTTTCACCTTCAGCCACTAAGCCCGCTAATACCAAGCTAGCAGAAGCACGTAAATCTGTAGCCATAACAGGTGCACCTTTTATCTTATCAACACCCATCACAATAGCTGTATTACCCTCGATAAGAATATGAGCGCCCATACGATTCATTTCATAAACATGCATAAAACGATTTTCAAAAATCGTTTCTGTTACGGTACCTGTACCCTCTGCTATTGCATTTAAAGCAATAAACTGAGCTTGCATATCGGTAGGGAAAGCAGGATAAGGTGCTGTACGAATATTAACGGCTTTAGGGCGATTACCTTTCATATCTAAGGCAATCCAATCTTTACCTGTATCTATAAATGCGCCAGCTTCTTGTAGTTTTAGTAAAACGGCTTCAAGAATATGTGGATCAGTATCTTTTAACTTAACTTTACCACCTGTAATAGCAGCAGCAACAAGGTAAGTACCTGTTTCAATACGGTCTGGCATCACTCGAAAATTAGTACCTTGTAAACGCTCAACACCATTAATAGTAATAGTATCTGTACCTGCACCAGCAATATGACCACCCATTTGATTAATCATATTAGCAAGGTCAATCACTTCAGGCTCTTTAGCAGCATTTTGTAAAACCGTTTGGCCTTTAGCCAGTGCTGCAGCCATCATTAAATTTTCTGTACCTGTTACACTCACTGTATCGAATAGGAAATTAGCACCATGCAAGCCTTCTGGTGGTAATTCTGCCTTAATATAACCATCCTCGATATTGATGATCGCACCCATAGCTTCAAGACCGCGTACATGTAAATCTACAGGTCGGGAACCAATCGCACAACCACCAGGTAATGCTACTTCTGCTTTACCAAAACGAGCAAGCATTGGGCCTAATACCAGAATAGATGCTCGCATAGTTTTCACTAAATCATAGGGCGCTACTAGGGTTTTAATCGTTGATGCATCTACTTCTAAACTAAGCTTTTCATCGATAGTAGGCTGAATACCCATACAGCCAAAAAGCTCAATCATGGTTGTAATATCATGCAAGTGCGGTAAATTAGATACAGTGGAGGGCGTATCCCCTAATAGGGTACAAGCTAAAATAGGTAAAGCCGAGTTTTTTGCACCAGAAATACGTATTTCACCATTAAGCGCAACACCACCTGTAATCTTTAACTTATCCATTCAATTCTCTCTAAATAATTATGATCTTAATTACGTTCTGCCCAATCACTACGTGTATAAAACTTCATAGTAATTGCATGAATACGTCCATCAGCAATCCAAGGATTAAGATGGCTATAAATTTGTTGTTGACGCTTAACAGGGCTTAACGCACATAACTCATCACTAATAATATTTAGTTGAAAATTACAGCCTTCACCTTCCACTTCAACCTGTGAATTTAGTAGTTGTTCCTCTAAAAATTTCTTAACTTCCGCTGGTTGCATTCACTTATCCCACTATACTTAATTTACATTTACTACCTTAAAATCATCAGCCAAAGGTAATATTTCTGTTACTCCTGAAAACTTAGCAATTTCATCCAAGTCTTCGGTTAATGATTTAATGGTCAGGCTCTTACCTGCTTTTTTAGCATCACGAATTAATGATAAAACAAGTGACAATCCCACACTACTAGTACGTGTAACACCTGAGCAATCTAATGTAAAAGCATTAGCTGAACTATTTTTAATAATAGTTTCACTTTGCTCATAAAGATGTTTACCACTACGATAATCTAACTGCCCACTAAGTAATAACTCACCAGTACTACCCTCTTTCAGGGTAGCTAGTGTAGTATTTGTCGTTACATCACTCACAAATGGATACCTTAATCTTTATCAGCTGATTCTTGAGCACGTTTTACTGCATCAGCCCAATTGTTAATAACATAATCTAAGTTATCGTTATTATTACGCATTTCACTAGCAAATTGATCGCGGAATAATTTACCAATATTTAAACCATTAACAACAACATTTCTAATGACCCATTTACCATCTAATTTAACCATTGTATAAGAAACTGGATAAATAGTATTGTTATTACCTCTTAACTCCATCGCTACACTAACACGATCAGGACTATCTGTAGGAGTAGTTCTTAATACTTTAATACCTTGGTTCTCATACTCAAGTAAAGCATTACCATAAAACTGCATTAAACCTTTTTCAAAGTTAGTTTTAAAGGTTTCCATTTGTTGCGGTGTTGCACGACGTGAATATTTTACTGTCATCACACTACGTGCTACTCCATCCACGTCTACTACAGGACTTAAAATACTATGTAATGACTCATGGAATGTAGCAGGATCTTTTTTATATTTTGCTCTATTGGCATTAAGATCCTTTAATAACACATCTACTGTGGATTGAACTACTTGTTGTGGTGTTTGCTCTGCTGCAAAAATAGCAGTTGAAAAAATAGCTAATATACATGTAAAAATTAAATAGCTGTATTTTTTAATCATCATTCTCTTAGTTCCTTATGATTAATTAGTAATATTTGGGTTAGTTTTAACTAATTCTTTTAAAGTATCATTCATTGTCTGTAATTGTTTAGCAACCTCTTTACCACTATCATCAGAACCCATAACAAACTTGTTAATTAAGTCTTCTAACACTAGCGTTGATTGCGTATCTTTAATAACAGAACCCTCTTTTAATACTTCTTCTTCACCACCTAAGCTAAAACCCACATACTTTTCACCTAATAGGCCTGCTGTATAAATGATGGCAGTAGAATCTTCAGGTAAATAGTTAACATCACCATTTAACTCCAAAGTTACTTTAGCTTGATACTGTTTAGGCGCCATTTCAATAGCTGTTACTTTACCAATTGTTACGCCAGCAAAAGCAACACGTGAACGCACTTTTAAACCATCCACATTATCAAAATAAGCAGTTACTTTATAAGAACCCTGACCGGTATCTCCTAAAGTTAAACCACTCACTCTAAATGCTAACAAAGCAAGCGCCAATATACCGGCCAATACAAAAAGACCTACGGTAATCTCAAGGGCACGGTTATTCA
This sequence comes from Entomomonas sp. E2T0, assembly GCF_025985425.1. Lineage (GTDB taxonomy): Bacteria > Pseudomonadota > Gammaproteobacteria > Pseudomonadales > Pseudomonadaceae > Entomomonas. Next base: position 3,165,837 of record NZ_CP094972.1, read on the forward strand.
TTAAATCTCTCCAAACATTAATGCTGTTAAAATAAAATCCAATCCTAAAATGGCTAATGATGAATACACCACAGTTTTGGTAGTAGCTCTACTAATACCTACAGAAGTCGCTTCACAAGAATATCCTTGATAAACCGCAATCCATGTAGCAACAAAGGCAAACACCACACCTTTTATCAAGCCATTACAAACATCATAACCAAAACGAACACTGCTTTGCATATTGCCCCAGTAAGAACCATCAAATACTCCTAACCAGTCAACGGCAACCATTGCACCACCCCAAATACCTACCACTACGAAAATAGTAGCTAGTAATGGCATACTAATAAAACCCGCAATTAAACGAGGGGCTATGACATATTTGAGTGGATCAACACCAAAGGTTTCTAAACCTGATAGCTGTTCAGATGCCTTCATATTACCAATTTCTGCCGTTAATGCTGATCCTGCACGGCCAGCAAATAACAACCCAGTAACTACAGGTCCTAATTCACGTAGTAAACTTAAAGCAACCACTTGGCCCACAGCCTCTGCTGAAGCATAGCTAATTAGAATATTATAGCCTTGCAGGGCCATAATCATACCAATAAATAGACCTGAAACAACAATAATAGGCAGTGATAAAACACCCACAAAATAAATCTGTTTCACTAATAATTGAAAATGTTTACCTGGGCCAGGTCGACCTATCAATGACATAGCTAGAAAAATAGCCGCATTACCCAAGCTTGCTATAATATCAATAGCTGATCGTCCTAATAACTGGATGCGACCTAATAAACCTTTACTTGTGCTTTCCATTAATCAGCTCCCAGTAATGCTTTTTGATAATCGTCAGCTGGGAATTGAAAATGAATAGGCCCATCAGGTTCACCCATTATAAACTGGCGAACACGTGGATCATCCATCTGTTTTAACTCCTCAGGTGTACCATGACCTAATACCTGCGCATTGCCTACTACATAAATATAGTCAGCAATACTACAGGTTTCATCAATATCATGGGATACAATAATACTGGTAATACCTAATGCATCATTTAATAACTTAATTAGGCGTACTAGTACACCCATGGCAATTGGATCTTGCCCTGCAAAAGGTTCATCATACAATAGAATTTGTGGATCCATAGCAATAGCGCGTGCTAAAGCCACCCGACGCTTCATCCCACCAGACAATTCATCAGGTGCTAAATTAGCGGCACCTCGTAAACCCACTGCTTGTAACTTCATAAAGACAATGTCTCTAATCATCTGTTCAGGCAAGTCAGTATGAATACGTAAAGGGAAAGCCACATTTTCAAAAACATTCATATCTGTAAAAAGTGCGCCACTTTGAAAGAGCACACCCATTTCTTTACGCAAATCAAATAAGTCACTACGGCTTAGATCAGGAATATTCCTACCGTCAATCATCACTTTTCCCTGATTTGGTAACAGTTGACCACTGATTAAATTTAATAAGGTTGTTTTACCACAACCAGATGGCCCCATAATGGCAGTAATTTTGCCATGGGCAATGGTCATATCAATATCTTTAAAAATATAACGGTCACCACGCTTAAAGGACGTATTTTGTAATTCCACAGCATAGCTGCTATTAGGCGACACTCTATTCTCCTTAAATTATTATTACTTTTTAATGTAATCTAATTAGTGATATCTCTCTATTCTAACCGATAACTCAGAATATAAAATGAATCTACACTAAATTTAATAATATTATTTACGTATAAAAATAATTTATTGCTATAATTATACTTTTAATCATCCAGATTGTAGTTACTAAATGGAAAACAAATTCAACTTTATTGAAACAGCCAAACGCACTATAGAGCTAGAGCTACAAGCTATTAAGTCATTAAAAGAACACATTAATGAGAATTTTGTAACAGCTTGTAAACTCATTTTAGGTGCACAAGGTCGTATTGTTGTATTAGGTATTGGTAAATCTGGGCATATTGGTCGTAAAATTGCTGCCACACTTGCCAGTACAGGTACTCCTGCTTTTTTTGTACATCCTGCTGAAGCCAGTCATGGCGATATGGGCATGATTACTAAACAAGATATTGTATTAGCCATTTCTAACTCTGGCTCAACAGCAGAAATAACTACCCTATTACCACTGATTAAACGCTTAGGCATTACTTTAATTACCATGACAGGTAATGTTAACTCGCCATTAGCACAAGCAGCCAATATAAATCTTGATGTCAGTGTTACCCAAGAGGCATGCCCTCTTAACCTAGCCCCCACTTCCTCTACTACAGCGACTCTCGTATTAGGTGATGCCTTGGCTATTGCCCTTTTAGAGGCTAGAGGCTTTACTGCTGAGGACTTTGCTTTCTCACATCCAGGTGGCGCATTAGGCCGTCGCTTACTATTGAAAGTGTCTGACATCATGCATACAGGTAAAGAGTTACCAAAAGTTTCTCTCACCACCCCACTTAAAGAAGCACTTTTAGAAATGTCACGAGTAGGACTTGGTATTGCACTAGTTGTTGACTCAGCGGACAAACTACTGGGTGTATTTACTGATGGTGACCTAAGAAGAACCCTTGATCGCGATGCAGATATCCGTCATCTCACTATTGAGCAAGTAATGACTGCACGCAGTAAAACAGCTCGTCCTGAAATGCTAGCGGCAGAAGCATTAAAAATCATGGATGACCACAAAATCAGTGTACTTCCTATTGTTAACGAGCAACAAAACCCAATCGGCGTGTTACATATTCATGATCTAACTCGAGCAGGTGTCATTTAAATATGTTACATTTCACTGAACGCGCTAAAAAAATCAAACTCGCTGTGTTTGATGTCGATGGTGTTATGACTGATGGTCGTCTATACTTTCTACCTGATGGCACTGAGTTTAAGACATTTAATACCCTAGATGGTTTAGGTATTAAAATGTTAATGCAAGTGGGAATACAAACCGCTGTAATTACAGGTCGCAGTAGTACTGTTGTAGAAAATCGAGTTAAAAACCTTGGTATCCAACACTATTTTCATGGTCGTGAAGACAAATTGACTGCATTAGATGAATTATTAGCAAAAACCTCATTTAGCTACGAGCAAGTAGCTTATTTAGGTGACGACCTACCAGACCTTCCAGCCATTAGATGTGCGGGCATAGGTATGGCAGTAGCTAATGCCAACAATTTTGTTAAACAACATGCCTTGGCTGTAACTGAAGCGAAAGGTGGTAAAGGAGCTGTTCGTGAATTCTGCGAACGTATATTACTAGCACGAGAGCAATTAGAAACTCTCCAACAACAGTATTTATAAACAATGACTAGAAGCTTTATTTATAAAATCGGTATTTTGCTATTACTTGTAGCATTAGTGGCTATTTTTGAGTATTTTGAAGAAGATACTATAAAAATAGATACAAAATTTATGAATAAACCTACTATTGATTACTTTGCCAATGATGTAAATGTTGTTCAGTATAATGAAAATGGCACTACAGATTATAAAATGACAACAGAGAAACTGACTCATGTTGAAGAAACAGATATTAGCTACTTAACAAATCCTACAGCACATATTTATAAAGAAGCTGCACACCCATGGTTTATTAGAAGCGATAAAGGTGAAGTTGGCCCTAAGGGTGATGAAGTCAAATTAATTAATAATATCAAAGGTACTCAAATTGACGAACAGGGTCAAACCAATACTTTTGAAATTGGACAAGTAAAAAATCAATCTGACCCCATAAAATATGGTCAAGTAATGATCTATCCTGATAAAAAATATGCAGAGTCTAGTGACTACGCTATTGTCACTTCAGCAGATGGTGAATCATCAGGCAATGGGGTTAAAGCTTATTTTGAAACAAATCGAATACAAATTTTGTCTAACGTGAGGACAAAAATAAATAGAGGCCAGAATGCGAATTAAATACCTAATTATATTAGCAGCATTATTAATGGGAACTCAAACAGCATCCTATGCTTTACCCACTGATAGTCAACAACCTATTCATATTCAAGCAGATACTGCTGACTTGGATAATAACAAAGGGGTATTAGTGTATCGTGGTAATGTGATAATTACTCAAGGTAGTATGAAAGTTATGGGACATACTGTCACCATTACTCGTAATAAAGAGGGTGGAATTCAGGTGATGACCTCCCAAGGTAATCCAGCTTACTATGAACAAAAGCCTTCAGCAGATGATCCTGTTATTAAAGCCTATGGCAAAACCATACAATATCAGCTAACTAACAAAAAAGTTATATTGATTGACAATGCTAAAGTAATTCAAAAAAATAATGTGTTTACTGGTGATAAAATTGTTTACGATACAGCACGTAAATTGATTAGTGCAGGCAATAAAACAACCACTACTACTTCCACCAATAAGCCAGGTCGCATTAACATGGTACTTGAACCAGAGAAGAAGAAATAAGCTAATGACTACACTCGCAGCAAGTAACTTAATTAAAACCTATAATGGCCGTAAAGTTGTTAACGGTGTTAGCCTATCTATTGAGAGTGGTCGTATTGTTGGCTTACTCGGCCCTAATGGTGCAGGTAAAACCACGAGTTTCTATATGATAGTTGGTTTAATTCACCCTGAACAAGGCATCATCACTATCGATGGTAAAGATGTAACCAACCTACCTATGCATGGTCGTGCTAAAGCAGGTATTGGTTACCTACCTCAAGAAGCTTCTATTTTCCGTAAACTCACTGTTACTGAAAATATTATGGCTATTTTGGAATTGCGTAAAGATATAACAGCCACACAACGTAACCAAACCTTAGAAAGTTTGTTGAATGAATTTCATATTAATCATATCCGTAACAATACGGGCATGAGCCTTTCAGGTGGTGAAAGACGTCGTGTTGAAATTGCTAGGGCACTAGCGAGTAACCCTAAATTTATATTACTCGATGAACCCTTTGCAGGGGTTGACCCTATTTCTATTAACGATATTAAACAGATTATTTATCATTTAAGAGATAGAGGCATTGGTATCCTGATTACTGACCATAATGTACGTGAAACATTAGATATTTGCGAAAAAGCCTATATTGTGAATGAAGGAAAAATTATTGCCCAAGGCAGTTCTGAAGATATCTTAAATAATCAAATTGTAAAAGATGTATATTTAGGCCAAGAATTCCGCCTTTAATACTGCTTAATCAATACTCAAAAAAGCCAATAAACAAATTATTGGCTTTTTTATTACTCTATCTGTTAATCAACTAACTCTCTTTTAGTCTTTAACTGCCTTTCCTTAGCTATTGCTAACGGATTGCCCATTGTAGATTGTTTAGTATTATCTGGAAATAAAGCATCATAAGACTTTAATTTACCATTAGGATCACCTATCCAGCGAGTTTTAACTGCATAATTAGCATTAACCAAACTGTTCTCAGGTAAATAATTATCATAAGTTAAACCAGCCAAATCAGATAAAGTATGAATTAAATGACTTGAACTATAAGGGCGATTAACCATCGACTGTAAATTCCGTTTATGCTCTTGTTGCCAACTAGGTGATGTCCATACCATAAAAGGAACCGTATACATACCTTTCGTAGGAGCCGCTTCATTACGTCCTAAAATCTTATGCTGAGGATCGCCATAAACCTCTTCCCCATGATCTGATAAATAAACTAAAAAGCCATAAGGATCTGTTGCAGCAAACTTTTTAATTAATGTAGATACCACATAATCATTATAAAGCACTGCATTATCATAACTATTATAAATAGCGACCTGCTTCGCATCTAAATTATCGGGAACAACTTTATCTCTCCCTTCAAATTTACTAAACTCGTCAGGATATCTATATTTATAATTCATATGAGTCCCTAACAAATGAACCACAATAAGCTTTTTAGGTGCAGGGTCATTTAAGACCTTAGCAAAAGGTTCGAAAACCACTTCATCATGTTGCTCTGCATTCTGGCTACGTTGATTATTTAAATAAAACTGCTCATCTGCTATTTGTGAAAACGTAGTAAGCATGGTATTACGTTTTGTCATGGTTTGCTGATTAGTTATCCAAAATGTTTTATAACCTGCTTGCTTCATCAAATTAATAAATGATGGCTCTGTTAAATAACGATAAGGATTTTGCTGATCCCCAAAAGTTAATGCCTGTTGTAACATTTCAATAGTATAAGGACGAGCAGCCACTACATTATTAAAAACTACTAATCCTTTATCTGTTTTTTGTATCTGTTGCAAATTTGGTGTTGTATCACGAGGATAGCCATATAATCCCATATGTAGCCGTGAAGTAGACTCCCCTATCACCAATACAAATGTTCTTGGTGCATCCCCATTCATATCATGCAAATTAGTTAATGGTGGTAAAGACGCGTTATTATCTAATAACTTTTGCATATTAGTTAATTGTTGTTGATATTGATAATAACCAACCGCTAATTGCCAAGGTACTGCTGGCTCCATACGAATAAATGCTTTTTCAGACGCAACAGCTAAAGGTTCTTGCTTTTTTATCATTCTATTAGCAAGCGGATAGCCCATCACACTGATAAATATAAATAAACACACTGTATAAGTTATTAACTGATTAGGAAAATAAATAGCTCGTACTTTACGCCACAATAAAAAACCACCTATGGTATAAGCTATCAATATACTTAATAAAGTTATGCTAAAGTATTGGCTAATATATTCACTTGCTTCTGCTGGATTTGACTCAAACATAATAAAAATTACACTTTGAGAAAACTCCTGCTGATAAATTATGTAATAGCCTAAACTACCTAATGAAGCAGCCCACAATACAATACCAATAACAGCTGCTATTTGTTTGGTGTAATTTGGTATTAATAATAAAGGTATCAACCATAAGGTACTTAAATAGAAGCTATTTCTTAACCCTTCAAAACCTGCTGTACCAGAGAAAAAGATTAGTGACTGTATAACACCAGAAAAATACCAAAAGAATAGCAACGACCAAACAAGTACTTTCCAATCAAATACTTTTTTTGACTCATCAATTTGCTGAACGTAATCCACGCTATACCCAACTTTGTCATACTATAATGGATGCAGAATACAAAACAGCCTGTCAAATTTATGTAAAATAATTGTAGTAACCATGTAAATAGGTTGTATTTTTAATAAATTTATACACTTTTCTTAAAAAATAATATGTTTGTTTAAATTGCTAAAAAACTATCCACAAATTCTGTTGATAACAGTTTAAAAATTCCCTATAGCCTTGCTAACAAGTACCTTTGGCTTAAATTGGCTACTTTTTAAATCATATTTTTCTTCATATTTTTCAACAACTTATATAAATACAAAAATATTTAAAATAACTTGACAAGAAAAGGCTAGATTTTTCAAGCGCTGTGAATAAGTCAAGCTATTTTCTTTGTTTATTGGACTAAAAGCTATAAAAATATTGGCTTAAATCAAGCAAACAACTATCGACTCATAAACAACATTTAATTTATTATTATTCAATAAGTTATAAATAATTCAAGGTCTATTTATTCATAACAATAACCAATCTATTAGTTAACTAATAGATTGGTTAATATTTTTGCTTTAATTATTTGAAACATTTACTTGTTCAGAGATAAATTTAGGTGTTGTAACAGTGTCCACTAAATACACTATACTATGATAGTTAATGCCACTATGCTCACTTAACCCAATTTCACAAGTACGACTATTGGAAACACCTTGCTTACAATGCTTAACAGCATCTTTAAGACGACGCAAAGAATGTGCATTGAGTTCTGGTGTATTAAATCCTTTATCACCCGCAAATCCACAACAATGAATATCTTCAGGAATAACCACTTGTTTTGTAGTACAACTTCTTACAATATCTAAAAATGCTTGATTTTCAGCCAAATGTTGGCTACTACAAGTGATATGTAACGCAATATCTTCTTCTATAGGATGAAATTCTAAACGCTCTAATAAAAACTTATGAATAAATTCTACTGAATCATAAACATTTAGATTAATTCCCCGTGCTTTAACTGCCTCTATCACGTGTAAACTGCAAGAGCTTGTATCCATATAGATTGGATCTTCACCATTACGGCTGGCGACAAGCAAGGCTTCTATTAACTCATTTATTTTTTTGGTAGCTTGCTCGGGATACCCTTTAGACTCAAACGGTTGACCACAGCAAAGATCATTCACCCATTCTGGCAAGACCACTTGATAACCTGCTTTTTGTAAAAGCTGTTTAGTTTTATCCACTAATTGCACTTGATTAATATCTTTAACAGCAGGCCCCATCATCCGAGATACACAAGTAGTAAAGTAAACTACTCGAGGACGATTATCTGTTTGTGGTGGTACAAATCTTAACGGTTCACCTGCTGTAGGCATTGCATTAGACCAACGAGGTATATGATTAAAACTTAACTTACGCAAGCCATGAGTAATTCCTTCCATCATTGGAGTACCCAATATATGCTGTGCTTTAGCAGCTACAGTAAAAGTAAAACGTGCTCCTTTTAATGCAGTTGCAAAATGATTATCTATCCAATTAGCCATTTTGGTATGAGTTACTGTATCAGCACGTAACTTTCTGATTAAGTCGCCTGTATTAATTTCTAATGGACAACGCATACCACATAAACCTGTAGCAGCACATGTTTCAACACCATAATAATGGTACTGTTTTAATAACTCACTAACATCTTCCCCTGCTCGTTTTCTAGCTTGAATATCACGCCAAATTACAATCCGTTGACGTGGAGATAAGGTTAAATCTTTAGCAGGGCAAACAGGTTCACAAAAACCACATTCCATACAACGGTCAACTAACTCATCAGCTGCAGGTAATGGTTTTAAATTTTGTAAATGTATCTCTTTATTTTTAGATAATACAACATCAGGGCTCAGAATGTGTTTAGAGTCAAAAAGCCGTTTAATCTTCCACATTAACTGCCAAGCCTCAGTTCCCCACTCTAACTCAACAAAGGGCGCCATATTACGACCTGTACCATGCTCAGCTTTCAATGCGCCACCAAACTCAACCGCTACTAACTGAGTAACATCATTCATAAATGCTGAATAACGTGCTACTTGCTCTGCATTACTAAAATCTTGGGTAAATACAAAATGCAAATTACCATCTAAGGCATGACCGAATAAAATAGCTTCATCATAATGGTGTTTATCAAACAACTCGATTAAACGATTTGCGCCCTCAGCCAATCGCTCAATAGGGAAAGTAACATCTTCAATAATTACCGTAGTACCTACTTTACGAACGCCTCCTACTGCTGGGAAAGTACCTTTACGGATAGCCCATAACTTGCTATATTCCGCAGGGTTTTGAGTAAAATCTATTTTTTGCTCAGTAGGAAACTGCTTAATAGACTCCATAATTTGCTTTAACTGCTCATTTAATAAGCTAGGACTCACTGCCCGTGACTCTATTAATAAGGCACAAGCATTATCTGATAAGGTTTTTACCCATTCTGGTAAGCCCGGTTTATTTTCTACCGAACGTAAACTACGACGATCAAGCATCTCCACAGCTGAAACTGGCTGTTGTTTTAAAATAGGTACAGCTTTACAGCAAGTTTCAATATCTGGGAACACAATAAAGGCACTGGCCTTAAAAGGATGTTCAGGTACTGTGTTATAAGTAACTGCACTAATAAAACCTAAAATACCTTCAGACCCCACCATAATATGCTTTAAAATATCAATAGGCTCATCATAATCCACCAATGCATTAATAGATAAGCCTGTGGTGTTCTTTAAACGGTATTTATGGCGAATTTTATCCGCCAACTCCGTATTAGCACGAGTATCTTTGGCTAATTGTGCTAACTCTTCTAATAACCAGTTATGAGTTTGTTTAAAAGCTTCTACACTCTCAGGATTTTCGGTATCTAGTACCGTACCATCAGCTAATACAACGCGAATATCTTGAATCGTACTATAACTATTCTGAGCAGTACCACAACACATACCACTGGCATTATTGGCTAAAATACCACCTATTTTACAGGTATCAATAGAGGCTGGATCAGGCCCTATTTTTTGACCATAAGGCAATAACCATTTATTGGCCTGCGCACCTATCACTCCCGGCTGTAAACGAATCTGTAAACCATCATTACGGATATCCTTACCATTCCAACTATCACCTAATACCAATAACACAGAGTCAGTAGAAGCTTGTCCAGATAAACTAGTGCCCGCAGCCCTAAAAGTAACTGCAACTTGCTCTTTATAAGCAGCCTTTAAAATAGCTACTATCTCTTCCTCACTTTCAACACGAATTACTAACTTGGGGATTAAGCGGTAAAAGCTAGCATCTGTTCCATAAGCCAAAGTAGTCATCGGATCTGTAAAACGACGACTTTCTGGTATCAATAAATTAACAGCATGGAGGAAATTATTTGGCAAATTAGTCACGGTGTGCACAGTCATAGTAAAACCTATTTGTTTTGTCCATTCAGGCAATAATAAATTATTATAAAAAATACAAACTATTATATAACGGTTCTGTTCATATCATTAAAAATCTATATTTAAATAGATTTCTATCATCATTTATAGGCAAATATTACAAAATATCAATAAATCTATTAGAATACTATTCTACTAAAAACTAACTAATTATAAGAAGAGACTTTATGGATCAAAGCAGTTATGGCAAAAAGATTTTATCAATATTATTTATAATCACTATTGCACTGCAAGCAGCAAGTGTATTTTTACAAGGTACTTATAATATTATTATTCTAGCAGCATGTTTAATAATAGGTTTTCTTATTTGGCGATTTCTAACTGATAAACATACACAACAATTTATAGAATTAGAAGTGACTGAACGTGCTTCCCATTTAATTGGTGCTTTACAACAGGCTATTGCTCAAAAAGTATTAGAAGAACCATTATTAGCATCCCAAAATACCAATCCTCGTCAACTTAATACAAGATTACATATCTCCTCACTGTACTTACTACTCTGTATTGTTGGTATTCGCCAATCAAAAGGTAAAGCAAACTATACATCTAGCAAACAATTTAATAACTTACTAGAACATACAACACCTACCTTACAAAAAGTATATCTCACACGTGGCACTAAGAAAGAACGAATTCCTGAATTAACTAAAAATAATTATCAACAGATAAAACAATTAATTACTAGTTATTGTAACTATACCAAAAAATACAATAGTGACCCAACCTTACCTATCCAAGCATGGTTTGAAGAAAAAAGCCGTATTAATTTATCAGACCAATCCTATATTTTCAGAAATTTAAGCGAGCATGCTGTTGATGAAACTGAAATACAGTTAATAAGGGAACTATGTCGCCCTAAAAAACATACTAAAGTACTTGAAAAAATTAGAGATAAGACAGAAACATTTATGGGGCTTATCAACCAATCTAAACGATCTGTTTTACAACAACAGGGCAATGAGATATTAGACTACCACTATATTGAGCAATACCTATCTGCTTTTCTATTAATTTTTGGCTTAATTATTATTAAAGAATCTAATGGTAATGCTAGCTATATGCAGGGTATTGAATACCAGGCCTTAAAAAATAAAGCCTCAACAATTATTAAGTCAATGATTTTAAATAGCCGTCATTTAGGTGTAGAGTCATTAGATCAAAAACAAATTGAAGAACTTATTGGCTTTATGGATAAACAATTGCCTTCTGTAGAAATGGCCTGTTTAGATTATTTCAAAGCAGCCCAAGGACAAATGCAAACACCTGAAATATACCTTCTGGAATGGTTTAAAACAACCACTAATACCAGTTTAACAGGCAAAACTAATCTACCCTTTACATTAAATCAGTATGTACAACAAATTCTATCAATAGATTCAAAAGAATAAATAGCAAATTAATTTGAATTAGACAAAAATAAGGTATTTAGACAAAAAAACTAGCGATAACAAAGCATCGCTAGTTTTTTAGATTAGAACAAATAGAACTATAGTTTTGTTTCCACATAAGCTTCATCACGAAGCTGTTGTAGCCAAATTTGTAATTCCTGATCATATTTACGACCATAAAGAATATTCATGGCTTGTTGTTTACGGTATTCTGCACTGTTATCTGTAGAACGACGACCTTCTACTTGTAGGATATGCCATCCGTAACGACTTTTAAATGGTTGTGATATCTGACCTACAGGCAACTCATCCATTACCTTACGGAACTCAGGTACTAATGTACTAGGATCAATCCAATTTAAACTTCCCCCCCGGTGTGCAGAACCAGGATCATCCGAGAAGCTTTTAGCCAACTGAGCAAAATCTTCCCCAGCCATAATACGTTGATATAAACGATCAGCTAATTTTTTAGTGTCTTCTTCACTACGTATTTGACTTGGCTTTAATAAAATATGGCGAACACTGGTCTCATCTTGTAAATGAGCTGCTCCACCTCTTTTATCCATTACTTTTAAGATGATTAAACCACCTGGTGTACTGACAGGCTGTGTAAAATCACCTACTTTCAAACCATGTATTAACTGGTCAAATGGTGGTGGTAATTGTGCTGCTTGACGCCAACCAATTTCTCCACCCTCTAGCGCTTTATCACCACTAGAGCTAGTCATCGCTAACTTAGCAAAATCAGCACCATTTTCTAACTGTCGATAAATATCAGTAGCTTTTTGTTCTGCTTTTTGGATTTCAGCATAAGAACTTCCCTGAGATACAGGAACTAAAATACTGGCTAAATAATATTCTTCTGATAATTGAGCTTTACCTATTTCAGAATTTAAAAAGTTTTTAACTTCCTGATCAGTAATACGTATTTTCTCACCAATCACTCGTTGCCGCACACGATTAATAAGAATTTCTCGACGAATCTGATCTCTTAAGGCAGTCAACGATAATCCTTCATTTTGTAAAACCTTTTTAAACTGATCCATGTTTAAGTTATTACGTTTTGCCACATCAGCAACCGCTTGATTAACTTCTTCATCATCAGCTGTAATACCATAACGGTTAGCCAATTGAATTTGTAAATCCTCAACAATCAATCTATCTAGTACTTGTTTTACCAAAACATCCTGTGGTGGCAAATCACCACCACGCTTAGATACAGTCTGAACAACCTCTTCTACCCTACTATCTAATTGACTTTTCATGATGACATCATCATCAACAATAGCAATTACACGGTCTAAACTTTTTACTTGTGCAGAGGTGAACCCAGAAAAAACTACTAATACTGAGAATAATACCAGCCAAAAATTAGAAACTTTGATCTTCACGTTTACGATAACCCTCAATACCTTTATCTAGGAAACCATTAGCACCGCTGCCATAAACATTACCTAACCCTTTAAACACTATTTGGAAGAAAATGCCTCGATCAGATGTACTATTAGTACGACTTAGAATACTCTCATCATATTTTTGCCAATAACGTCCCACTACACGGAACTGCCAACAACAACTATCATACTCAATACCACCAAATGAGTCCAAAGTACGATTACGGTTATAGTCATATTGCCAGCGTCCAATTAAACTCCAGCGCGGAATAATTGGCCAGATAAAAGATGTATCAGCTTGTTTTATCTTATAGTAATCTTTAATAGTATCATTTCGCCAAGCACCATACTGATAATAATGACGAGTCATATCACCAGACTGCTGCCACTTACTTGTCCACCAATTATAAGCTACATTATCATCACGATAACGGAAACCTATATTAAATATCTTATTAAGATTACTTTCTGGTTGATAATGTAACATCACACTACCAGACTCTGTCTTACTATCTTCAGGACTCCAGTTGTAATCTGCTGATAATCGCCAATCACGATTGAAACGATACAAATATTGTAAAGCAATGGGCGATGTATCATTAGTAGCTAAGTTTCTTTGCCGCCAATCAATACCTGGCATTTGCACTTTACGGTCTTTAAAGTAATAAGCTTGCCCAACACTTACACGTTGACGCTCAAAACCATTATCTTCTAACAAGCGGCTCGTTAAGCCTAAAGAGACTTGATTAGTATCACCTATGCGATCACGTCCTGAGAAACGATTCGTTCTAAATAAGCTATCATAGCCAAATGGAGTTTCTGATGTATCAAAAATAGGGATATCATTTTGTTTTTCATAAGGTACATAGAGATACATAGCACGTGGTTCTAAAGTTTGTTTAAAGTTAGTACCAAACCAATTTACCTTACGATCAAAATATAAACCTGAATCTACTTTATAAATGGCTACCCCACGATCAACACTATTCTTAAAGCGTTGTCCTTCTGCTAACATTTGTTGTTTACCTTTATGATCCAAATCTAAATCATAATTGGTATAAGCATATTGCACAGAAGGTGTAATGTAACCCCAAGAAGCTTTCATTGGTAAGCTAACTTCAGGTGCCACATAAGCACGATTACCATTTGCCCTCATCAATCCTTGAATTAAATAATCTGGATGATAAGTCATGTATTGCAAATCAGGATCGGATTGATAGTTAAAATTATCATAGGTTTTATTTTCTAAGTCACGATCAAAACGTACATACTCAGCATCATAATCAAAGTTTAAACCACCCGGAGTAAAGGGTAACTTACCTGTTAAAGTTAACTGAGGTAAACGATCATAGGCTGTAATGCTACTTATTGTAGCCATTTGGTAAGCATGCACATTAATAGCAGCAGTAAAACTATCGCCACGATAAGTTAATTTACCTTTTTGATTCACATAAGCCTGGCTATTTACCCCATTACTATTAATATCCAAATCTTCAAAGTAGAAAGGATCACTAATACGAGTAAAATCTACCTCTGCTAACCAACGTGAATTCATACCTGTTGTATTTTGCCAGCTATACATCCAACGATTACGCGTATCCTCACCATAAACTTTACGGTCTTCATCAATATCACCATTATCATTCAAATAAGCAGCAGCAAATTGCCCTTGACTGCTTTCTGTTAAATAACGAAACTCACCTTCCATCAATAAACCACGTTTAGTCATTAGTTGTGGATAAAGGGTAAAGTCATAATTAGGCGCTAAATTAACATAATAAGGTGCTAATAACGTGAAACCATTGTCGCCGCTGGAACTAAAGCTAGGCATTAAAAAACCGGTTTGACGACGTTTATCAATAGGGAATGAAATATAGGGCGAATACATTACCGGAATATCTTTTACCCTTAAGGTAGCATTAGTGGCTGTACCACGGCCTGTGTCACGATTTAAAACAACATTATTACCACGAATTGTCCAAGTATTATCACTTGGCTCACACCGTGTAAAAGTACCATCTTTTAAGCGAATCAGACCATCAGAACTACGCTTGATATAACGAGCATTACCACGATAATGGGTTTGATGTACCACAAATTCTGCATTTTCAACCTGCGCTTCACCTTCTGACAACTTAACTTCAGCGCTATCGCCAACAACTAATGCACCAACATCACGTAACTTAACATTACCAGACAAGGTACCAATATTATCAAGACGGGATAAATCGGCTTGGTCTGCTTCTATTTGCAAAGAACCTTGTTGTAGAACCACATCTCCTGCCAAAGTGCCCACTTGATTTTCTTGATTATAACTTGAGGTATTAGCAGCAATATAAGTGGGTGCCTCATCTATAGGAGTCTTATCATTCATGCCCACACGATTTGGTTCAATATAACTACCTTCACAATACATACCGATTTCAGCAAGTTGTGCAGGTGTTAATTGATCTCTTGGTACCCAGTCAAGATGGCTATAGTCTTCACTACGACTAGTTAAGACACGTCCTTTATTTTCAGTTGCTAAAGGTGTTGTTGCCTTAGTAGTTTTTTTACCATCTGCTTTAGCTACAGTTACAGTAGGGTCTACAGAAGTAGTAGGACGTGGTGGCAAACTGGCGGAACGTTCAGCTGTAGAACAATCCCATCCACCAGATGCAGAAGGACGGCAAGCAAACTGATTATTATCAGCAAAAGTAACTGGTGCAAAGGCCAAAGGCTGCAATAACAAAAAGCTGCCAGTTACTAACAAAGGTATTTTTTTGTGAAAAACGGTAGTTTTAACTGCCATCTTAAAATAATCCAAAATTCCTATAGCCCAAAATCAGGCAAATATACTCTCGATGATCGAGCAAAGATAGTGGATAATAAAGCATCATTACGTTAACTGCTAGCCCTTTTGGAGAAGCAATTTATGAATAACGACTTACGTCTAGCCCAATTAACCACTTGGCTATCCTCTCTAACCCTTGATTTACCCTTCTTCAAAGGCAAACTAAATGAAGGTGACATATTATTAACAGCGGCTAGTAGTGATGCAAGTTTTCGTCGTTATTTTAGACTTTACTTAAATAATCAATCACTAATAGTGATGGATGCCCCACCGCCACAAGAAAATAAAAATTGCCAACCCTTTATCAAAGTAGCTGGCTTACTTGCCAAACAAGGATTAAATGTTCCACAAACTCTAGCTGCTGATCTTGAGCAAGGTTTTTTATTGCTATCAGACCTCGGCACCCAAACATGGCTAGAAATACTTACTGAGCAAAATGCAGATAAACTATTCCCACTTGCCATTGATAGCTTAATTAAGCTGCAACAAGCGCCTTTATCCACTGAGCTTCCTGAATATAATGAAACTCTTTTACAAAGAGAATTATTACTCTTTCCTGAATGGTACCTTAACAAACATTGTAACATTGTCTTTACAGAAACTCAGCAACTACTATGGGAAAAAATTTGTAAAAAACTCATTGACAGTGCTTTACAACAGCCAAAAGTGCTTGTACACCGTGACTATATGCCACGCAATTTAATGTTCAGTAACATTAATCCAGGGGTATTGGATTTCCAAGATGCTGTTTATGGGCCAATTACTTATGATATTACCTGTCTTTTTAAAGATGCTTTTATTAGTTGGCCGCAAACAAAAGTGGAACAATGGTTATTACACTATTGGCAGCAAGCACAGCAACAAGGTATTACTATTCACAATAATTTTGATGACTTCTTATTAGCCAGTGACTTAATGGGAGTACAACGCCATCTTAAAGTAATTGGGATTTTTGCTCGGATACGACATAGAGATAATAAACCCCGTTATGTGCAAGATGTACCACGCTTTTTCAACTATATTAATGAAGTGATTAAACGTCGTCCCGAACTTAATGACCTTAAAGATCTATTAAACCAACTTTCATTACCCGAGAACAAACAATGAAAGCAATGATACTTGCTGCTGGTAAAGGTGAACGTATGCGTCCTCTTACCTTAACCACACCTAAACCATTAATTCCTGTGAATGGCATACCTCTTATTGAATATCATATTAAAGCATTGGCTAAAGCAGGTTTTACAGAATTAGTCATTAACCATGCTTGGTTAGGCCAACAAATAGAAAATTATCTGGGTAATGGCGAACAATTTGGTGTATCTATTCGGTATTCAGCGGAAGGAGAACCTTTAGAAACAGGAGGCGGAATTTTAAAAGCATTACCTCTTTTAGGTAACCAACCTTTTTTAATAGTCAATGGTGATATTTTTTGTAACTACCCTTTTATACAACTAAAACGCTCTATTAATCATCTAGCTCATTTAGTATTAGTTAATAATCCACAACATGTGGCTAATGGTGACTTCGCTCTCACTCAAGATAATATTGTATTAAATGAAGCTGAACAAAAATATACTTATTCAGGTATAGCTATTATTAACCCAAAACTTTTTGCCAACTGCGCTGAAAAAGCTTTTAAATTAGCTCCACTGTTAAGAGAAGCTATGCAACAGCAACAAGTAACTGGTGAGTTATTTACAGGTGATTGGGTAGATGTAGGAACTGTCGAACGTCTTAAACAAATAGAAGCTAAGCAAAAGCAGCCAAAAGAATGAAGGTCATTTCCCTTCATTCTTATGAAAATATTACAAATAAATATAACCTTCTAAATAAAGAACGCCTTTTCCTTCAATCACTACTCGATCACCTTTAACCTCACATAATAACTTACCGCCTCGCGCAGAAGCCTGATAAGCAGATAGTTGGGTCTTATTTAATTGCTCTGCCCAATAAGGAGCTAATCCTGTATGAATCGAACCTGTTACTGGATCTTCATCAACACCATGATTAGTTGCAAAAAAACGTGAAACAAAATCATATTCTTTACCAGGTGCTGTGATCGTTACAGAATAAGGATCCAGCTGACAGAGTTGCTCACCATTAGCCACTACATCACGTACCTGTTGCTCATTCTCATAAATAGCAAAATAGGCTTGAACGTTACGCACCACTCGCTGTGGCTTTATACTTAGCCCCGCTAACAACTCCTGTGGTGGATTATCAATTACCTCAGTAGGTTTTCTATTAGGAAAATCCATCTGTATAAAACCATTCTCTCCCTTATAAATAATTAATTGCCCTACTTGCTCAGTGGTAAACACTACTTCATTTAATGATTCATTTTCATGGAATAAAACAAAAGCACTGGCTAAGGTAGCATGGCCACAAAAAGGTACTTCTACGGTAGGAGTAAACCAACGAATATGATACTTATTACCTGTAACCTGTTTAATGAAAGCAGTTTCTGCTAAATTATTTTCAGCTGCAATCTGCTGCATTTGAGACTCAGACAACCACTCTGCTAATGGTATAACTGCCGCAGGATTGCCTTGAAATAGCGTATCAGTAAATGCATCTACCTGAAACATTTTTAATTTCATTATTGTTTTCTCCACTCAAGTTTTACCATTAAATACTCTCTGTTATCATTGCTAGGAATATATACCAGCATAATGCTAAAATAAAGCGTTCTATCTACTTTAAATCACTATGAAAGAAACTGATAATATTTTTGCTACTGCTCTGGAAAAAGTGCCTGATTTCGTTTTTAACGAAGATGTCGTAAACGTTTTTCCAGATATGATCAAACGATCTGTACCCGGCTACCCTACTATTGTAGAAAATATTGGGGTAATCGCTGCGCAATATGCTCAACCCTATAGTTTACTGTATGACTTAGGTTGTTCCTTAGGCGCAGTAACTCAAGCTTTGCGCCGTCATGTAAAACAACCAGACTGTCGTATTCTAGCGATTGATAACTCAGCACCTATGGTACAGCGCTGCCAAGAGTATTTAACTGCACAACAAGCCATGTACCAAGAACTTGTGCCTACACAAGTAATACAAGATGACATTGTAACTATGGATTGGCAAGCAGCTTCTGTAATTACTATGAATTTCACTTTGCAGTTCATTAAGCCTGAGCAGCGTTTAGAAATACTTAAAAATATTTATAACATTCTTGATAAAAAAGGCGCATTATTACTTTCCGAAAAAGTTCGCTTTGATGACAGTCATGCACAACATATTCTCAATGATTTACATTTGGCATTTAAAAGAGCTAATGGCTACAGCGAACTTGAAATAGCTCAAAAGCGTACAGCTATTGAAAATGTAATGAAAATAGATACACTTGCTATTCACCAGCAAAGGCTACATGATGCTGGTTTTTCCAAAGTAACTGTCTGGTTTCAATGTCTTAACTTTATTTCTCTTATTGCCTTACCATGATTGACTTAACTGACTTAATACCCCTCTTAGCAAAAACCAATCTACAAGCATGGGCACGCCAACTACCCCAACTAGTAGAAAAGAGACTAGCTAGAGAACATGGTGACTTACCTCGCTGGCGAGCTGCTATCGCGGAACTACCAGAACTTAATGTTGAACATATCGAATTAGCCAAAGAGTTTGCTATTAACGGCGCTATTTCTGAACAACAACACACCCAACTAGAACAAGCCTTACGCAAACTAATGCCTTGGCGTAAAGGTCCTTTCAAAACATTCAATACCTTTATAGATACCGAATGGCATTCTGACTGGAAATGGAATAGAGTTAGTCCCCATCTTAATCTACAAGATAAACATATTTTAGATGTAGGTTGTGGCAATGGTTATTACCAATGGCGTATGTTAGGCGCAGGTGCAAAATATGTATTAGGCATTGACCCTAATTTACTCTTTATGTGCCAATTTTTAGCCATCAAAAAATACCTTCCTGATTTACCTGTATGGACATTACCTTTTACCTTAGATGACTTTCCCCAACAGTCAGAAAGTTTTGATGTAGTATTCTCAATGGGTGTACTGTATCATCGTCGCTCCCCTATTGATCACTTGCTTGAGTTAAAAGACTGTCTTGTAAAAGGTGGGCAGTTAGTTTTAGAAACACTCATTATTGAGGGTGATGAACAACAAGCATTAGTTCCAGAAGATCGTTATGCACAAATGCGTAATGTATGGTTTTTGCCTTCAGTTCCCGCTTTAATACTGTGGTTAAAACGTGCTGGCTATAACAATATTCGCTGTGTTGATATCAGTCAAACCACTATTCAAGAACAGCGATCAACTGACTGGATGACTTTTCAATCGCTACCAGACTTTCTAGACCCTAATGATCACAACTTCACTATAGAAGGATTACCAGCACCTAAACGTGCTGTGATACTGGCTAATAAATAATTACTGTTAATATCTTGTAGTACAATAGTATATGACTATTTCGTTATTATTTTATAGTATGATTAAGTACTAAGTTAATTACTATTAAAGTAATTAGTGTTTATTCAAATTTAATGATTACTAACAGGTATTGTTATGAAAAAAATTTCTGCTCTTTGCCTTTCCACTGTATTAGGTTGTGCAAGCTTTTATGCATTAGCTAATGATAATACGCCTACTCAAGCAACTAATGCTAAACCAGCGCAAACAGATGTAAAAGCTCCACAAAAGGAAGAGCAAGGCATGAAACCTAAGGCATTAAAAGATGTTGCGCCTTATCCAGAAGCAACTGAAAACCAAAAACGTTATGCTATTTTCTTAGAGCCTAAACAGGATGAACAAAACTACAAAGTTGAACTTGTATTTGGCAAAAAAATTATGATTGATAGCTGTAACCGCTATATGCTTGGCGGTAGTGTTGAAGAGAAAGATTTACAAGGTTGGGGTTATAGTTATTATGTAGTAGAACAAGTAGGCCAACCTGCCTCTACAATGATGGCTTGCCCTAATAATGATAAACATGAAGCGTTTGTCCCAATGACAACTCAAACATTTACGCGCTATAACAGTAAATTACCTATCGTAGTTTATGCGCCTAAAGATGTTGAAGTTCGTTATCGTGTGTGGTCTGCCCCTGAAGAAACAACCCTAGTAGAAGCACAATAAGCTCTTTTATATAAAATAAAGCCTGTTAAATCCTAACAGGCTTTTTTATGCAAAAACATAGCTCCTTATCATTAGTAATCTACTACCTATTCATTATATAAAAATACCCTAAATTCTATACAATAATAATATATTATAAATCCTGTTATAATCATTAAATAAAGCAGTATTAGAAAGGAATTTATTATTTACATTTAACAACTAAATATAAGTTATTACATGAAATCCACCAAAATAAAAAGCTTTTCAAGTCTACGTAAACTTTATCCGTTTATGGTAGCATTTTTTATTTTCATCATTGGTTATACAGGTATTCATTTTTATGCCTATACAAAAGGGCAAAATTTTACTTCTGAGACTAATCACATAGTAACTAGTAAAATAGATGATCTACTGACTTCTCTTCACTCAACTACTATTACAGTTCTACCCCTTATAGAACTTGACTGCGAAACAATCAAGCCTATCTTAGAAGAAATTGTTGCTAAAAACCATAGAATAAAAGCCATTAATTTACTTAAAAATGAGAAACCTTATTGTTCGTCTGAGAACAATATAGATGGTACAAATTCAACTAATAATACAAAGCTATTATTGCAGCAACATACACCAGATACAGCTCTCATGCTGTTAGATAACGATATTGTCTTAGATCACTCAGTAGACACTACAAAAAGACATCGTATAATTATTACTGTTGTTAGTTTTGAAGCACTAAAAGAGATTTTAACCCCTAGGATTCCTACTCAAATCATTACATTAAAACTAGATGACCATACCATTACTTATCACAGCATAGATAAAGAAACACCAACGATCTATCAACCAATTGAGGAAAAATCATATATTGGTTATAACTATACAATTGAAACTGGCTATATATATCCATTAAATTTACAAATTTTATTTTATTTTCATGGTATACCCTTATTATTAGTTATTCTGCTAGCTTTTTTCTCATATTTTGTCACTCGTTGGTTTCTTAATAATATTTCAAGCACCTACTATGAATTAAATACAGCTATCAATAACAATCAAATCAAACCTTACACGCAACCTATCTTTAGTGTTAAAACTGGTGAACTAACAGGTATAGAAATATTAGCACGTTGGCATCATCCACAAATGGGTATAATCAGTCCAGACACTTTTATTCCTGTGGCTGAAAAAACAGGATTAATTATCCCTTTAACTCAAAAGCTAATGAAAGAAGTAGCACAAACATTAGCTCCTTTTAGTTCTAGTATTTCTTCAAACTTTCATATTGGTTTTAATATTTCTCGACAACACTGTGAAAACTTACAATTAATAAACGATTGTAAACAATTCTATAAACAAGTTAATAATGATAAAATTGTACTAGTTGTTGAAATAACTGAGCGTGAACTAATAGAGGTAACAGATACTACTAAACAATTATTTAGAGAGTTACACAAACTTAATGCCAAAATTGCTTTGGATGATTTTGGTGTTGGCAATTCTAACCTTTCCTATCTTTACGATTTTGCCATTGACTACTTAAAAATAGATAAAAGTTTTATCTCACGTATTGGCTCAGATGCTCTTTCTAAAAATATTCTAGACGCAATCATCGAAATTGCTCAAAATTGTAAATTAGAATCTTGCGCGGAAGGCGTTGAAACTGAAGAGCAAGCTAATTATCTAAAAGAAAAAGGGGTTACCTATCTACAAGGATATTTTTTCTCTCC
Organism: Entomomonas sp. E2T0; assembly: GCF_025985425.1. Lineage (GTDB taxonomy): Bacteria > Pseudomonadota > Gammaproteobacteria > Pseudomonadales > Pseudomonadaceae > Entomomonas. The sequence goes on from NZ_CP094972.1 coordinate 3,188,724, forward strand.
TCCAATCCCTATCAAAGACTTTATCCAAAGCCCATATTTTAAAAGTCAACTCAACTAATCTGTATATTTTTTCAATAAATATAGAGATAGAACAATAAATTAACTATAAAATTCAAATAATATCTGCCATCACCCATTCAGGCGAGTGTAATTAGCATGGAACTTTCAAGAAAAAAAAATTTTGCTATTTTACGAAAACTTTATCCCTTTATAACAGCTATTTTTACTGGACTCATAGGATATACAGGTATTTTCCTATATGCAAAATATCAAGGGCGAGCATTTTCAACACAAACTAACTATATGGCTATCAGTCATATAGATGAAATAATGGCCTCCATCTATACTATTGCAACAACTACTCTGCACCTTACAGACACAGATTGTAAAACTACTCGTCCGCTATTAATGGCAATTGTAAAGAATAATCCTGAAATCAAATCTATTGATTTAATAAAAAATAAACAATTTTTTTGCTCATCAGATAATCAATTTGTTGCTAAACAGTACTTTAATAATCTGGATCGTATACCTAAAGTCTCTTATATTTTATTTAACCAAGTTTTTGATATGCCTTATCCCAATAATAATAAGGAAAATAATGCTGTTATTATGGTTATAGATGATCAAGAAATTAAACATATTCTTGAGCCCCGACTTGATACACAGCTAGTCACTTTAAAATTAGACAATACAAATATTACTTACCAAGGAGTTACCCCTTATACAAAAAACTATTACACTGTTAAAACTCCGTCACTTGGACAAACACCCTATATAATAGAAACCTCCTATATTAGCCCACCCACCATAGGAGTATTACTTTTTTATTATGGCAAACACTTTTTTATTGTCACTTTATTAACAATCATTTGTTATTTTTTTACGCGTTGGGTAATAAAAAATATATCTGGATCCTATTATGAATTACATATGGCTATTCGAGATGAAAAAATAAAAGCTTATATTCAACCACTTTTTAGAGCAGAGGATTATCAAATAATAGGGGTCGAAGTTTTATCACGTTGGCATGACTCTAACTCAACTATCATTATGCCTGATACCTTTATACCTCTTGCTGAAAAAACAGGGCTTATTATTCCAATGACCCAATTAATTATGAAAGAGGTAGCCACTACCCTAGCTCCTTATGCCAAAAAATTACCTGATAATTTTCATATTGGGTTCAATATTTCATGCTTTCATTGCAAAGATTTAGAATTTATAAATGACTGCAGAAGGTTCTTTAAACATTTAAGAACCAACAAAGCAACCCTAGTCATAGAAGTAACTGAACGAGAACTTATTGAAGTAAATGAGACCACTAAACTATTATTTAAAGAACTTCATACCTTAAATGCCAAAATTGCTTTAGATGATTTTGGTATAGGTAACTCAAACCTAAGCTACTTATATGATTTTTCAATAGATTATTTAAAAATAGATAAAAGTTTTGTATCACGTATTGGATCAGATGCTCTTTCAAAAAATATTTTAGATAGTATTATAGAAATAGCCCATAACTGCAAATTAGAGTCCTTTGCTGAAGGTATTGAAACAGAAGAACAAGCTAACTATTTAAGAGAAAAAGGGGTGCGTTTTCTACAAGGATATCTACTAGGAAAACCTATGCCTATTAATGAATTTATTAAAACAAAGCACTTTCAGCAATTAATTACCTCTTCACTATAATAAAGCCCTAGGCAAACAAGTTAAGCAACCTATTAATTCATACTTTTATGAATAATAGCCAACAAAAGTTATGAATACCTAAACATATAGTGAACGGCATCACACTTAAAGAAACTTATAATAAAAAACATAGACCAAAGTATAGTATACTCATATAAACGACTTAACTTCCTAATTTTATTTGGATATTTCGATTAAGTCAGCCGTAATTATCGGAGTATTATCCTAAATGTATTATACAAAGTTTGTTAGAGCACCTTCTAGTGCTCTATTGTATCCGCTTTTGCTACTAACAATTGTAAACCCTGCGCTTGCAAGGTTAGCCAATCAAATTTCAGAAAATGAAGTTGTTACTCACCCAGGTGTATATGCCTTTAACCATGACTATATTAATGCCACTATTCAAGATGGTGGACAATTAGTATTACTCCCAGGTTGTAATAATAATAACTGTAATCCTGATAGTAATGAATATTTTTATGCTACGGCTGAAAATGCCACTGTTACAGGACAAGGTAGTGAGTTACGGGTTGGCGGTACAGCAAACAATACCACAGTAGAAAATGGTGGTAGGGTTATGGTTGGCCAAGCTGGTTTTGGTGCATTTGTTGATGACAGTATAGATTGGGATATATTCCCAGCAGAACTTACTAATACCACTGTAAAAAATGGTGGTACAGAAATGGTATTGGCTGGAGGTATATCTACCGGCTCTATAATTGAAACAGGCGGCAAACAATACGTTTACTTAGAAACAGGTAATGTCAATACCAATGCAACCCAAGGTGGCACAGCCATAGACACCTTGATTAATGGTGGTCGGCAAAACGTTTATGGTACTGGTGCCAAAGCCATTGGTTCAATTATTAACAATGGTGGCTCTCAATTTATTTATAACACCAATTTCGCCACTCAAAATGGTGGTGGCTATGCAGAAAACACTACTATTAATAATGGCATGCAGTCTGTTTATGGCATAGGCTCACAAGCCCATAAAACAACTATTAATAGTCAAGGTGTACAATATGTCTATGCCAATGGGCTAGTCACTTATACAACTATCGATGGTGGTATACAAAAAGTTTATGCTAGTAGTAATGGTGCTGGTAAAGCAGAAAACACCACCTTAAATAGTGGTAGCCAATATGTTTACAGCAATGGATTAGCTACTGATACTACTGTTAATGGCGGTACACAACAAGTATATAGTGGTGGCCTAGCAACCAATACTACAGTGAACAATGGTGGTGCACAAAAAGTACAGAATACTGGTTCTATAGCCACTAACAACGTTATTAATACTGGTGGTTTACAACAAGTTTGGGGAAGTGGACAAGTCATTAATAATACTATTAATACAGGTGCGTCACAGGTTGTAAATAGTGCTGGCATTATTAAAGATACAACCGTAAACGGTGGTTACACCAGTATATATGATGGTGGTATCTCACAAGGTACTCTAGACATCACCAATCAAGGTACATTAGCAATACAAAGCTCTGCTAGCCAAACCTCTAATATTGCCAATGCGACTATTGACAGTCAAAGTAATTTAAAACTAATTGCTAACACTGCTTTATCAGGATCAGGTAATAGTTTTGTTAATATTACCAACTTAGAAAATAATGGTGTCGCTTCATTTGGTGCCGTACAACTAGGTACTAATATTCCTGTGAATAGTTTTGATCCTGTTACCTTAAATGTAAACAGTTTAAAAGGTAATGGTATCTATGCTATGCAAGCGGATATTGGTAACCAAATTGGTGACCTAATTAAAGTAAATCAATTAGATGCTAATAGTAATAATCAACTATTCATTGCTAATAATGGAGCATCTACTGCTCAAGTAACAGATAAACTGACTGTAGTAGAAACTACCAGTGGTGGCAATGCCAACCAATTCAGATTATACAGCCGAGTTGAACAAGGTGGTTACGAGTTCGGTTTACGTCAAGAAGGCAATAACTGGGTACTTTGTGCAGATGCTAATTGTAATAGAGGACCTGTTAGCCCTGGTGGCGGTGGTAAATTAACTACTACCGCACAAGCAGCAGGTAACTTTATGAATACCAGTTACCTAATGAGCTACATTAACACCCAAAACCTTATGCAACGAATGGGCGACCTGCGTAATACAGAAAACACTAAAGATGTGGATATTTGGATGCGTGGTTTTGCGGGTAAATTAAACTCGTTTGATGGCAATCTTGGTGGCTTCGATATGAACTATCGTGGCACACAAATAGGTGCAGATAAGTTACTTAACCTTTCAACAGGAGCTCTCCGTGTTGGTGTTGCAGCTGGTTATACGGATGCCAATCCTAATTACCGCGGTGGTAATGGTGGAGTACGCAGTTATAACTTTGGATTATATGGTACCTATATCACAGAAAGTGACTTCTATGTGGATACCCTCTTAAAATATGACCATATTAAAAATAACTTTAGTGTTAAAGATACTCAAAATAATAAAGTATCTGGACATGCTAGCAGTAATGGATATGGTTTATCGGTAGAAGCTGGCAAACGTTTCTTCATTCAAAACCCTAATGATGGTTTGTATTTAGAACCACAAGTACAGTTAAGCTACATGCATCAACAAGGTGATACTGTCCATGCCTCTAATGGCTTAAATATAAAACTAAGTGATTATAACTCTACTTTAGGCAGAGTCAGTACTGCAGTGGGCTATCAAGTAAAAAACACAGCTAACCCTATTAATGTTTATCTGAAAACAGGTTATGTAAGAGAGTTTACAGGTGACAATATCAGTTATCACTTAAACAACAGTAAAGAGAAACACAGCTTTAAAGGTAACTTTTGGGATAATGAGTTGGGTGTAAGTATGACTATTAATAAGCAACATACTATCCATGCAGACTTAAACTATGCCAATGGCAACCGTTTCGATAAACAACAAATCAATATAGGCTATCGATACACTTTCTAATCAACCATTTTTATCACTCTTTAGGGTACAAATTTGTACCCTTTTTTTTGCCAACTATTTATTAGAGTTTCTAATAACAGATTGCTATAATCTAGCTAATTTTAAAAATAACTTATTAACAATACTGATAATTAACTACATGATCTAATCAATACAATAATCCCTACGATTAACTAAGTAAAATATAACGTAACAGTAATAAACTAAAAATAACAGAGGAATTTAAATTGACTAAAAATAGTTCAGGTAGTTGGTATTTTGGCTGGAATATTGTAGCCGCAGCCACCCTATTAACCATGTTAACAGTAGGTATGCGGATGAGTATTGGCCCATTTTTCTTACCTATGTTACATGATCTTGGTTTTAGCCGTAGTTGGTTATCGGCCATTATTGCCATTGGTATGCTGTTTTATGGTATTGGTATGCCCATCGCAGGTTATTTAGTTAATAAATATGGCACCAGGTTTGTACTTATTTTGGGAACTATTATTGTTGTTAGTGCTTCAATCTGGACAGTGTTTGCCAATACGTTAATTAGCTTTTTTCTAGCCTTTGGTATTGTGTTATCAATAGGTCTCGCTTTTACAAGCCCTGTGGCTTTAACACCTGTATTAAGTCGCTGGTTTACGCGCAAACGTGGCATGGCACTATTCTTCTTATCAACAGGTTCAATGGCTGGTATTGCTGTAATGACGCCTGTCTTTACCTATACTATTAGTCAATTTAGTTGGCAAACTACAATGGTGGGTTATGCTATCATCTTTGCACTACTCACTATTCCTACTGCTTTACTCATTATTCGTGATGATGCACCCGAGCATACCGATTTACTGCCTGATCAAATAGCTAAAAAAGCCGCTACTAGTAAAATACATCAACCTACTGCTGCTTATGCAAATATAAGCGAGGCAATGCGTACCCTCCCTTTCTGGCAAATTTGTATAGGGCTATTTACCTGTGGTTTTAGTATGAATCTACTGGGTACACACGGTATTCCCATGCTGATAGATCACAGCTTTGATGAAACTACTAGTTCATTAGGCATTGGCTTAATTGGCTTAGTAGCTATCTTTGGTACAGTGATACTAGGTCGTATCTCAGATATATTCCAACGTCGCCACATGCTTGCCGCTATTTATTTTGTGCGGGGCTTAGGTTTTCTTGCACTAGTAATGGTAACTACTAAATGGGAACTATATACAGTAGCGGCTATTGGCGGTTTAGTATGGTCAGGTAGTATAGCACTATCCTCAGCTATTCTTGCTGATGTCTATGGTATTCGCCTAGTAGGTATTCTCTATGGTTGGGCTTACTTAGGCCACCAAATTGGCGCCATGATCAGTTCATGGTTAGGTGGTTGGGCTTATGAAGTATTCCATAACCATTGGATAGCTTTTGGTAGCGCAGGCATTTTACTGATTATTGCAGCAATTATTTCTCTATGTTTGCCTAAACAGGGAGCCAATTAGTAACTTAACTTGCCATATCAGTAGCTGACTATTAGTATAACTATGTAAACTACTAAATAATGCAGGTAACAAATTGGACACAACAAACCCTATTATATTCTGGCGTCATCCTGCTTTACCCTTTTTAGAAGTACGTGCTGTTGCTGATGGTAGAAAAGCTTGTTATCAGCAACATATGCATAGTACTTTTTCAATTGGAGCTATTACAGCAGGAACTAGCAGTTATTTTGATGGTACTATTAATCATCAAACCCAAGCTGGAACTGTTGTATTAATTAATCCTGATACAGTACATGCCTGTAACCCAATTGATGACCAACCATGGTCTTATCTTATGTACTATGTAGATATTGTTTGGTTATCTAATTTACAGCAAGAACTGGGAATTAATGATGGTCGTTTTTATCCGTTCCCACAAACCATTACCCACAATGTTGTTATCTATCAAGGATTAAAAAAACTTTATACAACGCTCTCTAACTCAGACTATGAAGTATTATATAAACAATTAGCTGTTATTGATTTCTTTTCATTATTACAACAACAAATTACCCCTATTGCTATCACAGATAAACTACCCCTACCCCATGATAAATTACAGCAGGTAGCTGATTATATTTCTGCACATTGCACAGACTCTCTATATTTAGATACTCTATGTGAACAGGTTAAACTTTCGCCTTATTACCTGATTCGTAGTTTTAAAAAATATTACGGCATGACACCCCATGATTATTTAATTAACCGCCGTATTCAATATGGACAAAATTTATTAAGACAGGGTAGCAATATTATCGATGCTGCTATGGCCAGTGGTTTTTCTGACCAAGCACACTTTCAACGTACTTTTAAAAAGCTATTATCAGCTACACCAAAACAATACCAAACTTAACTTATAAAGCTAAAAAGATAGCACTGGCTACTAATAACAATGCCATTAACTGATTAAAACGTTTTAAATAATTAGGCTTTTGCAAAAAATGTTGTAGAAAAATACCTGCATAAGCCCAACAGCCTACCGATAAAAAACAGATAATCCAATAAATAACCGCAAATTTCCAAACCAATAATGTATTACCTTGCATTGTATACGCTCCAATACCTGCCACGGCACAAAGCCATGCTTTAGGATTAAGCCATTGCATTAATGCACCATATAAAAAAGGCCTATTACTATTTCGCTGTTTACTAGTTTGTAATTGTCCATTATCAGTAAAAAATTTATAGGCTAGAAAAAGTAAAAATGCGATGCCTGCCCATTGAATAATAGTAATCAGTAATGGGTAAAGCTCTAAAATATGATGTAACCCTAAACCTATCAGCAATAATAACAAGGTATAGCCTGTAGCCTGCCCTGTTACATAAATAGCGGAAACTCTAACTCCATACTGAGTACCATAACTTAATGCCACCACATTAACAGGGCCTGGGGTAATAGAGGTTACTAACGCATAAACTGCCATGGATAAAAAAAGACTTGAACTCATTTAAATTACAACCTAAGTAAACTTTATTATGAAAGATTGTCAAATAAACTGTTTGTTGTATTGAAAAAAATTGCTTTCCTATTAAAATTAATTTATCCGTCTTGCTTAGTTATTCTTTTATGATTATTCACTCAACAACACCTTCTACCTTTGCTATCCTCTTTTCCAAGAAAGGATCAATTATTCCTATTATTTGGCGTAGAGTATTATTCACTGTATTACTGAGCTCAGTTGTTGTATTAAGCCATGGTACGCTTTACCACTATAAGATTATTATTACAGCGGCACCCTTTACTATTTGGGGGATTACCTTAGCTATCTTTTTAAGTTTTAGAAATAATGTTGCTTATCAACGATTCTGGGAAGCTAGAACATTATGGGGACAATTACTAATTAGTAGTCGTAACTTAACCAGACAACTGGTTAGTTTTTTTCCACAACTGACTAAGGAAGAACAACAAGCTATTACCAATAAAATTATTGCTTTTAGTTATGGATTACGGAATAGACTGCGGGATAATAGTCCCTTACAAGATCTAGAACCCTATCTTACTAAGCAAGAATATCAAGAACTGGAGAAGTCTCCTAATATCCCTAATAATCTCTTAAGTAAATTAGGCATAGAGTTCGCTAACGTTTGTCAAAAAACTAATACCAATGCTGTATTATTATCCAGTGTTGATCGTGAGCTAAGCCATCTTTCAGGTGTACTGAGTGGTTGTGAAAAAATAAAGAATACCCCTTTGCCTTTCCCTTATATTCTATTACTACACAGAACAGTACATATCTATTGTTTTGTCTTACCTTTCTGCTTAGTGGATAGTATTGGCTGGACTACTCCTTTTGCCGTTTGTTTTTTAGCTTATACATTTTTTGGTTTAGATGCATTAGGTGACCAAATTTCTGACCCATTTGACGCACAACAAAATGATTTACCCTTAGATGCTATGAGCCGTAATTTAGAAATTAATGTAAAAGAAATAATCGGGCAAGAACTACCTGAACCTATCAACCCAGTTGATGATGTATTAATGTAAATTTTAATGTCTACCCCTTAGTATTAAGGGGTAGACAAAGCTACTATGCTGGCCAACCAAATGACTGTGTTATGTAAATCTTATAGCCCACAGGCATTGGTAATCTATTAGCTAATACCTGATTATGATTAGTTTCAATCACATTGCCTAAACCTACTGAAGCACAATAAAGGCCTGCATTTTGATATAAAGCTCCTATTGATAATGCATCATACTTACCTTGCGAGCCTGCATAAATAAAAGTCAGTGGTGCACCACCAAAAGCGGCATAATAACTTTGCTCTAGTACTTTCTCTAGCTGATGTTGGCTAGCATTGTAACGCCAGATACCATCTGGTTTTACCACAAAAACAATCATCTGTTGATTGTTCATACTAGTAGGAGCAGTACGCCAACCATCTCGATTCATCCCCCAAGTAGCCCATAACAAATCACTTAGTGTTTGTTCTGCTATCGGCTTATCACTAAAATCACGAATCGTTTTACGTTCCGCTAATGCAAGCATTAGCGGTTTCCCACCAGTCTTATCAGGAGTAGGTAGGTTTTGAATAGATTGATTAGCTATTACAGTCATAAATAAATTTATCCCCAAAACAATAATAATCGCCTTAATTTACTATTCATCTCTTCCTTAGTATTAGTCCAACGTACCTGTATTAATTATCGGCTGTGTGCCGCGATCACTAACAATAGAAACCAATAAATTGTTCACTAATTTTGCACGTTGTTCACCCTGTAAATTAAGGGTTCCATCTTTCTCTAATTGCTCAATAGCTGTTTTAGACATATAAACAGCACCTTCCACAATAATTTGTCTAGCCGAAAGAATCGCCTTAGCTTGTTGACGCTGTAGCATTGCACTAGCAATTTCAGGTGAATAGGCCAAGTGGGTAATACGTGCTTCAATTACCTCCACACCCGCTACAGAAAGTCGCTCTTGCAATTCACGAGTCAACTCTTCAGCTACTGCCTCAGCATTACCACGCAATGAAATATCACTATCAGTAAATGTATCATAAGGATATTTAGTAGCCACATGGCGAATGGCTGTTTCACTTTGTACGGCAACAAAGTACTCATAATGCTCCACATCAAAACACGCTTTAGCTGTATCAATTACCCGATAAACCACAACTGCTGCAATCTCAATAGGATTACCATCAATATCATTTACTTTTAAAGTATTACTATTAAAGTTTCTAACCCGTAATGAAACATCAATCGATTTAGCCAATGGCACCGTCATAAAAATACCACTCTTACGAATAGTACCTAAATAAGTACCAAAGAAAATAATAACCCGTGCTTGATTAGGTTCAATAATACGCAAAGAAGTAAGCAATAAAAATGACACGAATACCAATACAGCAGCAATTACTATATTAGTAATGCTTGGTAATTGTTCGCTTAATATGGGTTTTAATAAATAAATAGCTATCCCTATAAATACTGTTAAAACAATAAAACCTGCATAAGCATTAATAACAAATGTACCACGCTCTTTCATGGCAAACTCCTTTTGTTGATATTGTTAGAATTATCACACCTAACTATAAAACTAACAACTAGTATCTGTAGTATACTAGCTTTAAAAACAAAGCCAAGGAGTATCAATCATCCACAATTTTTGATTTATCTCAGACTGTGAGTGTCGCCATATTTCAGAAAAGGTCATACCCAATACTGGATGTTTATGGAAAGGTGATAGCAAAGAAAGTGGTAATAGCACATAGGCATTTTTTAAAATACCTGTATGAGGTAACGTAATATGATCAAACTCACCTACTTGCTCGCCATACAACAATAAATCCACATCTAGTGGTAAAGACTTCTTGTTCTTATCATAACGTCCGTTATCTGCTTCTATTTTCTTTAAGATAGCACTTAATTCAAAGAGAGGTAATGAAGTAGAACCTGTTACCACCAGATTATAAAAATTACTGCTAGTAATCCCTACAGATTCACTTTCAAACACAGGAGAACATTGCATATCCTGCAATGCATTAGAAAGAGCCAATAAAGCCGCAGAAATATGCTGCTGTTGATCGATATTACTACCTAAACCTAACCAAACTTGTGTTAACGACATCCGCGTTCAATCTCCACACCTACTCCTTTCGCCGCAGGTACAGCTCCAGGTTTGGTTATTTTTAAGCTAAGCCAAGGAATATTAAATTGTTGCTGTAATAACGCTGCTAATTTCTCAGCAAAAGTTTCTACTAATTGAAACTGACTACTATCTGCAAAGGTTTCAATAACTTCAGATACCTTGGCATAATCCAATGCTTTTGTAATATCATCGCCTAGCGCAGCTTGTTTATTATTCCATGCCATTCGTAAGTCAATTATTAGACATTGTCGAATATTTCTTTCCCAATCATAGACTCCTATCACAGAGCTAACCTCAAGATTTTCAATAAAAACTATATCCACCATTACAATATCTCGCTACAATCAACAATTAGGATAGGAATAATTAACATGTTTTGGTTGTTACTACTTTTTTCATATTTATTAGGTTCTGTATCTTTTGCTATTTTACTTAGCAAAGTAACAGGAAAAACAGATCCTCGCTCGTTAGGCTCAGGGAATCCTGGAGCTACCAATATGATGCGAGTAGCTGGCATGCGCCTTGCTGTTTTTACCCTAATAGGTGATTTAATAAAAGGTATTTTACCAGTATTTATTGCTAAACAATTAGATTTTACATTAGAACAACAAGCATGGATTGGTATAGGCGCTGTTATTGGCCATCTTTACCCTATTTATTTTCGCTTTAAAGGTGGTAAAGGTGTCGCTACCGCAGCAGGAATGGTGCTTGCTGTATCTCCTATTATAGGTATGATTGCTATCATTGCTTGGGGAATAACTTTTTACTTTACTCGTACTAGTTCACTTTCTGCCTTACTAGCACTTGCTGTTATGACAATGATATCCATTCTATTTGAACACACTATTCTTTTACCTATTCTAGTACTTTGTGTGCTAATCCTTTGGCGTCATCGCCGTAATTTACGTGATTTAATAGCGGGCCGTGAACGCCATTTTTAAAAATATAGCTACTAGACTAAAGAATAAAAATATCTTTTATATCAAACGGGTATATAATAATAAAAAACCTTTGGATTTATTATCATGAAAAAATATTTTGCTGAATTTATTGGAACGGCTACTTTAGTGTTATTTGGTTGTGGTGCGGCTGTATTAGCTGGAGATCAAGTAGGACAATTAGGTATCGCGTTTGCTTTTGGTCTTAGCATTGTAGCAATGGCTTATGCCATAGGGCCAATTTCAGGCTGTCATATAAACCCTGCTGTTACTATTGGTGCACTAGTAAGTAATCGTATCTCTATAAAAGATGCTATTCCTTACATTATCGCTCAATGTCTTGGAGCTATCGCAGGAGCATCTATTCTCTATCTTATTGCCAGTGGCTCACCTGATTTTACACTAGCTAATGGCCTTGGACACAATGGCTATGGTGCTGGTTATCAAGGTCAATATAATTTACTTGCTGCTGCATTATTTGAAACTGTTGCTACTTTTATCTTTGTATTTGTTATTCTTGGTTCTACCCATGAACAAGCATTAAACAAATTTGCAGGATTAGCTATTGGCTTTACCTTAGTGCTTATTCATATTGTTGGTATTCATGTAACAGGTGTTTCTGTTAACCCTGCTCGTAGCTTAGGCCCAGCCTTATTTAATGGACATGCCTTATCACAATTATGGGTATTTATTGTATTCCCTATCTTAGGTGCCGTAATAGCAGGACTTGTTTACAAATTAAAATTAATCTATAACAAGTAATCAATACATATAAGGGTATCAATTAGCGATACCCTTTATATTTGTTAAATTGCAGGTAACTGTTCCATTGGCCAACGTGCTCTTACTTCTATTGCTAAATCGCCATGTTCACCCGCCATTAATCGTTGGCAACCTGCATAAGCAATCATTGCACCATTATCAGTACAAAACTGTGGGCGTGCATAAAATACATTACCCTTGAAAGGTTTAACCATTTCTTCTAAAGAGTGACGAAGCACTTTATTAGCACTCACACCACCTGCAATAACCAATTGATTTAAACCTGTTTGTTCTAAGGCTCGACCACATTTTATAGTTAATGTTTCCACTACTGCCTGCTGAAATGCTAACGCAATATCGGCTTTAGTTTGTTCGCTATCATCATTATCTGCTTTGCATTGCTGCCAAGCATTTAAAGCTGCGGTTTTAAGGCCACTAAAACTAAACATTAAGCCAGGACGATCGGTCATAGGTCTGGGAAACTTAAAACGCTTTACCATGCCTTGCTCTGCCAAACGAGCAATTTCTGGTCCACCGGGATAATTAAGCCCTAATAGTTTAGCTGTTTTATCAAAGGCTTCACCTGCGGCATCATCTACAGATTCACCTAGTAATTCATAACGACCAATACCTTCCACTTTCACTAATTGGGTATGACCACCAGATACTAATAAAGCAACAAAAGGAAATTTAGGAGGATTTTCTTCTAACATAGGCGCTAGCAAATGACCTTCCATATGATGCACGCCTACGGAGGGAATACCCCACGCAAAAGACAGCGCTTGAGCAAATGAAGCACCTACTAACAAAGCACCCACTAAACCTGGCCCTGCGGTATAGGCTATGGCATCAATCGCTGACTTTGCACAGCCTGCTTCAGCTAACACTTGATTTAGTAAAGGGATTAACCGCTTAATATGGTCGCGTGATGCTAATTCAGGTACTACTCCACCATAAATACGGTGTAAGTCAATCTGACTAAATAAAGCGTCAGCTAATAGCCCTTTTTTGCTGTCATACAACGCCACACCTGTTTCATCACAAGAGGTTTCTAACCCCAATACTAACATTTGCTATTTCCTACTAAAGATAAACGGTGGCTATTATAGCGGAAAATAGCTACTGTTTATGTAGTTATCAATTACTTTATATTAATCCCAATGCAGTGGCCCTTGAGTAATTTTTGTTAAAGCCTCATTAATATCAAATATTTTATAGTTGATATTGCTTGCACCCATTTTTTCTACTCGTTTTTGATGCATATCTACATAGTTTTGGGCTGACTCTCTGTCTTTAAATAGATAAATACCACCAGCTTCATTGGTTGCTTTATTCTCTGTCCAGATTTTAGCAATAAAACCAGGTTCTTTAGTAATACTGTTAGCTAACTCTGTGGCAGGATTAACCAAACGATCACCCAACATATCTGCCGACATAGTAAAATCGATTTGTAATATTACAGCCATAACTTTCCCTCATTAGAAAACATTTAGTGTTTAAACATTATTTTTAATGTATCACTATTAGCTATTACTGTAAAACATCGTACTAATCTTGCAAAACACCTTTTATATAATGTTGTTGCTTATACTTGGAGCCATCCTCAGCCCAATATTGCCATGTACCATTCGCTAAATTATGATTATATTCACCTGTTAATAATGGTTTACCGTTATCATACCATTGCAACCATTTACCTTGCTTCTCACCCTCTTGGTAATTGGCTTCTATAAACTTATTACCATTAGGATACCAAAGCGTCCAAAGTCCTTGTTGTAAACCTTGCTGATAATTACTCTGTTCTCTTTTTTCACCATTATCATACCAAGCTAACCATGACCCTTGCCGCCTACCTTGTACATAACTGCCCTGTTGTGCTAATTGACCATTAAGGTGCATTCTCGTTACTTGCCCAGTAGCTTCGCCCTGCTTATAGGTTATTTTGGCTGACAACTGACCATTATCATGCCAATATTGCCAAATACCATGGCGTTTGCCCTGTTGATAACGCCCTTCATAAGCTTTTTGTCCATTAGCGTACCAACGTTGCCATAAACCATCTTCAAAGCCATTTTGATAGTAATGAATAAACCTATCCCCAGAATCATAGAAACCCTGCCAGAATCCCTCTTTTTTACCTTGTTTATATTGCCCAGTGATTTCTGATTTACCATCATAAAACCAACTCTGCCATGTACCATTTAACAAGCCATTGCTATAGAACTCATCATATTGTTGCTGACCATTGGTATGCCACATTTGCCAATGACCTTGCTGTTTGCCCTGTATATAACTACCTCGTTGTTTTATTCGCTGGTTGTTATACCATGATATCCATTCGCCAACCTTTTCCCCTTGCTGATAATTACCTTCTAGGCTTTTACCACCTAAAAAGTTCCAATAAGTCCAAGTACCCTGTGGTTTACCTTTTAAAAAATTAGCTTCTAAAAACTTTTGACCATCACTGCGCCAGACAATCAAAACGCCATCGATGTGATAATTTAAATAATCATCTAACTCAAAATTATTTAATGCTAGTTGCTGTTGATTTAATAATAGATAAGGATCAGTATACTTCATACCTTCTTGGTAAAAATCCTGTACTAGAAAGCCTTGCTTAGTTGTATTAATTAGCTTACGGACAAAAGATTCATTTTCTGCGACTACTTCATTCGATTGATAAGCAATAGATGTAGCTTGTAAATAATTCCAATAACAGCTCAAATTTAATAGCAGTAATAAAATAATTATTTTTTTCATCATTAGTAAAAATTCCATATTGCGATGAGCAATATAAAATGGTTATTTCTTTTCTAAGTAAAATTAAATATATCGAAAATAATAGCCTTTTGATATAAGACTAATGGGGTCTTTCTACATTTATCCAAACAAACTTATTACGATCTATCCTCGTTTCATCATCTAAACGATAAGCCACTAACTTACCATATTTTACTGCACTGTAATCAAGACAAGCTAAATTATTTTGGATAGGAGCAGGCATTCCCTCACACCAATAATGCCCTACAAATAATAATGGCTCATCAGCTGAATAAACTGAACAACTATGTTTTTGTTGATCAGTTAAAGGGGTAATCATTGCATTATGTGGCAATGCATCAGGTTGAAAAACTACATCTTGATAAGTCTCAGGATGATCTGCCCAAAATTTTGCCCTAAAGACATTACGGGCATAACCATCTTTGCTTACTAATACCTGACCATCGAGTAAAGGTAACCTCAATCCTTTTAATAAATGATCAAATATCTTATAAGCCACACTATGATGATAAACAGATTGCTGTAATAACTCAGGAGTAATCTGTTGGTTAGGACAAAGTTCTTTAAACTGGTTAATTAACAGTTGATCCCAATAGGCATGTACTAATCGGAAACGTCCTGCATCAATAAATAAAGGCAAACTATAAAACCATTGTAAAAATTCCTGCCATTCATCAGGATAAGCAGCAAATTGCTCAAGTGTCTCATTTATTATGCGCTTATTTCTTGCATTATGAGCATGTACAAACTCACTTGGCTTATCTTGACGTGGGGTAAACCAACCTAAGCTATAATACTCATGGTTACCCATTAAACAAATAGCTTGCCCTGCATCTACCATCGCTTTAACTATATGCAAGGCCCCTCTAATATGAGGCCCCCTATCAACAATATCCCCCAAGAATAAAGCCATCCGCTTAGGATGTCGCCACACACCTTGCTGCTTGCTATAACCCAACTGTTCTAATAACTGGCTTAACGCATTAGCACAACCATGTATATCTCCTATAATGTCGTATCCCCTCTTTGGATCAAGCCACATTAGTCATGTTCCCTTCCCAAACGACTGCCCCAACCGAGCTTATTACGACAAATTTCATAGTAGTTATAATCTAGTAAATGCAATAACTTAACTTTATGTCTATTTTTGCGTACCGTAATGACATCGCCTGGTGCACAATACAAATGATTTTGTGCATCACAGGAAACTTGTGGATGAATATCGATATTAGGAGAAATAACTATTTTTAACTCACTGCGCGCATCCACCACAATAGGACGACTAGAAAGTGTATGTGGATACATTGGTACTACTACAATAGCGTCTAGCTTAGGATGCATAATAGGGCCACCTGCTGAAAGCGCGTAAGCCGTAGAACCTGTAGGTGTAGAAATAATTAAACCATCCGCACGTTGGCTACTAATAAATTGACCATCCAAGAAAATCTCAAACTCAATCATCCGTGCTGATTGACCAGCATGCAGTACGACATCATTTAATGCATCAGCACAACCTGTAGATTGATCGTTATGGTAGGAATGAGCAGTTAATAAAAAGCGTTCTTCCACAATATAACGCCCTTCTAACACTTCTGTTATCTGAGCTTCTAATTCATCAGGCTTGATATCTGTTAAAAAACCTAAATTACCCCGATTAATACCTAATAAAGGAATATTATAAGGTGCTAACTCCCTTGCTGCACCAAGTACACTGCCATCACCACCCACCACAATAGCTAAATCACAGCTTTCCCCCATTAGGCTATAGGAGGCTACTTGCATATCATGCTCAGAGATCGCTTCAGCAATGGATTCTTCCAACATCACATGTAGGTTTTTCTCTGCTAAAAACTGTTTCAGCCGAAACACTGTATCAATCACTTGTTGACTGCCTAAACGACCTATAATGCCTACATTACGAAATTGAATCATGCTGCTTTAACCTATTAATCCGTACCTAGTTTAAGTTTGAAGTAATGACCACTATTTAACAAATAATATGCCTATCCTACTCTAAAAATTAAATAATCTTCCCATTTATCTTCGCTAACATTCGTTTCACTTAACATTTTGCCTGACATAGTAATACCCGATTTAATGGTCGTTGCTGGATCACCCGTTAATAATGGATGCCAATCAGGCAATTTATCATTTTCAGCTAACCGACGATAAGCACAAGTAGGCGGTAACCAATGAAAACTATCAATATCTTTTACAGTAAGTTGTATACAATCAGCTACATATTGTCTACGATCAATATAATGCTGACACTGACAAGTTTTTAAATCCAACAGTTTACAGGCAATACGCGTGTAGTAGACACAATCATCCTCATCATCTTGTAATTTCTGTAAACAACATAATCCACAACCATCACATAGTGCTTCCCACTCTTCTGTGGTCATTTCCTGTAAAGTCTTAGTTTCCCAAAACCGTTTTACTTTATCTGCCATTGCCTAAACTCATCAGCTAAATTACTAGTAAACGCATTTATTTTTACTTTATGATGTTATTATAGTAGATAACCGCTATTAATTAATTTACTTTTTAATGAATGATTGAGCCTTTATGATTAAATTTGTATTAGGAGCCCAAGGCTTACCTGATTGCTGTAAAAGACCTTTTCATCTTAATTCCAAACAACAACAAGCATTACGTGCTGAACAAAGCATTAGTTGTCCTTTTTGTAAAAATCCTATTGCACTAGTAGATGAAGAAGAAAGAAATCGCTTTGCTAACTTTGGTAATCCCTGCTTTTATATCACCATAGTGCCTCGTGTTGTCTTAGTATTAATCGCTGTTAGCTTAGTAATTGCCTCTGTAACAGGCTATTTAACCTCCCTACCTAAAGAAGTATTTTTTGCCATCGTGGTTATAGGTATTGCTACCGCTATTGGTGGTAATGCTTATGCACAACATATTTCTAATCGTAAATTACGGCTTCGTTTACAACGAGTTAAAAATTAGCACTCATAAAAAAGACCACTTATAAGTGGTCTTTTCTGATTAAAATTTGCGCCATTTCATTTATTGTGCTTCTAAAGTACTTACTAGGTCTTTAAATGCTGCTTTATTGTTATCGTTAACATCCATTAGAATTTTATGCGCTTCTAATACTTTCTCCTTTACAAAGGCCTCAGAGCAAACATCAGAAGTTAAATCTTTAAGGTCAAGCCATTGTTCTTGCTTACCCTCAGTTATATCAAAAGAATCCTTTATACCCATAGAATCTAATAAACGAATAATATCTTCATTAGAAGTTTCTAAGGTAGGCAAAACATTAATTGACTGCTTAGCTAAAATAGATAACTTAGCTAATAATCCCAATGTTGTGCTATCTAAACTTACTGCATCCATTAAATCTAAAGTAACACCTTTAAATTTATTTTCAGCAAACAGCTTAGAAATTGCTGTATCAAGAGCTGTACATAATGTTAAACGAACATCTCCTGTTAATTTTAAAACAAATAGATCATCCTGTTCAGTGTATAAAATCTTCCCTGTTGAATGCTCAATACTCATATGGCGTTTCCGCGTATAAACAATAATGATATATCATCTGGTGATGCTTCTAACTCTGCCAAACCTAATACATCTAATAATGACTCCAACGAACCATCATTTTCTGCAACCAATTTGGGAAGCAATAGCTCTTTTTCCTTAAGATCATTACCAGGTAATAAATCCAAAATACCATCAGACAATAACGTTAATGTATAACTTGTTGGCAACTGTATTTTAATATCTTCAAACACAGCATCCTCAAACAAGCCTACAACCTTACCAGTTCCTTCTAAATAATGCCCTTTTCCTTCACTACTCAGCACGGGGAGTGGCAAATGTCCCCCCATTGTATAAGTGAGTGTATTATTCTTTTCGTTAATTATACCCATTACCATTGTTACATGCTTGCCTATTTTACTATCTATTAGTCCCTTATTAATATGGCCTAATAAAATAGAAGGTTTCAACTCCCTAACTAACCCTTTGCGATGCAACTTGTACAACCAGCTGGTTGTAATAAATTTTAATAAAATAGTAGCAAATGCAGAAGAAGCTCCATGCCCAGAAACATCCGCCAGATAGAAGAAAACTTGTTCATCATCTATGCGGAAATAATCCACAAAGTCCCCTGATAAATACAACGAGGGAATAACTTTATGCGCAAAATGTAAGCCATTAGTATTCCAAGGCGTTTCAGGCAACATATTCATTTGTGCCCGATGCCCTGCATCTTGGTCTTCTTTTAATAAATTAAGGCTTTCTTGCAACTGTAATTGATAAAGATAGTTCTCTTTTGCTAATTTAACGCGCTCTAAACTACGTTTTATTGAATGTTCAAGAACAGCTAAGTCTTCGATAGGTTTAATTAAATAGTCAACCGCACCTAAACGTAAAGCCTCTACAGCATCATTCATAACGCCTGCACCAGAAACCACAATCACAGGAAGCTCCGGGTCTACCTCAACGATATGCCGTATTAGATCAATCCCACCTAATTTTGGCATACGTAAATCACAAATAACCAAATCAGGGCGCTTGCTTTCAAATACTGCTAGCCCCTCGGCACCATCTGCTGATTGTAATACGGTAAAGCCGCTATCTTCTAGATAGGCCGCTATACTCGCACGTACCACTCTATCATCATCAATTATTAATAAGGTGGCATGAGCGTTTGACATATAAACTCAACTCGTCTCTAAACTTAGGATAAAAACCAATGCTTAGTTTACCTGAAAATACCTAATAACGGAAAAATATGAACCTTTTTTTTGTTTCAAACAAGATAACTTATCAACTAACAATCAGTTAATATTTTAAATCAACTTAATTTGAGCTAGCTCTAACCGTTTTAAGCGCTGTTTCAAGTATTCATTATCAGAATGTAATTGATCTATTTGCTCTAGCAAGTTAATAGCTAATGCAGTAGCTGTCCAATCAAGTTCTAAATCACGCTGTAAACGTACTGCTTTTCTAACCAGTGCTAATGCCTGTGTATCAAACACCCACTCTGCAATAGAATCACCCTCAGGCTCTACAATACCATGCTCTACAATTTCAATTAGACAATGTTCAGAAATATGAATAGCTTGGCATAACTCTCGCACATCATAAACAATGACAGTAACCATTACTTTTTACCCCCTGCACGTGGATCAAAAGAGTTTTTAGCGGCCAGTTCTTGCCATAAAGCCTTAGATTCCGCATTTAAAGTCGGAGGCATAACTATTTTCAACATCACATATAAATCGCCAGCTTCCCCATCTTTCTTCTTAGGTAAACCTTTGCCTTTAACCCTAAATTTTTGACCTGCTTGGCTATTTTCAGGAATATTAATATTAACTTTACCTGCTAATGTAGGAATAGCCACTTTAGCACCCAATGCAGCCTCCCAAGGTGTTATTGGTAGCGATAAAGTCAGATCATAGTCTTTAACATCAAAATCAGGGTGAGGAGCAAATTTAATAATTAAATACAAATCCCCATTAGCTGCTCCTCCAATACCAGGTGCGCCCTGTCCTTTTAAACGGATACGTTCACCTGACACAACACCCTTAGGAATTTTCATATTTAAGTTCTTGGTAATATCGGCTTGACGCTGGCCATTAGTATCATAACTAGGTACTCTATAACTAATAGCTTTTGAGTCACCAGAAACAACTTCCTCTAAAAAGACGGGTAACTCTAACTCAATATCTCGCCCCGCTCGTTTAAAAGAAAATCCTGAACCACCTGCATTAGCATGTGCACCGCTTGCACGACGACCTGCTCCAAAAATGGACTCAAAGAAATCTGAGAAATCCCCCATCTCTCCATCTGTTTCAAAATGGAAACCACCATTGCCCGCACCTGCTTGTGATTGCCAATTAGGTGGCACCTCAAAATTACCACCATGCTGTGCATATTGGCGCAACTGATCAAACTCAGCGCGTTTTTCTGGATTTTTTAATACATCATAGGCTTCAGCGACTTCCTTAAACTTATCCTCTGCTCCTGCCTCTTTATTTACATCAGGATGATACTGCCGTGCTAGCTTACGATAAGCAGCCTTAATCGTCTTATCGTCAGCAGTAGGCTCTACTCCTAATACTTTATAATAATCAATAAATTGCATATCAGTAATAACCCTCAAGTTTTTTAATTAAATGGGTACTACACGCCTACTATTCAAGGGCAACCATACAATATCACCCTTAATATACTATTACATTAAGACAATAGAATAAGCCGTTTGTTTACAATAAATGATTATCTATAGCAGATCATTAAAATAACTCTCTTAAATATCCTCTAAAAACTTTTAACATCTTGTTAAATCAAAGCAATCACTATGACCATCGTCTAACTTACTTAATAGCTGATTATTTATATCATAAAGGCAACTTATTATTAATTAACTGAGGTTCTTCTTATGAAAAAAATATTGTTAGGTGGATTAGTATTATTGGCTTTAGCAGGTTGTGATGATGGTAAAAAAGATACCGCTACAACACCTCAAAACACCTCAACAACTTCTGAAAATCTTAAAGAAGCAGCTAATAATGTCAAAGACGCAGCTGCTGCTAAAACTGAGCAAGCTAAAAAGGCTACTGCAGAAAAATGGGATGAAGCCAAACAAACAACTTCCGATAAATGGGAAGAAGCTAAGCAATCTACTTCTGAAACATGGGATGATGCTAAAAAATCTGCCTCTGAAAATACTGATAAAGTAATGAATGAAGCCTCTGACAAGTGGGATAATGCTAAACAAGCCACCGCTGAAGAATGGGAAAAAGCTAAAAAATCTGCTGCAGAAACCAAAGATGAAATCAGCAAAGATGCTTCTGAACAATGGGAAAAAGCTAAGCAGTCTGCTAGTGATACTAAAGACAGCCTAGAAGCTAAAATGCAAGAAAAATCTGAACAATTAAAAGATAGCACAGAACAAACAAAACAAGACGCACAAACTGAAACGAATCAATAAACACCTAATAAGCCGTACTTATTAATAAAGTACGGCTTTATTTTATTCATCTCATTGCTAGAACCATATATAATCAACAACTCCCTATAATCTGTTGATTATTAATATGCCAATCTCAAACACAAACTCAAAATACCTAGCAGAAGCACTTGATATAGCCTTTAATGCTCATAAAGGGCAAACTGATAAAGCAGGTCAACCCTATATCCTACACCCTCTGCGTTTAATGTTCTCACTAGAGGATGACAAGTCAAAAATCGTTGCCTTATTACATGATGTAATAGAAGACACTACCATAACGATAGAAGATTTAAAAAATAAAGGATTTCCACAGGATATTATAGAAGCTATTGAAGCTCTCACTAAACAGCCTAATGAAACATACCAAGAATTTATTGAAAGAGTTAGCAATAATGAACTAGCCAAAACAGTAAAAATAGCTGACTTAAAAGACAATATGAACCTAACACGACTTACAGAGCTTTCCAATAAAGATATAGAGCGAATAGAGAAATATCATAAAAGCCTAAATTATTTACAAAATCACAAACCAAATTCACTATCATAATTGTTAGCTTAAATGCTATAACAAAGTCTTTTTAGCATAAATAATCACTATGCTTCAAAGGTAGAATGATGATATAAAAACAAAAAAATAATTTGGAAATAATTTGACAGTTTTTAACCTGAAAGCTAGAATAGCCGACTCTTATGGCCGGGTGGCAGAATGGCTTATGCAGCGGATTGCAAATCCGTCTATGCCGGTTCGATTCCGACCCCGGCCTCCATATCCAAAGCCTAGTTAATTAATTTAACTAGGCTTTTTTATTAATCAAAGTAATATATACCCCGATTTATAGCTCTATTTCGATTTGCTGTAAGATCAAATTAAATAAATTTTAGTTTTTAATTACACAGATAAAACAAAACCTTTACCTTATTCAGTACGCTCAAATACCCTCGCAGGTATTTTCTTGGCTAAACCTTTCTGAATCATTGTCTCTTTGTATTCTTGATAAAGCTGTTTAATCTTAGGAGAGCCTCCTTCCAAAATTGCCCAGTATGCATCGGCTAAGTTAAATTTAGCTACTATTCTATTTGGATATTTTGTTAATATTTTTCTAAAATCAGAGCACTAGCAGTGGGATTTTCTTTTTCTAAATAAAATGCTAAATCATTAAGAATTACCAAATTCTCATCATTTAAAAGTGTTGAATAAGAAACAGCATCGAATATATCAACATCCTTGATAGCTACATTGATCTTGCCGCTATTGTATAAAGATATTCTCTTTTCTAATCTTTCGTTGATATCTTTCTGAACTCTTGATTCTGTTAATTCTTTGTATGGGTCTACACTACCTAAAGCAAAACAACATTCTACATATGTTACTTCTAATGATGGGATCAATATATCATTAGCAGGATCAGGTCTTTCTCCAGTTATTATTTTTGTTAAAATCCAGTCTTGTTTTTCAAGCGACCATTTATATAATTCTATATAGATCTACCCTTGCACACGATAATATGTGCTATCTAACTCTAAGTATCCTTTTTTATAACTCCGATAAACAGTTGGGATTTTATCTTCATCTACTGGCTTCATAATGTAAGACTTTTTTTTTATCAATGGAAGAAAGCCACATCTTTAAATGTAACGTATTATCTACTGTTTCTTCTTGAAATTTATCATTAATTCCATCCTCATCATAATCATCCTCTAAAGAGAAACTAAAAGAAATTAATGGGAATACAAAGAAAAAGGTGATTATAAATACTATATTTTTTATTTTAATCAATTTATCCTCTTTCATGAACATATGCTATTAATGGTAAATGTTATTTTATAACTTCTAGTTCAAACAACTTCCTTTTTCATGTGCTTCCTCTAATGCTTCCTTAAGTATGTCATAAGACTCTTTTGATTTTTCTAATTCTTCATCTCCCAAAGTACCACGTACAGGTTCACCATGTAAAAAGTACATATTCCTAGAAACTTCTAATACATAAAAAATATTTTTACTATCTTCATAGATAGGTTGAGAATAACGAATATCTTTATCACTTATATATAGGTATTTATCTTTTTTTATAATAGAGATACTTCTTTTACCTATTTCTCCCATAATATCTAATGTTAAATTTCCTGACATTGTTGTCGTACATTCTATACCAGCTCCTTCTGTAGATTTAATTGATTCTATTTGAACTTCTTCTCCGCTAGTAACCATTGTTATCAGAATTAAAATAGTAAGTAATATACACTTGCAATTTAATATACACATAAAAGCTACTTCTTATCTAACCTAGCACAACCCTTAACAATTTTTCCTCGATAATTGATAAATACTTCAAAAGTAGATGTTTCATCGGTAACACTAATATCACAGGTTGTATCCCACCAAAGTTTTCTAATTAGCCCATAAACTTCATGATCTTTTGATTGAAACATTAATAAAAAAACACCATCTAAAGGTTTTTTATCCATTTCTGTTTTGATAGCTAATTCTTGTTCTTTTTCACCATGTATTGATATGTTTAATTTGTTTTCAGAAATAGTGGCATTCCAGAATGGTTCAGATCCATCAGCATGAAATATTAGGCCACTTTTGATTATTTTTTCAAAAAACTCTTCGGGTGTTAATTGACCACTTTGTTGCTGTAACTTACTATTTTCAATCCACTCTATTTTATTATTTTTCAAATCTAACCATTTTTTTTGATTTTCTTCGACACTACCTAAAAATAGATATTCTTTACCTGAAGACTCATCTATAAATATTTCTTTTGCAAAGAATAAATGAGATGTAAAAAAATATAAAAACAGACTAACAATAATTTTAACTTTTTTCATAATCAACTTCTCCGCTATTTATGTGGGTTGCCTTCTAAGACAGGAGGCCAAGAATTTTTATCTGTACCCCATAATACGGTCAAGTCTAGCAATGACCTAGATTAATTGAGATCTAATCGTACAACTCACTTGCAAAAGAGAGAGCCACCCGTTTTGATAAAGGTGTCGAAACTTTAATCAGAACAAAAGGAGTAACTCTCATGTTACATGCTAACAATCCAATCATTAAACATAAAGTAGGTCTTTTAAACTTAGCATTGACATTGTTCATATCTCATATAGCTTTATTGTTTTTCTTGCGTTACTAAAATTCTCAGTAAATACCTTTTTAAAATAAGATAATTGGATTGTAGAAATCTGCTTAAACTAACGAGAAAAAATCAGGTTAACTAAAGGCATAACACAATCATAAATAATTTCACTATCCGTTATCGTATACTTATCAATAAGTAAGACTGTATCACTCCAAAACTACTCATTAGTATAAGGTGTTTTATTTGCTATATGACAAGCAGCCACATAACCAAAGGTCATGGCAGGACCTAAATTAATTCCACCTGTTGGATAATATCCTCCCATTATACTGGCCATATCTGTTCCTACTGCATATAGTCCCTCTATTGGCTGCCCTATTTTATTTAGCACCCTTGCATGCTCATCTGTTTTCAAGCCGGCAAAGGTGCCAAAACTACCTGGTAATACTTTAATTGCATAGAACGGGCCTTTATCAAGTGGAGCTAAACTAGGATTAGGCTGATGGTCGGGATCACCCATTTTTCTATTATAAGCTGTACCACCTCTGCCATATTCAGGATCTTTGCCTTCTTTAGCGTGTAAATTAAACTCATCGATGGTTTGGCGTAAGACCTTTGGATCAATATCACATAGTCTGGCTAAGCCTTCAATAGTATCAGCTTTCTTTAAGTAACCTGATTCAAGCCAAGGCTTAGTTGAAAAAGGAAACGGTCTAGTCATTCCAAAACCGTAGCGGCGCTGGCATTCATGACTACAAATCAACCATGAGAATACCTCTTGATTAGCAGGTGTCTTACTATCCATAGCCGCAGTATAATCATAATAGCCGTCAGCTTCGTTAACAAACCGTTTACCATTATGCATCACCGCTATAACCCCTGGTTTACCTCGATCAATAATATGTGGGAAATGACCTACTGTACCATCCTTATAAGGTACTAATGACACAGGACACCAAGCTACTGGCGAAGCTAGATCAGTGGCTACTTCAGCTCCCACCTGTTCCGCCATATTAAGCCCATCTCCGGTATTAGTAGTAGGTGGTAATGGCCAATGTGCTAAGGGATCCTTCATATGGGGAAACATGGCGGCACGACGTTTAATATCATAAGAAAAACCACCTGCTGCAAGGATAACACCTTTGCTAACATGAATAGTTTCTTCACCTAATTCGGTACTCACGATAGCACCTACCACTTTACCATTTTCTTCAATTAATTGTTTTGCTGGTGTTGAAACTCGAATAGTTACGCCTAAATCCTCAGCTGACTTTGCTAATCTAGCAATTAATGCTGAACCGTTTACAAATTGCATAGTTCTGCCATAAATTAGCCAATCCAAAGCATGTAGCCCCAATCTCTTAGCCACGTAGAACGCAGCAGAAATGGAGCGTGTTGCTTTTAAAAAACTCCATAAATCCTTACCTGCCATAATAGGCATTCCCAGAAATCCTGTTTCCCATTTAGGAGGTAACATTTTTTTGACTAACTTTCCCATTTTACGACCATGATAAGGGGCAGCAATTACCGACCTGCCGCCATCCTTAGCACCAGCAGTATGACCGTGAATATCAGCAATTTTATTACCGTCTTCAAATTGAAGTAGGGTATTGTTAGCAAAAAAATCCACCATCGCAGGGGCAGACTTTAAAAACATGTCTACTCGCTTTGGGTCGAATTTATCTTTAAGTTCATTTTGTAAAAATAGCCGTGGCTGTTCGATATCTTCAATGATACCCGCAGCACGTGCTAGTGAATTGCGTGGCACCCACATCCAGCCACCAGACCAACAGGTAGCACCACCAAACAAATGTGACTTTTCAATTAAAATTACTTTTTGTCCATGCCAAGCGGCGGTTACTGCTGCCGAAAAACCAGCAGCTCCACCACCTATCACCAACACATCACAATAGTTTTGTTTCATATTTACGCCTTTCTTATTGATATTAGTTGCTACAAATTCGTAATTAAAAAATAAGTTGTATACCTTTTAAAAAAATGGAATACTGTTCCAGTTTTCTAAAATAGCATATATTTTTTTGTTTTGGCAATTACAAATAAAGCTTTTAAACCGTTAATCAAAATAATCACAATAGCGAGTTAATTATGAATGCATGGGACAATCTAAATAATAATGATGAATACGATATAGTTGTGATAGGTGCAGGTGGCGCAGGTATGTCTGCCGCAGTATTCGCTACCATGAAAGGCGCAAAAGTATTGTTAGTAGAGCGTACCGAATATGTAGGTGGAACTACCGCTTTTTCTGCAGGCACTACTTGGATACCCAACACCCATCATGCTGCAAGTGTTGGTGCCTTTAATGACACAAAAGATAAAGCTAAGCATTATTTAAATATTGTTATTGGTGAAAAAGCTGACCAAGCTATGCTAGATGCTTTCTTAGATGCTGGCCCAATAGCTGTTGAGGAGATTGAGCAAAATTCCTCTGTTCGTTATAGAGCGCGTCCTTTTCATCCTGACTATCAATCAGAAGAACAAGATTCTACGTTATGCGGCCGTGCTCTCGAACCATTACCTTTTGATGGTAGATTACTCGGTCAGCGATTTAAGTTAGTTCGTCCTCCTATCCCAGAATTTACTGTCTTAGGCGGAATGATGATTGATAGAGATGATATAACGCAACTACTAAATTTAACTAAAAATATTAAGTCATTCTGTTATTCCACTAAATTATTAGCTCGTCATGTAATGGATAAGCTGAGATATCCACGAGGTACTCGCTTAGTAATGGGTAATGCACTAATTGCCTCGCTACTTTATTCACTGGATAAAAGACAAGTACCAATCCTATTAGAAACTGAGATGACCCAGTTACTTACAGATGAACAGGGAATCTCTGGTGTTGAGTTAACCCACCAAGGTAACACTAAGAAAATTAAGGTAAAAGGCGGCGTTATTCTAGCTTCGGGCGGGTTTAATCGAAATATTGAAAGACGTAAACACTTAGCTCCTACTATTGATATAAACTGGTGTCCAGGCGCACCCGGCCATACTGCTCAAGCCCATGTTGTAGCAGAAAAGTTAGGCGCTGTATATGGTGACATTAATGGCCCTACTAATTGTTTTTGGGCGCCTGTATCAACCCGTAAAAGAGCAGATAACAGTATTGCCGTATTCCCACACTTTATTTTAGATAGAGGTAAGCCGGGGATGATTACTCTAAATCAACGAGGGGAGCGTTTTGTAAATGAATCAACCTCATATCACCGATTTGGTCTAGCACAACAAACAACAAACTCTATCCCTAGTTATTTGATTACAGACACAGAAGGTTTACGTAAATATGGTCTAGGTATGGTTCGCCCTGGTGGTAAAAAACTACAGCCTTTTCTGGCGGATGGTTATTTAATTCAAGGTAATACTATCGCAGAACTCGCACGCAAACTTGGTATAGATCCAGCTAAAACTGCACAAAGCATAGCGCAAATGAATGAATATGCGAAAACAGGTAACGATTTACAGTTCGCAAGAGGTACTACCGATTATCAACGAGCAAATGGAGATGCTTTTAATAAACCTAATCCTAACTTAGGAACTATTACGCAGCCTCCCTTTTATGCAGTAAGACTCTATCCCGGAGATATTGGTGCTTGCACAGGTTTTGCTACAAATACTAACGCTCAAGTGTTAAATGCTAATAAACAAGTAATCAATAAACTTTATGCAGTAGGTAATGATATGCAATCGATTATGGGCGGAACTTATCCAGGCCCTGGAATTACACTGGGTCCAGGTTTAGCCTTTGCTTGGATTGCAGCCAACCATGCAGTACAAAGTAGTGCAAAAAATAGCTAGATAAGTTATAAAGTAGAAAACTATTCCAAATAAATTAGATTATTTACTTACTATACAGAAAAATATGTCAACTAAAATTATTAATCGCGCACTGTCTTTACTCGAATTATTGGCGAGCCAACCAGTAGGGCTAGCTTTAACAGAAATAGCAGAACGGCTAGAAATGCCCAAAAGTGCCACTCATAGGTTACTTGCAGATTTAATGGAACACAGTTATGTCCAACTTAATGATGATACTAAGTATTATCAACTTACTCTAAAACTAACCCAATTAGGCTTTCAGCGGCTGGCTGTAGATAATATTTTTCAGGTGGTACAACCACTACTTAATGAGCTAGCAACTATCAGTGGTGAACTGGTTCGATTAAGTTTAATCGATACTAACAAGCTAATATTTGTGGCTAAAGCGCAAGGTGCTACAGATGCATTGAGAATAGACAGCGATATGGGCAATGAAGCACGCTTAGCGTTCTCTGCTTCAGGGTTGGCTTGGTTATCAACGTTAGATGATGCAACAGCTATTGAATTGATACAATTACAACAACAGCGTTATCTACAAAAGGGTGAAAAACCTACCCCCTTTAATATTGAACTGCTTTACCAACAATTAGCTATTGTACGAGAACAACAACACGCACGCTTTCAAAACAGTATGGGGTTAGGTACAGCAGCTATGGCAGCTCCTGTTTTTGAAACTAATACTCATAGAGCCTTGGGTGTTATCAGTATTGCAGGTCCTAGCGTTAGGCTCACAGAAAAACACATGGATCAATTATTTACCCCATTGCTTAAAACAACACAAATGCTTTCTTCCCTATCCTTAGGGATCAGTTATCCTAGTAAATACTACTCATCTATAAATAGCTAAAGGAAAAAATAAAAATGCGAAAACTATCATTAGCTGCATTAACTGTACTCGAATTAACGCCACCTGAAATGATCGATTGCGCTCAACAAGCTGGCTATGACTGCGTTGGCTTACGCTTAATCCCTGCCACACCTAATGAGCCTGCGTATGATTTTAAAGGCGACACCCCTATTAGGCGTGAATGTCTTGCTCGGCTTAAGCAAAGTGATGTAAAAGTAGAAGATATTGAAATTTTACGAATTACTGAGCATGTCGATATTCAAGCCTTTGAAGCAATATTTGAAACCGCCAAATTACTCGGTGCAAGAAGTGCCTTAGTAGCAGCAGATGATAAAAATGAAACACGCTTAATAGATAACTTAGGACTATTAGCTGAACTAAGCGCTCAATACGATATTTTACCTCATGTCGAATTTATGCCTTGGTTATCTACTGCTACCTTAAAAGATGCAGTGACCTTAGTTAATAAAGTTAACCAAAGCAACTTATCAGTATTAGTAGATTCTATACATTTCCACCGCTCCCATAGCAATACGGCTGACTGGTCAAGTTATAGAGGAACTATGCCTAGGTATATTCAGTTATGTGATGTGCCTACTAAAGAAGTTAAAAATATGGATGAAATTATTACTCAAGCAAGATCACAACGCAAAGCACCGGGCGAAGGATATATCACAAACTTAGCCGATATAATAAGCATGCTACCCACAGAAACCGCTATTTCTCTTGAAATACCCGAAAAAGACCGAGCCAATGAACCTGCACTAACCAGAGCAAAACGACTTCATCATATCGCTACAACTTGGTTAGCAGAACATCACCTTGGTTAACCAATAAGTCTACACAAGCAATTTATTAAATATCTCTTCTCGTCAAATGCTCACTATTTCCTAATGATAGTGAGCTCTTCTCTATTTTTTATTTCTATTACCAGATAATAAGCCAAACAGTGTAACCATTATTGTTATAACAGATAGTGCAATGCTGCCATATTCGACTGATCTAGTCTGTGCTAAATTCAAATTATCAAAATAATAAACATCTTAAATTGTAAAACTAATTGATAGAGTCGCTATGAATAAAAATTATTATGCTTCTTTTAAAAATACAGTTACTACTGTTTTATTACTAAGTACAAGTCAAGTCTATAGTTATGCGGAAGGTTTTTGGGAGGATGCTGATGCAACCTTAACCTTACGTAATTATTACTTTACTCGTAACTTTCCTAAAAATGAAAGCTCACAAAATAAATCAAAAGCATGGACACAGAGTTTCATATTCGATTTTAAATCTGGTTATACGCAAGGAGCCATGGGTTTTGGTTTAGATGTACTGGGGCTTTCATCCTTTAAATTAGATGCAGGTAAAGGTTCTGGAAAAACCTCCATGTTACCGATTCATGATGATGGCAAACCTGCGCGTGAATATGGTCGTTTAGCAGCAGCTGGTAAATTTAAACTATCGAAAACAGAGTTAAAGGTAGGCGAATGGGTAACCACTTTACCCATTTTACGCGCTGATGATGGACGCTCGTTACCACAAACTTTTCAAGGTGCACAGCTTACCTCTAACCAATGGCAAAATACCACCCTATATGCAGGCCAGATGCGAGGTACTAGCTTAAGAAACGATGCAAGTATGGAAGATATGTTTTACCACTCAGGTAAAGGCAAATTCGCTGCTTCAGATAGGTTTAATTTTTCAGGCATAGAATACAATTTTAATGACAATAAAAGCCAAGCAGGTGCATGGTTTGCTCAATTAAAAGATGTTTACAAACAAGGTTATTTTAGCTTTAAACATGAACAACAATTAGGTAGTTGGCAGTTACGAGCCAATACAGGCTACTTTATTGGTAAAGAAGATGGTAATAAAAAAGCAGGTGAACTAGATAATAAAGTGTTGTTTGGTTTATTTTCTGCTCACTATAATCATCACACTTTCTATGTAGGGTTACAACGTTTAACGGGTGATAGTGCTTGGATGAGAGTAACTGGCTCAAGTGGCGGTACACTAGCCAACGATAGTTTTGCTAATAGCTACGACAACCCTCAAGAAAAATCATGGCAACTACGTTATGACTATAATTTTACAGGCCTAGGCATTACAGGTTTAACCATGATGCATCGCTATTTTAAAGGCAGTAATGTACATACATTACGCACCAGTAATGGTAGAGAGTGGGGGCGAGAATCAGAACTTGCCTATACTTTTCAACAGGGTGCACTTAAAAATTTATCGATTAAATGGCGCTTTAATACTCTAAGACAGAGTTGGAATAAAGACGGCAATTTTGATGAGCACCGTATTATTTTTAACTACCCTATCAGCTTTCTATAAAACAACAAAATTAATCAAATAGTCAGCTAATTAATAGGCTATCTAGTCAATATTTAGCTTGGCAAAGCTGCTCAATAATACTCTTCATAGTCTTTTGGGTTTGAGTCATAATCCTTTTATTAGAAACCGCTATAAATAGTTTATTCATCAGTGTTGGCGAGGTAATAGGATAAGCCACTAAGGCATCTTTATAAGTGACTAATTCCAAAGTACGGGCAGATAATATCGCATAACCCATTTTCTCGTAAACCAACTCTAAAATAGTATTAACACTATTCATTTCCAACACAATATCAGGTTTACAACCGATTTTAGCCATTTCAGTTTCAACAAGAGATCGATAAGAGTTGGGATGGCTGGGTAAAATTAGCGGTAACTTTGCTACTTCCTCTAGAGTAAAAATTTGTTGTTTAATACCGTTATCATCAAGCGGAGCGATTAAGCATAAATCCTCATCTCCTAAAGGAGCCACCTCTAAATCAGCAGCAAGAGTCGAACTATGCAGTAATCCGATATCAATCTTTCCCGTTAAAATACCTTCTTCAATCGTAGAAGTTAATGCCTCAATAATTATCAAATTGGCTTTAGGTAGTGCTTGTTTAAACTGTTTAGTAATAGGTACAGCTAATAACTTAGCCATAGTTGGTGGTAAACCTATCGTAACCTTCCCTGTTAATTGACCACTGGTTAACTCTTCATAAGTGCGCTCTATTTGATGCATAATGCCATAAGCATGCTCTAATAATATTTTACCGTTATCAGTTAAGGTCACACCTCGCCCATTGCGCACTAATAAGTTTTGCCTTAAATCCACCTCTAAACGTCTAATCTGCCTACTTAACATCGATTGAGCAATATCTAAATGATTAGCCGCTTTAGTAAAACTACCAAACTCAGCAACATGGATAAAATACTTTAATTGTTTTAAGTCCAAGGGTAACTCTTTCTTCATCAGCCACTCTCCATAATTTATGATTATTTTTCAGCTATGCTAATTTGTCATATCTAGTAGTTTTTTTTTCATATTTATCATAATAGATGAATTGCCTAACATAGTCACTATTAATATAAAAAGAAGAGTAAAGCTATGGAACAACAAATTCGCATACCTTGCTGCTTAATGCGTGGTGGTACTTCTAAAGGCCCATTTTTTAATCAAGCAGATTTGCCAGCTGATATAAAACAACGCAATAAAGTTTTATTAGCCGCTATGGGTTCACCTGATAAACGACAAATTGATGGTTTAGGTGGAGCTCATCCATTAACCAGTAAAGTAGGCATAGTCGCTAAGTGTGAAGCAAATACACAAGGAGCTGAACTTTCTTTTTTATTTGCACAGCTACAGCCTGATAACTCTACCGTTAACACTGAACCTAACTGCGGCAATATGTTGGCAGCAGTTGTGCCTTATGCGCTAGAAACTGGCTTAATCACTGCTCATCAAGGTGAAACGACCGTCCGCGTATTAACTGAAAATACAGGAATGCTCAGCGATATCACCATACAAACACCTAACGGACAGATCACTTATGAAGGTAGCTGTAAAATCGATGGCGTCCCTGGTACTAGCGCACCTATTAAAATTAGTTTTTTAGATACAGCAGGTTCAGTATGTAGCAGCTTATTGCCTACCGGAAACTATGCAGATACTTTTGACATCCCCAATATAGGAAAATTAGAAGTTACCTGTATCGATAACGGCATGCCAATGATTCTAATCAAAGCCACTGATCTTAACTGCACAGGGCAAGAATCAGTGACTGAATTAAATGAAAATAAAACGCTAAAAGAACAATTAGAAACATTACGCTTAAAAGCCTCAGAAAAAATGGGTTTAGGTGATGTTAGCCAAAAAAACTATCCCAAAATGTGCCTACTTTCTGAAGCAACTCAAGGTGGGGCAATTAATACTCGTTGTTTTATCCCACACGTTTGCCATGATGCGATTGGTGTGTTAGCCGCAGTTACTGTAGCCACTGCGTGTGTACTACCAAATACAGTTGCTACAAAAATCTATCAACCAGCCATCAATCAAAAAACACATCATCAGTTATCTATTGAGCACCCTAGCGGTGAATTTAGTGTTGAACTAGAAGTAGCAGTGGATTCGCAAGGTAATCCAGCAGTACAAAAAGCGGCCTTATTAAGGACTGCACGACTAATAATGCAAGGAGAAATTTGCCTGCTTGCTAGTCGCGTTCAAGCAAAATAAAAAAATAATGAATAGCCATTAAAGGAGTGCTATATGAGTTTAGTTATTGATTGTCATGGTCACTATACTACTGCCCCTGAAGCTTTAAATCAGTGGCGTAATCAGCAAATCGCAAGTGTTTCCTCCTCAACAGAGAAACCTAACGTAGCTGATCTAAAAATCAGTGATGATGATATTCGTCAAACCATTACAGAAAATCAGCTACGATTAATGGATGACAGAGGGTCTGACATAACTATCTTCTCCCCTCGCGCCAGCTTTATGGCGCATCATATTGGTGATTTTCAAGTCTCTTCAACATGGGCAGCTATCTGTAATGAGTTATGTTATCGGGTATCACAACTATTTCCTGATCGCTTTGTGCCTGCTGCTATGCTTCCACAATCTCCAGGTGTACCCATAGAAACCTGTATCCCCGAGCTTGAAAAGTGCGTTAATGAATATGGCAATGTAGGGATTAACTTAAATCCTGATCCATCAGGTGGTTTATGGACCTCCCCTGCCTTATCTGATCGCTATTGGTATCCGCTTTATGAAAAAATGGTGGAGTATGATATTCCTGCCATGGTACATGTCAGCACTTGTTGCCATGATAAGTTTCATACCACTGGCGATCACTATCTAAATGCCGATACCACGGCCTTTATGCAGTTTTTAAAGAGCGATTTATTTAAAGATTTCCCTACCATAAAATTCTTAATACCACATGGCGGTGGCGCTGTACCTTATCACTGGGGACGTTTCCGTGGTTTAGCACAGGCACTAAAACAACCAGAAATTGAAGAAACCTTATTAAATAATATCTTCTTCGATACCTGTGTTTACCATCAAGACGGTATAGATTTACTCACCAAAGTAGTTCCCACTAAAAATATTCTATTTGCCTCCGAAATGATTGGCGCGGTGCGTGGCATAGACTCAAGAACAGGTCATTATTTTGATGACACTAAGCGCTACATTGATGGAGCAAATATCAGTGCTGAACAGCGTCACCAAATATTTGAGGGTAATGCTCGTCGAGTATTCACACGCTTAGATAAAAAATTACGTACTAAGGGGCTATAAATATGTCATTAGAATTATTTAATCAACTCGGTGTAGTAAAACGTAATATCCAACGTGCCGATCCAAAAGCGGTTGAAATATTATCAAACTACAGTAGCTCTACAATTCATGAAGCAATGGGACGAGTGGGCTTAATGAAATCTTACATGCGTCCTATTTATCCACAAGCCAAGGTTTGTGGCACAGCAGTTACCGTATTACTCCAACCCGGTGACAATTGGATGATGCATGTTGCTGCCGAACAAATCCGTGAAGGTGATGTAGTGGTAGCAGGTTGTACCACAGATAATGGTGATGGCTTTTTTGGTGATCTATTAGCCACTTCGTTCCGCGCGCAAGGTGCCAAAGGACTTATTATTGATGGTGGCGTACGTGATATTGCTGACTTAACAGAAATGCAATTCCCCGTATTTAGTAAAGCTATCTATGGCAAGGGCACTATTAAAGCTACCTTAGGTTCAGTAAATATCCCTATCATTTGTGCTGGCATGCTTGTAGAAGCTGGCGATGTAGTGATAGCGGATATTGATGGTGTAGTGGTAGTGCCTGCTGCAAAAGCAATGCAAGTGGCTCAAGCTGCACAAAAAAGATCAGACAATGAAGACGATAAGCGGAGTTTATTCGCCAACGGTACATTAGGTCTCGATTACTACAACATGCGTGAGCCGCTAGCACAAGCCGGCTTAAAATATATCGACTAAAGGAGCTTACAATGCAGCAACTAGAAGTTACCAAAGGCTGGTTACCTTTTTATAATAAGCCAAGTAAACCTCATTTTAAGTTACCTGAGGGTGCGGTCGATGCGCATTGCCATGTATTTGGCCCGCATGACAAATTTCCTTATGCACCAGAGCGTAAATACACACCTTGTGATGCCCCCAAAGAAGCATTATTCGCACTACGTGATCACTTAGGTTTTTCACGTAACGTAATCGTACAAGCCACTTGTCATGGTACTGATAATCGAGCATTAGTAGACGCATTAGAAGCGTCAAATGATTTGGCTCGTGGCATAGCCTCTATCAAACTTGATATTACAGATGAAGAACTATTAAAATTACACCAAGCAGGTGTGCGCGGTGTTAGATTTAACTTTGTTAAACGCTTGGTAGATTTTCTACCTAAAGAACAATTAGAAATCATTGCAAAACGCATTGCACCATTAGACTGGCATATTGTGGTTTATTTTGAAGCTGAAGACTTACCTGATTTATGGGATTTCTTTACCTCATTACCTACTATTGTAGTAGTCGACCATATGGGACGTCCTGATGTAAGCAAACCAGTAGACGGTCCTGAGTTTAGCTTGTTCGTTAAATTAATGCGTGATAATCCAAATATTTGGAGCAAAGTTTCCTGCCCAGAGCGTTTGAGTATAACAGGGCCAAGAGCCTTAAGCGGAGAACAAAATGCTTATCAAGATGTAGCTCCCTTTGCTCGTTACTTGGTAGAACAATTCCCTAATAGAGTATTATTCGGTACTGACTGGCCTCACCCTAATCTAAAAGATCATATGCCTGATGATGGTTTATTGGTTGATTATATAAGGCAAATTGCACCAACGGCTGATTTACAAAAACAATTATTAGTTGATAATCCTATGCGCTTATATTGGCCTGAAGTTGCAGGATAACTACCTATAAAATAAGGAGAATAATAATGAGCCTCGATAAACCTTATAAAAACATTCATGGCACTACTATTTTTGATGCAGACCAATCACGCTTGGGCTACCATCTAAATCAGTTTTGTATGTCTCTAATGAAAGCAGAAAACCGCTTACGCTTTAAAAATAATGAGCGAGCCTATCTAGATGAGTGGCCTATGACTGAACAGCAAAAGCAAGCAGTGATCGCCCGAGACTTAAATCGTTGTTTGGCATTAGGAGGCAATATTTATTTCCTAGCCAAAATAGGAGCTACCGATGGGCTATCGTTTCAACAAATGGCTGGCAGCATGACTGGAATGACCGAACAAGAATACCGCGACATGATGATTGCAGGTGGACGCAAACCTGTGCCAAAACATGCATTAGGAGAATAATATGGCTAAAATTACTGCAAGTGTTTATACCTCTCATGTTCCTGCTATAGGTACCGCTTTAGATTTAGGAAAAGATAAAGAACCCTACTGGCAGAAAGTCTTTAGTGGTTATGATTTTTCTAAACAATGGCAGAAAGAAAATAAACCTGATGTTATTTTTTTGATTTATAACGATCATGCCAATGCTTTTAGCTTAAGTTTAATTCCTACCTTTGCTTTAGGTACAGCAGCTGAGTTCCCTATTGCTGATGAAGGCTGGGGACCTAGACCTGTACCCACTGTAAAAGGACACCCAGAACTAGCATCACATATTGGCCAATCATTAATTCAAAATGATTTTGACTTAACCATTGCCAATGAGCTCCCTGTTGATCATGGTTTAACTGTCCCCTTATCATTAATGTTTGGAGATGTTGAAGAGTGGCCCTGTAAGGTTATTCCATTGCATGTAAATGTGGTGCAATATCCAGTTCCTTCAGGTGCTCGCTGTTTTGCTTTAGGGCAAGCCATTAGAGAAGCGGTTGAGTCATTTGATGAGGACTTAAATGTGCATATCTGGGGTACTGGTGGAATGAGCCACCAACTACAAGGCGCACGTGCTGGCTTAATCAATGAACCTTGGGATAATTGTTTTTTAGATGAACTTATTGAAGACCCCGAACGCTTATCTAAAATGCCTCATTTGGAATATGTTGAAGAAGCAGGCTCGGAAGGTATTGAGTTAGTTATGTGGTTAGTAGCACGCGGAGCGATGAACTTAACTAAAAAACCACGTATTGCGCATCGTTTCTATCACGTTCCAGCCTCTAATACAGCAGTAGGTCATTTAATTTTAGAAAATGAGCCTGCCTAATAGGAGAACACCATGAAACAAATTAAAGTAGCTTTAGTTGGTACAGGAGCCTTTGGCATTAAGCACTTAGATGCTATTAAAAATATTGATGATGCAGAAGTAGTAGCTCTAGTTAGTAGTAAAATTGACTCCGTTAAAAAAATAGCAGAAGAATATGCCGTTGAGCATTATTCAAACAATTTGGATGATGTTCTAAAAATGCCAGAAGTGGATTGCGTTATATTATGTACTCCTACCCACTTACATGCTGAGCAAACACTAAAATGCCTACAAGCAGGTAAACATGTTGAGGTTGAAATACCATTAGCTGATAACTTAGCTGCGGCAGAACAAGTGCTCAAGGTACAACAACAAACAAATTTAGTGGCTATGGTTGGTCATACTCGCCGGTTTAATCCCTCACATCAATGGATTCATCAGCAAGTTAAACAGAACAAGTTTCACATCCAACAAATGGATGTACAAACTTATTTTTTCCGTCGCACCAATATTAACGCCTTAGGTCAACCTCGCTCATGGACAGACCATTTGCTTTGGCATCATGCCGCTCACACCGTAGACTTATTCCAGTATCAAACTGGCTCAAAAGTAGTTAAAGCAAATGCCATTCAAGGGCCTATTAATCCTGAGCTTGGCATCGCTATGGATATGTCTATTCAGTTATTAGCAGAAAATGGCGCTATTTGTACCTTATCACTCTCCTTTAATAATGATGGACCAATAGGTACATTTTTCCGTTATATTGGTGACACAGGTACTTATATCGCTCGTTATGACGATTTAGTCAACGGTAAAGAAGAAAAAATTGATTTAACTAAAGTAGCTGTATCCCCCAATGGCATTGAATTACAAGATCGTGAATTCTTCACAGCCATTCGTGAAGGCCGCGAACCTAACTCAAGTGTAGCGCAAGTAATAAATTGCTATCGAGTACTAGCTGATTTAGAAAAACAACTAAATAATCTATAAGAGGTTGCTAATGTTGCAAACCAGAAAATTAGCAGGTAAAGAAGTCATGAGTATTGGCCTAGGCTGTATGAACTTAAGCCATGCTTATAATCATCCCTTGCCTGAAAAGGAAGCAAAGGCATTAATTGATAAAGCATTAGATTTAGGTGTTAACCACTTCGACACAGCCACCTTATATGGTTTTGGCGCTAATGAAAATTTATTAGGCACTTCTAGCTTAAAGGCTAAACGTTCACAAATCTTTTTAGCCAGCAAATGTGGTATGGCGGGTGTTAATGGTAAACGGGTTATTGATGGCAGACCTGCAACTATAAAAGCACAATGTAATGAAAGCTTAAAGCGACTAGCTACCGATCATCTCGACTTGTATTACCTACATCGAAGAGACTTTACAGTACCTATCGAAGAGAGTGTAGGAGCCTTAGCCGATTTAGTTAAAGAAGGAAAAATACGAGCAATAGGTTTATCAGAGGTATCAGCCAATACTTTACAACAAGCTCATGCTATACATCCTATTGCAGCTGTGCAAAATGAATACTCATTATGGAGCCGTAATCCTGAATTAGGTTTACTTGAAACGTGCAAAAAACTGAAGGTTGCCTTAGTAGCTTTTAGCCCCGTGGCTAGAGGCTTTTTAGCATCATCAATAAATCTTCATAGTTTACCAAAAAATGACATACGTCTTGCTATGCCACGCTTTCAAGAACCACAATGGTCACATAACCAACAACTTTTTAAGCAATTCGCCCAAATTGCTCAACAAGCTAATTGTTCACCAGCACAACTTGCTCTGTATTGGTTACTACGGCAAAGCGATTGGGTAATTCCTATACCTGGCACTACTAATATTAATCATTTACAAGAAAACATTGCAACAATCAACTTAGACATAGCTGATGATATTCTAACGCAAGTAACGCAGTTAATTAATCAACAAACAGTACAAGGCAATCGTTATCCTAAAGCAACTCTTGCTGAAATTGATACCGAATCATTCAGTGAAGAATAAGCTAACTCATAGCTGACTTATTTTAAACATTTCATACCAATCCTCACTCTTTAAGCTTCACCGATCATGTTTACTAAACATGGTGAAGCTTCTTTTTTATTACCAATATTCACCATAATCATTAAAAATCAATTAATACACTATTAAACAATAGATTAGACCATTAGCTAATACTATTTATTTAGCCATTCGCCACAACGCTTAAAATCACAACTATCCGTAACAGTGTGACTGTTTTTGTTATAACTGATAGAACCAGCAATAGGTATTTTACCTTTAAATTCTGTGTTAAATTCAAAAACATAAATAAAGATCAAAATAATAAAGACGAGAAATAATATGACAAAAGTAGCAAATATACTGCTGATCAATGGCCCCAATCTCAACTTGTTAGGATTAAGAGAACCTAATACTTATGGAAAGCAAACTCTGCCTGAGTTAATTGCACACTTAGAACAGGTTGCTAAAACACTACAAATCAATATAAGTCATACTCAACATAATGGTGAAGGGCAAATTGTTGATGCAATTCATGCTGCTAAAGAAACACAACAAGGCATCATAATTAATGCAGGAGCTTACACTCATACCAGTATTGCTATCCGTGATGCACTTGCAGGAGTGACTATCCCGTTCATTGAAGTACATATCTCGAATGTCTATAAGCGTGAACCTTTCCGCCATTACTCCTATTTATCAGATCAAGCAATCGGAGTGATTGCTGGTTTAGGAGTTTATGGTTACGAAGCCGCCTTAAATTTTTTCAATCAGTATTTTATGGAGTAAGAATAAAATGATTATCAATGGAAAAACTGATTTTTTGACCCTATTGGGCGATCCTATTCATAGTGTAAAAGCACCTATGATCTATAACCCTTACTTACAAGAACTAAATATTAATACCATTCTATTACCTATAGAAGTTTCTCCTGAACAATTTCCTTTTGTTTTAAAAGCACTACTACAAGTTAAAAATTTTCGTGGCTCACTCATTACAATGCCACATAAAGTAAATGCTATAAGCCTAGTTGACGAACTAAGCACCACCGCCAAAATTGCAGGTGCCTGTAATGCTATTAAAATAGCTGATGACGGTAAAGTTATCGGCGACATGTTTGATGGTGAAGGTTTTGTTAGAGGGATGACTCGCAAAGGTATAAATCCCCAAGGTAAAAAAGCATTCGTGGTTGGTTCTGGTGGGGTGGGTAGTGCTATTGCAGCCTCATTAGCAGCAGTAGGTATTACTAAATTATGTTTAAGTGATACTAGGCAGGGATCTGCACAATCGCTTGGCAATCGCTTAAAAACTCATTACCCAGAACTCGAAATTGCCTTTCAAACAGATTCATTAGCTGAATATGATATTGTGGTTAATGCTACCCCTCTAGGCATGAATGACAATGACCCGTTACCTCTTGATGTTACTTTATTAAATCCCAACCAATTTATTGGTGAGGTGGTAATGAAAAAAGAAGTAACTCCCTTTCTAAAAGCAGCACAAACACTGGGTTGCAAAACTCAAATAGGAACAGATATGTTGTTTGAGCAAATCCCCGCTTATTTAGAATTTTTCAACTTCCCCACAACAACAGCTGAACATTTAAGAGAAGTAGCTCAAATTAAATATTTATAAGCCTTATAAGATAGCAACTTAAGCGAAACAGGAGTAATTATGTCCACTATTAATATTCGCGAGTTTTTAGATAATAATAAAACCAGCTCATATCAATTTATGATCATCAGCTTAATGTTTTTAACAGTTATAATGGATGGTATTGACGTTGCCATCATGGGCTTTCTAGCACCTGAATTAAAACGACAATGGGCTATTTCCAATATAGAAATAGCACCCGTGCTAGGCTCGGCATTATTTGGTTTAGCTATCGGAGCCATGATTGCTGGCCCTATCGCTGACAAATTTGGTCGTAAACTAATTTTAGTATCATGTGTCTTTACCTTTGGATTATTTACCTTATTAGGTGCTACCTCCCATACGACTACATCACTGATTATTTACCGCTTTATAGCAGGAGTGGCTATGGGAGGAGTAATGCCTCAAGCTGCCACACTTATTAGTGAATATTCGCCAGCAAAACATAGATCACTTTTTGTCACTATAGTCTTTGCGGGGTTTACCGTAGGAGCAGCTTCGGGTGGCTTTATTGCCTCTTGGCTTATCCCCCACTATGGCTGGCGTTCAGTATTAGTTGTCTGTGGTATTATGCCTATGATGCTAAGTGTTCTATTACTCATTAAATTACCTGAGTCTATTA
Organism: Entomomonas sp. E2T0; assembly: GCF_025985425.1. Taxonomy (GTDB): domain Bacteria; phylum Pseudomonadota; class Gammaproteobacteria; order Pseudomonadales; family Pseudomonadaceae; genus Entomomonas. The sequence goes on from NZ_CP094972.1 coordinate 3,231,472, forward strand.
GCTTTATGGTTTTAAAAAACTATTCAAAAGATAAGGTCATTCAAATAGTCAATCGTATCAAATCAAATACCGCCAATGAGAGCACCACTTTTATTCTGCCACAAATACAAGTAGTTGAAGCCAATCCTATTAAAACCGTACTAAATCAGCACTATATTGTCGGTAGTATTTGTTTGTGGCTAGCCTATTTTTTTGCCTTATTTTTAGTCTACTTACTAGGTAGCTGGTTACCTACTATTATTGAAGAAGCAGGCTTCTCTTTATCTCAAGCTGCAATAATCGCTGCCATTTTTCAATTAGGGGGCCCCTTAGGATCAGTCACTATGGGTTGGTTAATGGATAGATACAGCCCTCATAAAGTATTAGCCTGCACCTATACCATTGGTGCCGCGATTATGGCATTAATGAGTTACGCTTCAGTACACTTTGCACTGCTATCATTTATCGCTTTCTTTGTTGGTTTCTGCTTTAACGGAGCCAACACAGGTATGAATGCCTTATCCAGTTTATTCTTTCCTACCTCAGCACGGGCCACAGGTAATAGCTGGATGCATGGTATTGGTCGTGTAGGGGCGATATTAAGCGCTTATGCAGGAGCCTTTATGCTAGATGCTGGTTGGGGCTTATCCCAAGTATTATTATCATTAATCATACCCGCTGTATTAATTTCTTGCCTTATTATGCTCAAAAAATATTGGTATCAACATGCATTATCTATTGAAGCAGCACAATGTTCTGCCTCTTTAGAACAGGCTTAGACCGTTATTAAACAGCCCATTAGTTATATTATATAGAACACTTAGTTTAAAGGATCTGAAATGAAACATAGTATCGCAACAGTCTCAGTTAGTGGGATGTTACCTGAGAAGCTAAGAGCAATTAGTGCGGCTGGTTTCGATGCCGTAGAAATTTTTGAAAACGATCTGCTTTATTACGAAGGCTCACCTAAAGATATTAAACACCTTTGCCAAGACTTGAATTTAGAAATTGCTCTTTTTCAACCCTTTCGCGATTTTGAAGGAGCTCCTCGTGAAAAATTATCACATAACCTTAACCGTGCTGAGAAAAAATTTGAACTGATGCATGAGCTTGGCGTAAATAAAATGCTGCTATGTAGCAATACCCAAAGCAACTGTATTAAAGATGATAATACGCTAATGGAAGACTTACATCTGATTGCAGAAAAAGCTACTCAACATAACATTAAAGTCGGCTATGAAGCTTTAGCATGGGGAACACATGTTAACTCTTATAGACACGCATGGTCATTAGTAAAACAAATCAACCACCCTAATTTAGGTATTATTCTGGATAGTTTCCATACTTTATCTATTAAAGATGACCTCACCGAATTAGCTTATATTCCAAAAGATAAAATATTTTTTGTTCAGTTAGCTGACGCACCATTACTGAAAATGGATGTATTAGAATGGAGTCGTCACTTTAGAAACTTTCCGGGTCAAGGTGAATTCAATTTACAATATTTTTTAGCGCCCATTTTAGTAGCTGGCTATGACGGCCCTTTATCTCTAGAAATTTTTAACGATGAATTTCGTGCGGCCCCTACAGAGCAAACAGCTTTATACGCTAAAAGATCATTATTATATTTAGAAGAACTAACACGTCATCATTTACAATATAATTATATAAAAGTAAATGAACCATTATTTTCACCTCCATCAGTCACTCAATATAAAAATGTTGCATTTTTAGAGTTTGCAGTGGATGGACAATCTAACCATGAGTTAAGTAATTGGTTTGAACAACTAGGCTTTCAAAAAACAGGCCAACACAAATCTAAAGACGTTACCTTGTATCAACAGGGTGAGATTAATTTAGTATTGAATGCAGAGCCTGACTCTTTTGCTCAAAACTATTATTTATTACACGGCCCCTCATTATGTGCTAGTGCGTTTAAAGTCAGTAATGCTGAGCAAGCATTAAGTAGAGCTAAACAATATGGTTGTCATACCTATGAAGGCCGCTTAGGGCCGAAAGAACAATTTATCCCAGCTATATTAGCTCCTGATGGTAGCTTACAATATTTTTTAGATAATGCGGCAGATATTCATCAAACCGATTTTAATACTAAACCGTATAATCAACCCTCATATTTAAATAACATTGATCATTTTGCGATTGGTATCCGTGCAGAAACAATGGATATATGGACATTACATTTTAAAGCAATCATTGGTTTTGTTACTGAACATGAGCTCACCTTAGCAGACCCTTACGGTTTAATAAAAAGTAAGGTAGCCCATAGCATTGACAGCACAGTTAGAATCCCATTAAATATCTCAGAAAATAAACATACCTCAATTGCACGCTCAGTATCAGCCTATCAAGGTTCAGGATTGCAACATGTCGCCTTTTCCACCCATGACATTTTTAATACCGCAGAAAAACTACAACAAAATGGTCTAAAATTACTAAAAATACCAGATAACTATTATGATGATTTAGCTACTAAATTCGATTTAAGCCCCGAGTTTATCGGCAGGTTACAACAATTTAATATTTTATACGATGAAGATAATCAAGGTGGTAGCTTATTACATATCTACTCAGAAGTGTTTGAAAAGCGCTTTTTCTTTGAGGTCTTACAACGCTTTAATGGATATGATCAGTATGGCGCAAATAATACCCCTGTCAGAATTGCTGCACAAAGTCGTATTTGCAAAATAAAGTAAAATATATCCCTATTTTTATTTGCTGTAAGCTAAATCAAACATTATAGTTTTCAATTAGCATTGACAGACTCTAACCATTAAATCTCTCTTGAGATTAAAAATTGTCATCTAGTACGAACGCTCTATTACATAGCTAATTACTTTGGTCTGATATTAGGATTATCCTAATCATAACTTTAAGTAAAATAGTAGTATGTTTCATATTTTCTTTTCTACTAAGGTAAACTCTGTACGATCTGTTACTTTCTGTAAAGGAAACACAAAAACAAAACTACCTACCCCAATTTCAGAATAACGTATAATGAAAAAATATTTGATCTTTTGTAAAGAGTCTATATCAAATATATATGATTCTTTTATAGTATGGCTATCAGTTGCTTTGTCAAGTAGCTCATTTCCCCACTCTCTTAACATATAATCGTGTAAAACCGATAACTGTTGTTTATTAAGTTTTGTTAAATCAACTTTAATTATTTTAAAACCCTTATTTAACTCATAATAACAAAGATCAGCACTCCCTGTTATATTCAAACTCAAACTTGTTCTTGATGCTTTATCCACCTATATTAACTCAATAGGGTATCTATTCCCACGAATCAAACCTACATGCCAAACTTGGTTATTTAATTTTTACACTTTAAAAAAGGGGTTCCCAAAGGCGCAGAAGTTAATAGCTCTTTAGTAGCTATTGCCAACCCTACTGGTTTAAAAAATGGAATAATACGGTAAGTACCTATCATATCTTCACATTCCTGAGCATTAGCCAAATGTAAACTAACAAAAAAGATAGTTACAACTAATAACATTAATCTTTTCATTTTCCTATGCCGCTGACTAATATCGGGGTAAGGGAGGTAAATAATAAAATACCAATGAGTCTCTTTAATATTTTCACTATTTTTTCACTAACTTTATTGGTCTCAATTTTCTTTAGATTATTTTAAAAGCTCTTTTAACTCATTTTCAGGCAAATTCATCTTTTTTATATCTTCGGGTAACAGTTTAAAATCCTTTTTCAATTCAAAACGTGCTTCCATAAATGCTGCTTTCACCTCTTTTGAAAGAGGATCTCGTTTATATTTTTGTATGCTAGGTTCATAGAATTCAAATAATTTTTCTTTATATACTAATTGATCATTGGGATCAGAGATTTTATTTTCTTCAAAAAAATCTTTTAATGGTATAGTCATATGACTTTTAACACCTATTTTTTTAGGTATATCTGTATCAAAACCATAATATTCAATGTATATACTATTATCTTTTTCATAAACATATAAATGATTTATACGTCCCTTTGAGCCATTAAACCTTGCCATAATATTATCAAATTCAAGTATAGCTACTTGGTTGTCATAAGAAAAATAAATTTTGTATCGATCTACTTGATCATTTGTAAATGAGAATAGTTTATCATTATATAGCAATGTTTGCGTTCTTGAACCTGTGTAAGATGGAGTATTGGCATTAAAGCGATAATTAATTGATTGAACATTAATGATCATATTATTTAAAATCTGTTTATTACCATAAACTTTAAACTCTGGTTCTGACATCTCATGACACCCATATAACGAAATAATGAATATTAATAATAATAGTTTAATTGGTCTTTCTATGATCATTAAAAACTCCTTGGTGAGTTTGTCCCTCATAGTTTCCATTTTGAAAATACTTCAGCACATTAGCAGGTGGATATGACTTAAGTTCTTCATCTGTTAATTGATTTACACTGTTAGTCAGTGATCCAAAAATATAAGTTGATTTCACCCCTTCTCCTGAGTTACCTCCAACCATATACGTTGGCCCCATTAGATCCCATGTAGTTTGTGCTGTCTTCCTGACAATATTAGGAAAGAAACCATCCGCAGCTGATCGGGCAACAGTAGTAACTCTATAATTAGGATAAAATGATGGGAAGGCGGATGTACTTTGTCCCCAAACTGTTACTCCAGAAAAGTTGGATAGCTTGGATAAGCTATGGGCAAATCCCTCTGGATTATGTCCTGTATTACAACCATAAAATACACAAATAGCGCCTTGTTCTTTCCAGTTAAAATCTATAGCATCCCAACCTCCTGTAATAGCCATTTGAACAGGCCAACCTGTAACAGGCGGAATATTAGCGGTATGATATGAGATAGGACCATCTCCTGCTGCATGAGAGAAAACACCTATTTCTCTGGTTTTAATTTTATCTTTTCCACCATACTTACTTGTCCAGTTATTAATAATAGGACCTATTTCATGAATAGCTTGTATGGGAGGATTATGAACTTTATGTATTTTTTCATTGTACCAAGATGATTTTTTTATATTTTCCATTCGTGTTTGAGCTGCTTCTGAGAATAAAGTTCTACCATCATATCCCCCATTTTTATCCTCCTCATCTATCCAGAATAAAAGAATAAGCTCTTTAGGCCGACTAATTTTTTGCTTTACTATATTCTTTTCTGTTGAGCTGGTTTTACCCATTGTCTCTTCATTAGAACTAGACATTGTAAAATCTCCCTAGCAAATTTTCCTATCCACTATCATTACATTATTATCCTAAGTTATTAAACATAACTATTTGATAAAAATCCGTAGGATAGTCATTATTTGTTTGCTGTTCTGGCTTAACTTTAAAAATAACACTCACCTTATTATTAAGCTGCCATTGATAAGCATAACTATCATTCAGTGCATTTTCTGTATAACTAAAGTTTAATTGCAACATCTGTAAAAAAATATCCTCAGAGAAATTTGTCAACAATTCTTTATCTAAAAAAATCTGTGCTGTATTCCAGTTCTGTTTTGTATCTTTTTCAAAAACCAGTGAAAATAAGTCTTTATAATTGAACTCATGAACAACTCCTATTTTTCCTGTTTTAGGGGCATTAGCCATATACTTACCTAAAAATTTAATTTGACTCTGTAAAGTACTTTCGCCTGCTAATATTAGGATAGTGGCTTTAATCATATTAATTAAATAGCTCTTGTCTTGCTCAGATAGCTCTTTTATTTCAAGTTCATTTGTAGTCATAGCTCTATACCATTTCTATTTATACAGTACATTTATTTCTTTAACCATTCTCTTAATGCTATTGAAACATGATCATAAGGTGAAAGTTTAATAGGAGTTTCTTCTATAACTGTGTATTGATCTTCCTTAGCATTACACTGTGGAGCTATTATCTTTAGTTTTTCCTTGTCATAAATTCCATGCCATGCATAATCATGTGCATACTCACTGATATAGGAAAAATCAGGAAATGATTGTGAATCATCTCTGCCATGCTTTATAACTGGACTCCCCATTGGTTCATAACTTTGAAAGCTAAGGCTCCAACCATATCCAGGAATCCATCTCTCTCCCACTTTAGCAACTGCATTCCCAAAACTGGAACCTATTTCTAGTATATTATGCCAAGACTTTCTAACCTTAATTTTTGTAGGAAAACTATTAATTACATCAGCAACAATTTTTACTCCATCACCGACACCTACAGGGTCTATAGTAATTAAAAAGTCTACTGTATACTTTTTTTTATTAACCAAATAATTACAAAAATGTGCACCATTCCAACCACCCAAACTATGTCCTATAATCACTATTTTTAAGTGCTTTTTATCCTTACAGGCAAGATATTTCTCAACTAAAGAATTTTGTTGTTTTTCCTTATAAACTTCATAGTATCCAAGATATATACCTTCATATCGGCTCTTATCTAACTTATTTGCCTCTAAAGAAGCCTCAAATTTTTCTTTAACATATCTAATATTATGATATGGGCCAATTTCTTTCCACTCTACTTTTCTAAGTATTGGAATATATGCAGGTCCATACCATGCTCTTTTATCTGCTGCTCCGCCAATATAAAAAACTACAACTTGTGTCTTATTAGAAATTTCTACCTCTTGAGTTGTCTTAGGTTTTCTCTCAGTTTTACCAGAACTGATTTCCTTATTATCCTTACTGTTCTTATTCTCGTTTCCCCCAGCCATTACATACTCTCCTTTTTAGCCTGTACTTCACCTAATACTAGATGGACTTTAATTTCTTGCTCAATATCGCTATAAAAGGTTTCTGTATAACCTTGTTGATCTGTAGTACCTTCTTTGGTTGAACCATCTGGGAATGTAGCAATATAGTCAGTATTTGCATAGGGTACATCATCATCATCTGTAAAATGGAACCGTACATTTTGCGAGTCACCTATATTTTCTGTGTCTACTAAATCATTATCATTTAAAACTGGCACATAGGTTTCCATCAATAAATGTACATCTATATCCTGCGGTTCAACACTAAAGAAACTCTTAGTATACCCTTCTGCATCTGTTACTCCTTTTACTGTATTACCATCAGGTAAATAAGCTATATAACTAGTATTGGCATAAGGAATTTGATTATCATTGGTAAAATGAAACCGTAAATTATAGCTATCATGCATAACTGGCTTAGAAGTAACCCCTGCCACAGCCATAAACTTACTTAATGGCATTAAAGGCTCAGCAGGAGTACCTTCCATTGGAGCACCACCTGTAAAGACAGGCATGGTCATCCATATTCCAGCAGGGTTCAATACAATATGTTGCCCCCCTGCTTTTAAGGTTAAACTTAATCCTCCATCTATTACTGTTTGTAAGCCACTCTTTAAGTGAATCTCCATGCCTGCTTCTGTGGTTTTTATTGTTCCAATGGTTTCATGCTCACTCATTCCCACAGTTTTATAATCATTCATCATGATCTGTGTTTTACGATCTAATTGAGTTAAATGATGCTCTTCACTTTCATTTTTGGTATAGCGATTCTTGACTATAGTTTCACTATGTTCGTTTTGTACCTGTAGGTGGCTGTTGTTGTTAACTTGTACTGTGTGGTTGTTTTTGGTGAGCTGGTCAAAATCTTTTTGGCTTTGCACAAAGATTTGTTCTTGGCCTGCTTTGTCTTCTATTCGCAGTTCATTAGAACCTACACCACCTTTTGAGCTAGACGTTTTAAATACACTTCTAGTTTTATTAGCAGGCAAATCATAAGGAACTTTGTTGACTCCGTTGTGAATTGCTCCTGTTACTACTGGATTATCTGGATCTCCTTCGAGGAAATCTATTTTTACTTCCATACCTACTCTAGGTATAACTACAGTACCATAACCATCATGAGCCCAGTTGCTAACTACTCTGATCCAATGGGAACTATTTTCGTCCATAGTACCTTCACGATCCCAATGGAATTGAACTTTGATTCGTCCATATTCATCACAGTAAATTTCTTCGCCTGCTGCGCCTGTTACAATAGCTGTTTGGGTTCCTAATACTCTTGACTTAAGGTGTCTTCTAGCAGGTCTATAAGATACTTCTTGTGGTATAGCATTAAAGACGTTGAAGTAGCCTTGTTGTTGATTTTGAACAGGAAATTCTAGTTCTGTGTCTATATCTAAGTATTTATGTAGTTGGCTAGGCAGTGTAGTACTAGCAGCACTACCTGCTCCTGCAAAGGCTTCTAGCACTTGAGGCTGGTAGCCTTTATGTTTAATTTGGGTAATCAACCAAGGTTTTTCAGCATCCATTGTATCTAAACTTGGATGGTCTTCTATCGTAATGTAGTAACCACTATGGAATGTCGGTATATCTGAATACCCCTCACCTATTAAATGATCAGTTCGAAGACGTTCTATTTCTATTTTAGCTAGTTGGTCATTTCTAGCTTTATTCATACCTGTAGATGGGTAATCATAACTTTCAAGGTTAGGCTCAATAGCTTGATTACCTTTTTGACTTTGCTTACCTTCACTAGTCCCTTCTGGTATTTTCATATTAGTGAAGTTATAGTCTCGCCATGCTACTGCTTGAGTTCTAGAAGCTAAAGATACATCAAAATATTTAAGGGCTTGGCTATCTGCTACCATACCTGTGTCATTCATAAACTTAACTGCTTCTGCTACACTAGGAAAGAAAGGCATAGCATCAGTAAAGATCATTTTATGATTACTTGAAGTATGTTGAAAATGATAAGCTATCCCCTCCTCTTGACAAAGGCGCGACACAAAATGGTAATCAGACTCATCATATTGAACACAGAACTCTCTGATTGGATAGGTTTCTTTTAATTTAAACTCAAAACCTGATTCGGCTCCCTCTTGCATACCATGTTCATTGAGAATAGTAGTGATAATTTCTGGTACTGTTTTGGCTAGGAATTTTCTTTGGTTCACGCGCTTCATTAGATGGGTAAAACGAGGAGTAATGACAATAGAAAAAATGCCATAGTGTTGGCTAATAGGGCCCCGCTTAACCGCTTGAACTAGACCATGCACACCATTACCAGATTTGCCTTCTGGGGTAAATCCTATAAAGACTGATTTGCTGAGCAGTTGGGTGATATCAAAGCGTATATGTTTGTTGATTAAGGTTATTTCAAAGGCATAAGGCGTAGAAATTCCTTCTACTCCTGTGAAGGTTAATATTTGTAGCTTATCCAAAGCTGATTGGACTGTATCTTCGTCGCCATTATCACCTAATGATGCTTTTAACTTATTGGCTGCTGCTAATGCTGAAAATGGATCTAATGATTTACTACCACCTGAAAAACTAGAAAACTTATTACCTATAGCTGCTAAAGCTTCTCCAAAACCTGCTGTATTGCTTGAAGATACAGTACTTTGTGCTAAAGGAGATGAAGTAGATGATGGTGTGTTATTTGTTGTTGAGTTGGGTGAGCTTGCTTCATCCCAAAACAGCTGAAAATGTGTATCAGATGCACTAAAAAACATACTGCAAACTCCTTTAAACAGTAACTTCGATTAAGCCTATTTTTGGTATTAATCTATTGTATATAAATACCCTTAAAATAAACTTAATTATACTTTAAATAATATTTATTAGACATTAGTATAACAAGCATTACTTCATTACTAAACAAGTAAACCATCTTTTTATATTGATAAATACTTATCAATATATAGATTAATACTCATAATAATTAGCTAACCCTTCAACTCTTAAAATATTTTTAATTAGCCAAATAGCTCTTTTTAATTCCTTAATTTACTAAGATTCTTAAATACTAGACTCTCACAACTTAACATAATAAAAACAAATAATAACTTGCTGGTCTAAATAGGTGGTTTTAAAATGAAAATACTTCATTAGAAGACATCTATGAATGTGCAACAGGCCGATTAGTCACTGTATTAGGTTTGCTTGAGAGCATTACACCAATATAACAATTCCCAACCCTACGCCGTACAAAATACTGCCATTGCTAGCACTTTATTGTTAAGAGATGTCAATAGTTTAATTAATGTGATGCAATCATTAACCAATGATAAATAATCTATGTATTCAATAAACTAAATAACTAATTTTTTGTATTAGTTAAAGAAAAACCTCTAGTTTATAACGGGAACTAATACCATAATAAACTAGAGGCTAATGGCAAAAAAAAGATATCTGCGCGATAAACCCATATTTAGTATTAGGAATAGTCTTTCACTAGGGATAAACAAGGTACTAAATATGGGCTGTATAAACTATAAGCAAATACCCTTCATTAATAAATTACCTAAAGGCATAACGTAGTATTAACCTTAAGTATTAGTTATTAATAGCTCTCTTTGCTAACAATAACCTCTTTCTCTGCTACACCAAGCTCCCTAAAAACAATAATAGGCATATTGATTCATTATTAATTAATGAAATAAAACCAATAAATTAGTATAAAGGTATACTGACATGCTCATTTTTTAGGAGAAATTATCAGCAATGCATATATATTCTAGTTGGATATTTTGTTTAATTGTTAATATCATTGTTGCTATCCATTTTATACTAGATCCTTTCGCCGCTAATGATTATACAGATGAGTCCATGGGCACTATTATTCATACTGAACAGTCAAAACAGTATGATGGTTCTACGGAATATATTATCTATCATTCCACAATAGTATTTACAGATAAAGAAGATGTAGAACAAACAGTTCATAATGAAAATAAAGTAATATCAGCTTTAATCGCACCACCTTATATAGATATTGAGAAAAGGAAAGAGGCTGTTAATTTAGAGCAAACTAAAGACTATGTTGGTAAAACTGTGCTTATTGCTTATAACCGAAATAACCCCCAAAAATTTAAAGTAAGCGGCCTATCGGGTGGTGATAAACTTGTGTATGTTAATTTTACATTAGTAATCTTAGAGATTATAAGTATATTATTTGTTATATATGATACAAGGAAGAAAAAAATATCTACTAAGCAAGCTCAACCTATTTAATAAAATAAATTAATTAGGCTTGTATATAAGGTTATAAAAATAGATTCCTTTTTTTATTTGTTTTATAATTTCCAGTTGGGTGTTACAACATAGTGTTGTATTACAGGTTTTAAAACGATGGTCGGGCCGCCTCGCAGAGGATTCGTGCCTATGAAAAAACCTATCTTACCCAAAGCTCATGCCGCTACTATGCGCTCACTTTCTGCCATAGAAAAAGTTTTACATATTGAAGCCGTAGGCGGCATTGTTTTATTTGTAGTTGCGATTATTGCTCTAATCTGGGCTAACTCTTCACTTGCAAACAGTTATCATGCGCTTTGGCATACACCTGTTGGTATCAGTTTTGGTTCTTTTACCTTTTCACAGTCTCTGCATTTTTGGATAAATGATGCATTAATGACTGTTTTTTTCCTTGTTGTGGGTATGGAAATTAGAAAGGAAATACATGATGGTGCGCTCTCAAATTTTCGCCTTGCCACATTACCCATTGCTGCCGCTATTGGTGGTGTTGTAACTCCTGCAATTATTTATTTAGCACTAAATCATGCGCCTATCCAACAACAAGGTTGGGCTGTACCTACGGCTACAGATATTGCGTTTGCTGTTGGTGCATTGGCGTTATTAGGTAAATCTATTCCTACTAATATCAGGGTTTTCTTACTAGCCCTCGCTATTATTGATGATATTGTAGCAGTGCTAATTATCGCCTTTTTCTATTCAGGTGGTTTAGATATTAATGGTCTATTTGTTGGTGTCTTTGGTATTTTCTTGGTGCTATTATTTCAATGGTTAGGCCTACGCTCTGCTTATGCTTATATTATTCCTGGCGCTATTTTATGGATTGGTTTGTTAATGACAGGGGCCCACCCAACCTTAGCCGGTGTAGTATTAGGCTTAATGACACCAGTTGTAGCCACTATTTCTAAAGAAAAATATGTGGAAACAGTAACCAATGCCATCAACACAATCAAAACCACTGATCAAAATGGTAAGTTAACCGTTTCCTATAACGAACTTCATAAAGTACAAAGGGAACTATTACCCCCTGTTACTCGTGTAAATATGGCGCTACATCCTTGGGTAACTTATGGTGTAATGCCTTTATTTGCCTTAGCTAATGCAGGTATTACGATAGATAGCCTCGACTTATCAGCAACCTCAGCGCAACACATCATGTATGGTGTTATTGGTGCCCTTGTTCTTGGTAAACCAATAGGTATATTACTATCCTGTTTTATTGTCGTTAAATTAGGTATCTGTCATTTACCTAAAGGAGTTACTTGGAATGGTATATTATTAGCTGGTTTGCTTGCTGGTATAGGCTTTACTATGTCTATCTTTATAGCCACCTTAGCCTTTACTGATGAAACGCTATTAGGTGCCGCCAAAGCTGGTGTATTACTTGCCTCTTTAGTTTCTATTATTATTGGCTTGTCTTGGGGCTATTTTTTAAAAAAACGCCTTGAACGTAATCCATTGGCTAATTAATTATAATTTAGTTATCCACTAGATTACCCCTAGCGGATAACTATAAAAACCATTAAAAAAACTTATTTTTTAAGCACACTTTTCTTCTTTCAGCTAAAAAGCTCTTGATCGTACTAAAAACATAATGAATATAACCGTACAAATAAGCATTCCATAAATCAAAATTTCATTATCTAACAATGAACACTTACTAACTGGCATTTTGATTTTTTTGCGTGTTGTTGGTTTATCTACTTTTTGCTCTGATTGCTTTTGAGAATGCAAAAAAACACTATAATCCACATAATTGATTTAACGGTGTCGTATCCTTTGCTTGACGAACATAGCCACATTTTGGACAAGCCGTAATCACTGTTTTAATATCCTCCCTATCAAAAAATAGCCATCAATAAAATAATGACGGATACTGCAATAAATAAATAAGCCATTCCTGTCATAACATCATCGACTGATAAAGAATGATTAACCTTACTATTAATAACTTGATAGCTCATTGGTTGTTTTTGTTCTTTCTCTGATTCCTTTTGAAAATGTGCATAAACCCTATAATCTATATGGCACTTTGGACACTGATTGATAGCTGCAGTATCTTGCAGTTGACGTACATAGCTACATTTTGGGCACGTTATAATCATGACATACTCCTTTTTCTGCTTATTATGCAGTTATCCATTTTTTCAATTACCTTTATATAACTTCTGCTGAAAAGCGAAGAAATAAGGTAAATAGGTAAATAGGTAAATAACAACTAATATCATGTAGATTAAAAACTCATTATCGGGTAATGAAAAATCATTAAATTTTGATTTAAGTTTTTTAAAAAAACAAAATTGCTTTTGTTCCAATTGTTTTTGTAAATACCTATAGGATGCATAATCCTCTTGGCATTACTAATATTGTATGTTCTGATTGACGCGTATAACCACAGTTAGGACACGTTGTATTCATACTATCTTTCCCTCCATAGCTATTGGGTAAACAATTTGCTATCTAACAATACTTACTTCTCCCTTTGAGCTGATACGAACAATCCTTTGCATCGGTTTTGATTCAGTACTTCCTTCTTGTAAATTTGGTAAAAAATACTTTGCCGTAAAATTAGCATCATATAGAACAGGATGCGGATCGCTTATATGAACGCTATAGGTAATCGTTATCTGTGGCTCACCATCTATAGCACTGACACTAATAACTTGATGTTTTGTTATATTGCCAAAACAAAAACTCCCTAAACTACCTGATAATTTCGCGGAGGCTGGCATATAAGCATTACGCCCCAACTCTGTTAATACATACTGCTCTACACTAGGTGATACACCTATTTTCTCTACTTTAATCAAACCCACTTTTAATAAGCTTGTACATTCCTCTCCACACTGCTGAACGGTTACTGGAAAACTTGTTGTTACTCGACAAAGCGTATCCTTAGTTTGAATTAGCTGTTGTTCTGTGACATTCGAAATATTATTTACGACTGTATCTGCTTCAGCAGCCACATAACTACTCAAACTAGAAATAGCAAAAACAGGTATGGCAAAAGCTAAATAGCGCATTGTTCTGTTCCTCTTGAACTTTATTATTTACACAACTGTTTTCCTTATCTTGTCTTGTACTCCAACAAAACAGGTTATAGTTAGATTAATGCTTGATTTATTACATGTCAAATAAATTTAAATTACATGTAATTTAATTAAGCTTTTATTCATACTTTCAAACAAACTTTTGACAAAAATATCAAACATAAAAATAAATTATTTATAAACAATAAGTTATACAAATAAAAAATAATTATGATGATTTATTTTTAATAAAAAAGAGGAATTAATATTATTTTTTTAGTAAAAATGACGCTTAAAAAATATGAGATGGTTATTATTGAAGTGATAAATTAATTAGACAAGTATCCAGATTTAAGCTAATCAGATGTAGCAAAAGCAGCTAGATATAGCTGCTTATTGAATATAAGTAAGATTGATAGTAGAAATAGAACCTGCTAACTATTGTATAGCTAGCATTGTATTATTTAGGGCAATCATTGCCACATCTTAGCTTCTGTAAGAAAGCATTACCGCCTAAATTATCCATTTGTTTACGAATAAAAACACCACGAGAATTTATATATACTGTTGGTTTGGCAGGGTTCCAATTTCTAGGGTTAGGCAACACGGCAGCTAATAAACTAGCTTGTTCTTTAGTTAGTTTTCTAGCAGTAGTGTTGAAATAGTATTGTGCAGCAGCTTCTGCACCAAAAATACCATCACCCCATTCTGCACTATTTAAATAAACTTCAAGAATTCGCTCTTTTGACCAAAGCAGTTCAATCCACGCTGTAAACCAAACTTCTACACCTTTACGAAACCAACTACGGCCAGACCATAAAAAAATATTTTTAGAGACTTGTTGGCTAATAGTGCTTGCGCCCCTAAGATTACCACCATCCGCATTGTGTTTTAAAGCTTGTTGAATCGCCTCCATATCAAAACCATGGTGATAAGGAAAATTTTGATCTTCTGAGGCAATAACAGCCAACTTTAAACTATCAGAAATCTCATACCAGCCTTTCCACTCCCTTTGAAACTTAAGGCCGTCTCCCGCTTGCCAGCTTTCAATTTTACGCTCAACCATTAATGAAGTGCCAATAGGATTAATCCAACGCATACTTAACACAAGCAACACCGAAATAACTAATATTCCTATTATTGAAAAAATAGTAAACCAGAATAGTCTCTTAAAAAACTTACGAATCCATTGTAGAATTTTTATTAATTTCGCCATATCTTTCAAATAAGCAATTGAATAGGTAAAAGTATAACATTTTACTGAATGGAAAACTCAATAGTTGCTGTTTGACCTAGTTCATCTAATAAAGTTAACTGTTGTTTACCTGCCTTTATAAATTCTCTATCAAAAGATTCATCAGGTACAGTTTCCTCAATCAGTTCTCCATTTAAGAACCACCAACGTTGCCCTGCCCCACCTAATGAAGAAAGTTTTAATGTTAACGGCTCTGTATTAATGGCAGGTAAACGCAATCTATCCCCCTCTCTCACCCCAACAATAAATAGAGGAGCTGATTTAGTGGGTAGTAAAGGCGGACAATTTTTATCAGCTTTAGGTAAACGACGGTTACGACGTTCAGCATAAATTAACCAAGGTTCTAATGGAGCAGGCCATAAATCAATGCGTTTTTCAATAGCTCCATCACAATCAGCAGCTACCTGTAAACCTTTGCTATTAACCCAAATAGTTTGACTAATGCCTGTGCCAAGAGGTTGATCTACTGCTTGCAAGGTAGGGGGTGTTAGACCATCTAATGTCCAAGCAAAACGCTCTTTACGACAATTAGCATCTTTAACAGGCAATGGCTGTCCCGAAGGCCAACAAATGGCAGCTACCCCAACACTAGCTGGCTGATTACTTTCAGTAACTGATAATGCTTTGCTTGCAGTTTGGTTAATAATAAGATCATGTACTTGTAATAATAAAGGCGTTGCAGAAGCCACTCCAAACTGACCTGGCACTGGCGTTCCATCAGGTCTACCAATCCATACACCTACCAAATAACGTGGTCCTAAGCCAACTGCCCAAGCATCTCTAAAGCCATAACTAGTCCCTGTTTTCCATGCTAATACACTACGTTGTACTAGCCTTGCTCGCTCGTCTCGATCAGGTTCTGTTTGACCTGATAAAATACGCCTTACCACCCATGCAGAACCTGCAGATAACAATGGCCTTTCCTCTAAAACATCAGTAGGTTTAAAACGCAGTTGTGCTACTTTACCTTGACGTGCAAAAGCACTATAACCCATGACTAAATCTTCTAACTTAGTCCCTACACCACCCAAAATAACTGACAAATTAGGCTCTGCCATTGGTGGCAATGTTAAATTTACTCCAGCCCCTTTTAATTCACCATAAAACCGTTTTGGGCCATACGCTTCAAGCAATTGTACTGCTGGTAAATTTAGTGACATTGATAAAGCTTCACTTGCTGATACAGGCCCTATAAAACCTGCTGAGAAATTACCAGGTTTATAATCACCATAGCGTCTTGGCACATCCTGCAATAAAGACTCAGAATGAATCAACCCTGCATCCATTGCCATTGCATAGAGAAAAGGCTTTAAGGTTGAGCCAGGTGAGCGAATGGAAGACACCATATCCACATGACCAAAACGCTTATCATCAGTAATATCTATAGAACCAAGATAGGCTTTTACCTCCATGGTTTGGTGATCGACCACCAAAATAGCGGCTGAAGTATATTCAGGTAAACGCACTTGCCAGTTCTTTAATAAATCCTCTAAACGGCGTTGCATACTGACATTAATAGTACTTTGAATAATAGGCGTTTGACTGTTGTTATATAATCTTCTCGCTAACAACGGTGCCATTTGTGGCTCTTGCCGATCCGTTAAGAAAATACTTTCTTGTTGTATTTCATCAATAACAGACTGTGGCCATATATTAAATTCAGCTAAACGGTTTAATACTTTATCTCTGGCTAATTTAGCACGCTCAGGATAACGATCTGGTCTTAATCGACTGGGCGCTTGTGGTAATACTGCTAATAATGCAGCTTCTGCTTGAGTAAGTTGATCTGGCGGCTTGCCTAAATATGCCCAACTAGCAGCAGCTACACCCTCAATTGTTCCACCATAAGGTGCACGATTAAGATATAAGGTAAGAATCTGATCTTTACTCAAATGCCATTCTAACTGCATAGTACGAAAGACTTGTCTCACTTTTCCCCAGTACGTTCGAGGGTGTGGCTCAATGAGTCTAGCCACTTGCATAGATAGGGTACTACCCCCTGATATAATTTTACCACCTGTTAAGTTCTGCCAGAATGCCCGTCCTAAAGCTATAGGATTGACCCCAGGATGTTCATAAAACCAACGATCTTCATAGGTTAACAAGGCTTCAATATAAGCAGGCGATACTTGCTCAATAGTAATAGGATAACGCCACACGCCATCTCTATCAGCAAAACGCCATAAAGGTGTGCCATCACTCGCTAATACAATACGTGCTATACCATCTTCAGGCATAGGTAATGGAAATAACTTATCAAGCACCCATAGTAAACCAATGATAATAATTGGAATGGATACCCAAACTCGCCAATGTCTACCAATAAAACGTAAAATAGCCAAGTTAACTTACTCTACAAAACAAAAGGCGTACTCAAGTACGCCTTTTTAATTAACTACCTAATACTTAATGAGGCTTCACAATCAGTAATGCAGGTGCATCACTGGTAGCCTGCCAGTTAGGACGATACATAGACTCCACTACCGCGGGAGGTACACGATACTCGCCTGGTGTTACTGCACGCGCTAAATATAATATATCTGTTGTTTGGTTAGAATAGTTATAACCAAGATCCAACTGTATTACATAGCGATCATCACGGAACTCTTGATGAGCAATACGTGCTCTTTGCATTGATTTTAAAGATTCCTTAATCGTGTCAGCTGCATCTTTTAAACTTGCCGATGCTTGTGCTAGATTTTGATTTTCTAACTCCAAACCTGCTGGTAATAAATCTACCAATAACGCATCCGTGATACGTTGTTTAGTGGCTAGTTTAATCCGCACAATCACTAAGTCACCACTTCTTACATTTTTAAGATTTAAAGTCCTACCATTTAAATCTAAATATTCTTTCGAAATAGATAGACCATCATTAGTAGTAGCTCTTGGTGCTTGGCTAGGATAACCCGTTACATTAACTGTTTGATATAAAGGTACATCTGCTGTTTTGTTCACTACTTTTAAGGTGGTGATTTTACGCATTTCTTCATCAGACAGTTTCAAACTAGGTTGCTTATCAGTAACTGTATACTTATTACCAGCTACATCAACCTCAGCTTGCCAAGCTTTTTCAGGCGTTAAAAGAACACGATAACCTGCTAAGAAAATAGCATTACGTTCTTGAGTAGATAACCAACGTTTATTAGCTACATCTTGGCTTAAGGTAAACATACGATTATATATAGTATCTGCACTGCCCATTTGGTGCTCTTGGAGAAGAGCAAGGATTAATGCATTATCACGCACCTCACTACCATAATCACCAATCCACCAATAGCTTCTTGAGTTATCACGTGTTTTTACTAATCCTTCTTTTAATGCCTGTTCTGCACGAGTATTGTCACCCATTA
This sequence comes from Entomomonas sp. E2T0, assembly GCF_025985425.1. Taxonomy (GTDB): domain Bacteria; phylum Pseudomonadota; class Gammaproteobacteria; order Pseudomonadales; family Pseudomonadaceae; genus Entomomonas. The sequence goes on from NZ_CP094972.1 coordinate 3,250,079, forward strand.
ATTTCAATGCAGCCGACAATTGAATTAAAGAAAGACCAGATGGTGCCTGACTACGACGATCATATAACGCACGTAATGCACCTAATGGAGCTTGTTTAGAACGAGCTAATACATAACCTGCATAGGCTTGAGCAGCAAAACGTGTAGCATCTCTATTATCGGTATAATAGGGATCAATACTATTGTTATTTTGTACATAATTCAGAATACGTTTTACCGCATTTTGTAATGGCTCTTCAGGTACTGAGAAACCACGTTCACGGGCACGCAATAAGAAATCAGTTACATAAATAGATAACCAATAGCCCTCTTCACTATCACTACTCCATAAACCAAAGCTACCATTATGACGTTGCATACCTAGTAAACGACCAATCCCCACTTCGATAGCATTACGACGTTGCTCATCTGTTTGATCTGTAGTAACACTCAAACGTTTTAATAGCTCAGCACTTGAGTAAAGTGATGGATAAAGACCACTGGTAGTTTGCTCTGCACAACCATAAGGATAAGCACGCAATGATTGAATTTGTTTAGATAAATTCAAGGGTGGTTGACTTGTTAATTGTACCAAGCCCTCTCTACCATGCATTTCAGTACCACTAAGTACAGCAGTTGGAATATTCCAGGGTGATTTTTCTAAAACATTTTGGAAAGTTTCTAAACTAGCAGGATACGCAGGTCGTGTGCCTATACTCCATGTCCGTTTAATATCTGGTGCTGCTTTACCTTCTACTGTAATACCAGTCACAGTAACGGTTACCTTACCTACACCTATACCTGACAAAGCTTTTACAGGAATCGTTAATGTTTTACGCTCACCTTTTGCTACAGTAACTTCTTGAGGTTTGCTATTAACTAAAGTAACAAATCCCTCTGAAGTTAAATTTACTGCTAACTTCTGTGGTTTTTCAGTTAAATTAGTAATATCTAACGCTAATGTAGAACTATCACCACCTGCTAAGAAACGAGGTGTAGAAAGTTCAGCAATGATAGGTGCGGCTACTACTGTTTTAGCTTCTGCCATACCAAAAGCATTATCAGTCCATGCCTGCCCCATTAACCTTAACTCACCATTAAAGTCAGGAATAGCTAAAGATACTTCGGCTTCACCATTTTCATCAACTGTTACAGGTTTACTTTGTAACGCAACAATCATCACATTAGTATCTGGTTTTTTACCGCCTTTCGCTAATGCAGCATCACCACCAAATGATAAAGAACCTATGCGACCTTGTCCTGTTTCAATCAGTTGACCGTATACATCTAACTGATCCGCACCATACGCTTTACGACCAAAGATACCAGCAAATGGATCTGGTGTTTTATAACTAGTAATATTTAAAATACCAACATCCACCGCAGCAACTAATACAGTGGCATTCTTAATAGGGTTACCTTGGTTATCTTTGGCTTTTACCTTCACCACTAAATTTTGTGAAGGTCCCATTTTTTCTGGTGCAACTAATTCAAGATTAACTTTACGCTGTTGACGATCTAATGGTAAATGCAACAAACCTACCGCACGTTTAGGTGTAGCGCCAACCTTACGGTCACCAGGGCGAACTATTAAAGTAGAAATATATAAATCATGGCGTTGCCATTTGCTATCGATAGGAATCTCAAACGTTTTACCTGTAGCAGGCACATCTATTGCTTGCCACCATAATAAACCATCCGAAGATTCAACCATTAAATAACCATTACCTGCCGCTGGTGGAGTAATAGTTATCTTCGCTTTATCTCCATCTTTATAAGCTGGCTTATCAAGTGCAATTTTTACTTGATCTGGGCGTACTGCACCACCCTCTTCTGTATTTTCTTGCCACCAATAACCAGCACGGAATTGGTAATTAGATATTAAACCTGTCGCTGGATTTTCCACTTCTAAGCGATAATAACCCCACTCAACAGGATAGGTTAATTTAGCAGTAGTACCTTTAGCAATACTGATTTGCTGTTCATCCATCATTAAATCTTTTTGATTATAATTGCTATCCCAGCCATCACTGTCTGAATAATACCAATAGTAATCACGACGCTCACGAATGAAACGTACTTTTAAATTCTTAGCTGCTAATTTGTCACCTTGAGCATTAGCTAATAACACCTCAAACTCAACAGTAGTATCATAATCCACCTCTTTATCCTTAAATAAAGGACGGATACCTACCAACTGTTTGGCAGGCCATACCGATTGTATAACACGACGTACAATAGGGCGACCACCACTCTCTTGTAAACTTGCTTGCACAATTAATTGTAAAGGTGATTTTACTTCTTTCCATTGACTATCAAGTTGAATAACTCCCTTGCCCTCTTTATCTAAAGGAAACTCACTAAAATCGATATTTTGAGATAAGTATTTTTCATTTAAATCACCAAAATAGTAACCTGGTAATTTAGCCACACCCTCTCTTAATGGACGAACATACACTTGACCACTTAATAAGTTACCGCTAGCAGGTGCGCCATAAAGATATCGACCGTTTACTCCAACATGCATACTATCTGCTGGTGCTAATGGTTCCTCATCAACATTTAACTCTAATGCAAGACGTTCTGGTAAAAAATCTTCAACATTAAAATTATAATCTTGAACCTTTTTATCACCGATTTTTACTAAGAAAGACCAACGCCCTGTTTTTGCATCACTAGAAACTTTCAATTGATATTGGTAAAAACCTTGTTGCGTTGCTTTCCATACGAAACTACGTACAACAGTACCATCTGGACTACGCACTTCAACATTAACAGGCATATCCTTAACTTGATTACCATCTTTATCACGTAGCAACGCATTAAATAATACTGTTTCACCAGGACGATATAAATCACGAGGACCAAAGATAAAGAATTGGAAAGCAGCATCTTCGGGACCAGTCACAGTAAACTCAGATAAATCTAGGGCAGATGTTTTCAAACGTAACATCGTAGTCTGGCCATTATGGGCAGCCAAGACTATATCCGCATCACTGATATTTGCTAGCTCAGCATACCCCTTAGTATTAGTAGCAGCATTTTCAATTACATTACCTTTACTATCCAATACTTTGATATCAACACCAATAATGGGTTTACCCGTTTCCAATGACTGGGTAAAAACAGTTAGATTATCACTGGATTTATAACGGTGTGCAGAAACACCAATATCAGAGATAGTAAAAACTGTAGCAGGGAAACTATATTTATAAGCACCAGATTGACGTAATACAGCAAAATAAACACCTGGTTGTTGTAACTGCTTGATTCCACCAATCGGTAACATCACTGTTTCACGACGGTTTTTATCTGCATTTAGCTTAAAACCACCTGTATAAGCTAAATCAGCCATCGCTAGCAACTCTTCAGAACTCCAGTATTGTAAGCTTCCACCTCTACCCCATTGGCTAAAGAATTGAGGTAACTTATCATCATGAATTTTAAAGAACTCTACGGTCGCTTGTTGAACATTTAAGGTTACTACAGGCAAACCTTCAGCTAAACGAACAGGCAATAAAGAACCTCGGCTTGCAAAACCTAACATAGGCTTTAAATCTTTAGTGGTTAAACGAGCGACATACTCTAAAGGAATACTTTTGCCATTTACCCCTCTTAAACCCGCATCAATAGTTAATACCAATTTACGATTCGGTTCTAAATTATTAAAGGTTAACTCTTGTTGGTTTTTAGATAAAACCCAAGCACCATCAACTTTACCTGACTTAGTATCAATCAAATGTAACTTATCATTAAATTTTTGATCCGTTTTTAAAGGTACCGAAAAAGTAACAGAAAGCGTACTAGCGCCATTTACTTGAATCTCTGAAACATCAATAACCTTTAACTCTTTCCCTGCATAGCGTTTTGCTAATGTTGACTCATCTACTGCGGTAGTAGGTGGGCTTGCAGTTTGTGCATGCACAAGGTTATTAGATATCGTCCCAAACATTAAGGACATCAATAAAGGAACTACTAGCCAATATTTTTTCTTCATAAAAGCATCCTGCATTTCTGCAATTTAATAAAAAGTCAGTATTCAACCACCATATATTATTCGGTTATATCATAATTGATAAAAGTTAATTATTCCTTAACATTTTACTATTTACCTATTAACAAAACCTTTCTTAACATAATAACAATGCTTGAATTTCACTAAAAATAAACAGGATAAAGATCATCATAGGCTCACTAAACCATTGTAATGCAAAACTTCTAATACAAAAAAATAGCCCCAAAAATGAGGCTTTTTTATGCATTAATTTTTATTATCTGTAAATTTACTACCCTGATCGCACAATCCTGAAACGATCACAAAAATAGCAGAGATAAATAAAATAACAATCACCCCTATGGTTGAATTATCAGGTGATATTTTTACCAACCAAAGCGCTAATAAAGGTGCCAAACCACCTAATGCTCCACCTATTTCTCTACCTGTACCAATTCCTGTAGAGCGTACTTGAACAGGGAATTGTCTACTTAAAAATGAGCCTTGTGCAGCAAACATCATAGGTGTTAGGAAGCCTGTAGTAATAATTAATGCAAAGTAAATGTAATGTTCATTAGCTGTATCTATTAACAACATAAAAGGTAAGATATATAATAAGGTGATAACTGCACCTGTTATCATCACTTTCTTACTACTCCATTTATCACACATCCAACCAAAACAAGGGATAGTAAATAAGGCAACTAAACTAGCAAGGGTAATAGATAAAGAAGTAACATCAGCAGTAACGCCTTTATACTGATCTAGATAAGCCAATGAGAAAGTTTTAAAGGTATAACTTAACGCGTTGTAACCTAATGCCAAAAAGAAAGCGACTAATAATCCTTTCATATGGAATTTAAAAATATCATGGAATGGTGCTTTATCACGTTTATGTTCATGTACAATTTTATCAAAGTCTGGAGTCTCTGGTAAGCTGCGTCTTACCCACAGCCCAACGAAAACCAATATGAAACTAAGAATAAAAGGGATTCTCCAACCACCATTTAACAAGAAATTTTCACCAAATAAACTTAATATAAAAACAGTAAACGAAGAAAGTAATAAACCTAAATTCAGGCCAATTGCAGGCCAAGCGCCTTGACTACCTCTTTTCTTACTGGAGGCATGCTCATATGAAGTAATAGCTGCGCCCGCTAACTCAGCACCAGCTCCTAAACCTTGTATAAAACGGATGAAAACTAACAGAATAGGAGCCCAAACGCCAATACTATCATAGGTAGGAATAAGGCCAATGACTGTGGTACAAACCCCCATAAGGATAAAGGTAACCACCAACATCTTTTTACGGCCAAAACGATCACCATAACGACCAAATAACATTCCACCCACAGGCCTTGCAATAAAGCCAATAGCAAAGGTAGCAAAGGCTTTTAAACTTGCACTCTTAGGGTCAGCAGTGTCAAAAAACACTTGTCCAAAAACTAACGCGGCCATAGTTGCATATAAGTAAAAGTCATACCACTCGAGCATAGAACCAACAATAGTAGCAGTTGCTACTTTACGTAATCGTTTCTTCTCCTGCTCAGGAGTTTCAACAGCTATATTATTGTTATTTTGTACCATCTTTTATTACCTCAAGTTGTTATTATTTTAGAATTGACTGATTTATTAGGGCTATTACTAGTCATACCTCCTTTATATGGTTTAACTAAATCCGGGCTTATAATGAGGAAAATGATTTTATATTCTTTTCTGAAAGATAGAATTTAAAATTTTGGAGTGATCATAAATTCTGAGAAACAAGTAAAATAGCGCATTGTAGTTGTAAATAAAAACTAACAATCCACCTACTTTGCCAAATATATACTTATTTATTAATTGAACTACATAAAACATAAGTTGTTTTTTTATACTATTCATAACGCTCTTTTTTATATTTATCTTAAGTTTTTATATATTTTCATGCCAACTATATGTTGTAAACATCAACTTTAGTTTAGTTAACAATAATTTAGATGTCTTTCTGTACTACTTATTATTTTTATAACTTACTAAACATACTCAATATTGATCATACTTTAACTTAAAACCCTACTTACTTTCAAAATTATTTTGTCTTTTAAGTAGCCTAAGTATATATTAGCTATTTTCTTAGCATTAAGCATATGTCACTCCTCTCTATATTTTTTATCCATCTTTTAGCTTTAGTAAGTCCTGGTCCTGATTTCGTTTATATTTCCCAAATAGCAGCTAACTATAATAAAAGAAGCTACATTTTAGCAATATTGGGTGTGTGTAGTGCTATTGCTATTTGGGCATTATTAGCTATTAGTGGTTTAAGTATTATTATTGAACATACACCCATCATTTATAAATTACTGTTATTACTAGGAGGCAGTTATTTAATTTGGTTAGGTATCTCTGCTATAAAAAGCAGCTTTTATAAAAACCAGTTAACAGCTAAAAACAATAATAAGCAACACAGTTTTTATATAAAGGGCTTAATGACTAACCTTGCTAACCCAAAAGCTTTGGCCTATTTTGGAAGTATTTTTGCAGTTGCTGTTGCTAATGCAACTCCCCATACCTTGTTATTGATGTTTATATTAGTTGTAATAGAAAGCTTAATATGGTTTTATTTGGTTGCAACACTATTTTCTACACAATGGGTTGCTAATTGGTATCAAAAACGGCTTAATAAAATTAATTTTATTTGTGGTATAGCTTTTGTGCTTTTTGGTTTAGGTTTAATTTATCGTTTAATCAGTGATTTTATTATTTGAAAACACTTATTCTTTATATCTTAACAGCATTCTCAGAAATAATCGGTTGTTACCTACCTTATATTTGGTTAAAACAAAACGGTTCAATATGGTTATTAATTCCTGCTGCTATTAGTTTATCTATCTTTGCTTGGCTTTTAACATTGCATGATGCTGCATCTGGTAGAGTTTATGTGGCTTATGGTGGTGTAGGGATTCGTTATAATTTCTAATTTACTTTGGGCAAAAATTTTCTCCCAAAGTTTTTAACAGTCTAAATAAATTATCTTTTTAACTGTCTATTTACTTAATAAGTCACACCCACCTGTGTAATTTTAATCATTTCAACACCTTTACTGCCTGTTTGAGTTTGTACTTTAAGTTTTTGTAATTTTGGTAGTTGAAGAAGATAAACAGAAGTTGTTCTTTGTTTTTGTATAGGTTTACCAAATAAAGTTTCCAGTAAATTAGGTTTTAGTTCTAAACGCATTTTATTAGAAAGCATAGGATAAGAAGCGGCTGTAATTAATGGACAATACTCTGTTGGTAATGTACCACCCAATTTCATTACCACTTCTGTAACTGGCGCTTGTAAATCTGTGCCTTTGGTAACAAACCATAGCTGATGAGAATATTTAGGTAAACTATAGCATTGATAGTAACCTTTACCATTATGTAAAGGAATACCTGTTTTAAAAATACTAGAAATCTCTGTTAAGGTTGTAGAACCTAACATAACTACAGCTCTATTTACTCTCAAATGAGTAGGAATATATTCTTCATCAATAACCGTAGCTTTCTCCATTAGCTCTTTATCAAAAGCCATTGTTGGCACATTAACAGCTGTAGGTGGCCTATTTGACTGTGCCACAACTTGACCTGCCCATCCAAATACTACAAGGGTCATCAACAACACTTTATAGTTCATATTATTTCCTTAAAAACTACTCACTAAGCAGGTTCAACAATTTGCTCTATATTAAAAGTTAGCTGTTCATTACTCATATCAACATGAACAATACCACCCTGCTCTGCTAACTTGCCAAATAAAATTTCTTCTGCAAGAGGGCGTTTTACTTTTTCTTGAATTAAACGCGCCATTGGTCGAGCACCCATTTGAGGATCATAACCATTTTTCGCTAACCATGCTCTTGCTTGCTCAGAAATCTCTAGTTGTACTTGTTTTTCCTCTAATTGTACCTGTAATTCCACTAAGAATTTATCCACAATACTCTTCAATACATCATCACTTAAACGACCAAACTGAATAATTGCATCTAATCGATTACGAAATTCAGGTGAAAATGCTTTTTTAACAACTTCCATAGTATCAGTTGAATGATCTTGTTGAGCAAAACCAATCGACGCTCTAGCAGCTGATTGAGCCCCTGCATTAGAAGTCATAATTAATACAACATTTCTAAAATCAGCCTTACGCCCATTATTATCAGTTAACGTACCATGATCCATGACTTGCAACAATAAATTAAAGATTGCAGGGTGAGCTTTTTCAATCTCATCTAACAACAGTACACAATGAGGCGTTTTAGTAATGGCCTCTACGAGTAAACCACCCTCATCAAAACCCACATAACCTGGAGGGGCACCAATTAGGCGAGAAACAGAATGTTGCTCCATATATTCAGACATATCAAAACGGATTAATTCTATGCCTAATGCTCGACTTAACTGTTTGGCGACTTCTGTTTTACCTACCCCTGTTGGCCCTACAAATAAAAATGATCCCACAGGTTTATCTGGAGCTTTTAATCCAGCTCGGGAAAGTTTAATGGCTGAAGCTAACGAACTAATAGCAGTATCCTGCCCAAACACTGTTAATTTAAGGTCACGTTCTAAATTACGTAAAAGTTCTTTATCAGAAGCATTAACACTTTTTGAAGGTACTCTTGCCATTTTAGCAATAATAGCTTCTACCTGTGGGACATCTATACACTCCACTCTATTATCAGGTATCTGTAACTGCTGATAAGCACCAGCCTCATCAATCACATCAATAGCCTTATCGGGCATATGTCGATCTGAGATATGGCGTGCTGCTAATTCAGCCGCTGCTTTAAGGGCTTCATCAGTATAGGCAATATGATGATGCTCCTCAAAACGAGATTTTAGACCTTGTAAAATACGAATAGTGTCAGCAACAGAAGGTTCAACCACATCTACTTTTTGGAAACGACGTGATAGTGCATGGTCTTTCTCAAAAATACCACGATACTCTTTAAAGGTTGTTGAACCTACACAACGAATTTGGCCACTACTAAGCGCTGGTTTAAGCAAGTTAGATGCGTCCATTGCGCCACCTGTAGTCGCCCCAGCACCAATAATAGTATGGATTTCATCAATAAATAAAATCGCATCAGTGCGCTTTTTCAAATCTTTTAGGACAGCTTTAAAACGTTTTTCAAAATCACCACGATACTTAGTGCCTGCTAATAAAGCACCTAAATCTAATGAATAAATAACACTGCCTTTTAAGAGTTCTGGCACTTGACCATCAACAATACGCTTCGCTAACCCCTCAACAATGGCTGTTTTACCAACCCCAGCCTCACCCACTAATAAAGGGTTATTCTTACGACGACGTGCCAATATCTGTGCAACACGTTCAACTTCTTGTTCTCTACCCACTAAAGGATCAATTAATCCTTGTTCTGCCAATTCATTTAAATTCGTCGCATAAGCTTCTAGAGGCTTCTTCTCTACCACATTATCTGGTGATTCTTCTTTAATTTCTTCCCCAGTTACATCTTCAATATCAGTTTTACCAATACCATGTGAAACATAGCTCACTACATCTAATCTTGAAATTCCTTGTTTTTTCAACAAATAAACAGCTTGGCTTTCCGTTTCGCTAAAAATAGCAACTAAAACATTTATACCACTTACTTCATTTTTGCCAGAACTCTGCATATGAAATACGGCACGTTGTAGTACACGGTGAAAACCTAATGTAGCATCAGTTTGTGTATCTTTATCAGTATCTGCAATACGTGGCGTGGTTTGCTCTATAAACTCTGATAATTCTTTCGAGAGTTTTTTAAGATCAATCTTACAAGCTTGCAGTACTTTGACAGCATCCTCATTGTCCAATAAAGCTAACAATAGATGTTCTACTGTAATAAACTCATGACGTTTTAAGCTAGCTTCACGAAAAGCTGCATTGATTGTTTCTTCAAGCGCTTTATTTAACATAGATACACCCGCTATATTGGATTCAGACTATTTACAACTTAATACATTAGCATATTGTATATTTTTTAAAATAGTTATTTTATTTATCCAAATAATTCTTCTATTACTTAGAAATAGCTAATTAAGATTACTGCGACATTTTATCACAAAAGCTATCCATTTACTTTACCTCTTATTGAGAAAAAGAATATATCTTAAGTAACCTTATAAATTTATAAATAATTCTGTATGATATAAATTAATAACCATCCCCTACTTTTTGATATAAAAATAAGTTTATCCATTATCATGAATCAACAACAAGCCGTTAATAGTCATAACAAACTATTTTTATCTATTATTATGATGGTGAGCTGCGCTCATTTAATGAATGATCTCATTCAATCAATGCTCACTGCCACCTATCCTCTGCTAGAAGAAAGGTTTAGTTTAAGTTTTGCACAAATAGGCTGCATTAGCCTTGTTTATCAAATTACCGCCTCAATTTTACAGCCAGCCATTGGACTTTACACAGACAAACACCCAAAACCTTACCTATTACCTATCGGTATGGCCTCCACTACTCTGGGTTTAGTAATGTTAGCACTTGCTAGTAGTTTTTCTTGGTTGCTAGTTGCTGCTGCTTTTCTAGGGGTTGGTTCTTCTACTTTTCATCCTGAAGCCTCTCGTGTTGCACGCAATGCATCAGGAGGCAAGTTTGGTTTTGCTCAATCAGCTTTCCAAGTAGGAGGAAACTTTGGCTCATCACTTGGTCCTTTATTAGTTAGTTTTATTGTGTTAAGACATAACCAACAAAGCTATATCTTATGGTTTGTGGTATTTGGTATCGCTGGTATTATTTTACTTATGCGCATTAGTGCTTGGAGTGCCAAACACTTAAAGGCCAGTAAAGGGCGAGCGCCTATTGACCTTACCTTACCCTTTAGTAAGCAAAAAACCACACTTGCCCTCTCTATTTTAGGTATTTTAATTTTCTCAAAATACTTTTATATGGCAAGTATGAGTAACTATTATTCATTTTATTTAATAGAAAAATTTAATCTTTCAAAAGACCATGCCGTGCTTTTCTTATTTTTATTTTTAGCATCTGTTGCAGTCGGCACTTTTGCTGGCGGCCCTATTGGTGATCGTATTGGTCGTAAATATGTTATTTGGTTCTCTATCCTTGGCGCTGCGCCTTTTACAATAGCACTACCCTTTGCTAATCTATTTTGGACAGGAGTACTAAGCGTCCTCATTGGCCTAATTATTTCTTCTGCCTTTGCTGCTATTGTCGTTTATGCTCAAGAATTAATACCAGGCCGTGTAGGTATGATTGCAGGATTATTCTTTGGTTTTATGTTTGGAATGAGCGGTATAGCTGCAGCTGTTTTAGGCTATATTGCTGATCAAACAAGCTTACAACATATTTTTCAGTTCTGCGCATTTCTACCATTATTAGGTGTTTTAACACTCTTTCTACCTGATGTAGAAAGTTATCTTAAAAAACAACTTTATATTAAGTAATCATTAAAAAAGCCATCAATTTGATGGCTTTTTTATTAATCCCAATAAAGTGTATAAACATTATAACCCGGTGGTACTGATGGTGCTGCTAGAGGCATGCCATAAATCCACCCTTCATAAATACGACAATGTAATGCCTCCACCCATTTTTCTGCATCAGATAAAGGAGCCATTGCATAAATATGAATTGTGTCTGCTGCTGGCCATACTTCTCTATTATTAAGAGACATTTCCCAATCTTCATGAATACTGACTAATACAGAATAAACATTGGGTCGCCCCTCAATCCATTTCAATTGTTTATACATTTCAGCTAAGGTAGGTCTGCCATCGTCTACTTGGTCAGGTGCAATACTTGCTTCATCATTATTACCAACAAAAAAATCATCTAGAGAAACAAAGGGTAAATCACCTTCATTCTCTTCAATCAATTCTTGGATTTTTTCTAATAGTTGTTCACGCTCTTGCATAACTTATTTTTACCCTTAACATCAAAAATGACTATACCAATCATCGATTTAGAATTTTCTTATAATAATCAATAAATTGCTTAGAACAGGCAATCTTCTTAAGATATCAGTATAACAAATTTAACTGCTACACTGATTATATTTAATGAGTCAATTACTCAAAGTAATTAGTTTTTTTCTATGTAGAAATTATACTTACTATACTGGACTAGATCGTCCTGTCATTTCTTTAGCCATTTCTGTTGCATAGTTATCAGTCATACCTGCAATAAAATCGATCATACGCATGACTGACTGATAGAGCGTCCAATCTTTTGTTGGAACATCATGGCCTAATAAATCAAAAATACGTTTATTTTTAAAGGATAATGTGCCTTTACTATGCAACTCAACCGCAGCACCACAAAAACTATTAAGTAAAATCTCCAGAGTGGTATAAGCGCCTATTTCATGCAATGTTTTTTGTTTATCTTGAAATATTTTTTCTCGAGCAATTTTCTTTGCTTTTAGGATACATTCTTTACTTGCAGTATCCATATACTCTGCCAAATCGCCTACTAACTCACCTTTCAATAAAGCAGATTGTTGTGTAATAAAAGCTTCTGCCGCCGCATTAGTTAAATGATCAATTGCTTTACCACGTAAAATAGCTAATTTACGTCGCCGACTACTAGTCGAGTCTAATTGTTTATTAAGGTTAGGATTACGTTCACTGACTAAATCCAACAATAAAGCTTCAACTTCTTCATAAGCCAACAGATCCATTTCTATACCATCTTCAAGATCAATTAGCCCATAACAGATATCATCTGCTACTTCCAGCAAATATACTAAGGGATGACGTTGCCAACGCTCTGCAGAAACCTTGGGCAAACCTAACTTACCTGCTATTTGCTCTAATAAAGGTAACTCACTTTGATAACAACCAAACTTACATTTCTTATATCCCTCGGCTTCCGCATAACGAGATGTCCAAGGATATTTTAGATAACTCCCTAACGTAGCATAAGTTAAACGCATACCACCTTCGTTTTGATGGTATTCTAATTGAGTTAGAATACGAAATCCTTGTGCATTCCCTTCAAAATTTAGAAAGTCTGCAAGTTCTACCTCATTCATACAGTCAAACCAACCCTTACTGGCTGCCTGAGAGAACCAATAGCGAAAAGCATCCTCTCCTGAATGCCCAAAAGGCGGATTACCAATATCGTGAGCTAAACATGCAGATTGCACAATAACTCCCAAATCTATAGGTAAGCACCATTGGGGTAGCTCATCTTTTAATAACTCACCAACTAGCATTCCTAGAGAACGCCCTACAGACGCCACTTCTAAACTATGCGTCAAACGGGTGTGGATAAGGTCATTGCTAGACACCGGATGAACTTGTGTTTTACGACCTAGACGTCGAAATGCTCCAGAGAAAACAACTCGATCATAATCCTTATGAAACGGGCTACGTCCCAACTCATCTGGGCTTAATACTGCTTTACCTAATCTCTCAGGAGATAATAATGATTGCCAATTCAAAACAAACCTACAACGATAAAATCGTAAAATATAATAAGGGATAATAAAAGTTATCTATTATCCCCTAATTTAACTCTTCTTGTAATTATTAATTAATAATAATTTTATGCCATTATTTCAAAGTTATTATTCTCGCTATCTCTTTGGTAACAAGCTATTGCAGCAACAGCATTAATATATTGCTTAATATCCAACAATAAACTTACTATTTCCCCCACAGCATTTAACTTAGCAGTACTCTCCCCATAGCTCATAATAATATGACTGGCCTTTTGCCGAGCCGCTTGAATTAACCCCGCACATAACTGTTGTTGACTTGTTATATAGCGCTTAATAAATAATGCTAAGCAATCCATATTAGCTTGTAATTGCCAAGCAATATTACACAAAGATTGACTCTTAATCAGACAATTTCTGATACATCCCACTAATAAATCACATATAGATTCCGTTCTCTCATTAATTGCAGTTATCGCATCAATCATTGCACAAGTTTCAACATAGGTATTAACTAAAAAAGCCTCTTCAGGGCTAGCTAGTACCGTTATTACTTTTTGCATGATTCCTCCTTGTTATTATGTTTTTTTACCTCTTAATTCTAAAAGTACATTTGTATATAAACGAATTATCATTAACAACAAAAACATCTTCACTATTAATATTGGTAGCTACTACTCCTTTATCTATTATCATGAATTATTATTATGCTTAATACTAATAATAGTAATATATAGCACAATTTATAAAAAACTAATAAAGATATTTACTCAATATACAACCATCTTTATTAAGAGGTGATAGCATATATTAAAAAACAAATAGATAATTTGAATTCAACTTTTATTTTTTGAATTCAATTTATTAATGTATAGGTAAATAATGACTAGCTTCCTTTAAGCATTTAGCAATGGTATGGCTACTAGGACAATCAAAACCTATACTATCGCCATAAGTTTTAATTATATTAGCAACTTTGAATTCTTTAGTTGGAGGTAACTGATTCATTTCTGCCAATAATGCTATTACCTTATACAAATTTATACGTTCCTTACTATGTAATGGCTTATCGAGATTATTTGTAATACAGGTATGACTAATAAAATCACGCAAATATTCAGTCTTAACCACCAATAAAACATCATCTGGTAACAAATGAGTAGTAACCACTTCTGACAATTGCCCATTATATTCTAAGCAGTTAATTAATCGATAGTAGCAAGGATGATCTTTATCTTCATTAGTTTCTTTTATAATAATTCCTTTATTATATTCTGGTTCAATTTTTAATGTATTAGATGCATCACCATAATACACTTGCTTTATAACTAATTGCCCATTGTATAAATTGACTAAATCACAACAACAACCTGACTTTATTTGAATATACTCTTTCTCAAACAAAATCGGGGTATCATTAACTACTGCTGTCATATTAATTACTGTTTCTACATTTACTCCTTTTTCTACATTAAGTGGAATTAATAAAATGTAAAGACAAAATTAATTTATTGTCTAAAGCTAATCTATAGATATCCCTCATTTTAACTTTTTCATTAAATACATTAGAAAGGCATTTAGTGGCTTCCTTAATAGTTAACCACTCTTTAAAATACAATAACTTACTCATTTCTTTATCCTTAACCATTATTATTGTAGTTAACTTACGCTCTCACTTTATATAAATACAATCCAATTTTAGGGACTAATAGCACTTAATTTAATCATCCTAATGTTGTATTTAATAAAACGTCCATTTAACATTTAAATGAAAAATTGTTATTTTGAAATTTATGAGTAGCTTTTTGCAATTATATCCAACATATTATATTAATTAATGATTATACTTTCCCTCCTTAGTCAAATATCTATCCGTATACATAATAAAAAACTCGCCTAAGGCGAGTTCATTAACCATAACTATTTTCTACAAAATTGATAATATGAGTTCTAATACATCATTTAATTATAGATAGCAAAATAACCCTGACTATAAAAAACATATAAATGGTTTATTTTTTATGTCCTGCTAATAACGCTAATAGTACCCCTGCTGCTCCTGCCGCAATACCTATAGTTGTTAAAGGGCGCTTTTGAACAAAATCGTTAGCCTTATTTAATATTTCTTTACCTTTTTCAGGTATTTTAATCTCTGGATTATTTAACAAAGGTTTAACTTGATCTAAATAACTAGCCATCTTATCGTGTAACACAGCACCTTGTTCTGTACTAGTTAATAACTTTTCAATATGATCGAGAATAACCAATAAATTTGATAACGATGAATCTTCTTTATTAGTCTTTTCTAAATCCTCAATCACTATAAGCTCTTTAGGCTCTGATACTGATTTATTTTCCATGATCAACTATTACCCACTCTCAACAATAACACTAAACTTTGATTATAAACAGCAAATGGATGAGATAATAAGCTATTTAATCAGTTTATGTAATAGACCTGGATAGTTGATAACAATATAACGAGCTGCTTTACCTAACCAGCCACCTCGACGCTTACCTAATATAGCTACTGCTATTGCTAAACCAGTCACAATAGCAACTTTACCACTACTATGTTGTTGGTTATTGTTGGGTGTAAATAACCCTATTACTCGCTGTCCTGTTTTTAGTAAAGGCTGTGTTTGTAACTTTAACTCTTGCCTTCGCTCTTGCAACTGTTGCTTAATAAGTAACTTACGCATTTCGGAACGACTTATTTGTTTTTTATCCATCATGACAGCAGTTCCTCTTTATCTTTAAGCAATTCCTCTTTGGTACTTATAAAAAGTTTAGTTTTCTTTTTAATACGTATTAAATTAACTAGAGCAATCATAATTATCAAAAGATAACTACCTAATAACGCTAAAATTGCAGTCAATCGGTAACTATCCCAAAAATAAACAACAACCCCTACGGAAAACATAATAAAGAACAAGACACTACACACGACTATAATTGCAACATGTACAAAATAGCTCCAAGCAAAACCTTTTGCCTCTTCCAACTCAATAACAAATAAAGAGGCATGACTACTCAATAAATTTGATAGCGCTCTAATAAGCCCCTCTTGCGAGGGTTTATTAGGCTCGGACGCTTTAGGTGCATCCATAATCTACTCCTCGCTATTAACGGCGACGACAAAAATGTGCAACTACAAAGGCTGTAGCAGCAGCAACACCTACCGATACCCATGGGTGAGCCTTAACATAATCATCAGTTGCTTCAAACGCTTCTTTGCTTTTCTTACAAATTGGCTTAACATGCTCTCCCATAGAATCACGAATATCTTTAATCTTGCCAGTTAATTGCTCACGTAATTCAGTGGTTTTACCATCAGTTACTTCTGCGGTTTCTTTTAAAAGACGCTCTGCATCGTCAATAATCTCATTAAACTGTGCCATAAAATCATCTTTGATTTCTTTTGCAGTCGCTTTTACATCTTTATCAGTTGAATTTTTCATAATAACTTCTCCAGTCAATGGTTATAACTGACAACCATCCATGATCAGTTCATTTATTAAAAGAACTTATTCCTTTGATTCTTAGATTTATTTTAAACACAGCTAATAAAATGCTACTATCAGTCATTAGTAGCAAACTACTATGTATACCCTGCACTGCTATGACACGCACAGATGTAACTATTTATTTATCCACTTTCACTATCAACACATACATAAAACATGCTATAATTACTGTTTTACATTAATGAATAACTTCACTAGTTAACTAAAATAGTTGCGAAATTGGCTTATTTTTGATATAAAGCGCACCTAATTTTTTAAAGGTTCTTGCTTAAGAACTTTAATAGTTAAGTTTAGCATTCACATTATTTTTGAGTTAGCCAACCCATGCCGGGTTTGGCATGAGGTTTAGAGGGCTGAAATATGTCAAGAGTTTGTCAAGTTACTGGTAAAGGACCAGCAGTAGGGAACAATGTTTCCCATGCACAAAATAAAACACGTCGTCGTTTTTTACCTAATCTTCAATACCATCGTTTCTGGGTTGAATCAGAGAACCGTTTTATACGTTTACGCGTTTCTGCGAAAGGTATGCGCATTATTGATAAGCGTGGCATTGATGCAGTATTAGCAGAAATCCGTGGTCGTGGTGTTAAGGTTTAAGGAGTCTTAAAATGCGTGAATTAATTCGTTTAGTTTCTAGTGCTGGTACAGGTCATTTTTATACAACTGACAAAAATAAACGTACTACGCCAGATAAAATTGAAATCAAAAAATTTGATCCTGTTGTTCGTAAACACGTGATCTATAAAGAAGCTAAAATTAAATAATTTGGCTTTAATGATTATAAAAACCCACTCTCTAGTGGGTTTTTTATTATATAGATTAATCATCTAATAATAGTTGTAATAAATATAGCTAATTTCAGCCATTCTCTCTAAACAAGATGTACTTTAAAAATAATTACTCCGTGGTATTAATAAAACTATTGAGTAGTTTGTTCTGTTGTTACCTGAGGAAAATCAGTAGCCACTTTTTTATCCCCATTTATTATAAAAACCCAAATAATAGCGGCAATAAAAGCGATTAATACAATTGTTATTTTTGGCATAACCTGCAATACCTTAAAGCTTTATTTAAGCCAAAGCATAAAACAATCTACACTAAAAATAAAGTTACTCCTCCTAAAAAGCCTGTTATCAAAGAATAATAGGCTGATATTTTTACCTAGGCCTAGCACTAATAGCCTATTTTGCTTGTCAATAAACAATAACTCCCAAAAACACTTAAATTCATCGATTAGACAATATTACTACTAGCCCCTACTTTCATTTTGTATTTTAATAGTTGTATAAACATTTAAGGAATCTATCATGACAAATATTGTTTTTATTACAGGAGCCACATCAGGCTTTGGTCGTGCTACGGCTCGTCGTTTTGCTAAGGCTGGCTGGAAATTAATTCTTACTGGACGTAGAACAGAACGTTTAGAAGAACTTAAACAAGAGTTAAGCCAAGTTCCAATACATATTATCACTCTTGATGTACGTGATGCTGATGCAGTAAAAAAAGCAGTTGCAGAACTACCCACTGAATTTAAAAGAATTAAAGCACTTATTAATAATGCTGGTCTAGCATTAGCACCTGAACCTGCTCAAAAAGTAGCATTAGAAGATTGGCATACAATGATTGATACGAATGTTACGGGTCTAGTAAACATTACTCACACATTATTACCTACACTTATTGCAACAGGAGCTGGTGCTAGTATTATCAATCTAGGTTCTATAGCAGGTCAATGGCCTTACCCAGGGAGTCATGTGTATGGTGCCAGTAAGGCATTTGTAAAACAATTTAGTTATAATCTGCGTTGTGATTTAATAGGTACAGGAGTAAGAGTTACAGATATTGCACCAGGACTTGCTGAAACAGAATTTACGTTAGTACGTACCAAAGGCGATCAAAAGGCATCTGATAATTTATACCGTGGCACTTCCCCACTACAAGCGGAAGATATTGCTGAACAAATTTATCATATTGCTACATTACCTGACCATATCAACTACAATCGTGTTGAAATTATGCCAGTACGCCAAACATGGTCAGCCTTTACTATTGATCGTGACTAACCTCTTTATAGACTGTTCAATAACGGACAGTCTACATTCTTTATTAAAAAATATTTACTTATTAAACCTTTTGCTAGCTTTACAGGTCTAATACCAGTCATTAAGATGATCAATTAACTTTTATAAATAAAATATTCTAACTATACATTGAGTTGCTCATGACTAGCTTATTTCGTGTTACTTCTCTCGCTATATTATTTTCGTTTACTACACTCTTAGCAGCTGCGCCAGCAACAAATACTACTTTCTCACAAAACATTAATAAATCCTTGGCTTCCAATAAAATACCGCCTGAGGCTTTATCACTAGTAGCTATTCCATTAACGGGTAAAGGTAAAGCTACCTATGTTAATGCAGACGTTTCCATGAATCCTGCATCAACCATGAAGCTATTCACTACCTATGCTGCTTTAGAATTATTAGGGCCAAATTTCCATTGGCGTACTGCTTTCTTTACTGATGGCGAAGTCAAAGATGGTGTAGTGCATGGTAACCTTTATTTAAAAGGTGGCGGTGATCCTAAATTAAATATGGAAAGACTTTGGTTGCTTCTAAGAGAACTACGAAATAACGGTGTAAAATCAGTAACAGGGCATTTAATTCTCGATCGTAACTATTTTAATATGCCAGAAGAAAAGGTTTTCTTAGACGATAGCAACGAAAGCTATCGCCCTTACCTAGTATCTCCTGATTCTTTATTAATTAATTTCAAAGTTATTCGTATTATCAGTCATACCGATAATCAAAAAGTTCAAGTTGTTGTTGAACCACCATTAAAAGATGTTCACCTTGTTAATAATCTACAAATTATTAAACCTAAAGCGAAAGGCCGTTGCCCTACTATTCCTGATATTGAATACGATCCAGTTACACAAGCCAACGGCACTGTAACACTCACTATTTCAGGTAATATTGTTGAAGACTGTACAGTCCAAAAATATATTTCACTGTTTGATCATGACCGTTACGCGATTAATATTGTTCGCTCATTCTGGCAAGAACTAGGCGGCAAAATTAGTGGTAAAAACTCTATTGGAACTATGCCTAAAGATGCCAAACTATTAGCTGTAGTTTGGTCACCTGACTTAGTAGAAGTAATTAGAGATATTAATAAGTTTAGTAATAACACCATGGCTAAACAATTATTTTTAACTATTGGTGCTAGAAATCGCAAAGCCACTGATGAGGATGATGCCGCAGCAGCTTACCGTACAATTTATGAATGGCTTATTAGTAAAGGCGTAAACTCTAATCAATTAAAAATGGAGAATGGTTCAGGCCTTTCTAGAGAAGAGCGTATTACTGCAAGAGAAATGTCAGAATTACTAAAAATGGCTTGGAAAAGTCCCTACTCAGCAGAGTTTATTTCATCTATGCCAATTATCGGTGTTGATGGAACTATGCACAAACGTTTAAGAAAAACTGATTTAAAGGGCAAAGGCCATATTAAAACAGGTACATTAAACAATGTAAGGGCTATTGCAGGTTATATTCGTGATAAACATAACGACACATGGGCGATAGTAGCAATTTTAAATGATCCTAAACCTTGGGGAGCTGCTGAGGTACTTGATGATATCTTACTAGATTTCTATGATCCTACAGTAACATCATTACCCCGTACAAAATAGCAAGCTCATCATTTAGGCTGTTTTTATTTTATAAATTTGAAATAAAACAGCCTTTTTGCTACCCACTCTATTCCATCTGAAAAACAGTGTTTAATAAAGATCAATCAAATATAGCTTGTTGAGAAATAACAAGTTCATCTAAAAGTATATTATTACCATAACCTTAATACACTGTGTCTTTATTTTAATATTAAAGCCATTTTTTAATCTTAAACCAGATATAACAGCCCAGTGATGACAGCACCATTAATACAATACTAATTGGATAACCAAACTTAAAGTCTAGCTCTGGCATATCATGAAAGTTCATACCATAAATAGTACCCACTAAAGTAGGTGGTAAAAATAACACTGCAGCAATTGAAAATACCTTAATAATGCTATTTTGCTCAATATTAATTAATCCCAATGTAGCATCTAATAAGAAAGTAATTTCACTGGACATTCTGGCATGATATTCAGTTAATGAGCCAATATCTTGTTCAATCGCTTTTATCTGCGCCTTACTTGCAGGAGTTAGCCAATCAGTAGATTGTTTACAAAAAATTAGCATTCGTCGAATACTTAATAAACTATCACTTAATTTAGCTAACAAAGAGTTATATTTACCTAACTGTTTGACTGTACGTTGTAAACCTTCAGTATGCTGCCCCTCTGACTCATCGAAAATATCTCTTGAAAGGCTATTCAAGTTATCTTGTAACTTTTCAAGAATATCAGCAATTCGATCAACAACCGCATCAACTAATACCATCATCAGCACATCTGTTGTTTTAAAAACCTGTGGCTGACGTGCATATTGTGTTTCAAAAGAACGAAATGAGGTTAATTCACCATAATGTGCACACACCAGTTGCTTCTTATTGAGGATAAATGATAGCTCTGTGAGAGAGGGGTTCATATTTTGACTACCACTGACCACTGAAACAATCATACAAAGACTGTCTTTATTCTCAAAAAAACGTGAAGAATCTTCAATTTCAGCCATTTCTTCAGGAGATGGAATCTCAATATCTAAGCTTGATTCAATAAAATGCTCTTCTTCAGGCTTAGGACGCAATAAATCAATCCATATAGTATTAGCAGGAATTGCTTCTAAATCTTGAGCCACCTGTGTTTTTAATAATCCATTTTCAAGGTAATGATATGTAATCATAAAGATATCGTACTTATTAGTTAATGAAAATTATAAAATAGCTTGACCCTATAGTTACTATAAGGTTTTTAATAGATTATAAGATATAATACTGTCTATTAAAAATGGGACAAACCTATGACCAACCATACCCATCATCATGCCTGTGAGCATAAACATAACCATTTAGAAAATAAAGTAAAATCTACTGACAAGATAGATTTTTCTATTTCCCAACTACGCTGGGATAGTCTACTTATTCAAGATATGGACTGTCCAACGGAAGAACGCCTTATTCGTGACAAGTTTAAGGGGGTTAATGCCATAGAACAATTAGAATTTAATCTTATAAAACGGGTATTAAAGGTTCGTCATAGTTATACCTCTATTGAACCTCTACAACATATGATCAGTGAACTAGGTATGCAAGCTGTGCCCTATGATAATAGCCAAATATTGCATGTAAATACCTCCTACAAATCCACTATCATGCTTATTATTGCAGGCTTTTTAGCCTTTACCGCAGAAATAATGCATTATTTAGCCATGCCTACATTAATAGTGGCTATTATCTCTCTTATTACTATTGCATTCGTAGGTATCCCCACTTATTACAAAGGTTTTATTGCCCTCAAAAATAAAGCACTTAATATTAATGCACTCATGAGTATTGCTGTTACAGGTGCTATATTTATTGGACAATGGCCTGAAGCTGCTATGGTAATAGTCCTTTTCACATTGGCTGAATATATTGAAACACTGTCTTTACAACGTGCTCGTAATGCTATTAGCGAGTTATTACAACTAGCGCCAACTACCGCAGAAGTTGAGCAAGTTGATGGTTCTTGGCAAACAATTGCTGCTGAACAAATCACGTTAGACAGTATTATTCGTGTTAAACCAGGTCAACGAGTAGCGCTTGATGGAGAAATAATTAATGGTCAAACGACTATTGATCAGTCAGCAATCACAGGAGAAAGTATGCCTGTTGAAAAAACTGTGGGCGATCCTGTCTTTGCTGGTACTGTTAATGGCAACCAAGCTTTTACTTTTAAAGTAACACGTATTGCTAATGATACAACTCTTGCTCGCATTATCCAGCGTGTTGAAGAAGCTCAAAGTAGTCGTGCTCCCACACAACGTTTTGTAGATCAGTTCTCTAAATACTATACCCCTATTGTTGTTGCTATAGCCTTATTGATTGCATTAATTACTATTCCTGTATGGGTCTATACAAACCAGTTTACGATTGATTGGATTTATAAAGCATTAGTATTATTGGTAATTGCTTGCCCTTGTGCACTAGTTATTTCCACCCCTGTTACTATAGTTAGTGGCCTAACTCGAGCAGCAAAATTAGGTATATTAATTAAAGGCGGGACTTATCTTGAACAAGGTAATAAATTACAGTGGTTAGCAGTTGATAAAACAGGCACATTAACTGCTGGTAAGCCATCACAAACTGATTATCAAGTACTTACTGATATTAATGCTCAACAAATAGCTGGTAGTCTAGCTAACCATTCAGATCACCCAGTATCTATGGCTATTGCTCAAGCTACCAAGTTACCTTTACTCACTGTAGAAAATTTTGCAGCAATCCTTGGACAAGGTACGCAAGGTATTATTAATAGTGAGCAATATTACTTGGGTAATTATCGATTAATTCGAGAACTAGGGTTAGCTACAGATGAACTAACCCATAAGTTACAATTGCTTGAAAAAGAGGGTAAAACCACCACTTTATTAGCTACATCAACTCAAGTAATTGCTATTTTTGCTGTAGCAGATACTTTAAAAGAAACCAGTAAACAGGCTATTAATGATCTTCACCGCTTAGGTATTAAAGTGATGATGTTAACAGGTGATAATCAATATACTGCTAATACCATCGCCCAACAAGTTGGTATTGATGAAGTTAAAGCAGATTTGTTGCCTGATGATAAGTTAACTGCTATAGAATCTAAAATTAAACAAGGTCAAACCATTGGTATGGTAGGTGACGGTATAAATGATACCCCTGCACTAGCACGATCTGATATTGGTTTTGCAATGGGAGCAGCAGGTACTGATACAGCAATAGAAACAGCTGATATTGCTTTAATGGATGACGATTTAAGAAAACTACCCTTGTTTATTCGCTTATCCAAAGCTACACGTCATATTCTTGTACAAAATATAAGTTTTGCTATTGGTATAAAGCTACTTTTCCTAATTATTACGCTATTAGGTTACGGTACACTCTGGATGGCTATATTTGCGGATATTGGTGTCAGTCTATTAGTAGTATTTAATGGCCTTAGGTTACTTATGTTCAAATAACTACTTATTTTTCTTAATGCCCAGCACCTGCATAGTTACCACCCTAAAAACGCACTGCAGGTGAATCTGGGTTAAGTTCCTCATTTTTTTGTTATTAATTACGGGAAGCCACTACTTGTGGTGTCAAATAAGTCCGCCTAAAATACTCTTGGAAACAACGTCTACTTGGTGTCATTTCCATGTTTTCTGACCGTGCCAAACCAATGCTTAAAGATGGAACAGGCGTTACTAGATTTTTAGTAACAATACGTCTCCCTTCTAGAGACCATGGTCTATAAACCATATCAGACAATATAGTTATACCAGACTCATTAGCTACCATATTCCTTATTGCCTCAATAGAAATAGTTGTTAAACGAATATTTAATGAGTGATTGTGTTGTTTCCAGTATTTCTCACTCACTTGTTCGGCTTCAGCTACATTTAAAAGAATATAAGGTTCATCTGCAATATCTGCAAAACTAATACTATCTTTCTCTGCTAAAGGATGTTTAGCAGGCAACCATAAATGTCTTGGGGAATTTAATAAGTTTTCTATTACTATTTTATCTGAATCAATATTAGAAGCAGAAACTATTGACATATCATACTGGCCATTAACTAACCCTTTCTCTATTTCCTTATGAGTGCACTCATGTAGCTTAATGGTTAAATTAGGATAAGCTAAAGATAATCGTTTTATATGATAAGGTAAAACATAACCTATTATTGTAAAGCTAGCTGCAATATTTAAAGTTCCAGTAATTGCATTAGTGGGAACAGGATCATTTATTGCATCTTCTACTGCCCCTAAAATAGCATAAGCATGATTTAAAAAATGTCGACCACTATCTGTTAAAACCATACCTTGTGGGGTACGTACAAACAACTGTGCATTTAAAATTCTTTCCAACTCTTGAATAGCTGTAGTCACTGATGACTGGGAGATATTTAAATAAATTGCAGCTTGTGAAACTTGGCCTATTTCTGCTGCTGCCACAAAATACTTAATTTGTCGTAATGAAAGAGGCATTATTACCACCATTATCTGATTTTCAGAATGCTTACTATCTAATAATCATTCTTTTCAATAATACTTTGATAGTGTATTGTACTTATCCATAGGATCATACTAGTTTTACTAATCCAAAGTTGTATTTTTTCAGCTTAAAAAACTAGTTAAAATGATACTAGAATTGATGATGCTCTAAATAATATAGTTATTTTTTCATGTTGGATAACTATTTTTTTAAGCATATCAATTGAGTTATTTAATTATTAATATACGTTTATTATATAAGTAGTAAACCATAATAATTAAATTAGCTCATTGGCAAAAATTAACACTTCTGTGTAGGCTTGCCTCCCTGTTTAAGCAAAATAATCTCTCATGCTAAAAACAAAAGAAATCCCCAGTTCGCTGGGGATTTCTTTATGTATTTTTTAATTATCAGCTTGCAAACGATAAGGCTCTAACACAGCTAAAAAATCATGTTCATTCTTAGCATCATTCTGCCAAGCCATTACACTAGGTAATGCTTCTATGCGACTAACATATTGTTCCACAAGCTCAGGTAATGCTATTTGATAGGTACGAAAACGAGCACATATTGGCGCATAAAAAGCATCGATAATTGAAAACTCACCACATAATAAGGGACCATTTGACTGACTTAACAAACCTGACCAAAGGCAAAATATTCTTTCTATATCAGTCACTACATTTGATTGATCCCTTAATATTAATTTACCCTGCTTCGCTAGAGAAGCCTCTATATTAAATGTTAATGCACTGCGTAACGCCATAAAGCCACTATGCATTTCTGCACAAGCACTTCGCGCTTTAGCACGCAAGACAAGATCACTAGGCCAAAGCTGTTTATCAGGATGTTGCTCTGCCAAATATTCACAAATAGCTAAAGAATCCCAAACAGCTAAATCACCTTGTTCATGATCAATTAATAACGGTACTTTACCTGTAGGGCTTACGGCACTCATCGATCGCTTAAAAGCTGAATCAGGATTACGGTAATCCATACGTAATTTAACTTCCGTAAACTCAATGCCAGCCTGCTTCATCAATATCCAAGGGCGCATAGACCATGAAGAATAATTTTTATTGCCAATATAAAGTGAATAACGCATCTTTATCCCCTATCAATAAATGAATAACTTCTATTCTAACAGCAATTATTTACAACTATCTTACTGTTAATTATTTTTCATAAAATGAAAATCCCCAGCTATGCTGAGGATTTTAGTTGTTGACGTAAATGATTAATTATCTTGCTTAAGTAAGTTTTCACCTTTTTCAATATACTGCTTCATTTCAGCTTCTGGCACCATACTACCACCTGTTACCCAAGCGATATGAGTAGCTTGCTGTAATTGTTCAGGAGTAAATTTCATCCGCTCAATATATTGCTTATCGCGCAATACATCATATATACCAGGAATACCCGCAGCAGCTGAAGGTTCTATATAGATCTTTTCTTGCTGTGCTAATAATGCTAATAAACGGTACATTTCATCATCATCTAACGTGAAATAACCATCTAATAGATATTGCATCGCCTTACCAACAAATCCAGAAGGACGACCTACTGCTAAACCATCAGCAGCAGTCATATTATCTATACCAAAATCTTGTACTGAGGTTTTGTCATGTAATCCTGTATACACACCTAAAAACATACAAGGGGCATGAGTAGGCTCACTAAAAACACAATGTACTGCATCACCAAACTGAGCTTTTAAACCAAAAGCAACACCACCTGGCCCACCACCGACACCACAAGGTAGATAGATAAATAATGGATGATCTTGATCCACTTTTACAGATAATGCTTGCAATTGGCCAGCCAAACGATAGGCGGCAACAGCATAACCCAAGAATAAATTTTTAGAGTTTTCATCATCCACAAAATAACACATAGGATCATTTTCAGCCTCTTTACGACCCTTAGCAACGGCCTCAGAATAATCAGAGTCATATTCAACTACATTAACACCATGTGCTCTTAATTTATCCTTTTTCCACTGTCGTGCGTCTGCTGACATATGCACGCTGGCTTTAAAACCTAACTTAGCGCTCATAATACCGATAGACAAGCCAAGATTACCTGTCGATCCTACTGCTACTGCATATTGAGAGAAAAACGCCTTAAACTCAGGATCTGCTAACTTACTATAATCATCTGTTAATGCTAACTTCCCTGCTTTAATAGCTAATTCTTCTGCATGTTTTAACACTTCATAAATACCACCACGAGCTTTAATAGAACCACTAATGGGTAAATGACTATCAAGTTTTAACCATAAATTTCCTGATGAAGTCGCCTGATAATGTTTATCTAGTGCTTGTTGATAATTAGGTACAGCGATTAAAGGAGATTCTAAAATCCCTAATTGATGCCTAGTCTCAGGAAAAACTTTGGCCAAATAAGGACTAAAACGTTTTAGCCTTGCAGCAGCATCCTTAATATCTTCAACTGTAAGACCAACATCAGGTAAAGCTTCAACAGTTTTCTTAACAGCAGGATTAAACCAAGTAGCTTCTCGTAATTTTACTAAGTCTTCAATCAATGGGTAATCTTTGTACCATTGTTCTAATGTTTTACCATGAATCTCTTTCATTTTATTACCCTCAAGCTAAAGAAACATATTCAATAACAAAGCACCACCTAATCCTGTAATAGAAGCAAGCGTTGTAGCTACTGTTAATCGTTTAATAGTTTCAGTCATTGTTAACCCTAAATACTCTTTAACCAACCAGAAAAAGCTGTCTGTTACTTGAGTTAAAGCAATAGCACCCGCACCAATAGCAATGGCCATCACTTCTGGTTTTAATTCAGGGTGACCAGATAGCATTGGTAATACAATACCTGCTGCGCTGATCATAGCTACCGTAGCTGAACCTACAGCAAAATGAAGTAAAGCTGCAATTAACCAAGCTAAAACTACTGGACTAATTGGCAATGTAGAAAGTGCTTCCTTCAAACCATTACCCACACCACTGACACTTAACACTTCACTAAAAGCACCGCCAGCACCAATGATAAGTAGAATACCCGCTATGGGCGTAAAACCTTTTTCTGAAATACTTAATAACTCAGTTAAATTAAGCCCTCTTGCTAAACCTAAACTCCAATAAGCAAAAAATACGGAAATTAATAACGCCGTAATGGGATTACCTATAAAAGAAATCATTGGCATTAATGCAGAGTCTTTAGCTACCCAAATCACTAATAATGTTTTACCTACCATAATAAGCAGTGGTAATAAGATAGTGAAAAGAGTAATCCCAAAACCGGGTAATTGTTTATTTAAAGAAGCTGCTGTAGTTGCTGTCATTTGATCATTAGGCTCATTATCTAGCACATTACGACAGAAAAACTTAACAAAAAGAGGTCCCCCAACAATTGCGCAAGGAAGACCAACTAATAAACCAAATACAATAACTTTACCAATATCTGCACCTAATGTAGCAGCAATAGACATGGCAGCAGGATGTGGAGGTACAATACAATGTACTGTCATTAATGATACAGCCAGTGGCAAACCTACTTTCAAACGTGAAATACCAGCATCTTTAGCCACTACCAGTACCAAGGGGACTAATAATACAAAACCTACCTCAACAAACACGGGTATACCTGCAATAAAACCAACAAGCATCATTACCCATGTTGCCCGGGATTTACCCAACTTATCTAGTAAGGTACTTGCAATACGTTCAGCACCACCAGAGACTTCCAACATCTTTCCTAAAATAGCACCAAATCCAATAATTAAGGTTAAAAATCCTAATGTACCACCTACCCCTTTCTCAACCACATCAGGAATACTATCAATAGGCATCCCTGTAGTAATACCAACAAAAAACGCAGCCAACACTAAAGCAATAGAAGCATGTAATTTACATTTCACAATTAGTATGACAATCATTGCAATAGCAACGATTAAAATACCAACTAACATGGTAGTTGACATAAAGTATTTCCCCCAAGTATTCAATTTTAAGTAATTAGCTAACTAAAAATCTTCCACAAAAACATCATACTTACTTAAAAGTAGGGCAACAAAAGATAAATTTGCAGTACATAACTGAATATTTTTCATCTGTAGACCTATATCACTCTTTATTAGAATTAAATTAAAGAACTAGTTATATAGGTATTTATCTTGCTAGGAGGATTAGCATGTTAAATGCTTAATGCTTTTTAAAACTCAAAATATTAATTTATAGGAGAAATTATTATATTTAAAAAGAACCCACATGTTCTTTATCACTTTGCGCACCTTGCTGTTTGATCCAATCTAAAAACACACTTAATTTAGGTGGAATATGTTGTAGTCTTGGCCACACAAGATAATAATGAAAATGAGTTTTTAATGCTGGAATTGCAAAAGGTGTTATTAGCCGACCTGTTGCTAACCAGTTATGTACTAAATGTAAACGCCCCATAGCAACCCCTGTATGATAAATAGCAGCATAGGCGGCTGATCTAGAACTATCAAATGTAATGACTGAACGACTATTTGGTAATTCTATGTGCATTTGTTTACACCAAATATGCCACTCTGCATCCAAAGCTGCAAAATGCCATGCTTTGGCATCATGTAATAGAGTACACTTTGCTAGATTTTCTGGTTGGTTAATTAAATTATACTGAGCTGCATAAGTTTGACTGCATACAGGAAAAATCTCTTCTTCCATAAAGCATTCACTATTAAAACCTGGAAAATGCCCATTACTGTAATAAAGTGCTACATCAATAGCTTGCGATTGAAAATTAGCCTGTTCATTACCTGTCCGAATATTTAATTGGATTGCTGGATAGCGTTGAGTAAAATCGACTAACCGAGGAATAAGCCAATCCTCAGCAACACTGGGATGAGAGAAAATATTTAATGAACCAGATAATTCATTACTGCGAATATCCTGAATTTCTAGATTAATTTTAGCAAAGCTATCTTTTAATACGCCGTATAAACGTTCCCCTTCATTCGTTAATTTTATTTTACGAGCAAAACGATGAAATAATAAAAAACCTAGTTGTTTCTCCAATTTACCGATACGATGGCTAACCGCACTAGGTGATAAATATAAGTTTTCTGCAGCTGCTTGAAAGCTTAGAGAACGTGCAGCATAAATGAAAGTTTGTAAATTAATTAAGTATTGATCATTTAATATTGTCTTCTGATTTAATAAACTCTGATCCAATGCCCCAACCTTCGTTTTATCCACTGCAAAAGGCTCTTTCATATCTTTACCAACCTACATTTAAAAGGAGACTTTTACCTATCAATCAACCATGACTCAATATACAATTTAATTAAACACTAATTATTGTTTTATAACATTAAATTTTAAGGCATCTATAAAAAAATCCCCAGACTATGCTGGGGATTTTTTAACTAAACTAACTTTAGTCTTTGCTACGCTCGGCACGTTTACGATCATTCTCATCAAGAATTTTCTTACGTAAGCGGATGGATTTAGGTGTTACTTCCACTAATTCATCATCATCAATAAACTCTAATGCTTGCTCTAAAGTAAACTTGATAGGTGGTACTAATTGAATAGTTTCATCATTACCCGAAGCACGCATATTATCTAGTTTTTTACCTTTAGTAGGGTTAACAACAAGGTCATTACCACGTGAGTGAATACCCACGATCATACCCTCATAACACTCCATACCAGGCTCAACAAATAAACGTCCACGGTCTTGTAAAGTAGTTAATGAGTAGGCCAAGATTTTACCTGCTGCCATAGCTACTAATACACCACTTTGACGATGCTCTACATCACCTTCTTTCATTTTGCCATAGTGGCTAAAAGTGCTGGTTAAAATACCTGTACCTGAAGTCATGGTTAAGAATTGGTTACGAAAGCCAATTAAGCCACGTGAAGGTACTGTATATTCTAAACGAACGCGACCTTTACCGTCAGGAATCATATTCGAGAGATCACCTTTACGTAATCCCATTTGTTCCATAATAGCGCCTTGATGTTGTTCTTCAAGGTCAATGGTTACATTCTCATAAGGCTCTTGTTTCTCACCATCTACTTCTTTAATAATCACTTCTGGACGAGATACACCCAACTCAAACCCTTCACGGCGCATACTTTCAATTAATACAGAAAGATGTAACTCACCACGGCCTGAAACTTTGAACTTCTCAGCTGAATCACCTTCTTCAACACGTAAAGCAACGTTATGTAATAACTCTTTCTCTAAACGCTCTTTGATATTACGGCTAGTAACAAATTTACCTTCTTTACCAGCAAAAGGAGAGTCATTTACTTGGAAAGTCATACTTACAGTAGGTTCATCTACTGTTAAGGCTGGCATAGCTTCAACATTTTGTGGGTCACACAAAGTATCAGAAATAAATAGTTGATCAAAACCATTAATACAAACAATATCACCTGCTTGTGCTTCTTCTACATCAACACGATGTAAACCATGGTAGCCCATAATTTTTAAGATACGACCATTACGTTTTTTACCGTTCATATCAATAGCAACAACAGGTGAGTTAGCTTTGATCTTACCACGTGCAATACGACCAATACCAATCACGCCTAAATAGCTACTGTAATCCAAAGCAGAAATTTGCATTTGGAATGAACCATCCACATCCACTTTAGGAGCTGGTACACGATCAATAATGGTTTGGAATAAAGGTGTTAAATCTTCTGCCATTTCACTAGGATCAAGCCCTGCAATACCATTTAACGCACTAGCATAAACAATAGGGAAATCTAACTGATCTTCAGTAGCACCTAAGTTATCAAATAAATCAAATACTTGGTCAATCACCCAATCAGGGCGTGCACCAGGACGGTCTACTTTATTAACTACCACAATAGGTCTTAAGCCAGCTTGGAAAGCCTTTTGCGTTACAAAGCGAGTTTGTGGCATAGGGCCATCTACAGCATCAACTAACAATAGAACAGAGTCTACCATTGACATTACACGCTCTACTTCACCACCAAAGTCAGCATGGCCAGGGGTATCTACGATATTAATGTTATAGCCATTCCAACTAATTGCTGTATTTTTAGCTAGAATAGTAATACCACGTTCTTTTTCTTGATCATTACTATCCATCACACGCTCAGAATCTAATTCTTTACGCTCTAATGTGCCCGACTGTCTCAATAATTTATCAACAATGGTTGTTTTTCCATGGTCAACGTGGGCAATAATAGCAATGTTGCGTAAGTTCTCAATCACAATAAAATCTCAAATAAAAATGAATAAAATAAGTTGTTTGGTAACGCTGTTATTTTTAGCAGGTTGTGTCGGGTGGGTGGTGACGATCACTACTTGCAAAATGCATAGAGTATTTAAGGACGATATACACGCACATTAATATGTCCCTCGCTTAATAGGTGGTGTGCATGTAATCTGCTCATTACGCCCTTATCACAATACAGTAAATATTGGCGATTTTCGTCTAATTTGCTAAATTGTTGGTTAATAGCATAGAAAGGTATCTGCTTTACTTCAACCCCTTCTACCACTAATGGCTGATCTTCTGCCTGATCTGGATGACGGATATCTATTACTATTTGCCCTGCAAGTACTTCTGATATTTGCTCAACATTAATATCCTTATCCAACTCTTCCATAATTTGATCAACTGTCACCCACTTAGCCTGGGCAATCGCTTCATCAAGTATTGTAAAATCAAAACGTTGTTCTTCTCTCTCAATACGCTCTGGCTTAGCACGAGTAGTAGGATTAACTGAAATAACACCACAGTACTCTGGCATATGACGCGCATATTCAGCCGTACCAATGTGCTCCGCTGTAGCAATAATATCTTCTTTATGACTGGCCACTAAGGGGCGAATAACTAACATATCCGTTGCTTGATTAATTACTGTTAAATTGGTTAAGGTTTGGCTAGATACTTGAGAAATCGCTTCCCCTGTTACCAACGCAGTTAGCTCATAACGCTTAGCAAGCTGTGTGGCCGCACGTAACATCATACGTTTAAGAATAACACCCATTTGACTGTTATCCACTTTAGTAAGAATTTCGCCCACTACTTGTTCAAAGGGTACGCTAATAAACATCACTCGCTGTGAACTAGCATATTTACTCCACAAGAAATGAGCTACTTCCATTACGCCTAACTCATGAGCACGCCCACCTAAATTAAAAAAACAAAAATGGGGCATTAAACCACGGCGAATCATTTGATAAGCAGCAACAGTAGAGTCATATCCACCTGACATCAGCACTAATACTTGATCTAAAGAGGCCAGTGGATAACCACCTAATCCTTTATAAGATTGTTCAACTAAATAAACATGTTGATCACGAATTTCAAGACGTACTTCAACTTCTGGTTTAGTTAATGATACACCTTTAGGAGAACTGTCTTTTATTAATCCTGCGCCAACTTCTCGCTCCACTTCAACGGAGGTAAAACTGTGTTTACCTGCCCTCTTACAGCGTACGCAGAATGTTTTACCCTTTATTGGCTCAGCAAAATGATATTTACATTTTTCTATCACATCAGCAATATCAACTAATGGATATTCAACCACTTGCAAAAAGGAACCAATACCAGGAATACAACTTAACTTTTCTATTAATTGTGCCTTACTAGCAGAGTCATTCATTGTTGTATTAACTTCGATATAATCCCATTTACTAGTCACACGTATATTAGGATCCAGTTTCTTTAAAACTGAACGTATATTTTTGGCCAACTGATTAACAAATTGCTTACGTACTGGAGTACTTTTAATAGTAATCTCAGCAAAGTACTTAATAATAAATTTCATGGAAATATGATCGAAGCAGGGTACACTGAAAAATAAAGTAGCAAATTATAGCAAAACTTGCCCAGCTATACACGATCTTAATTTAAGGAATAATGTACAATATTGCTAATTTGAATATAACTAGAGGAATTTTCAATGATTCGTAAAAGTATTTTAATTGTTAGCTTGGCATTACCCTTTATGGTAAATGCTGCTTCTTTAAAAGACTACAATTTACATCAAACCCTACAAACTGTAGCTAAAAAAAGTAGTGAAGGTATACCTCGTAAAATTAATGATGACCTAACAGATAAAGGATATACTGTACAGGATAATACCCTCATTAATCGCATTGAAGTATCTGATAAACAAGCAGAAGAAATGCGTAAATTCCCAAATACCATGAGAAGCCAATTAGCCGAAAGTGTTTGTAAAAATGAAGGCTACCGCGATTTATTAAAACGTGGTGCAATTTTAAGCTATCAATTTACTGAAAAAGGCAATAAACCTATTGCTGAAGAATTATTCTTTGCTTCTGATTGTGGCTTATAATTATTAAAAATCTGCTAACTGCCAAACGTCATAAGCTGGTGTTTCATAAGGATGTGCTGCTTTTAAAGCAGCCACTGCCTTAATAATCAGCTCATCAGCTACTACCAACTCCACTCGCCACTCTTCCACATGCTCTAGGCTATTTGCTTTACCAATAAAGGGATTACTACCCTCTAGTGGCTTAAACTGCCCCTTGCCTAATACCTGCCAACAACATTCAGCATAATCACCTATTTGCCCTGCCCCTGTAGCAAAAACTGCTTGCTTAACTTGCTGTAAATGACTTTCAGGCACATAAAAACATAACTTATACATAACCCAATCCCCAACAAAACAATACTAATCATTAAAATGGATAATATATTATGCAGGATATTATTGATTGTTAAAAAGGATTAACTGATAGCAAAATTCCTTGTTAATATGATTGAGCTATAAAAAGAGTATAATCGAACCATAAATTTAATTATGGGTAGTAATAATGCTTATACATCGATCTGTCCAACAGGATGATTTAGCAATCATTTGCCAGTTTCCACAAACACCCGAAGAATTGTTTTTCTTTTATCCTAAAGCAGACTATCCCTTAACTGTGGAACAGTTGATGTTAGCGATTGATCAACGCACCCACGCCACTGTTATAGAAAAAGATCGAGAAATAGCAGGTTTTGCAGATTTTTACCATTGGGAGTCAGGTGGTTGCTGTAAAATAGGCAATGTTATAATAAATCCTAAATTACGTGGTCAAGGAATTGCTAAATACCTTATGAAAACCATGACTCGTAAAGCGCGTGAACACTACCAAGCAAATCAAGTACAGGTTTCTTGTTTTAATGAAAACTCTGCTGCACTGTTACTTTATAAACAATTAGGTTTTACACCTTTTGATATTGAGGAACGAATTAATAAACAAGGAAAAAAAGTGGCACTGATTCATTTGGCTTATGAATTAGTTTACGTACTTTAATCCTCTAATAGTGACAAATTAACAGGATATTGTTGATTATCTAATATATTAACTTTTAACTCACCTTTATAGAGTTTAACTGTTAACTTTTGTCCAACTGTAGTTTTTGATGACTCTTGCACAACCTGTCCCTTTTCAGTTAATACAATACTATAACCACGCTCAAGGGTAGCTAATGGGCTAACTATTTGTAATGCTTGTACTTGACTAGCCAACTGTAATTGTACTTGCTTTAATTTATCTTGAATTAAACGTTTTAACTGTTGCCGTAGAACTATAATTTGTTGTTGACTAATTTGTAACTGTTTCTTTGGATGTTGTGCTAATAAACGACTATCTAACTGTGTAATATGTTGGCGATAAGTCAGTAATTGCTGCTTAAAACTTCTTATTAAACGCATTTCTAAATCATCAATACGCTGTGTTTGTTGTTGTAACTGGTCACGAGGATGGCGTAATCTTTTAGTAAATCCATCAACAGTTAATTGATAACGTGTTAAGCGTTCCCTAATAGTTCGTTCTAAACGCTGTTGTAATTGATTAAGCGTTGCCAACCAGTCTTGATGATGAGGTGCTAATAATTCTGCTGCAGCTGAGGGTGTTGGCGCACGTACGTCAGCCACGAAATCAGCAATAGTTACATCTGTTTCATGTCCCACGCCACTGACAATAGGCGTTACACAAGCAGCAATAGCACGTGCAACGACTTCTTCATTAAAACACCATAAATCTTCCAAAGAACCACCGCCTCTGGCTAAAATAATCGCATCAAACTGCTGCTTATCAGCTAGCTGTAACGCTTTAATTATTTGTGCAGTAGCTTCTTTACCCTGCACAGCCGTAGGTACTAATATTAACTCTACTTGTGGTGCACGACGTTTAAATACACTCACAATATCACGAATCACAGCACCTGTTGGCGAAGTAACAATACCTATTCGTTTAGGGTGTTGTGGTAAAGTTTTCTTAATATCAGCAGCAAATAATCCTTCTTGCTCTAGTTTTTTCTGTAATAACTCAAAAGCTAATTTTAACGAACCATCCCCAGCAGGCTCTAAACGCTCAACAATCAGTTGATAATCACCACGCCCTTCAAATATAGAAACTTTACCATAGGCTTTGATGGCTACCCCATCACGTAAAGCCTCCCTTACTCGTAATGCATGCTGGCGAAATAATGCACAACGGATTTGCGCATCTTGATCTTTAAGGGTGAAATAAATATGACCCGATGCTGGCTTTGCTAAGTTAGAAATTTCACCCACAACCCATACGCCTGCAAACACCTCCTCTAACATAGAGCGTGCACAGCGATTTAATTGGGTAACCGTTAATACTTCTTGATTAACGGACAAGCGATTAAAAGGATCAATAGCCATTATTAAAAACTTACTTATACGACTTAAAAATAATAGTTTACTCTAATTAATTTATATATGGATTAGTTTCTATAAAACAGCATAAATTATTTACATAATTTATAAGTAATTTTTGCCAGTTCACAATTAACACTTGCCAAATTAACTTTTTTTAAGGCAAAATGCACCTCGTCCTTAGGGGAGTAGTCTCCAGTTACATTTTAACTGGGTTTACATCAACATACTTGATCCTCCTGATCATGGTGTAAACGACCTAACGGTTTGACAAGACCTATGGCATAGATAACCAGACTTGTTGGGTGGGCTGGTTATATGTGTCATAGTAAAATTGTCCCACCCTTATGGAAAGTCTAATGGAAGCATTCTTAGTTTCTACTGGTATTGTTGCTTTAGCTGAGATGGGTGATAAAACACAACTTCTTGCTTTAGTACTTGCTGCTCGTTTTCGTGCCCCTATTCCCATTATTTTAGGCATTCTATTATCCACATTAGCTAATCATTTTATTGCTGGTGCTGTTGGTCATTGGTTAACAGCTCTTTTCTCACCTACAACACTGAGTTGGATTCTGGCTGCCTGTTTCCTTGCTATGGCCATCTGGATACTAATTCCTGATAAACTAGATGACGATGAAAGTTCTGCTATTAAAAAGTTTGGCCCCTTTGTCGCCACTTTTATTGCTTTCTTTCTCGCTGAAATGGGTGATAAAACTCAAATCGCAACAGTTATGTTAGCTGCCCAATATAATTCTTTATTCTGGGTAGTTGCAGGTACTACAGTAGGCATGATGATAGCCAATGTCCCTGCTGTATTATTAGGTAATTTTAGTGCAGAGAAACTACCATTAAGAGCTATTCATATTGTGGCTGCGCTATTATTTGTAGCAATGGCTGGCTTTGCTATCTATCAAGCAATCACTATCTAGGATTAATGTTCAGGGTAGAAATAGTTAGTTAATTAATTATTTCTACCTTCATTATCAATAAATCTTAGTATTATTTTATAACATTTAATCAGAATATCTTTAGTAGCAACTAATGTAGCCTAATCAAAGAATATATAGGTTTGAACTAACTATTGGCTTATACTGGTCTAAATAACTTACCATAAGCAAAGGGAATAATGTTATGAAGCAATACTCTACAACCCCTATATTTTTTTGGCTATTATTATTTTTATTGCCTACAACTACTTTTGCTAATCAATTAGAGTTAACTGAGCGATTAAATACAGTCATAGATCAAGCAATTGATGAACAACGCATAGTAGGTGCAGTGGTATTAGTAAGCGAGCATGGTGAACTAGTCTACCAACGAGCGGCGGGGTTTGCTGATCGAGAAGCACAGCGCCCTATGACATTAGATACTATCTTTCGTTTATCTTCTGTTAGCAAGCCTCTTGTAACAGCGGCTGCCTTAAAACTTATTGAAGAACACAAAATTAGCTTGGATGATCCTGTTACTAAATACCTACCTAATTTCAAACCAAAGTTGGCTGATGGAACAACACCAATTATTACTATCAAACAATTGCTTACTCATACGGCTGGTTTAAACTATGGTTTTTTTGAAGGCGATACAGGTCCTTATCATCAAGCAAAAGTTTCCGACGGTTTAGATCAACCTGGTTTATCAATGGAAGAAAACTTACAGCGTATTGCCAGTGTACCATTAATTTATAAACCAGGTACTAATTGGAAATACTCCCTTGCTATCGATGTATTAGGAGCGGTATTAAGTAAAGCCACTAATCAACCCTTATCAGAAGTAGTAGCAACTTATGTTACTAAACCCTTAGCCATGCAAGATACTGGCTTTACTACTAATGCTATTGATCGCTTAGCTACACCTTATACTAACGATAATCCAGAACCGCAACCCATGAAAGAACAGACTGAACTACCCATTATGGGAGGAAGTAAGATTTCTTTTGTGCCTAATCGCTATGCTAATCTTAACTCATATCCTTCTGGCGGCGCAGGAATGTTAGGAACTGCTCCAGATTTTATGCACTTTCTTCAAGCCATAGAAGATAATGGTCAACCTATTTTAACTGGCTCTACAGTACAACAAATGTTAAAAGACCAAACCAATGGTTTAGCCCAATCTTATGATTTAGGCTGGAGCTTTGGCTATGGTGGAGCTATTTTAGAAAACCCTACATTAGCTAAGACACCGCAATCACAAGGAACTATACAATGGGGTGGTGTTTATGGTCATAATTGGTTTTACGATCCTGTAAAAAAAATAGCAGTTGTTATTTTCACTAATACTGCATTAGAAGGAATGTATGGACAATTCCCTAATGATATTAGGGATGCTGTTTACAATAGCTACTCAAACTCAACCATAGAAAAATAATTCTGCAATAAAAAAGGACTAACCTTAGTTAGTCCTTTTTTATTAATACTAGCTGCTTTTATTTAGCTTTCTTAGCAGCTTCATACAATGGCATTACTTTTGGCATGGTAGCTTGTAAAGAAGCAATGCGATTATCATTAGATGGATGGGTACTCATAAACTCAGGACCAGAACCACCTAACTTATTCATTTTTTGCCATAAAGTAATAGCAGCCTCTGGATTATAACCCGCACGAGCTGATAGTTCTAAACCTATTAAATCTGCTTCATTTTCATTAGTACGACTATTAGGTAGAGTCATTAAATAGTTAACGCCTGTTTGGGCTAAATTAATGCTATCTGTTTTAACGCCAAACATACCTGCAACTTCACTTGCCGCACCTACACCATACGCTTTAGACATTGACTCACGACCATGCTCACGCAATGCATGGGCAATTTCATGGCCCATAATGGCAGCTATTTCGTCATCTGTTAACTGTAATGTATCAATAATGCCTGTATAGAAAATAATCTTGCCACCTGGACCACAGTTAGCATTAATTTCATCACTTTTAACTAAATTAACTTCCCATTTCCAATTTTTTGCATCAGGACGGAAAGTACCTACTTGCGCTACTAAACGATTAGCAACTGTTTGAAGACGCTTCATTTGCTTATCATTTTTACTTACTAAAGCACCTTGAGCCTGTGCCTCTTTTAAAGTTTCTGCATAAGCTTCAGCATACATATTATTGACTTCTTGCTCTGATAACATGCTAAACATATATTGTTTACGCTCTACACCCACAGCACCACCACTGGTTGTATTTGTAGATGTACAGCCTGTTACACCAATAGCAAGAGCTAACATAGAACAACTTAATATTTTTTTCATCAACATCATCCCCTAGGGCTATTCAAAAATATAATCAATAGACAATAGCGTGTTATCAAAACACATTCAGTTATATTTATTCATTATAAGTAACTTTCTTAATTCTAACAATTGCACAAAAAAAATCCTAACTTAGTTAACTAAGTTAGGATTTTGTAACACTATATGCTTAATTATACTTTAACTACATCTTCAGCCTGCAGTCCCTTTTGTCCTTGCACTACTGAAAACTCCACTTTTTGACCATCTGTTAAAGAACGATGCCCTTCACCACGAATAGCTTGATAGTGCACAAATACATCTACACCATTATCGCGCACTATAAATCCAAATCCTTTAGCATCATTAAACCATTTAACAGTGCCAATTTCACGTTCTGCCATAACCAACTCCAGATTTACTTCTTTATAATATATTATTAAACAAACATACCTTATTAAAAGGCCTAAAACGGTAATTCCCAAAAACTTGATACTGTCAATCTTACTACTGTTAATAACTTTCAGAGTGGATTGGCAAATCGTGCTCCCAAAATAACCGAGTATTTAGTATAGGAAATTGTAACAAGACAAAACACCAACCAAGATCAAAAAAACTGAATTTATTTGATTATGCTTATAACTATTTATTATTTCCTTATATCAATAAAGTTATAACACTTCTTACCTATTATTTATTTTTTTTATTATAAATAACAACTTTCTGGTAAAAATCTATTCGGTAACACAACCACTTCCTTGATGACTCCAGTTGGTTATTTTTTCAGCTTCAATGGTAAAAGTTGTTTTACAAATTTCAGCAATAACCTGATAAGAGGTATCATCTATAGGATCATAATAAGGCCACCCACCTACGAAAAACGGCTGATAACGATAAGTAGTTTTAGGGATATATCTGTTATGTTGAGAGTAATAAGCGATAAATTTTTTATCACCTAATTCATATACATTATCAGGAGCTCCCCAACTATTTATTAACTCTATCTCTGGTTTATTAAGCCAATTGTTTAATACTGCATCATATTTTTGCGTAGTCGCTGTTGTACAAGCGGCCAATACTAGCCCAATAACTATTACTAAAATGACTCTCATAGAACACCTCCTATAAGCTACCAATATAAATATATCAATACTTCTATATTAAATTCTTTATTATTTAATATCTATTTTACTTTCTTATATATAGGGTTTAACTGTTTAGATTAATTAGACATTAACAGCCAATACTAGTTGCTTAAAATTATTGTTCTAATTTACTAAATTGCTGAAGTTATAGCTAAATTAATAATATTAAATTAAGGCAAGACCACTACCACAATATTAGTATAAATACAGTATAATGGCTAAATTATTGATCATTAGATACTTATATTAGGTAGAGTCAAGGAATTTCAATGCAATCTCCAAAAATATTGGTTCGCAACCTTTACAAGATTTTTGGTAACCGCCCCAAAGAAGCTATAGAGCTATTACAACAGGGATGGTCAAAAGAACAAATTCTTGAAGAAAAAGAGCTATTAGTAGGTATTAACAATGTTTCTCTTGAAATTAATGAGGGAGAA
The DNA here is from genome assembly GCF_025985425.1 of Entomomonas sp. E2T0. Lineage (GTDB taxonomy): Bacteria > Pseudomonadota > Gammaproteobacteria > Pseudomonadales > Pseudomonadaceae > Entomomonas. The sequence goes on from NZ_CP094972.1 coordinate 3,291,635, forward strand.
ATCTTTGTAATTATGGGGTTATCTGGTTCTGGTAAATCTACCCTTGCTCGTCTTATTAATCGATTATACGAACCTACAGTAGGTGAAGTATTGATTGATAATCGTAATATTTTCAAACTAAATACTAGAGAAATCATTGCATTACGTTGTCGCGAAATGAGTATGGTTTTTCAATCCTTTGCATTATTGCCCAACCGTACAGCGCTAGGCAATGTAGCTTTTGGACTAGAAGTCGCTAAAGTACCACGTAAACAACGTGAAAAACGAGCGATGGAAGTACTTGAGCAAATGGGATTAGCTACCTTTGCTAAAAAATATCCTCATGAATTATCAGGTGGTATGCAACAACGTGTAGGATTGGCTAGAGCATTAGCTCTCAATCCTTCTATACTCATTATGGACGAGGCATTCTCCGCATTAGACCCATTAAAACGTCGGGAAATGCAGGATATGCTTTTACAGCTGCAAAAAGAGCATCGCCGGACGATTATTTTTGTATCCCACGATATTGAGGAAGCACTACGTATTGGCTCACGAATCGCTATTATGCAAGATGGCTGCTTAGTTCAAACAGGTACACCTCAGCAACTAATTAATAACCCTGCTAATGAGTATGTGCGTAGTTTCTTTGATACCATTGATACTACCCGTTTTATTAAAGCAATTGATATTGCTGTTCCATTACCTCCAGAACAACCTACTCCCTTGGAATCAATCTCTGCTAATACTTTATTATCAGATGTTATAGAAAACTTAGTTATGAATAAAAAAGCATTATTGGTTGTTGATGAACAAAATAAACATTGTGGCTTTATTTCTGAAGCACAAGTATTAAGTGCATTATATGGAGCCAACAATGACCATTGAGTTTGATTTGGGCGATGCTATTGAACGTGGTGTCGACTTTTTACAAAATAACTGTGGCACTTTTTTTAATACTGTTGGGGATAGTTTAGAGTATCTTGGTAAAACGATTGAAGCTTTTTTGCTTATTATTCCACCTTGGCTAGTTATTGCTGTTTTTGTGGGGTTAGCATTTTGGCGAATTAGCTATCGTTTTGCTATCTTTACTGCGCTTGCTTTACTGCTTATTCTCTATGGCTTTGCTAATGGCTTTTGGGAATTATCGTTACTTGCCATTTGGTTATCTGTACTGAGTATATGGCGAAATAGAGTTACTTATATTATTTCTGCCATTTCTTACTTATATTTACCTTATCTTCTTTATGAGTTAGGCAAACCTGTAGGATACTGGGATGCAACCATGATTACCTTAGGCTTAGTATTAAGCTCTACGCTTATCAGTCTTATTATTGGTATTCCATTAGGTATCTGTATGGCCAAAAGCCGTTATGTAGAGTATGTAGTACGCCCAATTCTCGACTTAATGCAAACTATGCCAGCTTTCGTTTATTTAATACCCGTTACCATGTTATTTAGTATTGGTTATAGTGTGGGTATTATTGCTACCATTATTTTTGCTATGCCTCCCGCTGTACGACTGACCCACTTAGGAATAAGACAGGTGAATAGAGAACTATTAGAAGCTGGTCGTTCGTTTGGTTGTACATATTGGCAACTCTTATTTAAAGTACAACTACCCAATGCTATGCCTTCTATTATGACAGGCGTAAATCAATGTTTAATGATGTCACTCTCTATGGTTATTATTGCTTCTATGGTGGGCGTCGAAGGCTTAGGACAACTAGTTAATGGCAGTTTAAATACCCTTAATATTAGTTTAGGATTTAAAAGTGGCTTAGCTGTTGTTCTTTTAGCAGTAGTACTTGATCGTATTACTGAAAGCTTTGGTCGTTCACAATTAGATAAACGTAAGAGTCGTATTGAATGGATTAAAGAACGTCTACATAACTTACAAGAAAACTAATTTATAACCATAAAAAACCCTTTAGTAGTCTTATTAAAGGGTTTCTTATTAAACAACTATGTTAGGTCATGGTGTAATTGCAATCTTCATTACACCATCACGTTGGTTAGCAAATAGATCATAAGCTTCTTCTATTTGATCTAATTTATAGTGATGCGTTACTAACGGTTTAAGATCGACACGACCCGATGCAACTACCTCCATCAAACGTCGCATACGCTCCTTACCCCCTGGGCAGAGACCACTTACAATATCGATATCACCTAACCCTGCAGCATAGGCATCTAAAGGTATTTTAAGATCGTTAGAATAAACACCTAAACTTGATAATCTACCACCTGGACGTAGTGATCTAAGACATGATTCAAAAGTACCTTGAGTACCTAATGCCTCAATGGCCACATCCACACCGCGGCCATCTGTTAACGCCATGATTTGTTGTACTGAATCACCTTTCTTAAAGTCAACTACATGACTTGCACCAAGCTTTTTAGCCACATCCATACGCGCGGCTACAGTATCCACACCAATAATAGTAGTAGCACCTAATAATTTAGCACCCGCCACAGCACATAATCCAATAGGGCCTAATGCAAACACTACAACCGTATCACCAATTTTAACAGCACCACGCTCAGCACCTGAGAAACCAGTGGACATAATATCAGGACACATCAATACTTCTGTATCTGATAAGCCATCTGGAATTACACAGAGGTTAGCTTGGGCATCATTCACTAAAATATATTCTGCCTGTGAACCATCTATGGTATTACCAAACTTCCAGCCACCTATATGTTTGAAACCATGTTTAGTATCAGGACCATCCTGTGAACTACAACCACACATACAAGCATTACTGTGACCACTTGGCGTAATAGCACCAGCAATAACACGTTGTCCTTCTTTAAAACCTGTAACTTGACTACCTAACTTTTCAATAATACCAACAGGCTCATGACCAATTGTCAGACCTCTTGCAACAGGGTATTCACCTTTAAGAATATGAACATCAGTACCACAAATAGTTGTTGTTGTTATTCGTACTAATGCATCTAAAGGACCTACCTCTGGAATGGGTTTGTCTTCTAAAACGATACGATTTTTTTCTACAAAAACAGCAGCTTTCATTTTTGGCATTGTTTGACTCCTGTATTAATTGTTGTTGCTAAATACATAGCAACTAAATACTCCCTACAAGAAATATTTTTATCCTATAAAGAGGTTAAAATCAGCATAGGACATTGTGTCACAACAATCAACCTTACTAAGTCAATATAAAACTATTTAATTATGCTAATTTTAGTAATGACATGCCAGCTACTAGTAGCACTATACCTAGCCAACCATGTAATTTAAGCCGTTGTTTAAAAAGTATCCAACCTAATGTCACAGTCGCTAAAATACCAAAACTCCCCCAAATTGCATAAGCCACGGATAAGTCAATACCCTTAACAGCTTGTGCAAGAGAGGAAAAGGCGGCCAGAATACATAAAATCCCGATCACTCCCCATATTTTTTTAGTAAAGCCATCAGAGTATTTAATTAATACATTAGCAATCACTTCTAGCACAATAGCTAAAATTAAAAATGCTACATGCCACCATGCTAAATCACTCATATAGCCTCCGAGCTATCATATTGCTTTACTTCTTTTGGACTATGAACACCCAGTTTGATGAGTAGAATGCCTGATACTAACAAGCCTAGCCCTAATATTTTATAAGCATTTAAATATTCATTAAATAATGCCACACTGATGATTGTAATTAGAACAATTCCAATCCCTTCCCACAATGCATACGCTACACCTAAGGGTATTTTTCTTACAGCCAATGATAGTAAATAAAAAGAACCACCAATCATTATATACATCACTAAATGACCTAACATGGGGTAGTTTGTACTGGCCAGTTTCATAGCTACTAGTCCAATAATCTCGCAACCAATAGCTACCAATAAATAAATCCAAGAACGCATTATTATCCTTATATACCTAAATAACAGGCACATAAAATCGATATAGAAAAACTACTATCGAGATGTGTTTTAACCAATAAAAGTTATTAACAAAGAAAGGTAACAAGGTACCCTAAAAAGAAAGACGAACTCAGATATCCCCAGTCCAATGGTACTTCATGGAGAATAATGAAAAGGCGAAAGAAATCTCATAAAAAAACATAATAGTTATCTTTTACCTTATCCAAACAACAAAGTCAATAAAAGTTCCCTAAAAAAAGCAACTTTAACTTCACTAAAAATCTAATTACATTTTTGGGCTTGTCTCAGAATAGTGATATGTTAGGCTATAAAACTTTAATTAATAAATTACTAATAAATAAAGAGAAGGAAGACATGCAGTATTACAATGACACGATCAGTTGGTTACGAGAATATCCTCTATTTTTTACTATTATTTGCCTTAGTATACTTATTATTATCGCTTGGGTTGCAAACTTTATTGTTAAACGAATTTTAGTACGTGGTATAACCAAGCTATTACAAGCTACAGTTTTAAAACATGATGATGTTTTAAACAGATACAATGTAGTTTCACGTCTATCAAATGTAGTCCCCGCTATGGTTTTAGCATTAGGAATCAATTTAGTTCCAGGACTTCCTGAAGTTTTTGTACAAATAGTAGATAACGTCTGTGCAGCCTTTATTATCTTAACCCTAGTACTTGCCTTAGGTAATGTATTAGATATTATCAATGTACTCTGGCAAAAACGCCCAGATGCTGTTAATAAGCCTATTAAAGGCTATGTTCAGATTGTTAAAATCTTTATCTATGCGATAGCCACTATATTAATAATTGCTGCTCTAATTGATAAATCACCTGTAATTTTATTATCAGGTTTAGGTGCAATGGCTGCAGTATTAATGTTAGTTTTCCAAGATACCCTACTTTCATTAGTAGCTAGTGTACAAATCTCTTCAAACGGCATGATCCGTGTAGGTGATTGGATTGAAATGCCACAAGTAAATGCAGATGGCGATGTGATCGATATTGCCCTACATACTGTTAAGGTACAAAACTGGGACAAAACGATCACCAGCATTCCTACTAAAAAGTTTTTATCAGAATCATTCAAAAACTGGCAAGGAATGACAGAAGCAGGTGGACGTCGCATCAAAAGAAGCCTATTTATTGATCAAAATAGCATACATTTCTTAACTAAAGAAGAAGAAGGTCATTTAAGAAAATTTAATTTATTAAAAGAATATTTAGCAGATAAAGATCAAGAAATAAAAAACTGGAATAAAGAACATGGCGATGACCATGAAGTAAATTGTCGTCGCATCACCAATCTTGGAACCTTTAGAGCCTATGTAGAGAAATACCTAAGAAGTCATCCTAAAATACATAAAAATATGACTTTACTAGTACGACAACTGGCATTAACCGCTGAAGGCATACCCTTAGAACTTTACTGCTTTACCAATGATATTAGCTGGAACGCTTATGAAAGTATTCAATCTGATATCTTTGATCACTTACTTGCTATTCTACCTGAGTTTGGTCTGAGAGTATTCCAAGATCCAACAGGAAGTGATTTAGCGAATATACGCTTAATTCGTGCTAATAAAACAGTAACAAACCAATAGTTAAATAGTAAAGGTGGATAGTAAATACCATCCACCTCCTATTACCATATTAATGAATACTCAATAGAAAAATTATTGAATCAATTCTAACTAAACACCTTGCATTCCATTTTACTGCAATTCATTCGATTTTTTCTAATACGACAAATACTAAATAGCAAGGAAGTTAATCTATAGCGATATAATTGATTATTCATGATATTCACAAAGATAAGCTGTAGTTAGCTTAGCTTTCACTTGAAACTTACTATTAGCCGGCACATGAAAAAAAGTACCTGCAGCATATGACTGCCATTCTTGCTGACCTGCTAATTTAATAGTTAATAAACCACAAATAACTCGCATTACTTCTGCTTTACCTGTAGCAAATTCATAGTCACCTTTTTCCATTACACCAACACTGACAGGAAAACCTTCTGCATTAAATCCCATTGATTTAACCGTACCATTGAAATACTCATTTACCTCTATCATTTATTCACCTTTTAGTATAATATGCAACTTTTTATAATATCATATTATCTTAAGAAACATGCCCTTATGTTTCTTAACAATAAATAAGAAATATTTTGTTACAAACAAACACTGGTTTTCTTGAAATTATATTAAAAAGCACTTTACCAACATTTAAATGGTTGCTAATATGAATCCAAGTAAAGGTTATATCATATCTCAGAGATGAGATATACAGAATTGTCGTTACTCTTAAAAGAGTACTTCTAAACAGGGATTATCTGCTTGGGATAGCAAAGCGAGGCCTGCACGGAAACAGGAGTTAAGGCGTGGTATGGATGTCAAGGTCGGTTTACATGGATTGTAGACAAACAGTCTGAGACTGTTTTTAGCATGAGAGATTATTATTAGGAGTATTTTCAAGGGTAACGACATTTTTTTACCCTTTATTTTTTACCTTTCTTTTATTATTTATCCCTTTATTTTTTGCTTTTAATATCTTTCTAAGAAAAGATGGTTCCATCATTGTTTTCTCTGATAGAGTTTCTTCCCCTTTATAATATTTCTGTATCATTCCTTGTAAACTGGGTAATTTATCAATAGAAATAGCTAAGGGTTGGCTATATGACGAATCATCCATCAAATTATCATCTAACTTTAAAAAATACTGGTAATCTTCTGTTAACAAAGCCTGTTCCCTACTAGGCCATGTTTGCATTAAATAACTTGTTGTATCATTACAGGCAATACCTACTTCACCTTGTTGATCCCTATAAATTTCTTTAGGTAAAATCTCATAAGAAGTAAATACAAAACTCAAAAAATAACGACTATAACTCGCAGGGCAAACGACTCCATGAGGAAATAATTGATCTTCTTTATTTGGCATTTGTATCCAATTAAAGCTTACCATTTTATCAACAGGTAGCTCCTTCACTTTATCCCATGAACGAGTCGCAAATTCCCCATGATAATCAAACAAATAAATTTTTATCTTTAAACTAGGATTAAAAACAAAAATTAATAAGATAAATAATAAAAGCGTAGTTAATAATTGGATAAGCAAATTAATCCAATACTTTTCAATTAAAATAAATAACAAAGAAATATAACAAGCAGCAACACCAATAAAGAAGATAAAATCCAAACGGTCCGATTTAATTTGTATAAAATAGGTATCAAGTGACTCTATATTTAATAAATGAACAACTACGCCTAACCCAATACAAATACACATAATCGTTAATAAAAATAGATTACGTGTTAATACATCGATAAAAGATGGTGATTGCTGCATGTTAGACTGCAAAGCTTAATTTCCTTTATAACTCTAAATAACTAATATTTTCATCAACTTTCTTATTGAAATACTTTATAACTTCACTTATAAGAATATTTTTAAATGTGTAATTATAATTGATTACTTATTATGAGAATAATTACTCAATTATTACGTTATGTTTATGTCCACAAACTCAATGTTATTCTTTACCTTCTAATAAACTAAATAACTGTACACTATTAGGCAAATGACTGGTTTGAATACGTATTAACCTTATACCTGCAGCTTTAAGGGCTTTATTTTTACGCTGATCCGCTTCTCGCCTTCTTTTTAGCAAATGGCTACGATCATCTAACTCAATAACAGCTACCATTTCTAAACTATCATCTAAAATCACATAATCCAAACTCATATGCCATATTTTATTTAACCACTTTAGCTCATTTTTTCCTCTAGGTGGTCTAATAACCTGACTCAGATGCACTTGGGCAAGAATATGACAATTAGGGAAAGTATTTTTGAGATGCCAATAAAACTTTTTCTCAATCGGTGACATCACTGGTACTGCTTGATAAGGCCATGCTTGTGCTCTTTTAAATATAACAACCAATATCGTCACAACCACTAAAACCAATAAAGCTATCGCTGGATATAGTAGAAGTTGCAGTACCAGCTCTGTATCCATAAAATCATTAACCCTCTAAGTAGTGATCACGAATAGCTTTTATGTCTATATCTAGCGTATGGGTTAAGTATCTATCAACGCCACCATAATCCTTATTAATCATTTGTAATGAATGATCTAAATACTCTGGCGAAACACCTAATATAGCATTTAATGCTTCATTATCAATTTCATTATCCATAAAATCAGCAATTTGCCTTTTTAATCCTGCCACTGCTTTATTAGAATATAAGTAATCTTCTAAAATTGTCTCAAAATCAACACTTAATGCTGACAATAAAAGTAATGATGCAAATCCAGTACGATCTTTTCCAGCTGTACAGTGATAAAGCATCGTTTTACCCTGCTCAGCCTGTTTTAATAAATAACGAAACTGATGCTGAAACTCTATAGGAAAACGTCGATAAACATCATGCATTGCCCGTACAGCTTTCTTTTTAGTAAGACCACTACCAAAAAAGCCACTTAAGTCACCTGTAAAAATTGGTTGTGCTACCCAATTAAAATATTCAGCAAACACTTGCTCTGAATTACGTTTTTCGTTATCACTACGAAAATCTATAACTTCATCGAGAGTTAACTGTTGTAAATATTCACGATCCTTCTCACTAGCTAAGCTAGGGTTACCCGATCTAAATAACTTATTAGTTTTTATTTGCATACCTTGTTGGGTAACAATACCTCCCAACTCACGCATATTAACAATATTTTCCACTACAGTATTACCTATTGAAATATATCTGCCAAAGCAGAATGCACACAATACAATACACCTTCATCCACTTGTCCACCTAACTGCTTATATACTTTAGGAACAGAAGCTAATTTACCCTCCTCCTCCAAAAAGCTAGTTTGGATTTTCTCTAATAGATCTTCTGGTAAATCAATTGCCTGCTCCAAAGAAAGTTGTTGTTGGCTAATAGCTTCAGCAAGCGTACGATAAATTGCTTTACTAGAACAATTTAATTGTTGAGCAATTTGTTGTACTGTCATGCCAGCTCTTGCTAATGCAATAATTTCATACTGAATATCTTGTGCCCTAGAGTCAGTAACCATTTGTCCATTGATTACCTCTAAAAATACTGTACCATAATTTTCAAGTTTATGAGTACCAATACCATTAATCATTGCCATATCCCCCAAGGTGCGTGGTTTGAGACGTAACATTTCAAGTAACGTAGCATCATGAAAAATAACATAAGGTGGCACATTATGTTCCTCTGCCAATTTTCTACGTAAAGTACGTAATGCTTCCCATAACTCTTTTTCACCCTCTTGAATATGATGAATAACTGTTCTAGGTTTATCTGATCTAGTTTGGGTTTGATCAACTCTCAGTTGTAGTTTTTCTTCTCCACGCAATACCGTACGACATTGCTCTGTTAAACGTAACCCTGAAAAACTGTCTAAATCAATTTCTACCAAGCCGCGTACAATTAATTGTCGAAATAGTGTGCGCCAAGTCTTTTCTGAATACTGCTTCCCTATACCAAATACAGATAAATGTTGATGTCCTAGTGCTGCAACCTTTTCTGTATTATGCCCTAGCAATACATCCACTAAATGACCAACGCCATAACGTTGTCCCGTGCGGTATACAGTAGACAACGCTTTTCTAGCTGCTTCTGTAGCATCCCATGTTTCAACATTGTCACGACAATTATCGCAATAACCGCAAGGTTCAGGTAATTGCTCGTCAAAATAGGCCAATAATGATTGCCGACGGCAACGTATTTCTTCACATAAAGCCAACATTGTTTGTAGTTTATGTAATTCAACACGCTTATGTTGTTCACTGGCATCTGACTGGGCAAGTAACTGTTGATTAAATAATACATCTTGTAAGCCATAAACCATCCACGCTTCAGCAGGTAACCCATCACGCCCTGCTCGCCCAGTTTCTTGGTAATAAGCCTCTAAACTTTTGGGCAAATCTAAATGCGCCACAAAACGCACATTAGGTTTATCAATTCCCATACCAAAGGCAATGGTTGCCACCATAATAATGCCTTCTTCTTTGATAAAGCGGCTTTGATTAGTACTCCTTACTTCCGATGAGAGACCAGCGTGATAAGGTAAGGCATGATATCCTTGGCTTTGTAAAAACTCTGCGGTATCTTCTACGCGCTTACGGGACATACAATAAACAATGCCTGCTTCATCCCGTTTATCTGCTAAAAAGTTAAGCAACTGCTTACGAGGTTGCTCTTTAGGTTGAATACGATAAAAGATATTGGGTCGGTTAAAACTGGCTATAAATATTTTGGCGTTTTTTAAATATAGACGCTCGACAATTTCTTGTTGAGTCCGTGTATCAGCTGTTGCTGTAAGGGCTACTCTAGGTACATTGGGAAATAATTTAGCTAGCTGCCCTAACTGTAAATATTCTGGTCTAAAATCGTGTCCCCACTGTGAGACACAATGCGCTTCATCAATAGCAAATAATGCTAAGGGCAATTGCTCCAAGAAGTTAAGCATTCTCTCTTGAACTAAACGCTCTGGAGCTACATATAGAAATTTAATTTCCCCTGCTAATAATTGCCTAGCAATACTGCGTTGCTCTTCTGCTGATAAGGAAGAATTTAATGCTGCTGCCTTAACACCTAACTCATTAAGTGTATCCACTTGATCCTGCATTAAGGCAATTAATGGTGATACAACGACCGCCACGCCTTCACGAAGAAGCGCCGGTATTTGAAAACAAATAGATTTACCACCACCCGTAGGCATTAATACAAGTGCGTCCTTACCTTCAGCTATATGTTTAATAATAGCCGCTTGCTCACCCCGAAATGAGTCATAACCAAAGGTATTTTTAAGTATGGATAATGCCCGCTTATACATAATTGCTCCACTATAACAACGGGATTATACAAATACCTCACAAAATAGGCTATAAATAACGTTTATTTGAATAAAACACATGAAATTAATATGAATTTGCTCTACTATGTCTATATAAGTCCACTAATAAGGTAAGCCCATATGTCATTTACAATGAATCCTCAAAATTCATTACAAGCTTTTCTAGATCAGGATATTCATGAAGAAATGATGACTTATATCCAAGCTCATGGATATATTACTGCTCTATGTATTTGTCCAGAGGTAATTGCAGAGCAAGAGTGGTTAGATATATTATTTGGTGAAAATCCTCAATTTGAATCAGCTGAACAACGCCAAGAAATTGAACAGACATTAGTTAGTCTAAAAACTCAAATTCTACGTGTTCTTTCCTCTGAAGAAGATCTTGTTTTGCCTTGTGACCTAGATCCAGGTGAAGATTTAGAAGATTCTGAAATTCATGGCTGGTGTATGGGCTTTATGGAAGGCGTATTCCTCCGCGAAGAGGTCTGGTTTGCCAATCATGAAGAAGAAGTCAGTGAACTATTACTACCTATTATGGTAGGTTCTAAATTATTTGAAGAACAACCTGAGTTTGCTGAAGTAATGAAAGATGTTGATTTAGTAGCAGATATGTTGGAACGTATTCCCGAACTACTAACTACACTCTATCTACTCTGTAATGCACCTGAAGAAAAACCTGCATTATTAAAGAGTAATCATTAGGTTAGCAATAGATGGTTACCCCTCTGTAACCATCTCATTAATAATTTGTTGCAACCCAACAAAGGAAGTATGGTCACTTAATCAGTTATTATTGATAAAATTATCAATTACTCATTATGTTCAAGCATTAATTAAGGAATCTATTCATGCAACATCGCGCTGAAATACTGGCACTTCGTCAGTTTTTATCAAGCCAAATCCTAGGACAAGAAAAACTTATTGACCGTTTATTGATTGCCTTATTAGCCGATGGTCATATTTTAGTTGAAGGTGCACCTGGTTTAGCAAAAACTAAAGCGATTAAAGAACTTTCTGAAGGTATGGAAGCTAGTTTCCAACGCATTCAATTTACTCCAGATTTACTACCTGCAGATATTACTGGTAGTGAAATCTATCGAGCTGAGACAGCTAGTTTTGAGTTTCAAAGAGGCCCTATTTTTCACAACCTTATTCTTGCTGATGAAATTAACCGTGCGCCAGCAAAGGTACAATCTGCCTTACTGGAAGCAATGGCAGAAAGACAAGTTTCTGTAGGTAACAATACTTATCCTCTATCACCATTATTTTTAGTAATGGCAACCCAGAACCCTATTGAACAAGAAGGAACCTATCCACTACCAGAAGCACAGTTGGATCGTTTCTTAATGCATGTAATAATTGGTTATCCTGAGTCCAGTGTTGAACGACAAATTCTACATCTCACCCGTAATGAAGCATTACATGGTGAAGCCAAAGCAGAACATAAAGTAAGCCAACAAGCCATTTTTAGTGCTCGTGATGAAATTATGCAACTCTATATGGCAGATGCTGTAGAAGAATATTTAGTGCAACTTATTATGGCCACACGCCAACCTGAAAACTATGATGCACAATTAGCAGATTGGATTAGTTATGGCGCCAGCCCAAGGGCAACTATTGCCTTAGATCGTTGTGCCCGTGCCCATGCGTGGTTAAATGAACGTGACTTTGTTAGCCCAGAAGATATTCAGGCAGTACTTTTTGATATTCTGCGCCATCGTTTAATTCTTTCATTTGAAGCGGAAGCGGAAGGTATTACACCCGACCAAGTTATTCAACGTGTCCTTGAAGATGTTGCTGTTGCATAATTTATGGCTATACTTGACTCACTAATTAATACACCTAACTCAGAAGAAGGTATTCACGCTAGTTTAGAAGAACTACTAAACATGCGTTACCATTTAAAAGGGTTAAGTCTATTTTCAGCTAATAATAGACGTAGTCCATTAGTAGGATCACACCACTCCAAATTAAGAGGTCGTGGTATTGATTTTGACCAAGTTCGTGTTTATTTGCCAGGTGATGATATTCGTAGTATTGATTGGCGTGTTACAGCACGCAGTCAACAAGCTCATACCAAAATCTTTCATGAAGAAAAAGAGCGTCCAGTTTTTCTATTAGTTGAGCAAACCAAACATTTATTTTTAGGTACAGGCAATAGCTTAAAATCTGTTATTACAGCACGATTAGCCAGCTTACTGGGTTGGGCTGCTTTAGACAACAATGATCGTATTGGTGGTCTTGTTTTTAATGAGTCAGAGCAACGCCTAATAAAACCTCGCCTCAGCAAGCACAGCTTATTACAATTTATTGGCTATTTACAAAAAATGAATGGTCAACTTACTACTAGTGAGCCTAATAATGACAACCAAGCTAATACTTTATTACAAGCATTAAAACAATCAAAAGAAGCACTTAGACCTGGCAGCTTATTATTTCTAATTGTAGACGAACGCAGCCTGAATGACGATTGCCTACGCATATTACAACATCTCTCTATTCATTTGGATATTGTATTACTACCCGTTTATGACCCTTTAGATCATGAATTACCTAGGGCAGGACTATTACGATTTGCTCAAAATAATCGCGAATTAGTATTGGATACAAATAATAATAAACTCCGAGCTGCCTATGCACAGCAGGCTAAACAACGACAACAACGTTGGCAAGAATTAGCAAAGAAAATAACTGCCAAGCTACTGCCCATCAACACAGAACAAGATGTGGTAGAACAAATCAAACCATTACTTATGATACAACGCTAAGGGTGGCATAAAATGGATCCACAAAAACTACCTTTAGAACCATTAATTGCTCCGCCCCCTGTTAGTTGGTGGCCATTAGCACCTATTTGGTGGATAGTTTTAGCTTTATTAATTATAGTTATTATTGGCGTACTAATTTATCGATTTAGAAAAATATTGTATACCACACAACCCAAACTACCTGTTATTGATTTTGATATACGTCGCCAAGCCGCACTTAATGAGTTATCTAAACTACCAAAGCCTTATCAACAAGCAGCAGGTCTTTGGCTACAGCAAATTAATGACTTATTAAAACGACTTTGTATCGTACGTTACCCTACCGAAAATGCAAAAATATTGATTGGACAAGCATGGTTAAATTTTCTAGACAATAAATGTATTGAAGCAGAAATTAAACAATTCCCCATGCTGGTAGAAGGTGAATATCATCCTAATTATTATATGGATGATAAAACTATTGATAATCTTTATTCAGCTGTAGAAAAGTGGATTACTCATCATGTTTGAGTTTGCTTGGCCATGGATATTCCTTATTTTACCTTTACCTTTATTATTAAGGTGGTTATTACCTGCTGCTAAACAAGATACAACTGCTCTCAATATCACTTTTATTGAAGAATTAGAACATATATCTGGGCAAAAGGCTTATTCAACCAATCAAACATGGTACAAAATTATTCCTTTAGCCATTATTTGGTGTTTACTAGTCTTTGCAGCAGCACGTCCACAATGGCTAGGAGATCTATTACCTGTGCAACCTACTGGACGCGACCTTTTATTAGCGGTAGATACATCAGGCTCAATGGAACAAGATGATATGCCTTGGCAAGGTAAGGATGTCGATCGACTCACCCTTATTAAGAAACTATTTGGGCCTTTCATTGAACAAAGAGTAGGTGATCGAGTCGGTTTAATCTTGTTTGGTTCTAATGCTTACCTACAATCACCACTTACCTTTGATCGTAAAACCGTTCGTACATGGTTGGATGAATCAGTAATAGGCATTGCTGGTACTCAAACAGCCATTGGTGATGCCATTGCATTAGGTGTTAAACGACTTTATAACCAAGACGAAAAAGCACGTATATTAGTACTAATCACAGATGGTTCTAATAATGCAGGTAATATGACGCCCGAACAGGCTACTAAACTTGCCGTACAAGCCAAAGTAAAAATTTATACGGTAGGTATTGGTTCTGACAAAATGGTTCGTTATGGATTCTCACGCTACCTAGCCTCTGCCGACTTAGATGAAGGGGCATTAAAAAATATTGCAGAACAAACAGGCGGTCTTTATTTTAGAGCACGTTCAGAAGCCGATTTACAAGCTATATCTCAAACACTCAATAAATTAGAACCCGTTAATCAGCAATTAGATGAATCCCGTTATATTCAAGAATATTATTATTGGCCACTGATTCTAGCCCTTTTACTTAGTATGTTATTAGTGATTAATAGATTATTTCCAAACTTAAAAAATTGGAGGCCAGTATGATGTCATTATGGCCACATTGGCAGCGCCCGCTGTTTTTAATCTTATTACCCGTGTTAATTTATTTACTATGGAAACTATGGAATTTCCATGAAATTAAAGGATCATGGCAAAAATTAATCCCTAGTCTATTTCAACCTTGGTTACTTCGAGGCACTTCTATTCAAGAGTCTGCCTTACCTAAACTACTTATAACTTTTGCGAGTATATTTACTTTGCTAGCACTATTGGGGCCTAGCTGGAAACACATCGAACAACCGCCCCTAAAAATTGATGCGCCATTAATTATTGTAATGGACCTCACACCACGCATGTTATCTAGCGATATTCCACCTAATCGCTTACAAACAGTTAAACAAAAGCTCCTAGATATCATTAAAGCACGTAAAGATGCACAAACAGCGCTTGTTGCTTATTCAGGGTCTGCTCATATTGTAGTTCCTTTATCAGATGATCAAGCCACTATTACCAACTTAGTTAACTCTATTTCGCCCAATATTATGCCACAAGCAGGCGAAAGAGCTGATTTAGGTATTAATAAAGCTATTCAGTTGTTGAATAATACGCAACAAAACAACCAAATTGATCATGCTGAAATTTTACTTATAACAACAGGTTTGTCCGATCAAGAACAATCTGCCATTAAACAAATACTAGCTAATAAACCTTTTACTCTTAATATCTTAGGTGTAGGTACTGTACAAGGCGCTCCTATTTTGGATACTAAAGGTAACTTTGTGAAAAATGCTTCAGGCACTATTATGTTATCGAAGCTAGATAGCGGTTCTTTACAACGTTTTGCTTATAGTGAAGGCGGTTATTACAGTACTATTACTTTAAATGATACAGATATTAACACCTTAAACCTTGTGAATCTTAAAGGACAACAGCGCCACACTGATGATACAGAAAATAAAGCAACAGATCTTTGGCAAGACCAAGGTTACTGGTTCATATTACCTATCTTATTACTAGCTGCTTTCGCAAGCCGCAAAGGATGGTTACTCTGTATTCCTTTAATATTTATATTACAGCCTCAACCTGTTCAAGCTTTCGAATGGAATAAACTATGGCTTAATAAAGATCAACAGGGAGCAAAACTATTAAAAGAAAATAAACCTACTGAAGCAGCTAAAAGATTTGAGAATAAACAATGGCAAGGTTATTCAGCTTATCAAGCCAAAGACTATAAGCAAGCTGAACAAAAGTTCTCACAAGAAACAACTCCAGAAGGTATATATAACTACGGCAACACATTAGCTCGCCAAGGGAAATATCAAGAAGCTATTGATGAATGGAATAAAGCTATTAAAGCTAAACCTAATTTTGAACAAGCTATTGTTAATAAAAAAATTGTTGAAGATCTTTTAAAGAAACAACAACAAGATCAACAAAGTAATGATGACCAACAATCTGATCAAGATAACCAACAACAGAATGGTCAGCAACAAGATGGTAATAATCAACAACAAAATGATCAGCAGCAGAATCAGAGCAATGATCAACAAAATAAAGATCAATCACAAAATGGTAATAACAGTCAGAACAACCAACAACAAAATAAAGATCAACAAGATAGTGATGAACAAAATACTGACCAAAATGATCAAGATCAGCAAGATGGCCAACAATCTGATCAAGAACAACAAGCTCAACAAAATAATCAACAGCAAAATAATGATCAACAAAATGCTCAAGGTCAAACAATGAACAATGCTGATAATAAAGATGCTAATCAGCAAGAACAAGACGAAGCTTTATTACAACAAATACGTACTATTCCAGATGATCCCTCTGAATTACTACGCAGAAAATTCTATTATGAACAACGCTATAATAAAGGTGGTTATTAATGATGATTAAGCGCCTATTTGCAATATTGTTACTATTGTTATTTGTTAGCCCTTTTACATTGGCGGCCAATGTAAAAGCCTCTATTGATAAAACTGAAATTGTACTTAATGAAACGATTAATTTAACCATTACCTCTGATGGCTCAGACGCCCCTGATTTAGAGCCACTTAAAAATTTATTTGATATCCTAGGTATTCAAGAAAGTCGTGAAGTAGTTTATGTAAATGGTCAAACTACATCATTTAGACGTTGGACTATTAATTTGAAGCCTACCACGCAAGCTAAAGGTATTGTTATTCCACCTATCAATCTTGGGCAAGATAAAACTGATCCCATCACTATTAAGCTAATTGACCAACCAACTAATGTAGTTGCAAATGGTCATGATATTCTTAAAGTAGAAACAACCCTTAATAAAGATGCTGCGTACGTTCAAGAACAACTGGTGCTTACTTTACGTATTTATGCAGCTGATGGTCAGGTCTATAGACTGAACAACTTAATTCCTCCTGCTTTAGATGTAAATATTAAACAATTAAATAATACACAGCATGAAGAACAAATTAATGGTATCCACTATTCTATTATTGAAAGAAGCTATGCAATTTCTCCACAAAAAAGTGGCCAACTAAAAATACCTTCTTTTGCTTTAACGGCCTTAGTCAAAGAAGATGGACGTACTCAAAATAAAACAGTTACTTCCAACGAATTAACAATAAAAATAAAACCTAAACCAACTAATTATCCTAAGAATGCACCTTGGCTACCAGCCAAAAATATTACCTTAACAGAACACTGGGATAAAATGCCTAATAATGTTCTACAGGGAGATACATTAATACGGACACTTAGTATTACTGCCGAAGGTCTTACTAGTGATCAATTGGGTGCATTGCCTACCACATCAATAGCAGGATTAAGAAACTATCCAGAACAACCAAAACTTGCAGATGATTGGCAACAAGATTTACCTATAGGTACTCGTGAAGAGAAAGATTTAATCATTCCCATCCAAGCGGGGGAAATTACTCTTCCAGAAATTAAAGTAGCTTGGTGGAATACAGAAACAGATAAATTAGAATATGCCACTATTGCTGAGCGAAAAATACAAGTAGCTAGTAATCCTGCTTTTAACAGTACAACAACTACAGCCAATAACGATACTCAACTAACTACTGTTATAAAAAAAGTAACATCCTCTAATTTATGGATATGGCAACTATTAACAGGTATCTTTGCTATAACAACAATAATTGGTTTTGCATTGTGGATTTACGCTCGTAAACAGCCTGCTATCATTAAACCAGATACTCCTGTTATCAATCCTAAAACATTATTAGATGATATAAAAAGGGCTTGCCAAGAACATGACCCACAAGCTACACGCATTGCTTTAGATAACTGGGTTAAACAACAACCTGAAAATTTAACTGAACTTGTTGCTCGCTATGCACCTTTAGCCGAGGCGGTAGAAGATCTTAACAAAGCACTTTATAGTGAAACCAGTTACACATGGCAAGGTGATAATTTATGGCAAGCTGTTCAAAACCTTCCCCCTAAAGAAGAAGTTGCAACAGTAAATAATACTATTATTCCACCCCTATATCCCAAATAAGCGTTTTTCTTAAATCCCAGCAACAGCTGGGATTTTCATAAGTAAATAGGTAATAAATACCTAACATGCTACAATCAATGAATAATAGAAAAGTTATTCTTAGCCATTCATATTCACAACACATGATAACTATCTAACCCTATCCTTATGAAACCAGATAAACAGCTATTAGATAACCAACCTCGAACTTTTAATTGGTATTTGCTAAGCCTTTATAGCAAAATAGCTAGTTTATTTTCTATTAAGAGCAAATCCATGCTAATTGCAGATCAACAAGATGAACACGGCATTATCCGTATTTTTGAAATGGGTGATTATCGTTTCCTTGAGTTTGGTTTACAAATTGAGCAAAGCTGTGTATTTATGCCTGATCCTAGCTGGCTAGAATATGACTATACACGTGCAATGCTAATGGGAGCATTAATACATCCACAACCTAAATCAGCACTATTTCTAGGTTTAGGTGCTGGTAGCCTCACTACAGCTTGTTTAAAATATTTACCTTTACAGCAAGCAACTGCTATTGAATTACGTGCTACAGTGGTCGAACTTGCTAAACAACATCTAGCATTACCAGAAGATAACAGGTTAATTATTGAAATTGGTGATGCCTTAAAACTACTACCTGAACAACCACCTGTAGATTTAATTTTCCTTGATCTTTATACTGACAATGGTCCATCTACAGGCCATTCGGCTTGGGATTTTCTTGGCCTTTGCCAACAAAAACTCAACCCAAACGGCTGGTTAATTATTAACCAATGGGCACTCCACAGTGGTTCACCAAAAGATGAGGCCATTTTAAAAGTGCGTTTCAAAAAATATTATTGGGAATGTTTAGTAGAATCAGGCAATGTGGTATTGTTCGTTCCACAAAATAAACAACAATTATTTGATTTAGAAGCTCTCCAACAAAAAATCACTGCTTTAAAACCCAAACTAGGTTATTCATTACAACCATTGTTTGATAATATCAAATTGACTGGCCAGTAATCCCCTTTAGTTATTACTTGGTGATTTTCTTTTCAAAAAGTTGGATAATAGAATAGCCCTTTTATATACAGCTAGAGAAATTAATTAATATGGATATACTTCGCTTAACAATAGCTTTTTTTATAGCTTCCGCACTGTTAGTAGGCTGTGGTGATAAATCATCAACAACAGAAACAACCTCTAAAACTACTATTGAAAAAACTACTCCCATAGCAACCTTACTTCCCTCTCCTAAGCAAGGAGATCAAAAAGAATACTGGATTCAAAGCTATAGTATTGTTGCGAAAGATAAAATTGATTGGTCAAATAAAAACCGTGTAGGCACACAACTATTAGTTAATTACCAAGTTAAACAAATCGATAAAGATACTATCAATCTTGATGTGAACAGCAAGCACACCGAGCTACAAGTAAGAGGACGTGCTGCTTATCCTCACCCCTTATTACAAAGTATATTAGCTAATGGCATGCATTATCAGTTAAATACTTTAGGAGATAAACCTCTAACTATTTCTCAAAATGATACCGATACCCAACAACAAATTCAAAATTCTACTGATTTAAACAGTGAATATCATTACTTACAATTTGTGATTGCAGCACCTTTTATACCAACAGCTATTCCATTAGAAAAAGAACAACAAGTTACACTCAATAACTTTATGGACATGGATAAGGTAAATATAAAAGTTGAAAATATTACACAGGATGAGATAAATCTCATCTTACAAGGAGATGATCAATATCGCCATATATATGGCAAAGCTGTTATAGATAAAGCCAGTGGTTGGATTAAGAAAATGGCACTTGTTAAAGAAGCACCTATTACAGCTAGAACTAACTATAAAATGCGTACCATATTACTCATGGGTCCAAAAGACTGGTCAAGTAATAACAAACGCCAATTAATAACAGAAATGCATATCGAAGAAACCAAACAATATTTGCAACCTTTTCCAATCTTTGGATTTGATAAAGAAAATTGGCAAAAAACACAACAACAAGAATTAGCTGTAACATCAACAGAAGGTAAATTATTTAACCTCAATGCTCCTGATGGTGCTACACAACTTATGTTGGTATATAAAAATAATACAGGGAGCAGTGCTAATTCAATAGGTACATATCAAGTTGCAGATCTTCAAGCCGCTGATGACCAAAGACTAGAACTACTTCCTACAGCTAATTTAGAGTTTAATATTCCACCTAAAACTAAAGAAATAAACGTTGCTACTTACAAACCTATATTCTACAAACCTGAAGTAGCACCTATTAAATTAGACTCAATAAAAATAGCCTCTGCGAAAGTTAGCTTTACGCCCTATCAACTAGAAACATTAGTATTACCTATTGATAAAGATGCTCGTAATATACGCAGTCAAAATAATGATTTTTCAATAGATATTACACCCACTGACCAATCTAATATCTATATTTTACATTGGCAGGCCAAAGATAATATTAGCTTTGGTGCTGGCCTAATTAATGGTGCTGAAAATGCATTAGTACAATATATTCTACCTGATACAGAAGCATGGCTTACACCTATAGAATCTCGTATTATCAATAGCTTAAGCAACGGTTATGAAAACAGAATTAAAATTGCTTTTACCAACGATGTCCCTGTAGGCTTAGAAATATATCTACTAAAACAAACTGATAAAGCAGCTTATACGAATGCTGTTATTTTTAAACGCAACTAATTAGTAATAAAAATCCCCTAATTATATATTAGGGGATTTTTTTTATAATCGAATAAATTAAAAAAGAAACTTATTCCAACTTAGGCAATTTATTAGCAATTACATCAATAATAATTTTAGCTTGATGGATAACCCTAGAAAGCATAGCTTCACGGGAAGCAACAACACAAAAAATCATAGGATATGATTTATATTGAATATCCATAATCACCAAAAAACCATTATCATTTTCTATAGTAACACTACGATATTGAGTTCCCATATCAGTTTCTAACATCGCCATATTACCAATAGCCGATAACGTACTAGAGACCGCGGATAATTTAGCGATATCGGAAGATTCTGCGCACTCAGCAGCAATCTCAAAACCATCCACAGTTGATATCAATGCAGCCTTTATTCCTGAGATATTTGCCACTAATCGATTTAATAATCTACCAGAAACATTTCGTACTAATGACGAAATATTTCCGTCTATACTCATCATATAATTGATCTCTTATTCCCGATTTTCTAACTGGGTCAATAGGATATCCAATATCTTTAATACTTCTTCTTTTTGGCGTACATCAGCCGCAATAATAGGACAAATAATTTTGTATTCAGCAATCACATCATCAAAATCATCTAATGAGGGTGATTTACTTTCATCAAACTTACAGACACAAACAACACTGCCAGTTTTATCAATTAACTCAGCAAAATTATCCAAATAAATCTTTAAATCAGAAATAGGGTCTGGCCTTGTATGATCTACCAGAATAATGACTCCCATTGCCCCTTGCCCCAGAACTTTCCACATAAATGAAAAGCGTTCTTGACCAGGTGTACCGTATAAGCGCAACCGTTCATTTTCACTGATTGTAATTTGTCCATAATCAAATGCTACTGTCGTTGACTCCTTCCCAACAGAACTATCATTATTTTTTACATCTGTTGAAATAGTAGGGATTTCACTGATAGCTGAAATTAATGTGGTTTTTCCTGCACCAACTGTCCCAGTAACAATAAATTTATATTCAATCATAAAAAAATTATTTCCTTAGTAACCCAAGGGCTGCACGTATCCTATATAATATTCCTTTTCTTTGTGAAACTTCTTCCTTCGGTGGTTCTTCTTTAACAACTGGCTCATCAAGCTTTTCTTCAATGAGGTCAACGTATTCAGCTACTTTTGATTCAACTACCGCATCCATAAAACGCTGACAAACTGCTAAAGGTAAATCTGACTGCTTTGCCATATCTTCTACGGACATAGGCACATTAATAACCATAGAGGCTAGAATTGCATTACCTGGGTGACGTTGAATAACCTCTGATTTAGGCCAACGTAACAATTTAATGCGTTTAGAAAACTCATTAACCTCTTCTACTTCTATGCTCTCAACTACCACAGGTTTAACAGGCTCTTCTGTTACTGCTAATTGTTCAATTGTTGGTGGCACTACTTCAGTTAAAGTAGGAGTTTCTACAGTAACTTTTTCTTGTAAAGTTGGTATAACTGGAGATATAGGAGTAATAGGTACCAACTCAGGAGAGGCTACTTCAGTTAAAGTTGGTGTTAAGTTATCTATTGGTTCCAATTTTGCTGTTAAAACAGAGGGTTTTACATAAGAAATTGGCTTATCCAATGACTCTTCTGTTGTTTGAGGAGAAGGCTGTAGTACCATTTTAGGAGGAACATAATCAACTGTTTCTTTAGTAAGAACTGACTGACTTTCAATGACAGTTTCATTTACACCACTATCTTTAAGTATGTTATATTCATTTAAAACGCTAATGGCATCTACTGTACTAGATAAAGAGGTTTGATTACTAGGCGTAGCTTCCGTAGCTGCTGGTTTATCAGGGACATCTTCAGTTACTGTTTCTTGTGATATTACTTCAGCTGCATCAGTTTTTGGCCAAAAATCAATAGCACCTCTTGGAGAAGATACAGTATCTTCATTCTCTTGTTTGTTAGCAACTTGATTAGCAGCTATATAACCTAGTGAAAAAGGTTTACTAATAATATTCTTTTCGATATGAGAAAGCTTATCTACCAAATGCAATGCTTTTATGGGTAAAGCTATAGGCACAACTGCTCGGGCATTTTTAGGATAGAAAATATCACCTAAAATGCAGACAATATGTTGTTCCTTAATAGCAGAAAAAGGATCTTCTCCTGCACTAAGCAAAGCTTTTGCATCACTACCCACTACTACTACAATCGTATCACTACTGTCCTTGTGTGCCCATTTATAATCATCTTTTGAGTTATATAGCGATATAATGGACTGAACTAAAATTTCTTCACGACGATTCAAATGAATAGTAGAATAATAAATGAAACGGTTATCACTACCCATATTAACTACATTATCCCGTTGTTGTTTTATCCATTCATACTAAGTAAGTTATATACAAACTAACTACATTATATAGAACTAGCATTATATAAGAAATATGGCAAGATGTAGCGATAAAGATCAACTATTCTTCATAATATTTTTTATTTATTAATTATTAAGTTATAACGATTACTTTGAGTCTTTTTTACCTTGTTCAAATGTTATTTTTCTAATAATTTGTCCATCTTTACTTTTTTCTACCCAAACCCCTTGCCGTTTATCATTTAAATAACTACCTGTTTGTATTTCATTACCAGTTATAGACCATTCTGTCCAACTTCCCTCTTTTGCTCCACTCACTATATTACCCCGAGCCTTTTTCATTCCATTTTTATACCAAAAACTCCAAACCCCTGTGGCCTTACCCTCTACTACTTTACCTTCTGCCTGCTTTTGGTCATTATCATACCAATATGTCCATTGTCCTTGCTTTTGATTATTAGACATTAATCCTAAGGTTTTTCTATGACCATTATCATACCAAGATGACCATTGCCCATCAGCTATACCCTTTTTAAAAGCAACTTTTGATTTTAACTGACCATTGTCATACCAACGCTTAACCATACCATTAACGTTGTTATTAACTAATGTTTGTGTTAACTTCTGCTGACCATTACTATACCAACTTGTATAGCGACCATGATAATAGCCATCTTTATATTCAATTTCTGTTTTTAATTGACCATTGCTATA